>NZ_JBPCEO010000001.1:0-574763 GCF_050971765.1 Halobacillus sp. A1-3 | reverse complement strand
TGTAAGCCGTTTTCGGCTTGCCGCTTCTCTTTTGAAGCGACGCTTACTAATTTATCATGTAAAGTTACTGTGTGTCAATAACTTTTTTTATGAGATTTTGTAAGCTGTTTTGTTAAAACCCGCTTTCTTTGAAGCGACAAGTAATAATATAGCATGCTATGAAAATGAACGCAACCCTTTTTTCTTATTTTTTTTCGTATATTACGAGATTACTATTTAATAAGCTGAACTCCGTAAGCGAGTGGTTTAATCATTCCATGTTCAACGATGTCCGACACGTCTTGTGCCATCGTTGAACTGAACCTCGTCCTGAGGTACCACGACAAGCATATGATAAGCGATGGAGTGGATATTTTTCATACATAATCGATTGGCTTATAACCTCAAGGAACTAGGTGCAGCCTACACCGTCGCGTTATTTACACACAAATAAAAAAAGATAAGGACATATAGCCTCATCTTTTTCTAAAGTAACCATAAATGTATAGCTGCCAGTGACAATACACCTGGTACACCAAGGAGTCCAGAGACGACAGCCGTGAAACCATTAATAGGAACATGCAAACCAAATTGCGCTCCGAACAGATTTACGAAAAAAAGAAGGATAACAGCAACGATTAACCTAGTGAGAAGTTGTCCCGCCCATTTAATTGGAGCAGATGGCAACCCGACAATCAATAAAAAAGGAATGGCTAGTCCTAACAATAAGATGACTAACACCGGATCCATAAAAAACCCCCTGTCCACTTATATACTGTTCTAAAGTCAGTATATGTGATGGAACAAGGGGATAGTACAAGTTATGATAAAGCATTGATTTGACGAAATCTTGCTTCTCGCAATAAGTAAAAATATTTCGCTTTAACAAGGGCTAGTTCTGTCAGTCCCTCGTCACTCGGCTCAATACTCTGATTTATGATCGTGTTCAGCGTTTCCCACTCATGCTTGAGTGTTCTTATATTAGAAAGAAGCTCTTGATCAATCTCTTTCCTAATCTTTTTATGTCTACCGAACATAGAACCATCCTTTTTACAGTTCTCTTCTTCCTTCAAGTGCCTTGGATAAAGTTACTTCGTCCGCATACTCTAAGTCTCCTCCAACCGGAAGACCGTGGGCAATACGTGTCATACGTATTCCCGAAGGTTTCACTAATCGAGAGATATACATGGCCGTAGCTTCTCCCTCAATATTAGGATTGGTGGCCAGAATCAGCTCTTCGACTCCTTCATCTTTCAATCGATTAATCAAACTTGCCACATTAATGTCTTCAGGACCAATGCCGTCCATCGGCGAAATAGCTCCGTGCAGCACGTGGTACTTCCCGCTAAACTCTTTCATCTTCTCCATCGCGATCACATCTTTCGGATCTTGAACGACACAAATCAATGTTTGATCGCGGGAATCATCCTGACAAATTGAGCAAGGGTCTTGATCGGTAATATGACCGCAGATCGAGCAGTGAGTCAGTTCTCTTTTAGCGTTCACTAATGACTTAGCAAAATCAAGAACATCGTCCTCTTCCATCTCCAGCACGAAAAAAGCCAGGCGGACAGCCGTCTTAGGGCCGATCCCTGGCAGCTTCGTAAAACTGTCGATCAGTTTAGAAATTGGTTCCGGGTAATACATGAGAATTCCTCCTAGAACATTCCTCCAGGCATACCTTTCGTGAACTGTCCCATAGTATCGTTTGTTTTATCATCCACTTGCTTCAACACATCGTTCGTTGCTGTGATGATCAAATCTTGAAGCATTTCTACATCATCTGGATCTACAACTTCTTCATCGATTTCGATATCTGTAATTTCTTTTTTCCCGTTAGCAACAACTTTAACCATTCCGCCGCCAGCAGAAGATTCAAAAGTCATTTCGTAAAGCTCTTCTTGAGCTTTCATCATTTTCTTCTGCATCTTTTGCATTTGTTTCATCATATTGTTCATATTTCCTCCACCACGCATGGCGAATTCCTCCTTTAATATCATTTAATCTTGGATTTCTATCAAATCATCTCCGACGAGCTTGCGTGCTTCTGAGACGAGCGGATCGTCATTCCCTTCAGAAGATGGATTATCAGATGTTTCTTCATCGCCGTCCTCAGGGGAATTTTTTTGTTTACGCACATATTCCTCGCGTATTTCCTGCCAATTCGGCTCCGGAATAGGGATGATCGTCAAAGGTTTTCCTATGAATTCTGTAAGCAAGGGCTCAATTGTACTTTGGTGCTCCATTGCCAAGGAACAATGGATGTCATAGCGAAAAGCAAGTACCAACGCTTTTGAAGAAGCTGCTCTCGGCTTACTATTCAGTAAAGTTGCATGAGCCGGTGCATTGTTCCGCTTCAATGCATCCATGAAATCTGCCCAATGACCTTGAACATTTTTAATTTCTTCCTTAGATGCCTCATTTAATACTTGGCGTATCCGTTCATAAGGTACATTATATCCTTTTCGTCCGGATTTTGCAGGTGTTCGCTTTGGCTTCGATGGTTTAGCCGCTTGCTGTTCTACCCCGTTTTGCTTCAAACTCGTCAATTCTCTCTCGAGTTCAGTAATTTTCTTAGAAAGCTGATTCAGAGCTTCTGATTCAGCAAGCTGCGATACAGAAGCAGGCTTGACTTCCACCATATTCAAAAGGGCAATTTCAATAAACACTTTAGGACTTGTTGTCCATTTCATTTCTTGCTGGCATTGATTGAGCTCTCGTATTGCCTGCTGAATCCAGTGGGCAGATAACTGTTCAGCCAGCATACGAAACGTATCATCAGGAATGGCACGTTCCAAATTATGTTCAAGATCTGGAGCACTTTGGAATAATAGGACGTCTCGAAGATAATAAATTAAGTCAAAGACAAAACGGCCCGGATCTTTTCCTTGCTGTATCAAGTCATCTACTGCTTCAAGAGCTGCTTTCACCTCTTGTTCGTATAAAGCTCTAACGACTTCAGCCAGTTTCCCTTGGGAGACTGAACCGGTTACTGCTAATACATCCTCAACAGTAACTTCTTCTTCACTATAGGAAATGGCCTGATCTAGCAAACTTAAAGCATCCCTCATCCCGCCTTCTGCTGTTAAAGCCACAATTTCCAAAGCTTCACGAGCAATGGTGATCTCCTCAGCAGAGATAATGGCCTCCATCCGATCAACCATCGCTTTCTGAGATATCCGTTTGAAGTCAAATCGCTGACATCTTGAAATAATGGTAAGTGGAATTTTGTGAGGCTCTGTCGTTGCTAAAATAAATATAACATGACGAGGGGGTTCTTCTAACGTCTTAAGCAAAGCATTAAAAGCTCCCATGGAGAGCATGTGGACTTCATCAATAATATATACTTTGTAAGGTACCGCGCTTGGTGCATACTTTACCTTGTCCCGGATTTCACGAATTTGTTCTACCCCGTTGTTGGAAGCAGCATCGATTTCAATAACGTCCGAGATCGACCCATCTTGGATACCAAGACACGCCGCACACTCATTGCAGGGTTCCTTCACAGGGGAACGTTCGCAGTTCACGGCTTTAGCAAAAATTTTCGCAGCACTTGTTTTACCCGTCCCCCGTGGACCGGAGAACAGATAGGCATGCGAAAATTTATCTTGTTCAATCGCGTTTTGCAGTGTGCGTGTAATATGGGTTTGTCCGACCACATCTTCAAAGTTTTTTGGGCGCCAGACACGATACAAAGCCTGATAGCTCATATAACCGTTCTCCCTTTTTAGTCTCTCATCCATTATACCTGATTGGTGCATTGGATGTGAACCTTAGTTCTTCGACGACATTCGCTTCTAACTTAAGGCTTTAGTTTTTAAATTAGAGGTAATCATTCCATTATGTAAATGAGTGAAAAGGAATGAAAACGAACTAATCCTCACAACCCTCTATTTAATTAAGCCGAATATAATAGAAAAAGCCGTTATGAAAATGTCTCATAACGACTTTTTTATATAATAACCTAATAGTAAATTCATATGTAATGCCGTGCACCCACCGTCGATGGCGTGGCCCCAAGCGTTACTTATGATTACGGCTCGACCCAGGCACTCCCGCGGCACACGAGAGGGACAGCTTACTGCTGCTTCCTTCCGGACCTGACAGGGTTCACTGATTCCCGTTGCGCAGGACCTGGGTGTCAACACCGGTCACATAAGGCAGACCTTGAGGCCACACCACCTCGGGTGGGGATTCGGCCTCGCTGTAGCGGATTGCGAGTATAGGGCACCGCTAATTCCCCGCTTAGCACGACAATTACTAGTATAGCTACTTTTTTCAAAAAATGCAATGAATTATTTTTGTAAATTATTAGTAGATGGACTTGTTTTCTTCTTATTACGCAGCTCTCGGAAAAACTGAGTCAAAAGGTCACCACATGTTTCTCCCAAGACCCCAGCTGAGATTTCTGCTCTGTGATTAAACCGCTCATCATCTAATAAATTCATTAAAGAACCAACACATCCCGCTTTCGGATCTTTTGCTCCATAAACGACTCTCGGGATTCTGGATTGTAAAATAGCTCCTGCACACATCGGACATGGTTCCAGGGTGACATATAACGTGCAATCTTCCAGTCTCCAGCTTCCGATTGCCTGATTGGCTCGTTCGATAGCTATGAATTCAGCATGAGAAGAAGCGAGCTGGGATGTCTCTCTTTGATTGTAACCTTTGGCGATGATTTCATCATTAAAAACAATGACCGCTCCAATTGGAACTTCGCCTTCTGCCTCTGCTTTTTTTGCTTCTTTTATAGCTAATTGCATATAGTGTTCGTCAGTGTTCATAAGAGACCCCTTCTATTTCATAAGAATATTTCCGCTTTCCGTATTCATACATTGATAATGATGAGAAAGGAGCGATGTACATGCAAATCCATGTCGTCCAGCCAGGTGACAGTGTATTTTCGATAGCTGGTCTCTATGATAGTACGCCAAATGCCATCATTGATGCAAACGAACTGGAAACCCCTGGAGACCTCGTAGTCGGTCAAGCTATAGTTGTGCCGATTGTCGGTCAGTTTTATTTTGTCCAGCCCGGAGACAGCTTATATACCATTGCTCAGCAGTTTGGTTTATCCGCAAACCAGCTCGCTGAAGTAAACGGCCTGCAGGCAAATGCAGCGCTGCCTGTAGGATTAAGACTGTATATCCCTGAACAACCGCCAACCTTAATTTCTGCCAATGCTTATATTGAGCCTTTTGGAGGGGAAGTCTCCGAAGTTCTGCGATCTTCAGCTGAACAACGAGCACCGCTGCTTACTTATTTAGCTCCCTTTAGTTATGAAATCATACCGGATGGCACATTAAAAGCGCCGCCGCTTGATAACTTCAAAGCAATCGCTGATAACAATGACGCCTCACTTATGATGGTTGTCACGAACTTAGCGGAAGGCGAGTTCAGCGCAGAACTTGGGCGAACGATCCTGACAAACGAAAACGTACAAAACACCCTTCTTGATAACATCGTTAAAACAGCGAAAGAAGTCGGGTTTAGAGACGTTCATTTCGATATGGAATTTCTGCCTCCAGAGCTAAAGGAAAATTACAACCAGTTCCTTAGAAAAGCGAAGCAGAGGCTTTCTGCAGAAGGTCTCCTTATGTCGACCGCCCTTGCTCCAAAAACGAGTGCTGAACAAGAAGGTGCCTGGTATGAAGCACACGATTATAAAGCGCATGGAGAAATTGCCGATTTCGTCGTATTAATGACCTATGAATGGGGTTACAGTGGAGGCCCTCCTCGTGCTGTTTCACCGATTGGACCTGTCACTGAAGTGGTGGATTATGCGCTGACTGAAATGCCGGCAAATAAAATATTATTAGGCCAAAATTTGTACGGGTACGACTGGACGCTCCCCTATGAACCTGGTGGAGAGTTTGCGAAAGCCGTGAGCCCTCAGAGAGCTATTCAGATTGCAAGGGAAAACAATGTTCCAATTTCCTATGACCAAGAGGAACAGGCTCCCTATTTTACGTATACGGACTCGGAAGGAAATGATCATGAAGTCTGGTTTGAGGATGCTCGTTCCATCCAGAAGAAATTTGACCTTATTAAGGATCGCGGTCTGAAAGGTATCAGTTACTGGAAGCTTGGTCTATCCTTTCCACAAAATTGGGCTCTGCTCGGTAGTCAGTTCAACGTCGAAAAGAATCAATGAAATTTTCCGCATCAGACAGTCCTGGCAGCAATAAGGCTGTCTGACAGCGGTGTTTTACTCTTCTGATATAATCTTCACCGTTCGCTGTGCCGTTTCAGCCTCATGATAAGCCTTCTCCAGCCCTTTTTCCTCAATAGCTTTTTTGGAAACGGAGCGATAAGGAATATGCACCTCGAAAGGACGTGAAAATGGAAAAGAGTTTACCGACACTTGTGTTTGGTCTACCCAGTTAGCCATTATTCCGTCCGGAGCAAAATCAAAGGTTTGTCTAAATCCATCTTTAAACCATGGTACTTCTTGTTCCTTCGGTATCCCCGGTTCTTGCATACATACATATAAAGACAAATCATCACAAAATTGGAGCCGTTTGAAATGAAGATGATAGATATCCTTAGGAACATCCATTTTCATTGCTTTAAATAGATCTTCCTGCCTCTTCTTTTCCTCTCCAATAAACTGAAGGATGGCTGGATCGTCACTATCCTCTGAAAAGAAAGACATATAATGCATGCTGCAGAGCATTCCAGCATAAAGCGAGCGTTCAGCAACTTCCTTTATCCCACGCTGATAAGCCTCTATTTTCTCCTTTATAGGATAATCAATGAACGTATAAGGCCTGTTCTTCTCATCATTCCACTTTGGATGTTCATCTAAAGGAATCCAGGCACGGTCATGTTGGGCAATGGCCCAATCGGCTTCTTCCCTCAACTTTGATCGCAACAGGAAATTTTTCTTCCACTCCAAAACCATTTGACCAGATATTTGTGCATGGTCGTGCTGCTTAATCATCAGAAATTCATTTTCACGCTCCTGGACAATCATATCTTCCCTCCTATGTAGTCGATCCCTTCACTCATTCTTTTATCTTTCATTATAGGACAATTACAGCCACAACTCCATAAGTGGACATTCCACCGAAAAAGGAAAAGCCGCGAGGGAAGCCCCCGCGGCTTACTTTAATTTATTTCTTATTGTAGTAATTTTAAGGATTCACGGTTGAAGGCAGGAATATCATCTGGCTGACGACTTGTCACCAGCTGATCTTGACAAACAACAACCTCCTGGTCTTGGTAGTCCACGCCTGCATATTCCATATCAACAGCAATTGATTTGAAACCAGTGGCCTTTCTACCTTCGAGTGTCTTCGCTGTAATTAAAAGCTGTGGACCGTGGCAAATTGCGAAAACAGGTTTTTTCTCATCCATAAAGTGTTTAGCTAAAGTTACGAATTTCTCGTCGCCACGAAGCTGATCGGGTGAAAAGCCTCCCGGGATAAGAAGCGCGTCAAAATCATTCGGGTTCACATCATCAATAGATTTATCGATTTTTACAGATGCTTCTCCTTGTTTTCCTTTTACTTCTTTACCGGCTTCCCATTCAATTGTAGTAATTTCATGACCTTCATTTTTAAAAGCCTCTGCAGGCTGAGTGTATTCGACATCTTCAAACATAGACGTA
The DNA here is from genome assembly GCF_050971765.1 of Halobacillus sp. A1-3. NCBI lineage: Bacteria > Bacillati > Bacillota > Bacilli > Caryophanales > Bacillaceae > Halobacillus > Halobacillus sp. A1-3. The sequence goes on along the minus strand of NZ_JBPCEO010000001.1, from coordinate 567,169 downwards.
ATGACGCAAGCGATCTTACTCATATAATCATCTCCTTGAAGGGTAGTGTTTAATTTATTCACATAGGATGTCTTCCCCTTGTTCCCAAAATTAAACATTTCACATTCTTATGAGATGGTTAGGATGTGCCATAGTCTTTCATAGAAAATTGCTGGAATGTTGTATCTTCTTGATTCTTGTAAACTTCTTTTCCTGCAATCGTATTGATGATGTGGACGTTTCTATGAACCGACAACCCTAAGTTCGTAGCTCCTGCTCCATGTGAATGAACGAGATTAGTCAAACTGAAAAAGTGGTGGTTTCGATCATCATTAAACATTAGTCGATAATCTCTAGTCACTTTAAACATTTTTTCATCTTCCCATTCGATATTTTCTTTATAACGATTCATAAACCATTCAGGGATGTGCGGTTTGTAGCCTGTGGCTAAGACTACTTTTTCAGTATCGTATTTGTACTCCACATCTTCCTGCCATTGTTTACAGTGAAGAACATACCCGTCTTTTTGACCTTCTATTTTCTGAACCTCAGTCATTGGCTGAATGAGAACTCGGCTCTCTTTCATTCCAGCCGTACGATGATAAAGCTTTGTGTACAGCCTTTCAAGGGTTTGAGGATCAATTCCGTTACGAAGCGGCTTTAAGGTGTCCAGCGTCTGTTTTCTTTGATCAAATTCTAGGTTATGGAAATAATCCACGTAATCCGGCGTAAAGGCTTCTTGAGCAAACTTTGCTTTATCCAGCTGAAACAGCCCACCCGTCCGTGTTAATAACGTTACCTTCATGTCTTGGCGCTCCTGCTCCTCGAGCAAATCAAGGAAAATTTCAATTGCACTTTGTCCTGACCCGACTACTGTTACATGTTTTGATTTAAGGAGGTGGTCTTTTTCAAATAAATATCGGCTGGAGTGGATAACATCTTCATTAGGAAGACCATCCATCCCATCAAGCACCAATGGTTGACTCCCTGTTCCAAGCACCACATGCTTTGCATTAAAGTGTTTTCTCTCTCCTGTCGTCTTTTCCTTCACGATTACCTCGTAATGAGGGTTGTCTGCTTCTTTTTTGTCAAGGACATCCTCCACCACGTGGCCGAAGTATAAACTCTTTAACTGGCCGGCTACCCATTGCAGATAGTGATTAAACTCTTGCCGCGGGACCTCGAAATGACGATGGAAAAAGAAAGGGAACATCCGGTTATGTTCATGCAGGTAATTCATAAATGTATAACGACTCTTCGGATCCGCAAATGTAGCCAAATCAGCAAGAAACGGAACTTGGAGATCCATTTTCTCGATTAGCATTCCAGGGTGCCACATGAACTCAGGAGTCTTTTCAAAAAAGAGCGCATTTACTTCATCCGTCTGGTCAATCAGTGCCGCTAGTCCAAGATTATAAGGGCCGACCCCAATCCCTATTACATCGTATAATTGTCTTTCCAATGCAATCACTTCCTCTATATCTTTACGTTTTCGACTCTTTCCAAAGCTGTTCCATAATAATGACCAATACTGTTCCGACTAATAATCCATTACTCATTAAATTTTGTACAATGCCAGGCAGCCCCTTGAACACCTCAGCAGGAAGGAACATAAGCCCAATTCCTAGTAAAAATGAGATGCACAAGATGGTTAACCTTCTCTCGTCCAATGTTTCACTGGCAATGTTACTGATTCCAAGTCCCATTAGCTGAACAAAGGTAGCAAGCAGTGCTGCATTAGCAACTGGCGATGGGATCCCAGAAATAAAGGCGACTAAAGATGGAAAGAAAGCAATGATCATTAATAAGGCAGATGCATATAAAAATGGAGCTTTCTTCTTTTGACCTGTTAAATGGATGAAACCCGAGGACGACGCCAAAGGTACATTAGCGATCGATGAAAACATCGCTGATATTCCATGGGTGACACCTAAAAAGCTGCTTCCCTGATTAATTTGATTGTAAGAGTAGGTGGGCTTACCATAAATCGAGTGACTTACCGCTACCACTGAAGCGACGATATTAGACAGAAGAATGACGGCAGTAATAAAAGCGAGCGGTACAATGCCCCACTCGAAGTGAGGAATGCCCCAGGCCAGCCACTCCGGCGCTGAAATGAACGGTGATTCCCCTCCACTTTCTTTCGTGCTGCCTACCCAGACAATATATAAAAGCCAGCCTACACTGATACCGATTAAAACGGCGTAGCTCTTCAGCCAGCCTTTTGCAAAAATCGATAACCCAAGTACGGAACAAAATGTGACAAACGCGACAACTGTCTGATCTACATGAATGGCTTCTACTTGTTGCTGAATGCCAAGCATGCCCCGCAAAAAAGTTCCGCTTAATTGGACGGTCAGTAAAAATAAAAAAGCCCCCGTTACTAACGGAGTAAATACAAATAACACCCGATGGGCTAATCGAAAAACTCCAAAAACCAGAAGAAATACCCCTGTTAAAATCATAGCCGCTTCTAGGGTTTGCAGCGTTTCTATGTAGCTTTTTCCCGATTGAGCACCTGAATATGCCATCACAGCAAAAATACTAATCCATAATCCTGCCGGTCCTTCCATGATGGGCAGTTTATGGCCGAACATTCCCTGCAGAAATGAAGTGATGCCTACGACAAAGAACGTACGCTGCATCAGCCCCGAGACCTGGGCGAAGCTTAAATCAAAGATTGAACCAATGACTATGGGAAGCGCCACAGAACTGGCTAACAAAAAAACGAACCATTGTATGGTTTCCAATGTGGTGCCTAGAAAAGATTGATTTGATTCGTTCATGATGTTCCACCTGCAATTTCTCTCTATTTAGCATTTCCTTAATTATCCTCTTCATCCTAACACAGCCCTCTAAGACTGTCTCATTTGAAATGTCGAGCTTTCTGTTTCACGTGGAACAACTTTCTTTAGATCTATGAAATGTCTCGTATTCGTCCTAGATAAGTAGGGATGCATGAAGATATTTTGTGGTTGATTAAAAAAGAAGCGTACCAATCAGGCACGCTTCTTTCGGCTTTTTTATTCTTCTAGCGTAGATGTGTCTCCTGTCGGCAATCCAAGTTCCCACGATTTCAGCAAGCGACGCATAATTTTACCACTACGCGTTTTTGGAATCGTATCTTTGATTTCGATCTCTCTTGGAGCCGCATGAGCACTTAAACCTTTTTTCACGAATTGGCGGATATCTTCTAACAGATCATCCGACTCTTGATAGCCTTCCCGGAGTGTAACGAAGGCTTTGATGATCTCTCCGCGCTCTGGATCCGGTTTTCCAATGACTCCAGCTTCTGCAACGGCTTCGTGTTCGATCAGCTTACTTTCTACTTCAAAAGGACCTACACGTTCACCAGAAGTATTGATTACATCATCAAGTCGTCCCTGGAACCAGAAGTAACCGTCTTCATCCATATAGGCACTGTCACCTGATACATACCAGCCATTCAAGAAATAACTTTCATACTTCCCTGGGTTATTCCAGATGGCACGCATCATGGATGGCCAGCCTTCCTTAATCGCTAGATTCCCCATTTGATTTGGTGGCAGTTCATTCCCATCGTTATCCACGATTGCCGCTTCAATTCCAGGGAATGGTTTACCCATGGAACCTGGACGCATATCCATCGCAGGATAGTTACAAATGAGCATGGCACCTGTTTCAGTCATCCACCATGTATCGTGGATTCTCAAGTCGAAGGCTTCCAGTCCCCATGTAATGACCTCTGGGTTTAATGGCTCTCCAACACTCAATACGTGTCGTAATGAGGATAAGTCATGTTTCTTAGCAACCTCAGCGCCAGCACTCAATAATTTTCTGAACGCTGTCGGTGCGGAATACCATACGGAAACATTCTTCTCAGCAATTGTTCCGTACCAGTCATCTGGACTGAAACGGCCGCCGCGTATAACGTTCGTCACTCCATTCAGCCATGGAGCAAAGATTCCGTAACTCGTTCCCGTTACCCAGCCTGGGTCAGCCGTACACCAGTACACATCGTCTTCCTTCAAATCAAGCACCCATTTACCTGTCTGATAATGCTGAATCATTGCATTATGCACATGATAAACCCCTTTTGGCTTACCAGTGGAACCAGAAGTGTAATGGAGAAGCATTCCATCTTCAAGGTCTACCCATTCGATTTCAAAGTCCTCAGAAGCATTTTTCATTTCTTCTTCGTATGAAATGTAGTTGCCTGGAGCATCTCCTCCAACGAGAACAATCTGTTTTAAAGCGGGAAGATCATCGACCGGGACACGCTCCAATAACTCAGGAGTCGTAATCAGCATCGTTGCTTCACTATCTTCCAAACGATCCCGTACCGCTTGTTCCATGAAAGCTTCAAAAAGTGGACCAGCAATGGCTCCGACTTTTAAAATACCGAAAAAGGTTGCATAAAATTCCGGGCTTCTAGGCATGAACAAGAAAACACGGTCGCCTTTTTCTATATTGTGTTTCTTCAGTACATTCGCAAACTTATTACTTTGCACTTTCAAATCGTCGAAAGTTAACTCTTCTTCACGATCAGGTGCTGAGTACTTTAACGCTACCTGATTCTTCTTTTGTGGATCGGCGGCATATTTATCGATTGCTTCATAAGCAATGTTCACCTTGCCCGTTTCACTCCACGTAAAGTTACTTTTCACTTCATCCCAATTGAAATGGTTGTACGTTTCTTTGTAGTTTTCCATGTTGTGATTGCCTGATCTTGCTGGGATTGGTTGCATATCCATTAAATCACCTCATCAGAATGTTTTTTGTAAACGTTTTCTACTTGTGCCTAAAGTAAGCTCTGTCGTTTACAGAGCTCTTTCAATGGGGTATTTTCAGAATTTTTCATGAATTACTTCTTATTTTAGGGGAAAAGGAAAGATTTTTAAAGGGAAATGACTAAATATTTACATAATTAGGTCAAGAGAAGGAAGTCGATTGACAGTGATTCGCAGCATTTATATAATAATTGAAGCAATAATTCTCATAATTAAGAGGTTTCTTAGCACCCCTCTATAAAAAACTAAGGAAGCTGAACTTTTAATCCGCAGCCCTTAGAGTTGCGGATTTTTTTGTATAATCTTCCACCTCAGGTCATCCAATATCTGGATGACCTGAGGTGACAAAATAAACCAAAAACAACTCAAGAGGAGTGTTAGCTATGCCTGGCCGTAAAGAAGATGACTTAGATCTATCCCTTCTAGGGAATCAAAATAATGAATATTCGTTTGAGTACGATCCTGCCGTTCTAGAAACATTCGATAACCAGCACCCGAATCGAGACTATTTTGTTAAATTTAATTGTCCTGAATTTACGACTCTATGTCCGAAAACAAGACAGCCGGACTTCGCAACTATTTACATCAGCTACATCCCGGATCAGAAAATGGTTGAAAGTAAGTCACTGAAACTCTATCTATTCAGCTTTCGTAATCATGGAGACTTCCATGAAGACAGCGTCAATACTATTATAAATGATTTAATTGAATTGATGGATCCTCGCTACATTGAAGTGTGGGGAAAATTCACTCCAAGAGGTGGCATTTCTATCGATCCTTATTGCAACTATGGTAAGCCGGGGACGAAATTCGAACAAATGGCTGACCATCGCATGATGAATCATGATATGTATCCAGAAACAATTGATAATCGCTGAGTTATAACGGAAAGCCTTATTTATAGGGCTTTCCTTTTTTGTATAATCGTAAATAAAGGGGGTAATCCTATTGAGCGAGAAAAAAGTCATTGATCAAACATTCGAACCTCAAACCGTAGAAAGCCTGAAACAAGACTTATCTAACCTAGGAATAAAAGAAGGAGACCTCATTCTCGTCCACGCTTCCATGAAAGCGATCGGTTGGACAAGCGGAGGCCCGCAAGCTGTCATCCAATCCTTAATGGACACTATTACAACGGAAGGAACGTTAGTGTTCCAAACTCATTCACCGACGCTCTCAGACCCTGTCGAATGGGAAAATCCACCTGTACCAAATAATTGGCATGAAACAATAAGAAATACAATGCCTGCCTTCGATCCAAATAAGACCCCTTCTACGTATTTAGGCGTACTTCCTGAATTATTTCGTAAGTTTCCTGATGTTTACCGTAGTTATCACCCGGCATTTTCTATATCAGCCTGGGGGAAAGAAGCAGAGCAAATGACAGAAAGACATGAATTGTCTTATCCTTTGAGCGACACATCTCCCCTCGGTCAAGCCTATGAAAGAGAGGCAAAAGTTTTATTACTTGGCGTAGGATACGATTCAAACACTAGCTTTCATTTATCGGAACACCGCTCTCATGTACGTAAAGAAAAGACTAGAGGTGCTCCGTTAATGAAAGAAGGCAAGACACAATGGATCACTTACGCAGATGTCGATATCGATGATGAACCATTTGAAAAAATCGGTGCAGAATTCGAACAAGCTTACGTGGTCCAAAAAGGGAAAGTCGGTAATGCAGGTGCCCGTCTATTTTCTATAAGAAAGTCTGTTGATTTCGCTACAGAATGGTTAAAAAAGAACCTTTCTTCACAATAAAAGGGTGCCCGTTAAGGACACCCTTTTTTATATTTTTTATTGTTTATCGTTTTTATATTGCATATAGACGACTTGAGTGACAAGAAAGTCTTCCATTCCGTGCTTCCCATCTGCACCGCCTAAGCCAGATTTACGCATTCCAGCGTGATAGCCTTGAACAGCTTCAAAATTCTCTCGGTTAACAAAGGTCTCACCGAACTTCAATTCATTAACGACTCGCATTGCCTCATGCATATTTTCTGTATAGACGGAAGAAGAAAGTCCATATTCTGTATCATTCCCTTTTTCAATTGCTTCATCAAGAGTTTTGAACGTTGCAACCGGAATAACAGGTCCAAAGATCTCCTCCTGCATAATGGCCATGTCATGCTCCACGTTAGTTAGAATCGTTGGTTTGAAAAAGAAGCCTTTCTCATGATCCGGTCTTTCACCACCAAATTCTACCTTCGCTCCTGCATTGAGCGCTTCTTTCACCATTTGTTCGACTTCTTCTAAGCGATCCTGGCTGACCAGCGGGCCTACATCAGCTTCCTTATTCTCACGCGGATCACCAATGGTCAGAGATTCAAAGCGATGCCGTAATTTTTCAATAAGCTTATCAGCCACACTTTCATGAACATACACCCTCTCCGCATTCGTACACGCCTGGCCATTGTTTGCCAGTCTTGAAATAGTGATGTTCTCTGCCGCGACATCAAGATCTGCGTTCGCTGTTACGATGGCAGGAGCTTTACCTCCTAACTCCAGGTTCACTTTTGTAATATTTTGCGCGGCTGCTTCCATGACTTTCGTACCTGCAGGAACACTCCCTGTCATCGAAATCATATGCACATGTTTATGGGAAGCGAGGGCATTTCCGATTTCTGATCCTGTTCCTGTGACGACATTGTACACACCTTTCGGAATTTCATCCATAGAATGTATGATCTTAGTAAATTCCATCGCCGTATTTGGAGTCTGCTGGCTTGGTTTCAATACAATCGTACAGCCAGTTACTAGTGCTGTAGCTACTTTCCTGGCCAAAATAAAGACAGGAAAGTTCCATGGAACGATGCCGCCAACCACGCCGATCGGCTTTTTATAGATAAATATATTTTCATTCGCACGGTCACTGGGAACGATTTCCCCTTCAATCCGGCGAGCCCATTCGGACATGTAGCGGAAATAATCGATAGCTAGATCAACTTCACCGCTCGCAAGCTCGTAGTCTTTTCCTTGTTCTTCTTGCAAAAGGTCGATGAAGGTGGCCCGATTCTCTTCAATTCGATCTCCTAACTGACGCACAATTTTTCCTCGCTCGATGTTTGGAGTCAACTCCCAGCCTTTCTGGGCGTCCAGCGCTGCCTGGACTGCACGGTCTACATCCTCTTTTGTCCCTTTTGGCGTTTTTGAAATGACTTCTTCTGTCGCTGGATTCATAATATCTATCCATTCGTTTCCGGTTGATTCTGTATATTCACCATTAATATAGAGTTGATGTTCCTTCAAGAAAATTCCTCCTAAAATGATTTATGACACTCTTTCCACCATCGAATCTATCATAAACCAAAGAGTCGGTTAATCTTTTGCCAACAAGGGAAAAGCAGTAATAACCCGAATGAGAAAGAAGGAGATACGATGAAGGAACAAAATCAAATGCTTTGGATTTTAGGGGTAATTGGCTTATGTAACCTCATCGCCTCTATTATTCTGTATATATCCATTCAAAACCCTATGATATCTGGACTGCTCTTCGTATCAGGACTCCTTCTAATCACAGGCGGTATTGTCGATCGGAGGGAACGGAAGAAGAAAAAGAAAGATTAAAAAAAGTCCTTTCAATAAGGACTCCTTTTTTACCACTCTAATACAAAACCTTTAATTTTTTTCATTCCGCCTTCTTCACTTTTCTGTTCAGCTGCAAAGTAAGGATCTTCTTCGTTCAAGTGATAGTTTAACGATTCAGGATCGAGGTAGAGCTTATACTCCAAGTCATTGACTTTATGCAGAGTAATATCGGGTATAGTCGTTTGATTTGCTTCCTCATCAATGATCAGGATGTCAATATGATCATACCCGTGTGTAATTAAGCGCTCTTTTAAATCCATAATACCAATCCTCCGTACACTATAGTCTTTTTTTCCAATACCCTGAAATCATTCTATAAAAACTAATTTTATGTAAGAAAGCGGGGATACCGCTTTCAACTTTTATAATTAATAACCGTATCCGCGGCCACCTACAAAAGATGCACCGATGATGATCAATAGGATGAACAAGACAACTAATAGCGCGAAACCTCCGCCATATCCGTAGCTCATTTGCCTACCTCCTCTCTTGCTTACTTTACTACCTTATTCACTTTCAAAAGGTTAGGCAGGGCAGGAGCGGAGTTTTTTATTTTTTTATAAAAAAACTCGACGGAGAGTAAGCCAGGCAAAGTATAAAGCTTGAGCGAAAAATGCGATTCCCCAAATCGGGGACGGTATGAATTTAGTCGCGCGTGCTAAATTTGCGGCATCTCCTGCTTGTAACGGGGAAACAAAGCTGACCCACATGATTTCAAAAGCACTCGTGAGAGCTTCGACGAAGACTAATGAGGCTAAGAAAATTAATACGTACTGGATCAACGTTTGGTTTCCACTCCTCAATAACCATATAAAACCTGCTCCGAACGTAACGATCCAAAACAATCCATACACATTTCTCACCCAAAAAATAAGGTTGATGGCCAAGAAAGCTAACAATATATAAATCATCCATTTGTATTGGCCTTTAACAATAAGATAGAAAAACAAAAACGAAAAAAATGATGCAAATACATAACCTGCCATGCTGGTTAGTACGTGGCTGATCCAAGAAGAATGACCGGTCATCGTTGTACCCGATGTGTTCGGAAGCAGAGATATTCTCCTTACTTCCCCTCCTGTTAATAACGCCATCAAGGAATGTCCGCTTTCGTGAATCATCGTGTTCAATATAGCGAAATATTTCCCTGCAATCGGAAGCTGAGTCAACAGTAAAGCTAAAACTAAGCCAATGAGGATTTGCATTTTCATAACGATGATCCTTTCTTTTTTAGAGTAGGCAGAATGATTCGTCAAAATTTTTATGTGGCGTTATAATAATGATTAACACTTATAACCGAGGACTGAAAAATGATTAAAAAAACAATACCTATTTTATTATTCGTTCTATTCCTATTTGGCTGCGCCTCAGAACCTGAACCAAAAACCACACTGACCATATCAGCTGCAGCAAGCTTAACGGATGCCATTCAAGAAATTGCTAATACATATGAAGAAACACATAACGTTACCATTAGAATGAATTTTGCAGGATCAGGAAAATTAGCTCAGCAAATCGAGCAAGGAGCACCTGTAGACCTCTACTTGTCAGCTAATCAGGCATGGATGAATAAGTTAGTGAATAAAAATCTTGTCGAACCCGATTCCCGGACTGATCTTACATCCAATCGTATCGTACTGATCGGTGCAAAAGGAAAAGAACAGCAGGGTCCACTAGAAGAGCTGCCATCCTGGTCCACTGACCAACAGCTGGCTATTGGAGATCCAGAAAGTGTGCCTGCTGGTACATATACGAAACAAGCACTCCAAACGATTCAAGTTTGGGGGAAAATCCAAAGCCAGCTTGTCTTTTCTAGTGATGTGAGACAAGTACTGGCTTATGTCAAATCAGGAAATGTTGGGTATGGATTTGTCTATGCAAGTGACGCGCAGATCTCAGAGCATATATCCATTCTGTCTACCTTAGACCCAAAATGGCATAAACCGATTATTTATCCTGCTGCCATCCTATCAACTAGCGACCAGAAAAAAGAAGCCAAATCGTTTCTTTCCTATTTATTGAGTGAACCGTCACAAAAAATCCTTCACAACTATGGGTTTCAGAAAGTGGATGATCAATGATGAACGCTTCTCCTTTATGGCTTTCTCTTAAAATAGCCACGATTGCTACTATCATCGTTTTCATAGGAGGAATCATTCTATCAAGGCTTATTTCTCGTAAATTATTTCCCGGGAAAAGTATCGTTGAATCGATCCTATTACTTCCATTGGTTTTACCTCCGACAGTGGTGGGCTTCGGACTGCTCTATCTGTTTGGTAAAAATGGGTGGATAGGCAAGTGGCTGCTTAATTGGTTTGACATTCAAGTGGTTTTCACGTGGACAGGCGCTGTCATTGCTGCCATTGTTGTCTCCTTTCCCTTAATGTATCAAAGTGCATCAGCCGCCTTTCAAAATTACGATCCTAACATCGAAAATGCAGCGTTAACCATGGGGGCTTCAAAGCTTAAAGTCTTTTTCACGATATCGCTTCCTCTTGCCTGGCCAGGGCTGCTGGCGGGGTTAGTCTTAACATTCGCCCGCGCACTAGGTGAATTCGGAGCAACACTTATGATTGCCGGCTATATTCCAGGAGAAACCGACACCATTCCCCTCGCTATTTACTTTGCTGTAGAAGCCGGACGAATGGAACAAGCCAAAATGTGGGTAATTGTCATTCTATGTCTTGGGTTCAGCTCGGTGTTATGGCTCAATTGGTGGACGAAAAGAAGAATATTACCCTATCAAAGAGACTAAACGTATGGAGGCAGTTATATGCTAGAAGTCAACATCCAAAAACAACTGGCTCACTTTCAACTAGACATTCAACTGAACGTAGACAATGAAATCGTCATCCTATTTGGCCCATCCGGTTCGGGTAAAACGACGATATTGAATTGTATCGCCGGGCTTACCAATCCTGATCAAGGGCGAATACAGTTGAAAGACAGGATCATTTATACCGCGAATGTAAAGCCTGTTCCCGTGCAGAAGCGTCAGATTGGATACCTGTTTCAAGACTATGCACTCTTTCCACATATGAATGTAAAGAGGAACATTGAATACGGAGCTACTGATAAGGAATTAACAAAACAGCTGACACGTGTGGTAGGTATTGAACACCTCTTGAATAAATACCCTCGACAAATTTCAGGCGGAGAAAAACAACGTGTAGCTTTAGTGCGTGCTTTAGCCACTGAGCCCGACCTTTTGCTTCTGGATGAACCATTCTCTTCTTTAGATACAAAAACAAGAGAAGAATGTCACCAGGAATTAAAACGGCTGCATGAGATGTGGAAGATTCCGATCGTTATGGTAACCCATGATGAGCACGAAGCTAAAAACCTGGGGGATCGTATCATCTATATGCATAAAGGGCGGGTCGTAAATGAATAAAGAGGCATATCGGCCTGCGATATGCCTCTTTTCTTAAGATGTAAGTATTTTAATTACCATTTTATTGAAACTAGTTCTTTTATCTATTCGTATCTCTATAAAACGTAGATAAAGGAGTGGTTGTATGGCCATGTTCATCTCGTTAGCAGGGATAGCGCTGGTAATTATCATCTCTATTAGATATATGAGAGCAAGCAGAGAGGCTTTTTTAAGTCGTACCGCTTATTTAACCAAAAGGACTGGGATGGTGAAGTGCCATCATTGTGAAACCATAATGAAGCGGCAAAAGCACGGACAACAGTGTCCAAACTGCAGACGCTGGGTGTAGATCGCCCGGCAATACAAGCGATACATTAAGCAAATCTTTGAGAAACAGGCGGCATATCGCTATGAGATACGGGCTTACGGACAGTTATTCAAAATGAGTTTCGATATATTGCTGCTCTTCTGCAGTACTTATAAGCCTAGTTGCTTTTCCTACATTTCCGCCTTTCCATTCCCAAATGGTATTATGAACTTCAACCGCGTTTTCAAAGTTCCCCCATTCTTTCAATACCTACTGGTAGAAATTAAGATGTTCGTATTCTTTTGGTGTTCCTTCAATTTCATTTAATACAGCTTGCATTTCAGCTACCCCATCCACTGTTAACTGTAAATGCCCAGCTCATTTTTTATCTGATTTCACCTTTTGGTGCGACATTTGGTGAAGCATATCTTGGAACAAGGATTCCGTCGGAAGGTTCTCCTCGTCAAGAGAGGCTGCTTCAACTTTCTCTTCAAATTGCTTTTGTGCTTTTTCCTGTTCTTGTGCTTCCTGCTGTTGTTTATTAATATCCGAAAATATTAGGAATAAAAAAATTCCACCAAGTAAAAAAACAGAACCTCCGATTACTAGCATCAACCATTTAAATAAAATCAAACTTACCATTCCTTTCGATTTTAGCTGTTATTCTCTAATATTTTTGTAGACATTGTATTTTTAACTCTCTTTTTCTGATTCCGTTTGTTGTTCATCCCCCATCAATCGTGTACGCTATTTATACCCTACGAAAGATTCAGGTATTTCTGTTTAGACGAGATGAATTCATAGATAGTTTATAATTTCACAAAAAAATTGACATTTTTCGTTAAAAGTTCATTAAACTAGGGTCAAGCTTCATTTCTTTGGTAAAAGTATCTTCTTTTCAGTGAAAAATAAAAAATCCTCTTCAGTAATTCTGTGAAAATCACAAGAAAACGAAAGAGGACGTATGAATATGTATAATTTATGATCTTCTGAAGTAAAAAAAGAGTGAGAGTTTTAGGCTCCCACTCTTCGACACTATATCTGTTAACGCCCCCGGCAGGATTCGAACCTGCGACACACGGTTTAGGAAACCGATGCTCTATCCCCTGAGCTACGGGGGCTAAAAGCGTACGTAGAATATTATACAAAACAACACGCGTGTTGAAAAGCAATTTCTCTCCTAAATTAACCTATTTATGTTACTTACTCTCTTTGTATATGATAAAATGTTATTTGTCTGTCTAAACGTATCGAACTTTGTGTTTTATTGTTATTAACAGCACCCACTGACATCATAAATGAATTATATTTTTATAAACTTTAATCAAAGGTGCACGTTTACTTGAGTCTTTAAGGAGGAGAAGAGATGGGACAAATACCTTTCATCGCTGTTGAAGGGCCCATTGGGGTAGGGAAAACGTCTCTGTCTAAAAAGCTCGCCTCCCAGTTTGATTTTCATTTGCTGAAGGAAATCGTTGAGGAGAACCCGTTTTTAGGCAAGTTTTACGATAATATTGAAGAATGGAGTTTCCAGACGGAAATGTTCTTCTTGTGTAATCGTTACAAACAACTGGAAGATATCGAGCGTAAGTATTTGAAGTTAGAAAAGCCTGTTGTTGCCGATTATCACATTTCCAAAAACATGATCTTCGCACGTCGAACGTTAAGAGAAGATCAGTTCAATAAGTACTCTCAGATTTTTGATATAATGACAAACGATATGCCCCGACCAAACATCATCGTTTATCTACATGCAAGCCTAGATACCTTACTTGAACGTATTCGGATGAGAAATCGCGATGTTGAGGCTAATATTCAGCCCTCCTATTTGGAACAATTATCTCAAGACTATGAGGACTTTATGAATCATTTTGAAGCGACACATCCTGAGGTTCCTATTATACGCTTGAACGGGGATCATTTGGATTTTGTTAAACATCAAGAAGATTTGAATTATATTGTTGATCAAGTCGAGCAACATTTAAATAAAGGAGAAGTTATCAAATGAACGCACGTGAACGCTTCGGAATTCCCCATGACAGTGTGATCACGATTGCAGGAACAGTCGGAGTCGGTAAATCGACTATGACGAATGCCCTGGCGCAGGCACTGAATTTCCGTACTTCTTTAGAGAAAGTGGATACCAACCCGTACTTAGATAAGTTTTATCAAGACTTCGAGCGTTGGAGCTTCCATTTACAAATATATTTTTTAGCAGAACGATTTAAAGAACAAAAGAAAATCTTTGAATACGGTGGAGGATTTATCCAGGACCGTTCTATCTATGAAGATACAGGCATCTTTGCCCGTATGCATTATGAAAAAGGAACGATGTCTGAAACGGATTACGAAACGTATCGTAACTTGTTTGATGCGATGGTTATGACGCCTTATTTCCCGCATCCTGACTTGCTTATCTACTTAGAAGGTTCTTTTGATGATATCGTCAGCCGCATTAAAGAACGCGGCCGTCCTATGGAACAAGAAACCCCAATTGAGTATTGGGAAGAGATGTTTAATCGCTATGAAAACTGGATTGATAATTTCAATTCATGTCCAGTCCTTCGATTGAATATTGCAGACTATGACGTGCTGAACGACGAAGAAAGCATCGAGCCGATTTTAGAAAAAATCGGCCACTTTATCCAGCAATCTCGTAAGTGGCGCTCCAGCCATCTACTAACTTAATTTATTAAAAAAATCCTGCAGAACATTGGTTTCTGCAGGATTTTTTTAATTTTTACGGTTTTTACTTTGCATATATTCTTTTAGCATCGCCCTATGACTTCCAATCATTTGATCAGGGAGTTTATCTGTAGAAATAAACTGGAATTGGAGTGATTCATCTGGGTCTACGTTCATATCGCCTGAAAAAGATCGAGTATAATAAGCTGTTGTCACCACGTAAAATTCATCACCGTTTTCTGCTCTTATAAATTGATCTTTTCCAGAATAAACGTTCAGTAACTTAAGATTATCTACAGTTAAACCAGACTCCTCGTAGACTTCCCGTTGAGCGACTTCTTCTGTACTTTCCCCTAATTCCATCAGACCGCCTGGAAGCCCCCAAACTCCATGCGGAGACCTCCGCTGCTGCAGCAAAACCCTGTCCTGATCATCGACAACAATGACCACAGAACCGACAAATATCAACGGCCGATGACCGACGAGCGCACGTAAATCTTCAACGTATCCCAAAAAATCTTCCTCTCTTTATCTCATTAGTTCGCGAGGCCAACCGTTTCTCGCATCCATTTTTCTTCTTCTAAAGCAGTAAGTAAGAAGTGGGCAACGTCACCCCGGTTGATTCGTTTGCCTTTTTCGGGTATAACACCTTCTGTGGAGCGATACTCTTTCGTCACTTCTCCATCATCTAACCGCATTGGGCGTGCGATTGTATAGTTTAACTCAGCAGCTATAATCGTATTGACAGCTCTTCTATGGTCTTCTAACACATTTTTTAATATGCGCTGAGACATCCAGCCAAGAAATCCAGGAATCTCCTTATATATGCCTGCGGAGGCCACATAAAGAATTCTTCTTAGTCCGTGTTTTTGCATCGCGAGCACGATGTTCTGGAGCATTTCCTCTAAAACGGTTGAAGGCTTCAATCCTGCTGCACCCAAACAGGAAACAACAGCCTCATGTCCTTCTATAGCTTGATCTACATCATTTTTATTGAGTGCATCACCATGAATCATATTTAGCCGCTCATGGTCTACTGACAATTTGGAAGGGGTACGGACAAAAGCGGTGACGTAATGTCCTGCTTCCAACGCTTGTTTAACGAATTCTTTCCCTGTGCCTCCAGTGGCACCGAATACAATAATTTTCATGGTTTACCCCCTTCATATATCTTCCTATTCCATTATCTATGATTTGTGCGTGAATAGAAACTATTAATAGTCGAGCCAGGAGCTTAGAAATTCTGATTGTTCACCTTCAAAATAGTCTTCAAAGTATTGCGCAAATTCTTTCGTCGTGACTTTCTCAAATCGATGGTCTTGATAGTACTCCGACATGAAGGCTAAAGCTTCTTTTGTCCCTTTCTCTTCAAAGAATTCCCACATCTTCATAGGAGATCGCCCATACACCGTAGGCACATAATAGTTCCCCAGATAATCGATACTTCCGTTAACGATATTACTTGTTTCATTGTATTCTAGAAAATGATTAGAAAAACTGAAGGCTCTTGATTCATTATATTTCTCAGTTAAATAAAGTGCCGTTGTAAACTCTGTTAATCCTTCATCTAACCAGGCATCTGTGTAAGGTCGATTCGTAACTATATAGTAAAACCAATAAAAAAGAGGAATCCCTCCGTGGAGGAATTCCTCTTTCATCATCTTTCTAGTTTTGTAAAGAGACCGTTGATAAAAAAATTTTCGTTCTTTAATTCTTTACGATCTTAAATATTAAATCCAGATCGATAGGGACGGTTTAATCTACAAAACCCTTATCAACTTAAGCGAATGAGGGTTTTGTAGATAAAAAAAATCGTTACTTAACGTAACGATTTCTGTTCTATTAAATCTCCAATATTTATGCGCTATTGTTGAAATTAAATGGCGGAGGAGGAGGGATTCGAACCCCCGCGAGGCGCAAACCTCCTGGCGGTTTTCAAGACCGCTCCCTTCAGCCGGACTTGGGTACTCCTCCGTGTGACCGACAATGAATATAATATCATGGTGATGTTCATCCGTCAATAAAATAAAAGATTTTTTATAAAAAAATCTACAAAGTGACTGGCTCACCATTGCCACTCCGTTATTATACTAATCCTCAAACTTGAAGTCAATCCGTGGGATAGAATCTTAACAGGATTCGAGAAGCATAAAAAAGGAACCTAAGCAGGTTCCTTTTTAATACATTATTTAATGACTTCTTTTCCACCCATATACGGACGTAAGACCTCCGGTACGATTACAGATCCATCTTCCTGCTGATAATTTTCCAGGATTGCTGCAACTGTACGTCCGATTGCTAATCCAGAGCCATTCAACGTATGAACAAATTCAGGCTTTCCTTTTTCCTCACGGCGGAAGCGAATGCCAGCACGACGTGCCTGAAAGTCTTCAAAGTTAGAGCAAGAGCTGATTTCACGGAATGTATCCTGGCTTGGAATCCAAACTTCTATATCGTATTTCTTCGCTGCTGTAAAACCTAGGTCGCCTGTGCACATGCTCATGACACGATAAGGCAATTTGAGTAATTGAAGAACTTTTTCTGCATGCCCTGTCAATTCTTCTAGAACGTCATAAGATTCTTCTGGTTTCGCAAGCTGAACGAGTTCAACTTTATTGAATTGGTGTTGGCGGATGAGACCTCGCGTATCTCTTCCTGCAGAACCGGCTTCAGAACGGAAATTGGTGCTGAAGGCTACGAATTTCTGTGGCAACTCTTCAGCAGATAGGATTTCCTCACGATGGAAGTTCGTAACTGGTACTTCTGCTGTCGGAACTAAGAAGTAATCCCATCCTTCAATCTTAAAGGCATCCTCTTCGAACTTAGGCAGCTGACCTGTTCCTGTCATAGACGTGCGATTCACCATTTGCGGAGGAAGCATTTCCTGATAGCCGTGTTCATCCGCGTGAAGGTCCATCATGAAGTTCAGCAGAGCACGCTCTAGACGGGCTCCAAGGCCTTTATAGAAGACAAAACGGCTTCCGGTTACCTTAGATGCACGTTCGAAATCTAAAATGTCTAAATCAGCAGCTACATCCCAATGTGCTTTCGTTTCGAAATCAAAATTAGGGGCTTCTCCCCATGTTCTTGCTTCAATATTATCGTCTTCATCTTCCCCTACAGGGACACTTTCATGCGGAATGTTTGGAATAGATAAAAGCATCGTTTCTAATTTTTCTTCCACTTCTTTTAGCTCTGTATCCAGCGTTTTGATACGATCGCCGACCTCACGCATCTCTTTAATTTTATCATCTGCATCTTCTTTTGCTTTTTTCAGCTGAGAAATTTCTTTAGATACCTCATTACGACGGGCTTTCAGTTCTTCCGTTTCCTTGATCAATTCACGGCGGCGAACATCAAGATCACCAAAAGTATCTAAATCAGAGAGATCTTCTCCTCGATTTTTCAATTTTTCTTTGACTTCATCAAAATTCTGACGTAAATATTTCATGTCCAACATGGCTATATCCTCCTTTTATTGTGTATATAAAATAAAAAACTCCCGTCCCTTTAGAAAAGGGACGAGAGCTTTGGCTTTATAGCTTCCCGCGATACCACCCAGGTTGAAGATCGACAAACCGATCTTCCGGCTTTACTCATAACGGTGAGGGCCGGCCCAACGTACTGATTGGTTTCAGTCGGGCACTCAAGGATGGATTCACGCGTCTCTTTTGTCAGTTCCCACCACACACTGACTCTCTAAGAAAAGAGGTTCACGCTACTATTTCCTATCATCGCGTTAATGATTAGTGATTGTGTTACATAAGATTAGCTGAAAATGATTTATAATGCAAGTGTTTTTTTGGATTCTTCTACCATTTGAACAAAATGAGCTGTCAAACGATGATCATCCGTCAATTCAGGATGGAAGGAACAAGCCAAATAGTGCCCTTGCTGAGCAGCCACGATATGACCATTGTAAGTTGCCAGCACTTCAGTTTCTTCACCCACACCCTCGATATATGGAGCTCGGATGAACACAGCATTATAACCTTCTGCTACCCCTTTAATATCTAGATCTGCCTCAAAGCTTTCACGCTGACGCCCAAAAGCATTTCGGCGGACTTTGATATCCATGACTCCTAAATGTACATCATAGGAGCCATCAATTTCAGAAGCAAGCAAAATCAAGCCGGCACATGTACCGAAAATTGGTTTTCCTTGAATTCCGAATTGACGAATGGGTTCAAGAAAATCGTATTTATCAATAAGACGGCGAATGGTTGTACTTTCGCCACCTGGAATGATTAGACCGTCAATTTCATCCAGCTGTTCTTTCTTTTTCACTACAACGGCTTCGGCACCTGTAGCTTCTACAGAACGAACATGCTCACGAAAGGCTCCTTGAAGTCCTAATACACCGATAGTAGTCATGATGCATGTCTCCTTTTTGTTTCAAACTTAGGACGACTGTCGCTGAACAGTCGCCTCCACACTTAATTATTATTGACTTCTATCTTGCATGCGTTGGTCAGCTGTAAGTGTAGACATTTCCATACCCTTCATAGCTGTTCCAAGACCTTTGGATAGTTCACCAATTAGTTTGTAATCGTCGTAATGAGTCGTTGCTTCTACGATTGCACGTGCGAATTTTTCAGGGTTGTTGGATTTGAAGATTCCAGATCCAACAAATACTCCGTCTGCACCAAGCTGCATCATAAGAGATGCGTCAGCTGGAGTAGCGATTCCGCCTGCAGCGAAGTTTACGACAGGAAGACGGCCTTCTTCACGAATTTCCATCAATAAATCAAATGGAGCACCGTTTTCTTTCGCATAAACCATGATTTCATCTTCGGAAAGTCCACGAAGGTGACGGATTTGAGACTGAACTTTACGCATGTGACTTACAGCTTCAACGATGTTTCCTGTACCTGGTTCACCTTTTGTGCGAAGCATAGAAGCTCCTTCACGGATACGGCGAGTTGCTTCACCAAGATCACGACATCCACATACGAATGGTACAGTGTACTCATCTTTTTTAATGTGGTAAATTTCATCAGCTGGTGTCAGCACTTCACTTTCGTCGATATAATCAACGCCCATAGCTTCAAGCACTCGAGCTTCTGTAATATGCCCAATACGTGCTTTTGCCATGACTGGAATAGATACAGCATTCATAACCTCTTCGACGATGGTCGGGTCCGCCATACGAGCGACTCCGCCAGCTGCACGAATATCCGCTGGGACGCGTTCCAGAGCCATTACGGCTACAGCACCCGCTTCTTCAGCGATTTTAGCTTGCTCAGCATTTACGACGTCCATGATGACGCCACCTTTTTGCATTTCGGCCATACCGCGTTTTACGCGATCCGTACCTGTTTGTGACATGATATATTCCTCCCTGTTCAGCTATATCGATCTATCATTGAATGATCGTGAATCATAGATTCTTATCCTCTATTGTAACGCAAACAAGCCTCAAATCCTACTCTTTAAATTGGCTTTTCTAATTAAAACCAGCCTTTAACCATATCGACAGCACCAGTAAATACATCAGCAAAAAAGTCACCGATACCACCTATCATTAACATAAACCAATTCGACTTTTCTACGGCGGAAGTTGTTACTAAATCAACTGTCGTAGAATTTCTATCAGGAAGGATATTTCCAGAAGATTCCTCACCACTATAAACGAGCTCAGCAGTTCCGACCTTTTGACCTTTTTCAACAGGCGCCTCTAGTTTTCCGTCCTCATTCAACTGATCCTTGTCAACATTATATTTAATGGAATACTGCTCTTCTTCTCCGTTTTTCACAAGTGTTTGAAGAGCTTCCTTCGTTTCGACTTCAACGGTGTCTTCTTTTCCTTTCGTTACCTCAAACTCAGACTCGTCTTTAAGCTGGTAGCCAGCATCAAATAATTGTTTTCTCTCGAAATGCTGAAAACCGTAGTCAAAAAGTTTTGCAGTCTGTCGGAAACGAGATTCCCTTGAATCAGTCTTCATGACAACAGCAATCAACCGTTGTCCATCCTGTTTTGCAGTGCCGGTAAACGTATTACCTGCAAGCTCCGTGTATCCTGTTTTCAGTCCGTCTACACCTTCATAGCCAAAAGCAGCAAGGTGGCCAGGCATGTTTGGAATCATCCAGTTCCAGTTTGTTACGGTTTGTCCATCGAATTCTGCGGTAGGCTTGCTGGAGAAGTCCAGAGCCTCTGGGTAATCATTGATCAAGTGGTAAGCGAGCAATGCAGCAGACCTTGCAGAAAGCATGTTTGTTGCATCCGGCTCTGTTCCTTCTGGATAGTTATCCCCTAAGTGAGAATTATTAAGCCCAGTAGAATTAACGAATTCATAATCCGGCAATCCCATTTCCTTAGCTTTCTCGTTCATCATTTTCACAAATTCACTTTCAGACCCAGCAATTAATTCTGCAAGCGTAATGGTCGTTGCATTATCAGAATTAACCGCCATCGCCGTATAAAGTTCGCGAACGGTGTAATCTTTATCCATCTTTAAGCCTACGCCTGAAAATTCAGGGTTGGCTGAGATCTCATAAGCATATTCACTGATCTGGGTCGTTGTATCCCAACTAATTGACCCTTCTTTTATCGCTTCAAGTACTAAGTACTCTGTCATCATCTTCGTCATACTCGCAGGAGGCAAGGTTAAATCTGCTTCTTTCTCAAATAATACCTTCCCCGTTTCAGCGTCTACCAAAATGGCTGATTTCGCCTCTAAATCAACCGTAGCCGCATATGTATGTTTAGGAATTGCAAAAGCTCCGGTCATCGTCATAATAATTGCCAATGTAATGGCCAGTGATGCTTTGAATCTTTGTATCAACTTTCTCGACCCCCACCCTTAAAATATGCATCTTTGTTATTTTATCACATGCCTAAACAAAAAAATAGACAGGGAAAAGTCCCTGTCTAGCAACTATTTACCAGGTCAAATGGAGTAGTTTGGTGATTCTTTCGTGATCTGAACGTCATGAGGGTGACTTTCACGTAATCCTGCTCCTGTGATTCTGGTGAACTTCGCATCTTTTCTTAATGCATCAATAGTCTCTGTACCGCAATATCCCATTCCTGAACGCAATCCACCAAGCAGCTGATGAATGCTGTCGGCAAGAGGGCCTTTGTAAGGCATACGGCCTTCAATTCCTTCTGGTACGAGCTTCTTGGATTCTTGTTCACTTTGGAAATAACGATCTTTAGATCCAGATTCCATTGCCCCAACGGATCCCATTCCTCGATAAACTTTGAAACGACGTCCTTGGAAGATTTCTGTTTCTCCAGGACTTTCTGTCACACCAGCAAGAAGGCTGCCTAGCATAACCGCATGCCCACCTGCTGCAAGGGCTTTGACGATGTCTCCAGAGTACTTGATTCCTCCATCAGCAATAACTGGTTTGTTATATTTTTCTGCTTCTCTTGCGCAATCATAAACGGCAGTGATTTGAGGGACACCTACACCAGCAACGACACGAGTCGTGCATATAGATCCAGGACCGATTCCCACTTTTACAACGTCCGTGCCAGCTTCAATCAATTCACGCGTAGCTTCAGCTGTAGCCACGTTTCCTGCAATGATATTAATCTCAGGATATTTCGCACGAATACGCTTCACTTGCTCGATGACTCCTTGGGAATGGCCGTGAGCCGTATCGACAACAAGCGCATCAACACCCGCCTCAACAAGTTTATCAATGCGAGTCATTGCATCAGCTGTTACCCCAACGGCAGCCGCACAGAGCAAGCGTCCTTGCTCATCTTTAGCTGAGTGAGGGAATTCAATGACTTTTTCGATATCTTTGATCGTAATAAGTCCTTTAAGAATTCCTTGACTATCAACCATTGGAAGCTTTTCAATCTTGTATTTCTGCAAAATTTTCTCTGCTTCATCCAAAGTCGTACCTACAGGAGCGGTCACAAGGTCCTCGCTCGTCATCACATCGCTGATTTGAATGGAATAATCCTCGATGAAACGAAGATCACGGTTCGTAATGATCCCAACAAGCTTTTGTTCCTCTACGTTGTTTACAATCGGTACCCCAGATATACGGAATTTTCCCATCAGATGTTCGGCATCGAATACCTGATGCTCTGGAGTCAAGAAGAATGGATTAGTAATGACACCACTTTCAGAGCGTTTGACACGATCGACGTGCTCGGCTTGTTCTTCAATTGACATATTTTTGTGGATGACGCCAAGGCCTCCTTGACGGGCCATTCCGATCGCCATGCTCGCCTCAGTTACTGTATCCATACCCGCACTGATAATTGGCATATTCAACTTCAACGTCGGGCTTAGTTCTGTAGCTAGCGATACATCTCGAGGCAGTACGTCCGATTTTGCCGGCAATAAAAGGACATCATCAAATGTTAATCCTTCTTTTGTAAACTTATCCTCACGCATGCTTGATCTCTCCTTTTTCTTAAAATAGTTTGGCTAAAGGTGGGTAAAATAAGTGGGTAATACGTAACACAAGTACTTATTGTTATTTACAATACGACAATGATAGTGGTTTTTCAACCTAAAAAAATTTGCCAGTCATCACAAATTTCGATTGAAAGCACAAGCATTTCCAACTGGACAAGAAAGAAAGGAGAGAGCTTATGAAAAACACAGATCCTATCCTTACATACTTACAAGTGACTGCCCATACAAGACCTTTCCTTTCTGCTTGTTATGAAAAAATCGAGCATCCAAAAGCCGATCACCATGCCTTTCACAATGCTGAACGATTCATGTATGGACTGAATATGGGAAGCGATTATTGGACGACTGCTGAACGAACGCCGCTCAGTGTTCAGCCGCTTCTCTACTATTACGGATTGAACCATTATTTAAAAAGCTTGATTTTAACCGTTGATCCCGGTTACCCAGCGACAGCAAAAGTGCTTGCGCACGGATTATCTACAAGAAAAAGAAAAAAGCAGCACTATCGGTTCTTAGAAGACGATGTAAGGATTCAGCCACACGGTCTGTTTCCCTATGCTTCACAGCATTTATTCAGCTTCTCTTCATCTAAAGAAAAAATATCAATGGATGAACTTCTTTATCCATTGGAACCTATGGGTTCCATGTATCAATTCAAGCCTGAAAAAGAAAGAGCGATAGAAGAAAAATGGCCACCGCTGCTTGCCTATTTTGCGGTGCTTTATAATTTGAGTATGCTCGTAAGGTATGAAGGGGAATGGTGGGGAGAAATGCAGCAAATGAGAGACCGAGAAGATTACGTCTTCATCGTCCAATTCTTGCAGGCGGCTTCAGAGCAAATTCCAGAACTCATTTCTGATTGGCTAAAACAGCAATTCTCATCCACGTAATTTCTTCTCCCCTGCAGATTCAATAACCATCCTGGTGGGGCCGTTTCGATATAAGAGTTAGTTTGGCGTGGGAACAACTCGCTTTCCTGCGGGGGAACTGGCAAGCCTTCTCAGTCGCTGTGCTCCTTGTGGGGTCTCGCCTAGCTCCTTCTCCCGCGGGAGTCTCGCTGTTCCCCCGTCAACCTTTCGATTCTGTGTTGAACGGCCCATCTTACAACCAGGAACTGAGGACGTCTAATTTTAAACGGAACTATGGATTCCTATAACATAAGAGTACTCTACAAATAACAGTAATAAAGCCCATAAAACGGTTTTTGCAGCGTACCTACAAACTTGAAAATGAGGGTGAAAAAAGCGGTCATCTTTCAATTCTAGGATGTTTCCGTTATTCCAAACCATTGGAAGGGGTTCCGGGAAATGGCGAGACTCCTGTGGGAATAGAGTTCATGGTGAGATCCCGGAAGGCGAAGCCTGAGGAAGCTCACCGGACTCCCACGGAAAGCGAGTCATTTCCCGGAACTCCAACCACCAACTTTAGTGTAACGGAAACCTTCCACCCCAAATTACATCGAGAATCTAGTCTTCCACTCTCCTGCTATTTAACGTAATAACAGATTAATTTCATCGACCTTTTATTAGGTTTAAATGGATAAAAAAAGCCGTCTGCCGGATTTGACAGACGACTCGTTACTATTATTCTTCGTCAGATTCACCTTCAGCAGAGTCTTGCTCTACTTCAGGATCCTCAGGTGGCGCTTCCGCAGCAGAACTTTGTTCAACTGCTTCTTCGATCAGTTCTTCCTCTTCTTTTTCAGACTCAACTCGAGCCACAGTTGCCACTTCTTCACCATCACCCAGGCGAATCAAACGCACGCCTTGAGTATTACGTCCTGTCTCAGAAATACTTTCAACAGGCATCCGGATCAGAACACCGCTAGCCGTAATGATCATAATGTCTTCTTCACCATTCACAGCCTTAGTAGCTACAACTTGACCGTTTTTATCCGTCAAGTTACACGTAATGATTCCTTTACCACCACGGTTCGTGATCCGATAATCCGTAGCTGCTGTGCGCTTTCCATAACCTTTACTTGTAACGGTTAGGACTTGAAGAGAGTCATCAAGTATTTCCATGGAGACGACCTTGTCATCTTCACGCAAGGAAATACCTTTCACTCCTGCAGCAGTACGTCCCATTGCTCTGATCTGATCTTCATTGAATCGGATCAAATACCCATTTTGCGTACCGATCATAATGTCTTTGGCACCGTCAGTCAGACGAACAGAAATAAGTTCATCATCTTCACGTAAGCCAAGAGCAATGAGGCCGCCTTTACGGATATTAGCAAATTGAGAAAGTGTGGTACGTTTCGTAATCCCGTTTTTCGTCGTAAAGACAAGGTACCAGTCATCAACGAAGTCTTCAACGGCTATAACTGCGTTGATCCATTCGTCTCGCTCGATATTCAGCATATTAATGATCGGAATACCTTTAGCAGTTCGACTGAATTCTGGTACTTCATACCCTTTTGCTTTATACACCTTCCCTTTGTTAGAGAAGAACAACAGCGTGTTATGGGTGGAAGTGGAAAGCAGGTGTTCCACAAAGTCTTCCTCATGCGTTCCCATTCCCTGGACGCCGCGGCCGCCTCTTCGTTGGGAGCGGTATGTGCTTGCAGGAAGACGCTTCACATAACCCTGATGGGTCAGGGTCACGATGATCGTTTCTTCTGGGATCAAGTCTTCATCTTCAATGAAGTCTGAGCCCCCGAGAACGATTTCTGTACGACGTTCGTCATTATAACGTTCTTTAATATCAAGAAGTTCTTCGCGAATAATTTCGAGAACTTTTTCATCATCGGCTAAAATAGCTTTTAATTCAGCAATCAACTTAACAAGATCTTGATATTCATCTTCAATTTTTTCACGCTCTAAGCCAGTTAGACGCTGAAGACGCATATCGAGAATCGCCTGAGCCTGCTTTTCAGAAAGCCCGAAACGTTCCATCAATCCTGTACGTGCAATCTCAGTTGTCTGAGATTCACGAATGAGTGTAATAACCTCATCCAAATGATCAAGAGCCACACGCAATCCTTCCAGGATGTGAGCACGCGCTTCTGCTTTACGAAGCTCATAAGCTGTCCGGCGTTTAATTACTTCTTTTTGGTGCTCTAAATAATATTCGAGACACTGCTTCAAGTTCAATACTCTTGGATGGCCATTGACAAGTGCAAGCATATTGATCCCGAATGTGGACTGCAGAGCTGTCATTTTGTAAAGATTGTTCAATAGGACGTTAGGATTTGCGTCGCGTCGTAATTCAATGACGACTCGCATGCCGTTACGGTCGGACTCATCCCGCAAATCGGTGATGCCATCAATCTTCTTATCCCGAGCGAGTTCGGCAATTTTTTCTACGAGTCTGGCTTTGTTCACCTGGTAAGGCAGTTCGGTAACAATAAGTCGAGCTTTTCCATTCGCCTGCTCTTCAATATCCACTTTTGCACGGACAGTAATCGAACCTTTACCTGTTTCATAAGCTTTTCTTATTCCACTTAAACCGAGGATTTTACCTGATGTAGGAAAATCAGGACCATAGATGTAATTTTCCATCAAATCCTGAATAGTGATCTCAGGATCTTTACTGACAGCCAGAACAGCATCGATGACTTCCCCAAGCTGGTGGGGAGGAATATTCGTAGCCATTCCGACTGCGATTCCTGAACCTCCGTTTACAAGCAGGTTGGGGAATTTAGCCGGTAGTACGATCGGTTCTTTCTCAGTGCCATCGTAGTTGTCGTTGTAGTCGATCGTGTCTTTGTTAATGTCACGCAGAATTTCCATAGAAATCTTTGACATGCGCGCTTCTGTATAACGCATAGCGGCAGCAGCATCTCCGTCCACAGAACCGAAGTTACCGTGGCCGTCAACGAGCATATAGCGATAGTTGAAATCCTGAGCCATACGCACCATCGTATCGTAAACAGCTGAATCACCGTGCGGGTGATACTTACCGATTACTTCCCCGACAATACGTGCGGATTTCTTATATGCTTTATCGGCATGCATTCCCAAATCATGCATGGCATACAGAATCCGTCGGTGTACGGGTTTTAAGCCATCACGCACATCAGGAAGGGCACGTGCAACGATGACACTCATCGCATAGTCTAAGAAAGATGTTCGCATTTCTTGACTAATATTCACTTCCTGCACGCGTGGGCGTTCGGGTTGATCCACCATTCTATTTACCTCCTATAACAACTCGGAAGGAGAAAAGGGATCCCCCTCTTCTCCTATTCATTGTTGACTAACTTGTTTTCACCATTTATTTAAACGTCTAGGTTCTGTACGTATTGTGCATTTTCTTGAATGAAGTTACGGCGAGGTTCTACTTTATCTCCCATCAGGATATCGAACGTCTCATCTGCACCAATTGCATCTTCCAGACTCACTTGCAGAAGTGTACGCGTTTCAGGATCCATTGTCGTTTCCCAAAGCTGCTCTGGATTCATCTCTCCAAGACCTTTGTAACGCTGTACCCCTGGCTTCGGTGAATTCGGAAGTTCACCAAGGATCTGGTCGAGCTGTTTGTCGCTATACGTATAGTAGATCGCTTTACCTTGCTGAATCTTATAAAGAGGCGGCTGAGCGATATAGATATATCCATGCTCGATCAACGGACGCATGTAGCGATAGAAGAACGTCAACAAAAGAGTACGGATATGAGCACCATCGACATCGGCATCTGTCATAATGACGATCTTATGGTAACGGGCTTTGGAGATATCGAAATCTTCTCCGATTCCTGTACCTAGTGCTGTAATGATCGCCCGAACTTCATTGTTAGATAAAATTTTATCCAGACGAGCTTTCTCTACGTTAATAATTTTACCTCTCAAAGGAAGAATTGCCTGGAAGTGACGGTCTCGTCCTTGTTTCGCGGACCCGCCGGCAGAGTCTCCCTCAACGATGTAGAGCTCTGAAATATTGGCGTCTTTGGAAGAACAGTCAGCCAGTTTCCCCGGCAAGTTCGATACTTCCAGTGCATTTTTACGACGAGTGAGCTCACGGGCTTTCTTCGCTGCCATACGGGCTCTAGAAGCCATCAAACCTTTTTCAACAATATTTCTGGCCATGTTCGGATTTTCAAATAGAAACTTCGAAAAACCTTCAGAAAATAGATTATCAGTGACCGTTCTAGCTTCACTGTTTCCGAGTTTTGTCTTCGTTTGCCCCTCAAACTGAGGGTCCGGATGTTTGATCGAGATGATCGCTGTTAACCCTTCTCGTACGTCATCCCCCGTCAAGTTGGGGTCAGTTTCTTTGAACATGTTATTTTTTCGTGCGTAATCGTTAATGACACGCGTCAAACCTGTTTTAAAACCGGACTCATGGGTGCCGCCTTCATACGTATGAATGTTGTTCGCATAGGAATAAATATTGCTTGCGAAGCCATCATTGTATTGCAGAGCAATTTCAATCGAGATTTCGTCTTGCTCATCTTCAATGAAAAAAGGTTCATGCAGCGTTTCACGGGTACGGTTCATATGCTCGACATAAGAAAGGATTCCGCCCTCATAGAAATAACTGACGGGTTCCTCCTCTGTACGTTTATCTTCGATCGTAATTGTCAATCCTCTATTGAGGAAAGCAAGTTCACGCAGACGATTGGCCAGCGTTTCAAATTTATATTCTTCAGTCTCAGTGAAAATCTCAGGGTCTGGCTTAAATTGAATCCTTGTCCCTGTAATATCGGTTTCTCCGATCACCTTCAAGTCCTCTTCTGGAACGCCTCGATGAAAAGCTTGATAGTGGACTTTCCCGTCTCTGTGAACGTAAACTTCTAGCTTCGTAGACAGGGCGTTAACGACAGAGGCTCCTACACCGTGTAGTCCTCCCGAAACTTTATAACCACCGCCGCCGAATTTACCTCCAGCGTGAAGAACCGTCATAATAACTTCTACGGCCGGACGTCCTGTTTTTTCCTGAATCCCTACAGGAATTCCGCGCCCATTATCGATAACGGTAATACTGTTATCTTCTTCGATCGTCACTTGAATATGATCGCAAAAACCGGCCATTGCTTCATCAATACTGTTATCGACGATTTCCCATACCAGGTGGTGCAATCCTTTCTCGTTCGTAGAACCGATGTACATTCCAGGTCGTTTACGAACGGCTTCCAGACCCTCTAGTACCTGTATTTGACTTTCATCATAGGACTGTTGATCTTGAATTATATCTTCCTTCATGGTACTCACCTACATTTCTCAAGTGGTTTGTCTTTAAAACGTTAACGAAAAATCACGGTTCAGCCTTCTGTTTCTTCAGAGAAGTCCTCAAGCTTATTTAATGTGGTCTTCATATTAGCTCGTTTCTTCAATGTAAATACAGAAAGTGGACTGAAGTAGATGAAATCTTCGGTAATCACGATTGACTTTGCCTGATTATCTTCTGTTTCTACCACTTGTCTATTTTTTCTTTGGTTGAAAATCATTTCCTCTATGATCGTAGAAGAGGATACTAAACTATGATCAATGATTGCGACGACATCTTTCGATTGGATGACGTTATCATCACCGATATGAATGAACAATTTGCCACCTCATTTCTTGACTTCGATTGTTCCTTCCTTAACCTGAAAAATTTCTGCCTCTTCGAGCGCTTCATGCTCGATTCCATCTATACTAGTCGTCGAGACGAACGTCTGCACTTTGCCTTGAATCGTATGAAGTAAATGAGATTGCCTGAAGTCATCCAACTCACTCAATACATCGTCCAATAGAAGAATCGGATACTCTCCTACTTCACTATGAATCAGTTCAATTTCAGCCAGTTTCAAAGATAGAGCTGTCGTTCTCTGCTGGCCCTGGGAACCATAGGTCTGTACGTCCTTACCGTTCACATAAAACACAAGGTCGTCCCTGTGTGGACCGGCAAGTGTCGTTCCTCTCTCGATTTCTTTCGTTTCAATATCGGAAAATTTTTCCTCATAGATACTCTTTATTCTTTCCAAATTCATATCCTCTGATACTTTAACACTTGCATCATATGAAATTTCGAGCTTTTCCAGCTGCCGGCTGATGCCTTCATGAATCGGAATAGCCCAAGATCTAAGCAGCTGCATAAACTTAAAACGGCGTTCAATGATGGTGACGGCATGTTCAATCAGCTGATCGGTCATGACGCCTAACATTGTCCGATCTGCATTCGGTTTACGCTGCAGCTCTTTCAATAAATGATTTCGCTGCCGAAGTATTTTTTGATACTGTCCTAAGTGATAAATATACGCAGGCTGAATCTGGCCAATTTCCATGTCAATAAACCGACGACGCACCTGAGGACTCCCTTTGACTAAGTTAAGGTCCTCAGGTGCAAACATGACCACATTTAAAGCTCCGATGTAATCACTCAGACGCTTTTGTTCAATATGATTTAACTTCGCTTTTTTCCCCTTAGTAGAAACAATGATTTCTAAAGGAAAACGACGATTCCGTTTATAGATACTCCCTTTTATTTTACCATACTCTTGATCCCATTGTATCAACTCTTTGTCTCGCGGTGTCCGGTGGGATCTGGTAAAAGCCAATACGTAGATCGCTTCCATCAAATTGGTTTTTCCCTGGGCGTTTTCACCAATAATGACATTGATCTTATGGTCAAATGTCAGCGATAGCTGATCATAGTTGCGAAAAGATCGCAGTGACAATTCATGTATATACATATATTTCCTTCCGGCTATTCTTCCCGGACGACTTCAAATACGCCGAATTCTTCTATTTCTACCGTATCTCCCAGGTAAAGCTTACGGCCCCTGCGATTTTCTAACTCGCCATTTACGAAAACATCGAACTCGCTTAGGAAAATCTTTACCATTCCACCTGATTCGACAACATTCGCCAATTTTAGAAACTGACCTAAAGGAATATATTCGGTTGAGATTTCAATACGTTCGCTCATAATTATTCACCCTATTTTATGAATTCACCTTCTATCTATTTTACTAAAGATGAAGGTGTAAGAAAAGTCCAAGCCCTTTTACGAGTAAAAAGAAAAAAATAGGGTGCCGTTATCGTCTAACAGCACCCTTTTATGAATCACATTTTAATTAATATGTTCTTACAGGCAAGATCAATTGTAAAATTTGTTCATCATCCACAGGACGGATTAAGAATGGACGCATCGCTCCTGTAAATTCAACTTTTACTTGATCATAATCCACAGCTTTTAACGCATCCATCATATATTTTGCACTAAAGGAAATTTTTAATTCCTCTCCATCTACATCGTCAGCGAGAACATCTTCCACAACATTTCCGACTTCTGGAGAATTCCCTGTAATCTCTAAATGGTTGTTTTCTTTTGTTATGAGGCGTACGACGTTATTTCGGTTCTCTTTTGCGAGAAGCGAAGCTCGATCAACAGACTGAAGCAATTCTTTCGTATCGATTTTAACGATTGTCTTACTTTGTTCAGGAATAAGACGGGAAGTTTCAGGATAATTTCCATCCAACAATCTTGATAAGAAATATAAATGCTTCGTTCGAAATAATACCTGGTTTTCCGTAACACTAACTTCAATCGTATCTTCGGAGTCATCCAAAATCTTGTTCAATTCGGTCAAGCTTTTACCTGGAATCACAACGGAAGGAAGTGCTTTATTTTCGGTTTGTTCCAATGGGATCTTCCGAGAAGCCAGGCGGTGACTATCAGTAGCGATAAACTCAAGCTCTCCTTCTTCCAATCGAACATGAACCCCTGTCAAGATTGGTCTAGTTTCAGAAGTTGAAACAGCGAATACGGTTTGACGAATCAAGTTTTTTAATAAATCGATCGGCATTTCAAAGCTGTCCTCTGTATGTAACTGAGGCAGCTGAGGATATTCCTCTGGATCTTGTCCATTCAAGTGGAATTCAGCATTGCCAGAGCGGATCGTTACGTTTCTGTGATTATCACTTTCGATTTCTACCGTGTTCTGAGGAAGCTTACGTACGATATCAGGGAAATATTTAGCTTGGAGAACAATACTACCTGGCTCAATGTTCTCTACATAAACAATGCCATCCTCTTCTTGAGGAATAAAAGATTCGATAGAGATATCAGAATCGCTTCCTGTCAATTTAATTCCTTCTTCAGTCGCTTCAATTTTCATTCCAGTCAAAATTGGAATCGTCGTTCTCGATGAAATGGCCTTCATCACATTTTGTACGCTATTGATCAATTGATCTCGCTGGATGATAAATTTCATGAATACACTCCTCCTACTGAGCATATATTAATTATATTTTTATATTATAAAACCGTAATAGTAATAGTATAGGGTGTGGATTTGTGGATAACCGCCATCAGCCTCATCAAAATAAGTTTATCCACATGTGGACAGTCTGTTGATGGGTGTGGTTCAGTTATACACATTATCCAGTTAATGCTTCAACTGCTCTCTTATTTCATCAAGTTCTTTTTGGAGCTGCTGATCATTGGCAATCATTTTAGATATTTTTTCATGGGCGTGAATGACGGTCGTATGATCTCGTCCTCCGAACTCCTCTCCGATTTTTGGCAGGGAAAAGTCCGTCAGTTCTCTAGATAAATACATCGCAATCTGACGTGGAAAAGCTACAGATTTTGTCCTCTTTTTAGCTGGGAAGTCTTCCAGTCTTACATTATATTTTTCACCAACCATTTCCTGGATGGCATTAATGGTGATCACTTTAGGTTTGGAACTTGGAATGATATCTTTCAGTGCTTCAGCTGCTAAAGAAGCATTGATATCACGATTAATCAAAGAGGAATAAGCAACGACGCGAATGAGTGCTCCTTCCAGCTCACGGATGTTGGTATCAATTTGATTAGCAATATAGAGCATCACTTCATTCGGGATATCCAAACCTTCTGCTTTTGCTTTTTTCCTAAGGATCGCAATTCTTGTTTCAAGATCCGGAGGTGTGATGTCCGTGATTAATCCCCATTCGAATCGAGAACGTAAACGATCTTCAAGAGTCGGGATCTCTTTTGGTGGACGGTCACTGGAGATGACGATTTGTTTGCTTTCTTCATGCAAGGTATTGAACGTATGGAAAAACTCTTCCTGCGTTTGTTCTTTTCCTGCAAGGAATTGGATATCATCTATAAGAAGCACGTCTACACTTCTGTATTTATTACGGAAATTGACGGCTTTATTGTCACGGATTGAATTAATGAATTCATTTGTGAATTTTTCAGATGAAAGGTATACCACCTTCGCATTCGGGTTATGATCCAGCACATAGTGACCGATGGCGTGCATTAAGTGGGTTTTTCCTAATCCTACTCCCCCATAGATGAATAGAGGGTTATAGGCTTTCGCCGGCGCTTCAGCCACTGCGAGAGATGCAGCATGGGCAAACCGGTTGCCTGATCCGATAACAAACGTGTCGAATGTATATTTGGAATTCAACATGCTCTGTGGCGACTCTTCGTTACCGTTATTTTTTACATCAGGTACTTTCTTTGAAGACAGTTTCACATCATCTAAGGACTCTTCCTTTGTTTCTGGAATAACGAATCTTGCGGTTAATTCAGCCCCTGTCACTTCATATAAGGTCTCCGTAATCAACCCTTCATATTGGTTTTCTAGCCAATCTCTGGCGAATTCATTTGGAGCTACAATCGTTAGGGTGTTTTCGCTCAAAGAATCTGCCTTTGTCGCCTTCAGCCAAGTTTCAAAGCTTGGCTTACTGATTTTTTCTTTAATTTTCTCCAACGTATTATTCCAGAGTTCGTGGATGTTCTCCAAATATTTCACCCCTTTCTCTTTGAATGGAAAACAAAAAAACCTTTCGTTCTCTTTGTCGAACGGTGCAAAAGGATCGAAAGGCGTTCGTATAAGGTTTGTATAAGTGTATGAATGTCGAATACTCCCAAATCATGTGGATGAATAAATATTGATTTCACTAGTTTTCTAGATTGTTATTTTCATTGTCCACAAATCTGTGTATAAACGCATAAACAATCGTGTTAATAAATGTCCACACGTTATCCACAATCTGTGGAAAACATTTTACCGATCCAGAAGTAATTCACGGTTAAACACAAATATAATACCAGATAAAAACTAGAGTTGCAATGGTTCATGGGAACTTATCCACAATCACAACAGTTTGTAGACAATTGGTATCCACAACACTATATTTTGTGATTAACGTGTCGATATTTGCTGTGGACAGTCGTTTTGTCCCGAAAAAATTATTCACAGCACTTGTGTATGTTCGCAATTTCGGCTCAATCATGCAAGCTTTTTTATTTTTTTGCTACATTGTTATAGTACAGTTTCTGTTATATAACGGACTTGGGATTGTGGTGACGATCTATGGAGATAAAGAAAAGAACGTTGACATAAATACGAGGATTTATTATAATTATCGGGACTGCCTTTTAGATGTGTATTTAAAGGATTTTACCTCAGGAGGTGTATATATAATGAAACGCACATTTCAACCAAATAACCGTAAGCGTAAAAAAGTACACGGCTTCCGTGCGCGTATGAGTTCTAAGAACGGTCGTAAAGTTCTAGCACGCCGCCGTAGTAAAGGAAGAAAAGTTTTATCAGCATAGGCCACTGAAAACAATCAGTGGTCTTTTTTCTAGTATTAAGAAGATTTTCTAAGCAGGGTGGATCTTTAACATGAAGAAAGCTTATCGGATTAAGAAAAATGAAGATTTCCAGAAAGTGTTTAAGCATGGAGAGTCGTTTGCGAACAGGCAGCTGGTCCTCTATTACTTAAAGAAAAGTGATCAGAACCATTTTCGAATTGGCTTGTCTGTCAGCAAGAAAATCGGACCAGCAGTCGTTCGTAACCAGGTGAAACGGTATTTAAGGCAAGCCTTTCATGAGCTGGAGGACCAGATCCATCCTCATTATGATTATGTCGTCATTGCTAGAAAACCAACCAATCAAATGAATTTTCATGAAACGAAACGAAGCTTGACCCATGTATTATCGAGGTCGAAGCTATTGAATAAGAAAAAATGAATCAAAACATATAAGAAATTTATTAAAATTAATGCTACACTGTGAAGGGAAAATGCAGGAAGCAGTTGAAAAATGATAGAATAATGGAATGAGTAGTGTTCAATTAAGGAGGAAGGAACGTTGCGTAATAAGATGATAGCACTGCTTGCTATGGCAGGTGTGCTTACGTTCCTATCCGGGTGTACCCAGGTCAATGAGGATATCACCTCGGATAGCACAGGATTTTGGAATGAATATATCGTATATCCATTGTCAAAGACTTTGTTGTATTTCGCTGATGTAACGGGTGGAAGTTACGGATTAGCTATTATTATTGTTACGATTATTATCCGTGTACTATTGCTGCCGTTGAACGTAAAGCAGTTGAAAAGTTCAAAGGCGATGCAAGACATTCAGCCTGAATTAAAAGAGCTTCGTGAAAAATATTCTTCAAAAGACGCGCAGACCCAACAAAAACTTCAGCAGGAAACCATGCAGCTTTTCCAAAAGCATGGAGTCAATCCACTAGCTGGATGTTTACCAATTATTGTCCAAATGCCGATTTTAATTGGTTTCTATCATGCAATTATGAGAACAAAGGAAATTGAAACTCACAATTTCTTATGGTTAGAATTGGGCTCAGCAGATCCGTTCTTAGCGATATTAACGGCTGCAACGACATTCCTACAGCAAAAACTAATGATGGCAGGCGGAGCAGCAGCACAAAATCCGCAGATGCAAATGATGCTTTATATCATGCCGCTTATGATCGGTACATTTGCGTTCTTCTTCCCATCAGCTCTTGCGCTATACTGGATTGTCGGTAACATCGTTATGATTCTTCAAACCATTTTCATCCGTAAACCTATGATGAAAGATGCGACGGGAGGAGCAAGCGAGTGAAGCAAATAACTGCTACTGGAACTACAGTTGAAGAAGCGGTCCAATCAGCACTAGAACAACTGCAATCATCAAAGGACCAAGTCGATGTCGATGTCATTGATGAAGGAAAAAAAGGGTTTCTTGGCTTTGGTACAAAGCCTGCGATCGTTAAAGTTTCCATTAAGAAAAATCCAGTGCAGGATGCCGAATCATTCATCTTAGAAGTAGCAGAACAAATGGGTGCTCCTGTTCAAGTCAAAACAGAAGTAAACAATCGTGATATTTCCATGGAGTTAGAAGGCGAGAAAATTGCCATACTCATTGGAAAACGCGGACAAACATTAAATTCTTTGCAATACTTGGCTCAGCTTGTAGTCAATCGTGAATCGGATCAATTTTATACGGTGATGTTAGATGCGGAAGGTTATCGGGGAAGACGGAAAGAAACCTTAGAGAACTTAGCCCGCCGTTTAGCGGAAAAAGCAGTTCGTACAGGAAGAGAAGTCAAACTTGAGCCAATGCCATCGTATGAAAGAAAGATCATTCATACCGCTTTGCAAAATCATAAAAAAGTGGAAACGGACTCAGATGGCAGTGATCCAAGAAGACATGTGGTCATCCGTCCTTCCTAAAGACTCAAAAAGAAAGTACTTCTGTCAGTCTCTTGGCAGAAGTATTTTTTTGTGTTCTTCTCTTTCTATTGCATAGTGAATATAGAGTTATTCACATGTGGATAATGGAAAGAGAAGGTTCACGCAAAAAACATGTTGATATCTTTTCAATACACACGGGTGTGTGGTATTCTATTAAGTTAGTGACTACTATAATTATACGTTTGTGGATAACGATAAATTTAAGGAAATCAAGGAGGTGAGCGCGTGTGGAAACCGATACGATAACTGCCATTTCGACCCCGATGGGAGAAGGTGCCATCGCTATAGTTCGATTGAGTGGTCCAGAGGCTGTCTCTATTTCAGCTAGCCTGTTTCAAGGGAAAGATCTGACTCAGGTAGATTCCCACACGATGCATTACGGAAAAATTATCGACCCTGAAACGGGAGAAATGGCGGAGGAAGTAATGGTCTCCGTCATGCGAGCACCGAAAACTTTTACAAGAGAAGACATTGTGGAAATCAATTGTCACGGAGGACTCGTCTCTGTAAATCGAGTGCTTGAAATTGTACTTGCGAGCGGGGCCCGTCTTGCTGAACCAGGGGAATTTACAAAAAGAGCTTTCATGAATGGACGAATCGACCTGTCTCAGGCCGAAGCTGTAATGGATCTAATTCGAGCAAAAACCGACAGAGCAATGAACGTAGCTTTGAAGCAAATGGATGGCCGTTTGTCGAAATTGATCCAGGATTTACGTCAGAAGTTGCTGGAGACGTTAGCTCATGTGGAAGTGAATATAGATTATCCTGAATACGATGATGTTGAAGAGATGTCTCACGAAATGATGGAACAAAAAACAAAAGAGGTTCATAATGAGGTGTCGAAGCTTTTAGAAACGGCTCGACAAGGAAAAATTCTGCGCGAAGGTCTAGGGACAGCGATCATCGGGCGTCCGAACGTCGGGAAATCCTCTTTAATGAATGCTCTGGTGCATGAAAATAAAGCGATCGTAACTGAAGTTCCTGGTACGACCCGGGATGTCATTGAAGAATACGTTAATGTCAGAGGAGTTCCATTAAGGTTGATCGATACGGCAGGAATCCGTGAAACTGAGGATATTGTCGAGCGGATTGGTGTCGAACGATCACGCCAAGTATTAAAAGAAGCAGATCTCATCCTTTTTGTGTTAAACTACGGGGATGAGCTTAATGAAGAAGACGAGAAGCTCTTTGAAGCCATAAACGATATGAACGTTATCGTTATTGTTAATAAAATGGATTTAGAACCTAAATTGGATATTGACCGAGTAAGGGAACTAGCCGGCGATCATCCGGTTATCTCCACCGCTTTAATTAAAGAAGAAGGCATTGATCAACTCGAGGAAGCAATTGCCAACACATTCTTTGAAGGTGATCTGGATGCAGGAGACATGACCTACGTGTCGAACGTCCGCCATGTTCAACTGCTGAAACAAGCGAAACAAGCGCTGGAAGACGCCCAAAACGGTATGGAAATGGGAGTACCATTGGATGTCGTTCAAATTGATGTAACGAGAACGTGGGAAATCCTCGGAGAAATTGTCGGGGATACGGTTCACGAGAGTTTAATCGATCAGTTGTTCTCACAGTTCTGTCTTGGAAAGTAAACGTATGAATGAATGGATTATGGAAAATAAGTATGAATAAAGGAGAGACAACCTAAATGACTTATGATGCAGGGCATTATGATGTAATTGTAATTGGTGCCGGTCATGCAGGGGTTGAAGCAGGTTTAGCCGCAGCAAGACGCGGAGCGAAAACTCTAATGCTTACACTCAACCTCGATCTGGTTGCGTTTATGCCGTGTAACCCATCTATCGGGGGGCCGGCCAAAGGAATCGTTGTTCGTGAAGTTGATGCTTTAGGTGGCGCCATGGGGCGAGTGATTGATAAAACTCATATCCAAATGCGCCTTCTAAATACTAGAAAAGGACCTGCAGTACGTGCCTTACGTGCCCAAGCAGACAAACCTTTATATATCAAAGAAATGAAGCGTGTTCTTGAAAATCAGGAGAACCTGACACTTAAACAAGGAATGGTCGAAAAAATCCTTGTTGAAGATGATGAAGTAAAAGGAGTCGTAACTGAAACAAAAGCAGCTTATTATGCTCCGACTGTCATCGTTACGACAGGAACTTTCATGCGCGGACGCGTCTTAATTGGTGACTTGTCTTATGAAAGTGGACCAAACAACCAGCGTTCCACTGTTTCCTTATCTGAGCAGCTAGAAGAACTGGGGATTGAAATGGTACGTTTCAAGACCGGAACACCAATGCGTGTAAACAGTCATACGGTCGACTATTCGAAGACTGAAATTCAGCCAGGCGAAGAAGAGCCGCGCTCTTTTTCCTATGAAACGACAGAGTTTATTACAGATCAGATCCCGTGCTGGCTGACGTACACAAATGAAGAAACGCATCGTATCATTGATGAAAATCTAACACTTTCCGCGATGTATTCAGGAGCAGTTCGAGGCACTGGACCGCGTTATTGTCCATCCATTGAGGATAAAATTGTGCGCTTCAACGACAAACCTCGTCACCAAATCTTCCTAGAGCCGGAGGGTCGTGACACAGAAGAGGTGTACGTACAGGGACTATCGACATCACTTCCGGAATACGTGCAACACGAAATGATGCGTACGGTTCCTGGCCTTGAAAAAGCAGAAATTATGCGTGCCGGCTATGCGATCGAATATGATTCCGTCATTCCGACCCAATTATGGCCGACGCTTGAAACAAAGAAAATCTCTGGCTTGTATACAGCCGGTCAGCTGAATGGTACTTCTGGGTATGAAGAAGCGGCAGGACAAGGCTTAATGGCAGGAATTAATGCTGCAGCTAAGGCACTCGATTTAGAACCATTAGTGCTTGATCGATCACAAGGGTATATCGGCGTTATGATTGACGATCTGGTTACAAAAGGAACAAGTGAGCCGTATCGCTTGCTGACATCCCGTGCCGAATTCCGTCTGATGCTTCGTCATGACAATGCGGACTTACGTCTCACAGAAATCGGCTATCAATTAGGCGTAATTCCTGAAGAACGCTACAAGCGTTTCAAAGAGAAACAACGCTTGATCGAAGAAGAGAAGAAACGTCTCGACAGTGTCATTTTGAAGGAAACAGAAGAAGTTCAATCGGTTATTGAAGAAGCAGGCGGATCCAAATTGAAGGATGCTGTTCGCGCTACAGACTTACTGAAACGTCCCGAAATGAAATATGAGCATCTCGAGCGTTTGACCCCAAGTGAAATCACACTTCCAGAAGACGTGAAAGAACAAGTTGAAATTCAAGTGAAGTATAGTGGTTATATTAAGAAAGCCCTCGAACAGATCGATCGTATGAAGAAAATGGAGGAAAAGAAAATTCCAGAAGATATCGATTACGATGCGATCAATGGGCTCGCGACAGAAGCCCGCGACCGTCTTAAAGAAGTTCGCCCGCTGTCTGTAGGTCAGGCATCACGCGTATCGGGGGTCAATCCGGCCGATGTATCAATCCTACTAGTGTATATTGAACAAGGAAAAATCGCCCGCGTCTCAGGTGAATAATACGAAAGGATGGACCTATGGATAACAACACCTTCCTAAAATCGTTACAAGAGAAAGGCATAGAGTTAGATGAAAAGCAGCAGCAGCAGTTTCAGAAATACTTTGAAATTCTTATCGAGTGGAACGAGAAGATGAATTTGACTGCCATCACCGATCAAGAGGGTGTATATCTTAAGCACTTTTATGATTCACTGACAGCCGCTTTCTATTATGATTTTGATCGTCCCCTCCGCATCTGCGATGTCGGAGCGGGGGCTGGTTTTCCAAGTTTACCTTTGAAAATCGCTTTTCCCCAGCTAAAAGTGACAATTGTCGATTCGTTGAAAAAAAGAATCACATTTCTAAATCACTTAGCTCATGAGTTGGAACTTGATGATGTCGCATTTTATCATGATCGTGCCGAAAACTTCGGAAAAAACGAGAAGTTCCGCGAAGGGTATGACTTAGTAATGGCACGGGCAGTCGCTCGGATGTCCGTCCTAAGCGAGCTGTGTCTGCCTTTGACAGTCAAAGGTGGCCATTTTATGGCGATGAAAGGACCTAACCTGAGTGAAGAAATGGAAGATGCGGCCGTAGCAATCCAAACAGTTGGTGGCGAAGTCGTCGACACCTACACGTTCGATTTACCTGAAGAAAATAGTGAACGTAATATAGCAATCATTGAAAAACGTAGAAAAACACCGAAGAAGTACCCACGTAAAGCTGGTACACCAAACAAATCACCGATTCAATAAGAAAACAACCCCTGAATTCCCCAGGAATCAGGGGTTTTATTTTTGATAAAAAATGCTTAAGATAACTATTATCTTATGATTTCCCGGGAAATGATTTAGAGAGGATGAATATTACATGAATGTAGTGGTTGTATCGGATACCCATATGTCTAAAAAACAAATCGAATTTCCCGAACGACTGGTTGATGAGCTTTCTTCCGCAGATCTGATCATTCATGCAGGAGATTGGAGTATTCCTGAAGTATATGATGAACTATGTAACTATGCCCCTGTTTATGGCGTTTACGGGAATGTCGATGGAGACGATATGAAAAAAATCGTGCCTTATAAACATGTTTTAGAGGTTAAAAACCATAAAATCGGTATCGTGCACGGCCATGGAGAAAAGAAAACAACTGAAAAACGTGCGCTTGAGGCTTTCAAAGAAGATGAAGTAGACATTATTTTGTTCGGTCATTCACATATTCCGCTTTTAAGATATTTCAAAAAACAACTTTTATTTAATCCTGGTTCAGCAACAGCAAAGCGGAAGCTTCCTTATTATTCTTTTGGGATTCTTACCTTTACAGATGATCTTGTCGAAGCGAGACACATCTTCTATAAGTAAATACAAAATAGGGTGAAATCTTCTATCGATAGGAAAAGATAAAATGAGCCCGAACCACGGTGGGTGTGGATCGAGCTCATTTTTGGCATGTCGGACAGTAATAACAGCGTCTTGACCCTGCTTTAAATCTAATGATTTCCGTCCCATCTAAGCGGCATGGCTGCCCCGCACGATTGAATACCCAATGCCGATACTCATATTTCTTTGCTCCTTGTGCTTTCAGCTTTTTTGCAAGTTCCAGATCATTGGTAATGCCTTCATTTTCGTAAGAACGCCACATTAATTCAATGCAGGATTCAGCCATTTTCTCCAGCTGTTCCTCACTGCAATCCATCGGTCGTTTATCAGGGTGGACGCCCCCTACAAACAGAATTTCACTACGTAAGTAATTCCCGATTCCCGCAATAAAAGCCTGATCGAGTAAAAGTGAAGTCCATTTTCTACGATGGAAGCGCCTTTCTTTGAACCGATCGACTAGATCGCTGGGCGATACAGTGTCATTCAACAGATCTGGACCAACTTTCGCAATGAAAGGGTGCTCAGGTACTTCCTCATCCCTAAGCACTTCTATATCAGATGCGCTATACAACAAAGCTGATTTCTTTTCATTGTGAATTGCGAGCCTCAGCTGTCGATTCGTTTTGGGATAACTGTACGCATTTCTGACATACCATTTGCCATAAAGCTGATTATGAGAGTAAATCGTATAGCCATTATTAAACCGGATGAGCATGGCTTTGCCTTTTGTTTCGACTTTTAGGACGGTGGATCCACGAAAGGATTCTTCATAATCTTTTAGATGTTCAAAAGCAGATGAAATCTCTAGTACTGGTCGGTCGGCTATCGCTTTTTCTACTTGATCAGCGGCACGCCGAATTTCTGGGCCTTCTGGCATAAGCTGGTCTCCTTTCTCCTTCTTATTTTGTAAAGGGGAAAGAAGAAATGCAAGCCTTATCCCTTTAACTTGAAGTAAACATACCTCCATTGATATGAATGAATTGCCCGGTGATATAAGTGGAATCATCGGAGGCAAGCAATACATAGCTCCCTACATGCTCAACAGGCTGTCCTGGACGTCCCATAGGCGTATTGGTGCCAAACTGTTCTACTTTTTCTTCACCGAAAGTAGACGGAATCAATGGCGTCCAGATCGGTCCTGGCGCTATCCCGTTTACGCGAATCCCTTTACCGACTAATTGTTTCGCCATCGAACGTGTAAAAGCGACAACCGCTCCTTTTGTAGTAGTGTAATCAACAAGGTGTTCATTGCCGATATAAGGGTTCACGGAAGCGGTGTTAATAATGGAACTTCCTTTTTTCATATGAGGAAGTGCTGCTTTTGTTAAGTAGAACATAGAATGAATGTTCGTCTTGAATGTTTGTTCCCACTGCTCAGTAGATATGTTCATAATATCATCAGTAGGATGCTGTTCGGCTGCATTATTAACTAGAATATCTAGTTGTCCCAGCTCATTTACTGTACGATCAACCGCTTCTTTACACACGGATTCTTCACCTACATCACCGGCTAGTAAGATCGCACGTCTCCCTTGCTCTTCGACTTTTTTCTTTGTCAATTCAGCATCTTCATGCTCTTCCAAATACGAAATGGCGACAT
This sequence comes from Halobacillus sp. A1-3, assembly GCF_050971765.1. NCBI lineage: Bacteria > Bacillati > Bacillota > Bacilli > Caryophanales > Bacillaceae > Halobacillus > Halobacillus sp. A1-3. The sequence goes on along the minus strand of NZ_JBPCEO010000001.1, from coordinate 524,157 downwards.
CAGCGCCTTCTTTCGCATATCCAATGGCAACAGAACGACCAATCCCGCTGTCTCCACCAGTGATTAAAGCTACTTTACCTTGCAATTTATTACCACTTTGATAATCTTCATCTGCTTGAAGCGGGCGTGGGTCCATTTCAGCTTCTACGCCAGGCTGACGGGATTGTTGTTGTCCTTTCTGTCCTTGAGTTTGTCTATCCATTCGGTCCATGATGTGAAACCTCCTTGATTGATTTGAAATTATGTAAGGGTTATTCCACATTTAGGAAAAAATGAAACAGATCGTGTTCTCATTTACTGGTCAAATGAAGAGGATAGCGACATAATAGTTTAAAAAGGGGGCTTAAGTATGAGGATTACAGAAACGAAAGATTGTGCACTCATTGCTGAGCTTAATAAGCACGTTCATAAACTTCATGTTGAACTTTATCCGACATATTTCAAGCCGTATAATTACGAACAAATGAAGGCGTTTTTTGAAGATATGGTCAATCATCCTCAATTTGTATTCTTCGTTTTGGAAGCAGAAGGGGAAGCGAGAGGGTATAGCTGGGTTGAGATAAGAAAGCATTCAGAAAATCCTTTTAAGAAAGCTTATACCTCCATTTATGTTCACCAAATCAGTGTAGAGGAAAGTTATCGGAAAAAAGGCTGCGGACAGAAACTTATGAAAGCGGTCGAGCGGTTAGCAGAGACTCATGGTGCCAGTGAAATTGAGCTGGACTATTGGATAGACAATAAGGAAGCGAAAAGATTTTACGAGAAAAACGGCTTTGTCCTATTCCGGGAATGCGTACATAAGCACTTGTAAAAATGAACATCCCTTTACCTCCGACACGCTCTGGAGGAAAGGGATGTATTTAAGTGAAATACTCGAGCTGAGCCTCGGGAAAGTACTTGTTAATGTATCCGCCTAGCGTTGTTTTCATTTCTTCCTGTTCGTCTTTTTGGTAGACGTATTTCCCGATCCCGTAGCGTCCCCATTTGTACTTGCGTTTTTCTTCATCCATTTCTAATTTTGTCATCGGATAATTTTTTTGAATCACTCGTTTTGCCGGTTTTGTAAAACGGTGTTGGATCAGCTCAAAAGTCAGATCCTTTGTTGCATGGTCAGGCAGCTGATCATGCAATTTTTCAAAAAGGATCCGGTACCCTTCTTTCCAGTCGTCATAAAGATAGATGGGAGCTACGATAAATCCTAAAGGATACCCGGCTTCCGCTACTTTTACAGCCGCTTCGATGCGTTCATCTAACCGTGAAGTGCCTGGTTCCAAGTATTTGATGACATAGTCCGCGTTCATGCTGAAACGAAAGCGAGTACGGCCATTATGCTTAGCATCAAGCAAATGGTCGACATGGGCAAACTTCGTAACAAAGCGAAGGCGCCCATGTTCAGACTCACCGAAATATTCGATTGCCCGCTTCAACGTGTGAGTCAGGTGGTCGACACCGACAATATCTGAGGTACAGGAAGCCTCAAATCTGGTTTCTTCGGGCATGCGTTCTTTCATATACTGTTCTGCTGCATCAAAAACCTCGTCAACATTCACATAAGTCCGGATATACGGTTTACTTCCCATTGTTGTTTGTAAATAACAGTAGTGACAGTGGCCCATACATCCTGTAGCAAGAGGGATGGCATACTCAGCAGAGGGTTTTGAAGTATCAAATTTCAACGTTTTTCTTACCCCCACCACTAATGTGGATTTTGCCATCCGGTATTTTTGAAAATCGTTTTCCCCTGGCAGGTTTCGAACCTGGTTGTGAGAGGTGGTTTCTCGAATCTCGATGCCCATACCCTCGAATTTTTCTTTTAATTCACGGCCTAAGGGATACTCCAAAGCTCTAGGTTCAATGTAGACTAACTCGGGCATAAATGGTTTTACCACAGCTGGTGTCCCTCCGTGTTTGGATTTCCAAACGCGTCGTGATAAGCACGTTCAGCCTCTCCTTCTGATGCGTATACGGCGATGTTTGAATCCAGTGGAAAATAGGTTTCGTATAAAAATAATGCCAGTTCTCCTGGTGCTTCAGGGTTATTGACTACGGCTGCTTCCTGGACGTTGGCCACGTCATAAGTGTGAGGGTTTCGGTAAATCACATAAACGATATCGCCTGCACGATAGTTGCTTTGATTAAGGTCCATTCCAACACCTGCTTTCTCTTTATATTGCATAGCGATATAGTTTATGGTGATCCATACGCTACGCTCATTTGTGCTCATTTTTCCACAAAAGTCAGGAATTATTACAAAAGGAAAGAAGCTTGTTTTAAGTATAGAATTGGAAAATTATGTTGTAAGGGTTTTGATGTTAGGTTTATAAGAGTTGAGGTTCGTTACCTTTAAATAGCTGTGGTGTGGATGGGAAACGACTCGCTTTCCTGCGGGGGAACTGGCAACCCTCCTCGTTCGCTGCGCTCTCTGAGGGGTATTGCCTAGGTCCTTCTCTCAGGGGAGTCTAGCCGTTTCCCATCCACACCCTCAGTGATCGTCCTAACGAACCTAATTGGATGTATGTTATAGAAAGCAATTATAATGAATCAACACTCCCAATGAGAAATTGAAAATCAGGTTGACAAACCGAGAAGCTTGTCGCCATCCTCGGGGAAAGTAAGCGATTTTTCCGAACGCCTATCCTCGTACTAGGTAACGGAAACTCTTCTATAAAAACGGATCATTACCTCGAACTCACGTATTCAGAAGAATAAGGTTAATGTAGAAGTAAGATGCTTCCACCATAACCAACTTATCTAAATTTATTAATGATTAATCTTCAAAAGTATGCAGATGTATGTAAGAATAAAAAGAATTATTAGTAAAAAGGGGGAGCCGCTGATGGAGTTGAAATTGGAAACGGATAGGCTGCAACTAACACTTTACGAGTCGTCCTATGCTAAACAAGTTGCTGAGCTCGCAGGAGAATGGGAGGTTGCCGCAACGACCTTTGTCCCCCATCCCTATACCATTAAAGATGCTGAGGAGTGGATTGGATTACATAAAGATTGGATTTCTAAAGGGACAGCTTACCCCCTAGCTATGATTTGTAAGGAATCAAAACGGTTGCTTGGGACTATGACGCTCAGGGTCAACCACAAACACCAAAAAGGTGAACTTGCTTATTGGGTTGGAAAGCCTTACTGGAGAAAAGGCTACGCTTCTGAAGCGGCTATACGTATGGTGCGTTACGGATTTGAAGAATTGAACCTTGAGCGTATCTGGGCAGGAGCTATGACGGAGAACCCTGCTTCCTCAAAAGTGATGCAAAAAGCCGGACTGAGTTACGAAGGTACGTTAAAAAAAGATATGCTGCATTGGGGAGAATTTAAAGATATCAATGTGTACGGTATGATTAGAGAAGACTTTGAGGCGCTCCAAAATGTTTTAGAATAATACTTATAAAGAAGCCGCCTGCTTAGACAGGCGGCTTTGATCATTAATCTTGTACTTTTATCGGAATCAATGTTCCAACGAGAGCTATTCCCGCACAAGCCAAAAACATAGGAGTGAAACCTGCGAGTGCAATTCCGCTGACGGTTGTAAAAATAATTAATTCAAATCCAGAGTCCAGGATCGATAATAACGAAATGGTAGTGGCCCTGACATTCGATGGAATAACATCGTTAGAAAGCTGAGAATAGACAGGATAGCGAATGGCACTGACAAGCTTAAGAACAAGCAATACTCCTAAAACCACCCATAAGTAGGTATCGAACAGGGCAACAACAAAAAGACTTCCTGTCGCTAACATTCCAGTCAGGAACAATAAAGATACACGATTGATTCTTTCTGTCATCCATCCAATCGAACGGGAGGCTGAAAAACCAATGAGCGCAGCGATCGCATAGACCACCCCTATCCAATAGACGGGGAGACCAGCATCAACCATAAGCTTCTGGTCAAATTTCTCAAAAATCGCTGTCGCCGGGATGAAGACCAAAGATATATTAATGAACATCCACAACACTTGTGGCGTGTGTCTGATCGCTCTCAGTCCTTCAGTAATCTGTTTCATCATCGGTTGTGCGAACCCTCCTTGGTTAGGAGGATTCTTAATGAATAACAGTAATACGATCTGAATCAGCATGAAAAAGATGCTGAGCAGAATCAGCAACCGGAATTGAGGTTCGGTTAAATCTTTCGCTAACAAAGCACCAACAATAACTGCAACAATGGAAACGATGAATTTTGCTGAGCTGATTTGCCCCATCGCTTTATCCATAAACCCTTCTTCGCCTGAAAGCTTTAATGACTCATAAATTAAAGCTTCATCGGCTCCACTGAAAAAGGTAGCCGCAAATCCAGTTAAAAATGAGCTTAAGAAAAATACCCACGGTTCAAATGCGATGAATAATAAGGAGTGACTGAGCAAAGCAAGCAACGCTCCGACTAGGAACGCCTGCTTCGCACCATATCGATCAGCAAATACACCTGTAGGGATTTCTCCAGCCAAAACTCCGATACTAAAAAACATCATAACGATTAAAATGCTGGATTCGTCCAGCCCACGAGCAAAATAAAACAAAGTTAGGACAGGCTGGATAAACCGGACGCTTCCAAATAGCTCTGCCCAAAATAAAAAACGAATGTTATGTGCAGCTAATGTTTCTTTTTTCAATTTTATATCCTCCTGCATCAGTATCCGACTTGAGAGCAGGAGTTAAAGCTCATTAAAGATTAAATTGCTTTTACCCCTGCTTTTGAGTGAGAAAAAGCGAAAATTTTTAGCATGATTAAACATCCTCCTTAAAAATTGACCAAAAAGTGTAACGTTAAAGATTTCCACCCGAAATCCTCAATATCCTGCTCCTGAAATAAAATGTTTTGAGGTTTATTTTTATGAGAAAAAACGTTGCACTATTGATGGTTATGAAATATAGCTATAATAATAGGTTTATATAAAAGATATCGACGCAAATTGCCAAGTTTAGTCAATGGTTTTAATCGCTAAATGATTGAAATTACAACTTTTAGCTTTGTAAATTCTGCGCTTATTCGACAAATGTAATAGAGAATTCTCAAACCTTGAAGATACTTTTAATAGAATAAATATGATAAAATAGAAGAAGAGTTAAAAACGGCATACGTCCGCGCAGCAGTCCCAAAGCCTGCGGCGCTTTTTCAATTGCAAAATTTTAAATGTTGAAATAAATGGAAAGAAGCGTATGCTTGATCGTATAAAGGTGGTGTCTGATCGTGTTACATCCTTTTGGTCGTTTGTTCGGATTGGGGGACAAACCAGAATCGGAAAATCAAAGCAGCGAGGAAGAGTATAATCCCGATGAAGTTGTACAAGTTCCTGTTGATCGAGTACAACCGAACCGATATCAGCCCCGAGCGATATTTAACAACGAGAAGATCAGCGAACTCGCCCAGACGATACATACGCATGGGATGATTCAGCCGATTGTTCTCCGTCGGTTAAATGATGAAGAATACGAGTTGATTGCTGGTGAGCGAAGATGGAGAGCTGTCCAGTCTCTTGGGTGGGAAACGATACCTGCCATTATTAGAGATATGAACGATTCTCAGACCGCTTCCGTTGCCCTTATTGAAAATCTGCAGCGGGAAGAGCTAACTGTGATCGAAGAAGCCCTTGCTTACGCTAAATTAATCGAGCTCCACGACTTAACACAAGAAGCCCTCGCCCAACGTTTAGGAAAGAGCCAGTCCACGATTGCCAATAAAATCCGTTTATTAAAGCTCCCAGAATCCGTTCAGCAAGCGGTGATGGATAAAAAGATAACGGAAAGGCATGCGAGAGCGTTAATTGCTGTGAAGGATCCTGAATTACAGGAAAAAGTCTTGGATGAGATCATTGAAAAGCACTTGAATGTGAAGCAGACAGAAGAGCGTATTGCAAAATTGAGTGATCCAAAACCGAAGAAAAAGAAACCTACTCTTAAAGGCGTTAATAAAGATATGCGTATTGCCATGAATACCATTCGTCAATCTTTGAATATGGTGACAGATACAGGCATCGATTTAGAGACTGATGAAGAAGACCATGATGAGTATTACCAAATCACCATCAAGATACCGAAGAAAAAATCATAGTTTTTATTACCCATCTTGATCGCTTGAAAGATGGGGATTTTTTTAAGCAAATGAAAGGAAGTCTTTCTATATAGAGGGAAGGCCCTTCTTTAATCTATAGGATAATCTTACACAATAAAGGGTCCATGTAATTGAGAATGTTTTTTTACTATTGCTCTCAATCTATCACCCTTCCATTAAAGAAAGCCCTAAATGACATGATTTGAGTTCTAGATGAGCCGAGGTCTACTTTTACAATTAGCAAAGGAAGTGATAACCCATGGATAGAGGGTTAAGTAAAGGTCTTGGTGATTATGCCCCTAAAGGAATAGAACCTGTAAATGAGGAACAAGTCCAAGAAGTAAATGTAACTGAATGTCGGCCCAATCCTTATCAGCCCAGAAGGTATTTTGAAGAGGAATCCCTCACGGAGCTGAAACAGTCGATTGAGCAGCATGGGATCCTCCAGCCGCTTATCGTGAGAAAAAGCATCAAAGGATATGAGATTGTGGTCGGTGAGCGCAGATTTCGTGCTGCCAAGCTGGCCAATCTTGAGAAAGTCCCTGTTGTTGCGCGTGATCTCACGGATGAACAAATGATGGAGCTCGCTCTATTAGAGAACCTTCAACGGGATGATCTTACTCCCATCGAAGAGGCTAAAGCCTATCAAAATCTTATGAAAGAATTAGGTTTGACGCAGGAAGTACTGGCTAAACGATTAGGAAAAAGCCGATCTCATATCGCCAATTTCCTCCGATTGTTGACTTTGCCGCAAGAAGTCATTCAAAAAATGAATGAAGGTATATTGTCCATGGGACACGGGCGAGCGCTCTTAAGTCTGAAGAATCGAGATCATCTCAGCCAGGTTGTGGCTAAGATCGAAAAAGAAGGCCTCAATGTCCGTCAGGTAGAGAGGCTGATTTATGAATACAACCAGCAAAAGAATGAGAAGAAACCGAAAGAGCAGCACAAGGATATTTTTCTCAGGGAAAGAGAAGAAACTTTGAGAGAACGACTAGGAACTAGTGTGTCCATTCATAAAGGAAAGCGAAAAGGGAAAATTGAAATTGAATTTATGAATGACGAAGATCTTGAGCGGATTTTACAATGGTTTGAAAAGGATTCTAAAACATGAACCTGGTATCTAAGACCAGGTTTTTTTCTTAAAAGTGATGATAAAGTAACGTTTCACGTGAAACAAAAGTAATGGAGAGAATACTATGGTACTTACCGGAACACTTGTAAATGGAGCTTGTATATTTTTTGGCACGCTGCTTGGGTTATTTTTTACGAAAATTCCTGAGCGGTTTAAAGAAACGGTTATGAGCGGAGTCGGCTTGGCCGTTATCTTAATTGGGCTGCAAATGGCATTTCAAACGGAAAACATTGTTGTTGTCCTGCTAAGCCTTCTTTTCGGTGCGATTTTTGGAGAAGCTATTCATCTGGAAGAAAAATTAGAGTATATCGGCCGCTGGATTGAACAGCGATTTACCAAGCCAGAACAAGAATCTACGATGGCCCAGGGATTTATTACAGCTTCTTTGATATTTGTGATTGGGGCGTTAGCAGTCATAGGAGCTTTGGATAGCGGGCTAAGAAACGATCATGAAGTATTGATTACAAAAGCTATCATCGACGGATTTGTTGCGCTGGTCTTGACTTCAACGCTTGGGATTGGCGTGATATTCTCTATAGTACCGGTGGTTATGTACGAAGGGTCGATCGCGTTGCTCGCTACCAAAATAGACCGGTGGATTCCTCAGGATATGCTAGATTTGTTCATCGTAGAGATGACCGCAACAGGAGGTCTTCTTATTGTCGCCATTGGGTTGAATTTATTGAAGCTAACGAAGATCCGCGTAGCTAATCTACTGCCCTCCCTCCTGCTTGTAGGATTTGTCTTGTATTTCTCACAGTTATTTTAGAGTTTATCCAATAATAAAGAAGGTATCTTCAATCGAATTTTAGGTAACTTGGGTTTGGGATGTTTCCGTTCCTATAAGTGTTAGGAGAGGTTCTGGGAATGGCTCGCTATCCAGAGTCTCACATGTCATGCCGTATGTCCCAACAGGAGTCTCGCCATTTCCATGCCTCCTTGCAATTGTTTAAATAAACGGAAATATTAGATAAAGAAATAATCGTATTTTTAACTTTATTACAGTTGCTTGAAAATAAAGGCAGTGACTTACTTAATCGTTTTCCGATGTGGGTTCGTAACCTACCCCTTACTCCCTTGACGGAGCCAAAACCATCATGATACGAGGCTTATATGGAGAAAGAGTTTCTAAATAATTGAAAAAAGCTAAGTCTTACATCTAATTAAAGGTGGGACTTAGCTTTTTTTATGTTTCACTTAATAAATTTTCGATCTTTATGAGAAACAGGAGTGAGCGTTTGAAAAGGCGTATGCACCCTCCTCCACTCTCTTCTCTTCCCTTCCGTCAAATGAACTGCAGCTGCCACTTTCGCCGCCATTTGCATAACGAAATGCAGGCGGGTGTTCTGTAGAACGACATGCTCCATAAAACCACTAACGTTGACCATTCCACTAATGTGCACATCCCCTACAGGCGGCAGGTCTTTTTTCAAAGCTGATCCGGGTGATATCGACCCTTTCCCTAAAACGACAGATCCGACCGAAGCGGATTTTCCTAGGCAGGCATCGATAGCTAGAATAAACGAATTTGTATGATTGCGATGAATATATTGAATACGATCTTTCAAATTTAAGGCATGCAGGGGCTCCTCAAGTGTCCCATACACTTGAAAGGTTTGCAGTTTCTGATCTTTAAGCATCGAACCGACTAAAGGACCAAAGGCATCCCCTGTAGACCTGTCTGTTCCAATGCAGGCGATCACCACATTTTTGGAAGGTGGAAGCCATTCTGTCAGGTGGACACTTAACGCTTCACTCATTGCTGGATCTTCGGTGCTGACACGGCGTTCCTCTCTCGAAAACTTGTCCTTAAGATTCATAGCTTCTCCTCCAGATACATAGTAGTAACAGTATATAAGGATGTTCATCATTCTATACGTAGGTGTGGCAAATACATAAAGGTGGAGGAACCGTGATGTTAAGAGCTGGAATGAAATGGATGTTTTTAATTGTGGGAACGATGATCGGCGCCGGCTACGCCTCCGGAAGAGAGCTTTGGCAATTTTTTGGACAAGACAGCAGCTTGGCCATCTTATTATTTGCCATTATGTTTACCCTGTGCTGCCTAACGATCATGACTATCAGCTTCAACAAACAAACCGGTCACTATTTACCTGTTTTGAAAGCCATTGTGGGCAAGCACTTGACCGGAATCTATGATTGGATGATTATCCTCTATTTATTTACAACAACGGTGGTTATGCTTGCAGGAAGTGGAGCTACGTGGCAGGCTTTTCACTTTTCCTACCGTTTTGGGGTGCTGGTTATCGTCATTCCCCTCATCCTGCTTTTTATTTGGGATGTAAAAGGTATTGTAATGGTAAACAGTTTTGTTTTGCCATTACTGATCACTGGGCTTCTCTTTGTGCTTATCTTATTTATAAGTGATCAGCAACTCTCTTTATTCGGGCACGTGAAGGAAATGAGTAATTGGATGGCAGCGTTTCCCTTTACGGCACTTAATATCCTGCCGTTAATCGCAGTCCTTGGGGCTATTGGAAATCAGATGAAGCAAAAGGGTGAGATTTGGATTGCTAGTATCGGAAGCGGGCTTGTGTTAGGCGGGATTTCTTATTTATACAACAATAGCTTGATTCAAATATCTGAAGAAATCATCCTGTATGAGATCCCTCTATTTGCGATCTTAAAGCACTACCCTTATGAAATGATGATCTTTATGTCGGCCATGCTTTGGATTGCTATTTTTACGACTGCCGCCTCAGGGACGCTTGGATTAGTGACAAGGTTCCGTGACTATTTAAAACAGCCTCTTTGGATTTTGGCAATGGCGATTATTGCGATTATGCTTCCTTTCACTTCTTTTGGGTTCTCAACCCTGATAAAATACCTATATCCTCTGTACGGTATTTTGAATTTATACGTTCTAACGTCCCTACTTCTATATCCTGTCATTTCTCGATTCAAAATTCGCTGAAAACCTGTTAAAATGAATTTCATATTCATTGTCGTACAGGAGGGACAGCGGTGTTAGGGACAAGCGATCCAGTGGGTGATGTAAAAAAAGCGGTAGAAGATACAAAGACCAAATGGGAAGAGATCGTTGCTTATGTGACAGGCCCCGAGTTTTGGATTCCTTTAGGGTTAGGAGCATTAAAGATTTTAATGATCCTTCTAATATCTTTCCTGATAATAAAAATAGGCAGGAGGGTCATCGCTCAATTCTTTGCCAATAAGAGACGTGGCCCTTTTCAGATTACGAAACGCCGGGAAGCCACACTAAATAAGCTGATTTTAAATACTTTGTCTTATGTCGTTTATTTCGTTGCGTTCATTATGATTCTTGAAACCTTCACCATTAATATTGGTGCTTTACTCGCAGGTGCCGGGGTTGCTGGACTTGCCATTGGCTTTGGTGCCCAGAACCTTGTTCGAGATGTAATTTCAGGATTTTTCATCATTTTTGAAGACCAATTCTCCGTCGGTGATTACATTCGGACTTCAGGAGTGGAGGGATTTGTAGAGGAGGTCGGGCTCCGCACATGTAAAGTGAAAGCCTGGACCGGAGAGGTTCATATCCTTCCGAATGGAAACGTGACACAGGTGACCAACTATTCTGTCCATAATAGTATAGCGGTCGTTGATGTGAGCGTAGCCTATGAGGAAAACATCGAGAAGGCAGAACAGGTGATTCTTCAGCTGCTAGAAGAACTTCCGGAACGTTATGAACAAATGATTGGTGTTCCTCAGCTTCTTGGTGTTCAAAATCTAGGAGCCTCAGATGTGCTGATGAGAATCATTGCTGAAACGTATCCAATGGAACATTGGGCGATTGCTCGTGCTCTAAGAAAAGAAGTGAAGACTCGCCTTGATGCAGAAGGAATCGAAATTCCATTCCCGCGCATGGTTATGTATTCACGAGACGACCAGGCCGAACCATCCGAAGTATCTAAATAAACAGGAGGTCTAGCAAAATGGCGGATAAAGAATACAATTTAAATGACATCGTTCAAATGAAAAAAGCTCACCCTTGCGGCGAAAACCGGTGGAAAATCATTCGTATGGGAGCCGATATCCGTATCAAGTGTGAAGGGTGCGGACACAGTGTTATGATTCCTCGCAAAAAATTTGAGACGAAGATGAAAAAGCGCTTAGAACCGAGTGAACAAGGATAATAAAATGAAAACCCACCTTTAAGCGTGGGTTTTTTTATTGGTGAATTTCTACAATCACATGAAAGGGTTGGGAAATTTTAAATTTTCATCAGTTAGAACCTTAAGAATCGTGGAAAAATCGTTATGATTTTGTTATTTTGCACCGGTTGTTATTTTCAGGTACAGTATCTATAATTGATATGACTAACATGCATGTATGTAAATCCTTAAGGAGTGAAAGTCTTATATGGCACTAACAGCAGGAATCGTAGGTCTTCCGAACGTTGGAAAATCTACGTTATTTAACGCAATCACACAAGCCGGTGCGCTATCGGCCAACTATCCGTTCGCCACAATTGATCCGAACGTTGGGATCGTGGAAGTTCCGGATAGCCGCCTTGAGAAGCTTACTGAGCTTGTGAATCCTAAGAAAACTGTCCCTACAGCTTTTGAGTTCACAGATATAGCAGGTATTGTAAAAGGAGCCAGTAAAGGAGAAGGACTAGGTAACCAGTTCCTCTCTCATATTCGCCAAGTCGACGCGATTTGTCATGTCGTCCGTGCGTTCGAAGATGAGAACATCACTCACGTCTCAGGACAAGTAGATCCAATTTCAGATATCGAAACGATTAACCTTGAGTTAATTCTTGCCGATCTTGAAACCGTATCGAAGCGTATGGATCGTGTAGCGAAGATGGCACGTCAGAAAGATAAAGAAGCGGTAGCTGAATATACCGTGCTTGAAAAACTGAAGGAAGCGCTCGAGAGTGAAACACCTGCCCGTGCCGTTGAATTCAGTACGGATCAGAAGAAAATCGTTAAAGGCCTTCATTTACTGACTTCTAAGCCAATCCTCTATGTGGCAAATGTGAGTGAAGACGAAATTGGCGAAGCGGATAATGATAAAGTGAAACAAATCCGTGAATTTGCTGCAAAGGAAAATGCGGAAGTCATCGTCATCTGTGCCAAGATCGAGTCTGAAATCGCTGAGCTTGATGGGGACGAAAAAGAAGAATTCCTTGAAGATCTCGGTATTGAAGAATCCGGTCTGGATCAGCTAATTAAAGCTACGTACAATTTGCTAGGATTGGCAACATACTTCACAGCGGGAGAACAAGAAGTTAGAGCCTGGACATTCAAAGAGGGTATGACAGCCCCTCAGGCAGCTGGAATCATCCACACAGACTTCGAACGCGGTTTCATTAGAGCCGAGACTGTTTCTTATGAAGACCTCGTAGACGCAGGATCTATGGCCGTAGCCCGTGATCGTGGACGTGTTCGTTTGGAAGGAAAAGAATATCTAGTTCGAGATGGCGACGTTATCCATTTCCGTTTTAATGTGTAAATCAGGAGATCCTTCCGTTAAAGTATTGTAAATCTAGGACAACTTTGTTATAATACTTCATTGTGAGTAATTAAGATTAAATTACTCCTTGCTCCTATAAAGAATAGGAGCCGTTAAGTCCATAAGGAGGTGAAAACGGATGAGTAGAAAATACGAAATCATGTATATCATCCGCCCAGACATCGAGGAGGAAGCTAAGACAGCGGTCATGGATCGCTTCAGCACAATCCTTTCTGACAATGGTGCGGAGATCGAAGAAGTTAAGGAAGTTGGCAAGCGTCGTCTTGCTTACGAAATTAACGACTACCGTGATGGGATCTATGTAACGATCGACTTCAACGGTACACGTGAAGCGATCAATGAATTCGACCGTCAAGCGAAGTTCACGGATGACATTATCCGCCACATCGCTGTACGCGAAGATGACAAATAAGGAGTGATTCTGATGTTGAATCGTGTCGTTTTAGTCGGCAGATTAACGAAGGATCCTGATTTACGCTACACGCCAAACGGAGTAGCCGTAGCCAATTTCACAATTGCAGTCAACCGCCCATTCTCCAACAAACAAGGAGAACAAGATGCGGATTTCATTAATTGTGTTGTTTGGAGACGTGCTGCAGAAAACTTAGCCAACTTTATGAGTAAAGGCAGTCAAGTTGGAGTGGACGGACGCTTACAGTCTCGCAGCTTCGACAATCAGGAAGGCAAGCGTGTATTTGTAACAGAAGTTGTTGCAGATAGCGTACAGTTCCTAGAATCCAAAGGTTCTTCCCAGGGTGGAGGAAATCGTGGAGGCTCAGGATTCCAACCGAATCAGAATCAACAACCATCAGGAAACAACTTCGGTTCTAACAATAACAACCAACGAAATGATGATCCATTCGCAGACAATGGAGAACCAATCGATATATCAGATGATGATTTACCATTCTAAAAAGGAAGGAGTGAATGCTACATGGCACGTCGTGGACGCGGAAAACGTAAAAAGGTGTGTTTCTTCACAGCTAACGGAATCACACACATCGACTTTAAAGATGTTGATTTGCTAAAACGTTTCGTTTCTGACCGTGGAAAAATTCTTCCTCGTCGAGTAACTGGAACTTCTGCAAAGTATCAGCGTAAATTGACGAAAGCAATCAAACGCGCTCGTCAAATGGCTCTACTTCCTTACTCTACTGAATAAGGGTAGCGCGAAAAAAGCCGCTTAGTCTTAAATTAGACTAAGCGGCTTTTTTATTTTTTATTGATCTTACTTTTTACTTTATTCCCATTAATTCCTGCAATTCTTCTTGGTTAGTCAATAGATCCGCTAGAGTATATTGATCTACCACTTCCAGAAAGGCTCTGAGCGCATCATTCAAAACGTGTTTCAATTTACAGGCTGGAGTGATCACACAATAGTTTGTCTTCCGGTCGAAACATTCCAATAAGTGAAAATCGTCCTCCATTGCCCGAACTACTTGACCTACGTTGATATCTGCCGCAGGCTTAGCAAGTCTAATTCCGCCAGAACGTCCCCTGATGGTTTCAATCAACCCTAATTTATTCAATTCGTGAATGATCTTTCCTAGATGGTTCTCAGATATGTTGAATACTTCGGAAATCTCTTTTTTATTGGCTAGCGTTCCATCCTCTTTAGAAGCTGTAAAAATCAACACCCTCAAAGCATAGTCTGTATATTTCTTTAAACGCATTGGTTAAACCCTCTTTTTAAAATCTTTTTATTAATCTTATCACAAGTGCATGGGGTTGTCTTTACAGTTGCTTCCTCTCTAATCTTAACAAAGTTGTCATAAAAGGTGTATTTAAAATATATCTTTTAGCGTTATAATAAACATATATTATAAATACTTCTTTTAGGAGAGGATTCCTTATGACTTCAAAAGTGGGATTAGACCAAAGAACGGTGGACATTATTAAATCGACGGTGCCTGTATTAGCGGAGCACGGTGAGGCGATTACTAAACATTTTTATCAGAAAATGTTCAAAGATCATCCGGAATTAAAGAATATTTTTAACCAAACTCACCAGAAAGTAGGCGACCAACCTAAAGCATTAGCTGATACAGTGTACGCTGCTGCACAGCATATCGATCAATTGGAAAAGATTTTACCGAGAGTAAAAGAAATTGCTCACAAACACCGCAGTTTGAATGTAAAACCTGAGCACTACCCAATTGTTGGAGAATATTTACTTATTGCGATTAAGGATGTACTTGGTGAAAATGCGACAGACGAAATCATCGAAGCCTGGGGAGAAGCCTACGGAATCATTGCTGATGTGTTTATTCAAGTGGAAGATGGAATGTATAAAGAAACGGCAATGCAGGAAGGCGGATGGACTGGTTTCCGCAATTTCAGTGTCATGAAAAAAGTAAAAGAGAGCGACGTCATTACATCCTTCTATTTAAAGCCTGCGGACGGAGAAGCTATTCCTTCATATCTGCCTGGCCAGTACCTGACCATTAAGGCGCAAATTGAAGGAGACAACTACGATCATTTAAGACAATACAGTTTATCAGACGCTCCAGGAAAAGATTATTATCGGATCAGCGTCAAACGAGAAGATAGTCTAGAGGAAAAACCGGCAGGAGTCGTCTCAACATGGCTGCATCAAGAAGTACAAGAAGGAGATTTACTTCCGGTTAGTGCTCCAGCAGGAGATTTCCATTTGGATCTCTCTACAAAGAGACCACTAGTATTGATGAGTGGCGGTGTAGGTTTTACACCTTTATTGAGTATGCTTAATACAGTGAAGGAAAATCACCCAGAAAGAGACATCTATTTCATTCATGCGGCCCGTAACGGATCCGTACATGCGCTTAAAGAGGAAATGGTCCTTGGAGGACACGGAAAGACTATGTTCATCTATGAAAATCCGAACTCCAATGATCTTCAGGAGAAAGCTTATGACAAAGGTGGCTACATTGACCTTGAATGGTTGAAGAGAAGTGTTCCACATGAATCTGAGTTCTATTTCTGTGGCCCTAAAGGATTCATGAAAGCTATCTATCAATCATTACGTCAGTGGGAAGTTCCAGAGTCACAGATTCATTTCGAATTCTTTGGTCCAAAAGGAAGTTTAGAAGCATAAAGAAAAAGTCGTGGCAGCGCCACGACTTTTTTATTGCTTTTGATACGATGGAGTGGCTTCTGATAACCATCCATCCAAACGGTTTGTATATCCCATGAAAAAATGAATAACAAACCCGCTCAAAACAGCGATAATCAGCGTACCGATTCCTATGGCACCTCCAAAAAAGGCGGCGAGAATAACGAGAACAATGCTGATAATAGCCCTGGAGAGAGAAACATTTAATCCAGTTAAATTTCTTAAAACCAGCATCATGCGGTCAAACGGGTTGGGAGCGAAGTCAGCCTGCAGATTGACAGCAATGCCCAAACCAGAAATGACTAATCCCACAAGTAAGCATACGTATTGAGGGATGATGGCTTCCGGTTCAATCCATCCTCTGAATAGGTGGACCCAAAAATCGATTCCTGCTCCTGTCAATAGTGAAGTGAATAAGGCGATCAATTCAGGCCGTCGTTTTTCAGCAATAGAATTAAATATGATCATTGAGAAACCAACAACGATCTCCCAGCTTCCAATCGTTAAGCCATACGTACGGTATAAGCCGACGAGGAGTGCGTCAAAAGGAGAAGTACCTAACTTTGACTGAATGGTCAAAGCGATGCCCAGAGTTAAAATGACGATGCCTGCCGTGTAATAAATGCTTCTGAGATAGATACGCTTCAATTGTCACACTCCCTTCCAAAAACTCTCAATGTCAGATTACTATATCGCGGATGAAGAGAAGTTTCAAGAAAGAACAATCAGGAATACAAATTAGCTATATAGAACACAAAAAAGGAGACTCTTAGAAAAGAGTCTCCTCAGTTTTGTAGTTTTATTCTTCTACATGAGCCCACTTGAATTCAAATTCTGGACCTGTTGCTGTTGTAAATACTCCTTTAATTGAAGGACGGAATAGTTGAGCTTTAGCATCCTGATAAATCGGAGCTACGGCAGCATCTTCTTCAAGTAGAAGGCGTTCTGCCTCTAAGAACGTCTCAAAACGTTTCTCTGGATCCTGCGCATATTCGCCATTCGCCTTTTCAATCAGAGCATCATATTCTGGATTAGAATAGTTCATGTTGTTGTTTTGTCCATCAGTCAGATACATGTTCAAGTACGTGTTAGGGTCAACATAGTCAGGACCCCATGTAGCAGCTTCCATTTCGAATTCAGATGCGCTGTCACGACGTACACGCTCTTTAAATGGTACTTCGACAACTTCGATGGTCAATCCATCAAGTTTAGATTCAAGCTGATCTTTGTAGTAAGCCATGACATTTTTAGATGTACCTGTGTCATCACCCATAAGTTCGATCGTTACAGAGTCTGTTCCTAGCGCTTCTAAAGCTTTGCTCCAATGTTCTTTTGCTTTCTCTTCATTAGATTCCACAAGAGGACCTTGGGCTTCACGGAAGTCTTTTTCACTGTTAGGCATAGATACAAAGTTGGATGGTACATACCCTTCAGCAGGTACGGACCCATCATTTAAAATTACGTCAACAAGAGACTGGCGATCAATAGCATAAGAGATAGCTTTACGCGCATCCACATTAGCTAGAGCTTCATTGGCCTCTTGATTGAATTTAAAGAAGTATAGATATGGTTTTTCAGCAATATTGAAAGCTTCGTGTGTCTTGTATTGATCCACAAATTCAGCATTCAGTTCTGTCTGGTCCAGTTCACCAGATTCATAAAGGTTTACACCTGTAGAGACTTCTTTAATTACTTTCGCATTTATTTTCTCAAGCTGTACCGCTTCTGCATCCCAATAATCTTCGTTCTTCTCAACAGTCCAGCCTTCACCGTGGTTCCATGAAGTCATTTTGAACGGACCATTAGAAAGTGTGTAATCAGCTTCTGTTGCAAATTTTTCACCTTGTTCTTCAACATAGCTCTGGTTCAAAGGCATGAACGTTACGAAAACGGTCATGGACTTGAAGTATGGAACAGGTTTTTCAAGCTGTACTTCAAGTGTCTTATCATCGACAGCTTTTACGCCTAATTCTTCGATATCTTTCTCGCCATTACTAATGGCTGATGCATTTTTAATGATTCCACCAAGGAAATAAGGACCATACTCTGACCCTACATCAGGGTCTACTGCTCTTCTCCAGGAATAGACGAAATCATTTGCTGTAACCGGATCTCCGTTGGACCATTGTGCATCGCGCAGTTTGAATGTCCATGTTAATCCATCATCACTGACAGTACCCTCTTTGGCCATTCCTTCTGTCAGATTGCTGTTCTCATCAAGTCGATAGAGTCCTTCAAGTGTTTCTCCAGCCCACTGGAAACCCACTGAGTCTGTAATTAAAGAAGGGTCCATACTTGGAATTTCACTTTTTGCTGTAACGGTGATTTCTTGTTTAGCGCTGCTATCTCCGCCGGAATCCCCGCTACCTTCTCCACCGCTCTCTGATGATGTTTCGCCGTCCCCCCCACTACATGCGGCTAATACTAGGACCAGCATTAGTGTGAAGACCATCCATAAGCTCTTTCTCAATGTAATCCCCCCGAATTAATAATTTTCTAAAAATAACTACTTTTTGAATTATACAGATAACTTGTTCACATTTCAGTAACATTTTTTAAGAAAAAAAAGAAAAAAAGTAATGTGCGTGAAAATTCATATTACATTGACAATGCAAGTTCTTTTGATAGGATTAAGGAATATCATTTCTTTCTTTTTCTACCGCGTAAAAGGATGAAAGAGAGCATATATATGAGGAGGTAATCTGAAATGAAACGTGAATGGGATCTATTGCATACGCCTGGGCCTACCCCAATTCCGCCTAGTGTTGAACGTGCAATGAACCAGCCGATGATCGGTCATAGAGGTCAAAAGTGTAAGGAGCTTTTAAACGATCTTGCCCCCCGTTTAAAACCCGTATTTGGAACAAGTGGAGAAGTCCTTGTCTTAACAGGAAGCGGGACTTCAGCTTTAGAAGCAGCTGTCGTGAATACGACGCAGCCTGGAGATGAGGTCATTGTTGTTGTCGCTGGTGCTTTTGGAGACCGCTTTGCACAAATTTGTAAGACGTACGAATTAAATGTGCACCGCATTGATGTCGAATGGGGAAAAGCGGTGACTGTTGAACAAGTAGAGTCCGTGCTTCAAGCAGCCGAAGATCCAAAAGCTGTGTTTTTGACTCATTGTGAAACATCCACTGGTGTCATGCATCCGGTAGAAAAAGTTGCAGAACGTGTCAAACAGCTCAGTGATTCTCTTGTAATCGTTGATGGAGTCTCTTCTATCGGAGGAGCTAAAATTGATATGGACCGTTCTGGAATCGATCTCGTAGTCTCTGGCTCGCAGAAAGCGATGATGCTTCCCCCAGGTCTTGCTTTTGTTGCCGTAGGAAATCAAGCATGGGAAGTGATCAACCAGAACGAGCGTCCACGTTTCTATTTAGATCTTAGAACTTATAACAAACGCTTAAGTGAAGGGCAGACGCCTTTCACACCGGCTTTATCCCTTCTTTTTGGTTTGGATGAAGTGTTACGTCTAATGGAGGAAGAAGGACTGGAGCAAGTATTTGAACGTCATCAAACGATGAAGTCGATGACTCGAGCAGCTGCAGAAGCTATGAATCTTTCACTATTAGTCTCTGAGGAGGGTTCTTCTTCCACGGTGACTTCAATCAAACCGACGACTTTTGATGCGGAGGAACTTCGTAAAACAGCGAACGAAGAATTCGGACTCATCTTAGCCGGCGGGCAAAAACATATGAAAGGTGAAATCTTCAGGATTGGCCATATGGGATATTCCCGTCCTGCCGATGTTTTACGTTACATCAGTATTTTAGAAGTCATTCTCAAGCGTTTAGGCCATCCTTTTGAAAGTGGAAAAGGAAGTGCCGCTGCACAAGAAGCGTACCTGAACGGAATAAAGGAGTTGAAATAAATGTTTCGTGTATTGATTAGCGATCCGTTAAGTGAAGATGGTATTCGTCCCCTTTTGGAAGCAGAAGATGTAGAAGCGGTCATGGACCCTTCCCTCTCCCATGAAGAGTTATTAGAAGCTGTCAGTAAGTCTCATGCGTTGATCGTCAGGAGTCAGACACAGGTGACAAGAGAAGTCATCGAGCATGCTCCTGAATTGAAGGTCATCGGTCGGGCCGGTGTTGGTGTCGATAACATTGATTTAGATGCTGCGACAGAGAATGGAGTTGTCGTTGTAAACGCTCCTGATGGAAATACCATCTCTACAGCAGAGCATACAATGGCCATGCTTATGTCACTCGCGAGAAATATTCCGCAAGCTTACCACCAGCTGAAGCAGAGAAAATGGGAGCGTAAGAAATTCGTCGGTGTGGAGCTGAAGGATAAAACGATTGGTATTGTAGGCTTTGGCCGGATTGGTATGGAAGTGGCCCAGCGCGCAAAAGGCCACCGCATGAAAGTTATCGCCTATGATCCGTTCTTGAACAAAGAGAAAGCAGACAAAGCGGGTGTAAATCATGGTACCCTTCAGGAGGTCCTGCAGCAGGCAGACTTCTTAACGGTCCATACACCTTTAATAGAAGCAACGAAACACTTAATCGATAAAGAAGCGATTCAACTGATGAAGCCTGGCGCTAGAATTCTGAACTGTGCACGTGGCGGCATCATTGAAGAAGATGCGCTGTATGATGCGATTAAGAGTGGCAAAATTGCAGGCGCTGGTCTCGATGTATTCGAAGAAGAGCCAGCGATTGATCACCCATTATTGGATTTAGAAGAAGTGATTGCAACGCCGCACTTAGGAGCGAGCACTGTCGAAGCACAGGAAAACGTGGCGACAGATGTCAGCTTTGATGTGATGGAATTGCTGCGTGGAGGCTCTGTGAAGAACCCTGTAAACATGCCTTCCGTCTCTTCTGAAATGATGGATAAACTTTTCCCATATTTCCAGCTTTCCGAACGATTGGGAGCATTTTTATCAAGAGTCGTAAACGGAACATTGGAACGCGTTAGTGTTTATTATTCTGGTGAACTACTAGACGTAGATACAATGCCGCTTACAAGAATTGCTGTAAAAGGAATTCTACAGCGTCATATCGGAAACAGAGTCAATGATGTCAACGCCTTTAAGACTGCGTCCGATAAAGGAATTGTCATCAATGAACAGAAATCGACTTCCACAAAAGGCTTTACGAACTTGGTTACCGTTGAAATTGAGACCGATCAAGAAAAACGCAGTATAGCAGGAACACTGCTTAATGGTCTTGGAGCCCGTATTGTACAGCTCGATCAATATTCGATTGATGTCGTTCCAAAAGGTCATTTGGTCGTCATCCATCATACCGACCAGCCTGGAGCTATCGGACGTGTAGGTAGCTTGCTTGCAACTCATCATATAAATATCGCCACGATGCAGGTTGGACGTACAAATGTCGGTGGGGAAGCGGTCATGGTGCTTACGGTAGACAAAGAAGTTGAAGGAGACTGTCACGAACAGTTAACGGAGATTGACGATATTAAACAAGTTCAGTGCTTAACTATATCTTAATCATTAAACAGGCAAGCGAATAAAGGCTTGCCTGTTTTTTTATGGGGTACTTCATTAAAGGTTATAAAAGGTTGAGAGTTAATCAGGTATTGCTTGTTTGAAGTAATGCTATGAAGGTAAGTCCGTCCTTTTGGTCACTCAAAAGCTTTGCTTGCTCATAATCACTTGAAGATTTTTGGTCGGTAGCTTACATGTATTCCACTTCTCTTACCAATGTTAGAAGGTGAAAATCTAAGCGCTACGATACACTATCCATCATATTTTTTTAGTCAAAAAGAGCCATCCGCAGGCGATATGCGGATGGCTTTTTAACTGCTTATCCAATTGGATGCTTGGTCGCTTTTCTATTCTTAAACACATGTACTTCCTCGTACCCGACGGATTTAGCGAAGTCGATCGCCTCCTCATATCGATGGCCGATATGGTCAGGTTTGTGGGCATCCGAACAAAGAACGATTCCAACACCTTCATCTTTACAAATTTGTAAGAGTTCTGGGTCTGGATACAGCTTGCCAACAGGCTTACGTAAACCAGCCGTGCTAATTTCGATACACGTATCTGTCGATGAAAGAGCTTTGGCTGCTCTTCTGTATTGCTCTCTTAAAAATTCCCGATCATCCGGTTCATAACCGAAGACTTTTATAACGTCGATATGTCCGACAAAATCAAATAGACCTGATTCGGCAAGGGTAACGACACGGTCGAAATATTGGCGGTAAACTTCATGGAGGTCGCGTTTCTCGTATTCATCGCGGTAAATGGCTAGGTCGATACCCCAATCATCGATCCAATGGACGGAGCCGATCACATAATCAAAAGGACGGGAGGAGATGAAGTTTTCCATTTCCTTCTCTTTTCCTGGCATATAGTCCATTTCAATTCCCATTTTTATCGGCAGTCCTTGTTTTTCAGCCTCGTCAAACATGTCTTGATAGGTTTTAAAATCTAATGTACGTCGGTTGTTGACCCAGGGGTTGGAAAGAATGTCACTCGTTTCCTGGAAGAAATAAGCATGTTCTGATATGCCCAGCTCTTCAATGCCCTCTTCTCTCGCTTTTTCTATGTATGTCTTTAAATACTCTACATCCAAATTTCCGGTCTCTGCCATGTGTACATGATAATCAGTCCTCATGAATACCCTCCTTGAATGGTGTAAGATTTCATTCATCATATCAGACATCCCGAAATCCACCAAGCAGGAAATTGAGATCAATTCCATAAATCTATGGGAAGAAGAAACCGAGAGAAATATGTTAAAATAGTTAAGTTAGTAAACGCCCGAATGAAATAGAGGTGTAGCTGGAAATGAATAACACGAGAAGAATTACGGAAGGGGCTTTAATGACAGGCATATATCTGCTATTGTTATTGGTAATTATTTTCCTGCCAGGAATCATAGGATCAATCCTATTATTTACCTTGCCTGTTCCGTTCGTATTTTATAGTTATCGGCATGGATGGAAAGCCGGATTGCTGATGTTTGTCGCATCAATTATTTTTACAACACTGTTTGCGACAGTCGTCTCTCTCCCAGTCACCCTTCTTGCCGGAGTTGGCGGTCTCTTCCTCGGTGGGGCCATGCATAAGGAGCGCTCCCCATACGAAACATGGGCGATTGGTTCCGTCGGCTTTATTATTGGAATTGTAGGCATTTACTTAGTGACGCAGCTGTTTTTCGGCATCAATTGGATGGATCAAATCCGCGAGAGTCTGAATCAAGCGTTCACTATGACAGAAAACATGTTTGGCGGCATGTTACAAGGTGAAGACTCGGAACAACAGCTAGAGTTGATCAGGGAACAAATTAACAGGCTGCCGGATATCGTCCCGAGTATCTTGGCTATTACAGGAATCAGCTTTGCCATCGTCAGTCAATGGCTGACGTACAAACTGATCAATCGGATTGAAAATAAAAAATTCAAGTTTTCTACTTTCCGTAACTTCCGCTTGCCAACGTCCGTTTTGTGGTATTACTTTGTGGCTATGATTGTGCATTATGCGACAATGGACGGAGATGGAATATTTTATTTAGCAGCAATCAACGTTTATACACTGACAGGTATCCTTATTGCCCTGCAAGGATTTTCATTTATATTCTTTTATGCCCATATGAAAAAATGGTCCAAAGCTATACCGGCTGTTGCGATTGTCCTTTCCCTGCTTCTTCCACAAATCCTGCTGTACCTTGTACGAATATTGGGTATAATTGATATAGGATTTCCGTTACGGAAGCGCGTGGAAGAAAAGAAATAAAATAGCTCGTATAAGATGGTAGGAGCTGAAAAGAAATGCCTAATTTTTTTAAAAAACCAACGATGAGCGGTCATTTATGGATTATCTATCTGATCTCACTCATCCTGCTCGGCTTCATTTGGTTTTACCAATGGATGCTTGGATTAATGATGACGTTATTCCTTGCAGCATCCATTTTCTATAGTGTCCGGACAGAACAGAATATGATCAATGAGACAGAAGAATATATATCGACGCTATCCTACAGGGTCAAAAAAGTAGGAGAAGAGGCGTTGTTGGAAATGCCGATCGGGATCATTCTGTTCAGTGAAAACTTCACGGTCGAATGGGCCAATCCTTATATGAACAGATTTACAGATCAAGATACAATTGTAGGTAAATCGTTGAAGGATATATCCGATAAACTCATCCAGCCTATCAAGGATGGTGAGGATGAGGTTTGGGTCAATGTCGATGGGTATAAGCTTCAGACAATCATTAAGAAAAAAGAGCGGCTCCTTTATTTATTTGATCGAACGAAGCAAACAGAGATCTCAAACTTATATCAAAATGAACAGACGGTATTATCAATCATTTTCCTGGATAACTATGAAGAGATCACTCAGGGGATGGATGATACAGCTAAAAGTCATATCAACTCCCAGGTGACATCGATTTTGAATAAATGGGCCGGAGATTTCGGGATCTATTTGAAGCGGACCTCGCAAGAGCGATTTCTTGCTGTTATGAATCAGGAAATTCTTCATGGGCTAGAGAAAGCCAAATTCGAGATCCTTGATGAAGTCCGAGAATTAATTACAGATCAAAATGTGCCGCTGACCCTTAGTTTCGGAATCGGGGTCGGGCCTGTCAATCTTCCAGAACTCGGCGAACTGGCGCAGTCCAGCTTGGATCTTGCGCTTGGACGAGGTGGAGACCAGGTGGCGATTAAGGATGACTCTGGTAAAGTACGTTTCTACGGTGGAAAGACAAATCCGATGGAAAAACGTACACGTGTACGGGCAAGGGTGATTTCACACGCCATGAAAGAACTTGTACAAGAGAGCGAGAAGGTTCTGATTATGGGGCACAAATCGCCTGATATGGATTCTATCGGCGCTTCGATCGGGATTTTAAAGATTGCTCAAGCCAATGATAAAAAAGGAGCCATTGTTTTGGATCCTGACGATATCGATACAGGTGTCCAGCGAATGGTAGAAGAGATCGAGAAAGACGAAGATTTATGGCCTCATTTCATTACTCCTGAGGATGCCATCGAAGAAGTGACCAACGATACGCTGCTTGTCGTTGTGGATACACACAAACCTACTCTCGTGATGGAGGAGAAGCTATTATCGAAAACGGAGCATGTAGTTGTTATCGACCACCACCGGCGCGCAGAGGAATTCATTTCCGACCCAACCCTGGTGTATATGGAACCATATGCTTCCTCTACGGCAGAGCTCGTAACAGAACTGCTAGAATATCAACCGAAGAAACTGAAGCTTTCCATGCTTGAATCTACAGCATTATTAGCGGGGATTATCGTAGATACGAAAAGTTTTACCCTAAGAACTGGTTCGAGAACATTTGATGCGGCCTCGTATTTACGTTCCAAGGGAGCCGACACGGTTCAAGTCCAGAAATTTATGAAGGAAGACTTGGACGTTTATGTAAAAAGAAGCAAGCTGATTGAAAAAGCATCCATTTACCGGGATGGGATTGCCATATCGACCGGCGATACGGGACAAACTTACGGGCCTGTTATCATTGCACAGGCAGCCGATACGTTGTTAACCATGAGTGGAATCGTCGCTTCTTTTGTCATCTCAGAACGAAAGGACGGACGCATTGGAATCAGTGCCCGCTCTCTCGGCGATATCAATGTCCAGGTAATTATGGAGCGAATGAACGGCGGCGGACACCTGACCAATGCTGCGACTCAATTAGAAGACACAACGATTGAAGATGCAAAAGCATTGTTGCAAGATATTATTGACGAATATTTTGAAGGGGGAGAATCAGAATGAAAGTAATTTTCACTGCTGATGTCAAAGGTAAAGGGAAAAAAGGTGAAATCAAAGATGTGAATGATGGTTATGCCAGAAACTATCTTCTAAAAAATAATCTGGCCGTTGAAGCGACTAAAGGCAATGTGCAGGCTCAAAAGGCGAAAGATGCTAAAAAAGAACAGCGTGCACAGGAAGAAATCGATGAAGCGAAAAAGCTTAAAGATACGCTTTCTGATATGGAAGTGAAGCTGACGGCTAAATCAGGGGATAATGGCCGTCTCTTTGGCTCAATCACGAGTAAGCAGATTGCAGAAGAGCTGAAGAAATCTCATAATATCAAAATTGATAAGCGTAAAATCGAACTTGATGATCCAATTCGTACGCTTGGTTATACAAATGTGCCGGTTAAACTTCACCCTGAAGTGACTGGAACAATTCGCGTCCACGTGGATGAGAAATAGATAGATTCATAGAAAGGAAATCTCCATTTTCCTCTTATGATCTTTCCATTTGACGCGGTGCAACATTCAGGTTCAACACCTGCGCTAATTTCTAGAGGAGGAAATGCTAGTGAGTGAAATGTGGAATGATCGTACTCCGCCCCATAATATAGAGGCAGAACAGGCGGTACTTGGTGCGATCTTTTTAGAGCCAGAAGCGATGTCGACAGCAGCGGAGTATCTACTCCCAGAAGATTTTTATCGAGCTAGCCACCAGCGTATTTACGAAGTGATGTTGACGTTATCGGATAAAGGAGAGCCGATTGACCTCGTCACCGTAACGACGGCTCTTTCGAACAACAAAGTGTTGGAAGAAGTCGGAGGAGTTTCCTACTTAACGGATATCGCAAACTCTGTCCCGACGGCTGCCAATATCATGTACTACACGCAAATCGTCGGTGAAAAGTCTACACTTAGAAGTCTAATTCGTACAGCTACCAACATCGTGACCTCAGGATATGAAGAGGAAGATGACCTTGAGGATGTTCTGAACTCTGCAGAGAAGGATATTCTAGAAGTCTCTCAACGTAAGAATTCCAGCGCTTTTAAAAGTATTAAAGATGTCCTGATTGATGTCTATGATAATATCGAACAGCTTCATAACAATGATGGCAGCACAACTGGAATCCCTACGGGGTACAGGGATCTTGACCATCTTACCTCAGGCTTCCAGCGGAACGATCTCATCATCATTGCTGCACGTCCTTCCATGGGTAAGACCGCTTTTGCGTTGAACATTGCTCAAAACGTTGCGGTTCACACGGATGAAAACGTTGCGATTTTCAGTTTGGAGATGGGAGCGGACCAGCTCGTCTCTCGTATGCTTTGTGCTGAAGGGAATATTGATGCGCAGCGGCTCCGTACCGGAAACATGGAAGCGGAAGATTGGAATAAGCTGACGATGGCGATGGGAAGCTTGTCCAACGCTGGCATTTATATTGATGACACCCCTGGGATCAGGGTAAGTGAAATTCGTTCCAAGTGTCGTCGTCTTAAGCAAGAGCACGGTCTTGGCATGATTCTAATCGACTATTTGCAGTTGATTCAGGGAAGTGCGAATTCTAAGGAAAACCGTCAACAAGAGGTATCCGAAATTTCCCGTTCCTTAAAAGGATTGGCGCGTGAACTGAATGTTCCGCTCATCGCCTTATCTCAGCTTTCCCGTGGAGTAGAATCCAGACAGGATAAGCGCCCGATGATGTCGGACTTGCGTGAATCAGGTTCAATCGAGCAGGATGCCGATATTGTTGGATTCTTATATCGTGATGATTACTATGATAAAGAATCTGAGAACCAGAATATCATTGAGATTATTATATCCAAGCAGCGTAACGGTCCGGTAGGTAACGTTGAGTTAGCATTCGTGAAGGAATATAACAAGTTCGTTGACCTTGATCACCGTTACACGGATGCCGATATTCCGCCTGCTTAATGAAATCTATGAAACTCCTTTGTCAGCTCTCAAATGATGAGCTGATTAGGGAGTTTTTTATTTTAGGGGAACATTTCCAAGTAGTCGAATAACCTTTAAACAATGACAATATTTATAGTAAAAATAGGACTTATGCTAGTAATTTAACGTTAAAAAGGTGCAGGTCATAAAGAATGACCTGCACCTCTTGAGACACGAGATTTCCATATCATGAATTATGGTTGGAACGGGTTATAACCATCAATCGCATAAATCATCCAACCAGTGGCTGATACAGATTCCACGTCCTTCATTGTCCAGTATCCGTTATTGGTTCCAAGTAAGGAATAAGGGACTCCCCCAGTTCCATAAAAGTCTTGAATTTTAATAATTTCATTTAAGAAGTAATTTGCATCAGCTGTTCTTCCATCCATCTTAAAGGAAACGACCATCTGTGCTTGTCCTTCAAACCAAATGTCATCTTGATCACTGTTGAAATCAAATCCATCTATCGTAATCGAACTATTCTTTACCCGTTTTGATTGTTGATTACGGTGAGTATTCATCACATAGTCTAACCCGCGACTATATTGATAAGTACCTGATGTCCCAAGTGCTTGTACTCCCCAAGCATTAGTGTCCATTGGATCATTCGGATCATTACGGCCTGCCCAAAAGAACCCTTCAGTATCCTGCCAGGCTTCGTTATCTAAAAATGACTTCACATCAGCTGCTTCCTGCGTATAACCATAGTGGTTGAGCATCGCATAAGCATCTTGATTATGTTCAGTAGACGCCCAAGAAATTACATTGTTTGAAGAATCCAGACCTCCGTTAATCCCTCCATCAGCTTGCTGAAATTGCAACGACCAGTCAATTGCTTTGGTCGCCATATCTCGATACGTCGTAGTATCACCGGTATCTTTTTCGTATTTGGCTACAGCCATAACCGCCCATAACACAGGTCCTACATGCTGGTTACTTTCTTGAACGGATTTATTGTTACAAAAATAAGCCGTGTACCACGAACCAGAAGGATTTTGAAGGCTTTTCAAAGTATCTAAAACTGTTTTTGCGCTTGCTGTATCTCCCTTCACTAAAAACGCAATAGCCGCGACGGCCTGATCATATGTATAGGATATTTGCTGCCTATCAGCAAAACTATCGATTAAACCTGTTGTACATTGTTGTCCCTTTAACCAATTATAAGCATTATCAGAGGCAGAGGATGTACTAGAAGCTGCATAGGATGCAGGGGCTACTGATAAAACGAGTGCTAGGGTTAACGTAATAATAAATATATTCTTTAATTTAAACATTCTATCTCTCCTTAATTTTTACTTTCTATTCCTCGAAACAGGTGCTCCTTTCTTAATAATTGTTAACGCTTCCAAAATATCAGAAAATTAAGATTTTTACAAAAAATAATGTAACAGATTTTTACACGCAGGTCAAATTTTGCTAAGGACTTGAAATCCTATTGTTAGTGGAAAGTATAGTTTAAAAGATGAAGATGGAAGTTGAGTGGAGAACTGGTGAGGTTTGTATCGAGATTCCGACTCAAGAGATAGAGCTATCTACTTATACGATAAAGTATAAATCTTGCATTTTTTAATTTATAGATAAATAGGGAAAGACGACCTTTAATTAAAAGGCCGTCTTCTTTTTATTTTCATCACTCCTCGTTACGCCTCCAGTGAAGTTACGCCAAGAAGTGGATGAAACCTATGTCAGCCAATGATGAATCGCATGGGCGACGCCATGGTCGTCATTGCTTTTTGTAACAAAGTTGCTTGCTTCTTTAACGGCTGTTCTACCATTTGCCATGGCGGCGCTATGTCCAGCTTTTGCAATCATTGACAGATCGTTTGGACTGTCACCGATAGCCGCGGTGCGTTCAATGGAGTGTCCCAGGTGATTGGCCAGCTTTTCTAAAGCCAATCCTTTCGATGCATGCTTATGCTCAAGCTCAAAGTTATGAAGGGCAGAACTGACAAGCGTCAGGTTTGGGTAATCTTCAAAAGTCCCCCAGCCTTTATCCAGCTTCTCCTGTTCAAAGGAAAAAGCTAGCACATTATAAATAGGCGAACCTGCATCTAAAATATCTTGATAAGACTCCACATGGTAGAAGCCTGTCTGGCTGAATTGTTTCTCAAGAGCCTCTCTCAGTTTTTTTACATCCTCATTAGGGTTGGCACTTTGAATGCGATCCATCTCTATTTGCAAGAGCTCTCGTCCATTTTGAGGGGTTAAGATAGCAGAATCACTGAACACTTCGTAATAAAAATGTTCTTTATCTAACCATTTTAAAATTTCTACCGCATCCTGCTCTTCTATAGGAACGGAGTGAAAGAGTGTACCGTTTGGCTCATGGATCGTTGCACCGTTCGCGCCGATCACCCATGTATTCAAACCAGTCTTTTCAAGAACATTTCTAACATCAAACTCGGCTCTTCCTGTAGCGATCACAACTTCAGTCCCTTTTTGCTGAGCTATTTTGATTGCATCAATATTTTCCTTGCTAATCGTATTTTGACTGTTTAACAATGTTCCATCTAAATCAATCGCAATTAACTCCATACATCTGCCTCCTCTTTCCCTGCCACCAAAAGTTCAACGTCACAGCGGTCAAGCAGGCGTTGAAATTCTGGATCTGGTCCTTTGTCTGTAATAATCAAATCGACATCTTCCAGTTTAGCGAATTGAAAAAACTCCGTGACTCCGAATTTCGTATGGTCGGCAAGGACGATGACCTGTTCCGCCTGTTGGATCATATTCTTTTTGACCATGCCGTCTTCTTCGTGCGCAATGGTCAATCCATTTTCAGAAACCCCCACTACTCCTATGAAAGCTTTATCGACGTGGAATTTTTTCAGTCGTTCAATAACAGAAGTCCCAAATAAGAAACGATGCTCTTTCTGTAAGGAGCCGCCGAGTAGCTGGATATTTACATGCTTCTTATTTGAAAGGATTTCGGCCTGATTAATCGAATTGGTGATCACCGTACATTCGATCGCTTCCATATGATTAGCGCAGGCCTGAACTGTAGTCGATGTATCAAGGATGATTTTATCTCCTGACTGGATGAGAGACGCTGCTTTCTGCCCAATATGCTGTTTTTCCTGAGAAACGGTCTGCAATCGCTTCGTATAATCCTTGATGATATTATGGGAAGAAGGCAGGATCGCTCCCCCTCGCGTTCGCACAATGGCCTTTCTGTCTTCTAGTTTCACTAAATCTCTCCGTGCCGTATCCCTTGAGACTTGAAATAAATCACAGATCTGTTCGACAGAAATACGGCGGTTTCGATTTAGGTACCGAATGATCTCAATTAAACGTTCCTCTTGATACATCAGGTCATCCCCTTCCATATCTATCCTCTTTAAGTCATAATAAGTCATTTGGATTTGGTAATCAAGTGTAATAAGTTTTTGTAAGTATAAATAAGTAATCATGGTTAAGTTCATTATCGAACATTTGAGAAGATAATTTCTTTATTGTTCGGATATTGCGTTGACTTGATGAGGTAAGATTGGTAAACTGACGATGGATATAATTTAAAACAAAAATTTGGCGGAGGTGCCTTATGTCTTCAGTAGTTGTTGTCGGAACCCAGTGGGGGGACGAAGGAAAAGGCAAGATTACCGATTTTCTATCACAAAATGCCGAAGTTGTTGCACGCTACCAGGGTGGAAACAACGCGGGTCACACGATTAAATTTGATGGTGTTACTTATAAACTGCACTTAATTCCATCTGGAATATTTTTTGACGATAAAGTATGTGTACTGGGTAACGGGATGGTCATTGATCCTAAAGCTTTGCTAGATGAGCTTAAGTACTTGCATGACAAAGGTGTCTCTACAGACAACCTGAGAATCAGCAACCGTGCTCACGTGATACTTCCTTACCATTTGAAATTAGATGAGCTTCAAGAAGAGGATAAAGGCGCGAATAAAATTGGTACAACGAAAAAGGGAATCGGCCCTGCATATATGGACAAAGCCGCTCGTACAGGTATCCGTATTGCCGATTTAATGGATAAAGAAAGCTTCCGTGAGAAGTTAGAGCAGAATTTAGCTGAAAAAAACCGTCTGCTCGAAAAAGTATATGAAACTGAACCGTTCACAGTAGAAGAAATTCTAGATGAATATTATGAATATGGTCAGCAAATCGCTCACTATGTATGTGATACGTCCGTTGTCTTGAATGACAAACTTGACGAAGGGCGTCGTATTCTTTTCGAAGGCGCACAAGGGGTTATGCTGGATATCGATCAGGGAACGTATCCTTTTGTTACCTCATCCAACCCGATTGCCGGCGGAGTAACGATCGGTTCTGGTGTCGGTCCATCAAAAATCAAGCATGTGGTCGGTGTATCAAAAGCGTATACGACCCGCGTTGGGGATGGTCCGTTCCCGACTGAGCTTGATAATGAAATCGGCGATCAAATTCGTGAAGTAGGAAGAGAGTATGGCACAACTACTGGGCGTCCGCGCCGGGTCGGCTGGTTCGACAGTGTCGTTGTACGTCACGCTCGCCGTGTGAGTGGAATTACAGATCTATCATTGAATTCCATCGATGTTCTCACTGGAATTGAAACTTTGAAAATCTGCACCTCTTACAGGTACAAAGGTGAAATCTTAGACGAATTCCCTGCGAGCTTGAAAGTATTAGCAGAGTGTGAGCCGGTTTATGAAGAAATGCCTGGCTGGACAGAAGATATAACAGAAGTGAAGTCCTTAGATGAACTTCCAGAAAACGCACGTCACTATATTGAACGTGTATCCCAATTGACTAGGATTCCGCTTTCTGTTTTCTCTGTAGGTCCAGATCGTTCCCAAACGAATGTGGTCCGCAGCGTTTATAGCGAATAAATATTTTCACGTCTGACTTGGCTAAGTTGGGCGTGTTTTGTTTAGGATAGAAATGAAGGAGAGTGTTTCACGTGAAACGGATATGTGTATTCGCTGGATCGAGCTCGGGAAATGATCCGGCTTTTGCCAAAAGAACAAAAGAACTGGGAAAAGTGTTTGCTGAGAAACAGATTGAGCTCGTTTATGGAGGGGCACAAAGCGGACTCATGGGGGTTATGGCTGATGCTATATTAGAAAAAGGTGGGAAAGTTACAGGGATCATGCCTTCTCATCTTTTTCAAAAAGAAATCGCTCACCCTGATATAACAACAATGATTGAAGTCGAAACGATGCATGAGCGAAAAGCTAAAATGAGTGAACTGGCAAATGGATATATTGCGCTTCCAGGAGGATTCGGTACATTTGAGGAATTGTTTGAAACGGTGAGTTGGGCTCAAATGGGTCTGCACGAGAAGCCATTAGCCTTATATAATATAGAAGGCTATTATACTCCACTAATGAACTTAATCAACCATGCGATTGAAGCTGGCTTCGTACCTGAGGATAACCGACGTTTGATTTTAGAATCTAATCAACCAGATGAATTGGTGAAAATGATGAAACTATAAAAACCGAGCCATTTCTGGCCCGGTTTTTTACACATTAATGGTTGTTACAAAAGTGAATCCTAAATAGCGATAAGAGACTTCAATTTGTTCAATTGGGATCTCTTCTGTAATACTTAATCCGTAAATGCGATTGGAATCGTTACTCTTTGCAGCTACTTTATTCTGATCCTGATCCTTTGAGCTAACGGGGGAGCTGTTTGGTTCGAGGGTGATAGATTTGTAGTCTTGCATGTGATATTCCCCTTTTAAAGGGTTGTAAGTATTTGAAATGATAAAACCGGTATCTGAATCACTCACTTGAACTAAAGGATTAGTGGCGGGCTCATTTCCATTAATGGATACATCCGTAATTTTAATGTCACCCAACAGGCTTTTGTTGCCAAGTGCGACAATCACGGATTGCTTATCGGTCGTTGTGCCTACAGAACCATGGGCTAGTGGTGGATTTAGCTGTAAAAAACCCATAAATCCGACTGTCATGATAATAATTATAAATGCTAGAGTTTTGACCGTTTTTTTCATGTATACACCTCCTCTCTATTCGATGATGTTCGTTTAGAACGTCGATTTATAAATGAATGTTAGATAGAAATCTAAATTTCTATTGCGCCTGTGATTCAGCTATGATATGATATTTATCGTTGCGGTAAAACAATAGCTTAAATCACTGGTCCGGTAGTTCAGTTGGTTAGAATGCCTGCCTGTCACGCAGGAGGTCGCGGGTTCGAGTCCCGTCCGGACCGCCATTTTTATTATAGCAGGGTTGTTGAGAGAAATTAATCGAAACAACTACTGAAACTATGGCGAATTAATGAAGTTTTAATCTAATCTTCTTGGCTTGCAGATGAGTCGGTAAAGAAACTTTAAAAACTATATATTTTATTATGGCTCGGTAGCTCAGTCGGTAGAGCAACGGACTGAAAATCCGTGTGTCGGCGGTTCGATTCCGTCCCGAGCCACTCTATAAAAAACGTCTACGAAAATTTCGTAGACGTTTTTTTGTATGCTTTTTCATGTATGTAAGTGCTGGAAATAAAAAGAACAATATTCAAAATATTTGATAAAAAAGAAATAAATTCTACTATAAATTGTAATCAAAATGTAATCGTTTTAGTGTAAATATACATTATTAATGTAAATATAAAATATTTTTTTCGAGATATTGGAAACTATATTATGTCTTAGTTACAAGCTTGGAAATCTATTTTATCAGGGTTTTGGCTATGATAGATTTAGTGAGTGAGAAAAAAATCTTAATAAAAATATAAATAAATAGAAATATAACGGTAATTTTTAACAGGAGGATACGGGATGTTTCGCAGCAAAGGTATAGGAAAAAAAGTAGCCGCAACTGCTTTAATTGGTCTTAGTTTAAGTGTTGGTACAGCATACGCAGAGAACAGCTTTAAAACTACATACCACGTTTTTGTGGATGGTAAACGTGTAGGAATTGTCGAAAATGAAGAAGTTGTAAAGAATTATGTTGAAAACCGTGTCGAAAGTGCTGAGAATAAACACGGAAATTGGGATATGGTGGTCGAGGAAGATGTTTCTTTCGAGTCTGAAAAAATGTTTGCCCCCGACTTCAAAAATGATAAAGTAATCCAGTCCCTTGAGGAAGAAATTACGGTAGCTGCTTCCGCTGTAGATTTACAAATTGATGGAGAAACGGCTGCATTTCTTCCTAGTGAAGAGCAGGCAGACGAAGTAATCCGTCAACTAAAAGAGAAATATGTCGATGCTGAAACCTTGACTAAGCTTGAGGAGGCCTCCTCTAAAGGAAAGACAGAGAAATCAGGAGACAATAAGTACGCCATTACAGATGTTCAGCTTTCCGAAAAAGTAACAAAAAAACCAACGAAAGTTCAACCTTCTGACATGGCCACAGTAGAAGAAGCCGTGGCTAAAATTGAGGAAGGGGAAACCTCTGTTCGATACGAGATGTCACAAGATCACCTAATGAATGCTAATGGAGAAGAGCAAGAACAGCCGGATAGCGAAGACGTAGAAAAAACAACAGAGAAGGATCCAATGTTAGATGTCATCGTAAAAGAACAAGGAACAAAGACCGAGACAATCTCACATGAAAAAGAAGTAAGAGAGACAGACGAACTCTACAAAGGAGATACAAAAGTAAAACAAAATGGAGAAGACGGGGAAAGAACCATACATTTTACAAAAAAGATAGTAAACGGTGAATTAGACAAGAAAGAAGTTACGAAAGAAGAAGTAACAAAAGAGCCCGTCAAAGAAATTATCTTAAAAGGAACAAAGGTCGTTCCTTCCAGAGGAACTGGGAATTTTGAATGGCCTGCTGTTGGTGGTCAAATCACGAGTAAGATGGGACAGCGCTGGGGCCGCATGCATAAGGGCATCGATATTGCCGGCGTCAGTGATCGAACGATTAAGGCTGCTGATAACGGTAAAGTCGTGACGGCTGAACGTCAGTCTGGCTTCGGAAATAAAATTGTGATTGACCACAACAATGGTTATAAAACTATTTATGCTCACCTTTCCTCATTTGATGTAAGTGTCGGAGATGTTGTGAAAAAAGGTGAGTCGATCGGGACAATGGGGAACACCGGTAATTCGACAGGAATTCACCTGCATTTTGAAGTGCATAAGGATGGTTCACTAAAGAATCCACTCTCCTTTTTCTAACCAGAACATCCACTATGAAGCCTCATAGTGGATGTTTTTTATAGGTTTAGGGAATGATTTTATATAGATGAAGTAAGACATTTAGCTGTAAATAAGTTAAAATGAGTAAGAGTATAGAAGTTGATAAAAAGGATGTGACTTTATGGCTCCAAAGATTCTAGTCGTAGATGATGAAAAGCCTATAGCTGATATATTGAAATTCAACTTAGAAAAAGAAGGGTACGAGGTCGTGTGCGCTTATGATGGCGATGAAGCGATCAATAAAGCAAACGAAGAAAAACCTGATTTAATTTTACTTGATATTATGCTTCCAAATAAAGACGGAAACGAAGTGTGCCGTGAAGTAAGAAAGACGCAAAATATGCCTATTATTATGCTGACCGCTAAAGATGCGGAAATCGACAAGGTTCTTGGACTTGAAATGGGCGCAGACGATTATGTGACAAAACCATTCAGTAATCGAGAATTGATTGCCCGTGTTAAAGCGAACCTGCGTCGTCAGCAGCAAGAACCTGAGGATAGCTCGGACCAGTCGAAGGATATTACCATCGGTCGTCTGGCGATTCATCCTGATGCTTACACCGTAACGAGGGACGGTTCTTACATTGAACTCACTCATCGTGAATTTGAATTGTTACACTATTTAGCACGCCACATTGGACAAGTCATGACCCGTGAACACCTTTTAGAAACCGTATGGGGCTATGACTATTATGGAGACGTCCGTACGGTTGACGTAACGGTGCGCCGCCTGCGTGAAAAAATTGAGGAGAACCCGAGTAACCCTGTATGGATCGTTACCCGACGAGGGGTTGGCTATTACTTAAGAAATCCAGAGCAGGAGTAAGGGTTTTATGAAAAAGGTTGGCTTTTTTCAGTCGGTCCGGCTGAAACTTATTGTTGTGTACATTTTACTTATGTTATTAGGCATCCAAGTCATTGGTGCCTATTTTGTTGAGAAATTAGAAGATCAGCTGACAACCAACTTTACGACCTCTATCGATGACCGTGTAGAATCATTGACATTCAGTTTGCAGAATGCTTTTACAGCAGAGCGAGGGGAAGATACGCCAACCCTTGAAGCAGAGGTGCAGAATCTTCTTGAAGAATTTAATAAGACGGATATTAGTAAGCTTCAGGTTATTGATAGTTCACAGAGCATCATTGCTAATATAAGCGATCAGTCCGCCATCGGAAAAAAGGTAACGGAGTCTAGGATTACGAAAGTGTTCATTCTTGGAGAATCACAGCCTCAGCCTGTCACTTCCGATGGTGAACGCTTA
Source organism: Halobacillus sp. A1-3 (assembly GCF_050971765.1). Lineage (NCBI taxonomy): Bacteria > Bacillati > Bacillota > Bacilli > Caryophanales > Bacillaceae > Halobacillus > Halobacillus sp. A1-3. The sequence goes on along the minus strand of NZ_JBPCEO010000001.1, from coordinate 487,357 downwards.
TATGTCGGCGCCAAACCAATTATAGATGAAGAAGGTAATATCGTAGGTGTGCTTAATTATGAAGCGCAGATGGACGGTATTTACAATCAAATGCAATCGATTAATCGGATTTTTGCTAATGGAACACTGCTTGCTATTGCCGTAACCGCTTTATTAGGTATTCTTGTAGCTCGAACGATTACAAAGCCGCTGACAGAGATGAAAAGACAGGCTCAAATTATGGCCACTGGTGACTTTTCACAAAAAGTTGATGTAAAAGGAAATGACGAGATTGGCCAGCTTGGGATCACCTTCAATGATTTGAACGATAAATTGAAATTAGCCCAGGCTACAACAGAAGGCGAGCGGCGGAAATTAAGTTCTGTTTTGTCGAATATGTCAGATGGTGTCATCGCTACCGACCGGCTTGGGGCGATCATATTAATGAACGAACCCGCTGCAAGGCTGATTGGTCAGAATTTTGAGGATGTCCAGGGGCAATCACTCATCGATCTTTTTGATTTGAACGATCAAGTTGAAGAAATGAGTGAACTGGAGGAGACCGGCTCTTTGATTATTGATTTAAGCACCGAAGATAAGCACTTGTTATTAAAGGCCAATTTCTCTGTCGTTGAAGATGAAAATAATGAAATGAATGGGTTTATCACTGTAATCAGTGATGTTACAGAGGAAGAAAAAGTCGAACAAGAGCGTCGAGAGTTCGTATCGAACGTATCGCATGAGCTTCGTACTCCGCTAACGACGATGAGAAGCTACATTGAGGCGCTAAACGATGGGGCCTGGAGAGACGAAGATATCGCCCCCCGATTTTTAGATGTTACGCAAAATGAAACTGATCGGATGATCCGTCTAGTGAATGATCTCTTACAGCTGACAAAGATGGATCACAAAGAGACTACCTTAATGAAAGAGCGGGTCGAATTTATCGGATTCTTCAACCATATCATTGACCGTTTTGAAATGAATAAAGATGAAAAGATGACCTTTGAACGTAACTTAGATACCCGGAACATGTATGTGTGGATGGATAAAGATAAAATTACGCAAGTGTTAGATAACGTAATTTCTAATGCCATCAAGTACTCCCCAGAAGGTGGTACAGTTCGCTTTGACGTGCACTCTACAAGGAAACAGCTTGTGGTGAGTGTATCAGATGAGGGGATTGGAATGCCTGCGGATACCGTTGATAAAATCTTTGATCGTTTTTACCGCGTGGATAAATCAAGGGCAAGAGAAATGGGCGGAACTGGACTTGGTCTCGCTATTGCCCGGGAAATGATTGAAGCCCATCACGGGAAAATCTGGGCAAGAAGTAAAGAGGGTAAAGGAACTACCGTTTACTTTACACTACCGCTAATGAGTCAGAAGCGGAGGGGTCAATCGTGAATATAGAAACTATGAAGTCCGTCATTTTAGTCATATTGATTGCCTTCAGTTTGTTGTTAACTGTCGCATTATGGAATTATCAGCCGAATTTCAACCAAGCAGATGAAAATAAAGACATTGGTCCAACGACGCTGGAAAAGGCGGGTGGAGAACAAGTTGAAATTCCGAACCTTGTTGAGCCAGCTAAGGTCGTGTACCAAACTCAAGGATCCTATTATTCTTATGCAGATCCTAACGATCGTTCCCAACTTTACGAGAAAATGAAACAATGGGCATTAGTAAATATCAATGATAATCCCTCACCTCCCGAACTTGGAGAAGGGGATAGAGCCGCTGAAATCATCTTTCCGTCCGAGCTTCCGCTTGAAGTGCTGAATAATATTTTCTCCATTAAAGAGGATCTACCCCAAGAAGACGCTTTATTTGATCGTATATTTGTGGTTCATGAACATGACTCAGAGTCTGTATCTCCATATATGGTTTACATCATGGACACGGGTGAAGACGTGAATCCGACAAAGGTGAGTGCTTCGCTTTCTGAAGAGGCAGCTACCCAGCTTTTTAATGAAGTAGACAATCATGAAATGGTCAGTCATTTTCGCTTGGGTGATTGGAGTGGAGGCACAGATTCCACTCAGTATAATCACATTTACCTGCCGGCTGATAAAACCTCTTACCCTACAGAAGTGTTACAGACAAATAATGTGCCATTAACACCGTTGCAGAATTTTCTGTTTCCGGCGAGCTCAACAATTAGACAATCATACTCAGACTCTGTTGATCGCAGATATGTAGAAACTTTTCGAGTGCTTGATGTTTATAACGATGAACGAATGATGAAGTACCAATATAAAATTACGAACCAATCCCCATATTGGACCCAATATGAGCTGTTTAATAAAAGTGTCAACGATATGAACAACCATTTTGGATGGACGAACCCTTTCCGTCTTGAAAACATTTTGGCAAATAAAGATACAGTCAGGTACCGCATGTATTATAATGGGATACCCATTTATGAAGAGTCAGGTTTATCGACAATATCATTGAAGTATGAAGGCAGTTCAATTCAAGAATATATTCGGCCGTTAGTCTCGTTCTTTCCTGTTCCCTATGAAAATGGTGAAGATTCCTCTGTAACCATAGAGTCTGGAGAACAAGTCATTAGTAAAATTAAAGAAAGTGGCATCGCTATAGATGATATTGACGATATTCAAGTTGGATACAGCTTAACAGAACAAAGTATGCGGCTAGCTTACAGTTTGCTGCCACAGTGGTATATTAAGGTCGACGGAGAATGGACGTCGTTATTTCGTGGAGAAATTACTCAAAATAAAGAAGTATCGTAAATGAGGAGGCTAAGATCATGCAGTGGGGGCAAATCAAATTATTATTCATTCTAAGCTTTCTCATTCTCGATCTCTTTCTTCTACAGCAATTCCTGAGTAAACAAGAACAAACCGAGTTACCTCAAAGTACAACAACTGGGAATACCGTTCAGCAAGAGCTTGAGAACAATAACATTACTCTTTCTGAAGACATCCCACCGGAAGTTCCGATGGTACCAAATGTTACGACTACCCAGAGCGAATTCTCAGAGGAAGTTTTATCTGATATTAAAGCCTTGGAAGAGGAAGGAGCTCAGGAAATCAATTATGTAAGAGATAATGTCTTAAAAGCAACTTTGAAAGAACCTGTAGAATTTACTGAAGACAACGTCATTGAAAAAGTGGAAGAATTAGTCCCTTTTAGTAACCAGTACTCTTATTGGGGATGGAATAAGGAGCAGAACGTTTTACTCTTTTTTCAGAAAACGAATGATCGTACGGTTTATTTTAATCGAAGTGGATTTTTAATGGTTAAAGTTGAAGATGATAAAATGACAGAATATGTCGCAACTTTATTATCCTTTGAGGATGAAGAAGATGAGAGTGAAACGTCATTAATTTCTCCTATGACGACCGTTAAACGTCTGTTAGATGAAGGTATAATTGAAGCAGGGGATGAAATAACTTCAATGAATATCGGGTATCTAAACAGCTTCACACTCTCTCCAGGTGAGGAGAACGGACCTCAGGTGTTCGGACCAACGTGGAAGGTAACGGTTAATGGGGAAGAAAACCATTTTGTGTATGCGATTGACGGGAAGATTTTTCCTGTAGATGAGGAGAATTTCATTCAAACGGCTAAAGAGTCCTATGAAATGACTGATTCAGCAGAACCAACTCCTGAATCAGAAAATGAAAATAGTGAAGAGAGTTCTGGAGAAACCAATTAAATGGAGTGTCAAACGAATGTCATTACGTTTTAGTGTACTTGCATCAGGCAGTACTGGAAATGCTTTCTATATAGAATCTGGGGATGAAAAGATTCTTGTAGACGCGGGGTTAAGCGGTAAACGGATGGAGAAATTACTGGGACAAGTTAATGTCGATCCGAATGAGCTGTCGCGTATTTTAGTTACTCATGAACATAGCGATCATATTAAAGGTTTAGGGATCATGGCGCGCCGATACAACCTCCCGATATACGCCAATGAAAAAACGTGGAAGGCGATGGAAAACCATATCGGAAAAATCTCTCTTGATCAGAAGTTTCATTTCAATATGGAAGAAACAAGATCATTTGGAGATTTGGATATAGAGTCCTTCGCTGTTTCCCATGATGCGGCTGATCCTATGTTCTATACGTTCCGGCATGAAGGAAAAAAAGTCGCGTTAGTTACCGACCTAGGCTATGTATCTGAACGGATCAAAAAGACGGTGGAAGACGCGGATGCTTATATCTTTGAGTCCAATCACGACGTGAGCATGCTTCGAATGGGAAGGTATCCGTGGAACGTGAAACGTAGAATTCTTGGTGACTCCGGTCACGTATCGAATGAAGATTGTGCTCTTGCACTTACCGATATTTTAACGGATCGGACAAAACGAATTTATTTAGCACACTTAAGTCTTGATAACAATATGAAGGATCTCGCACGCATGTCTGTATCGAACATCCTTCAAGAGAGAGGATTTGCGCTGGGATCACGCATTCAGCTTCATGATACAGATCCTGAAGAAGCTACACCGATGTTCGAAGTTTAAAGAGTTTTATTTTCTTAGAAAACAGGAAACAATATCTAAGTAGATATTTTACGAACGAAAGGACAGGTGAAGATGCGTGGGTTATTATGATGATCATTCTAATGCCACCCAGCAGCATAAACAGCGGCGACGCTGGGTCATGCCTACCATTGTGGGCGTCATCCTCGGTGCTGTTATCGTCTTATTAGCGCTACCCGCACTCGTACAAACCGAGCTGCTGCCTTATGAAATTACCATTCCTGAGGATGAAAGCGGCCTTGTTCAGGATGATCAGGGACTTACAGGGAATACGACCAAGAATGTCGAACTCGATGTTAAAACTCAGATCACAGACGTCGTTGAGAAAGTCACTCCATCTGTTGTAGGTGTTGTCAATCTTCAGTCCCAGCAGAACTTTTGGGAAGAGAATGGAGATTCCCAGCAAGCAGGTGTAGGTTCTGGTGTCATATATAAAAAAGAAGACGGGACGGCTTATGTTGTTACCAACAACCACGTCATAGAAGGAGCAAACGAGATCGAAGTCGTCTTAGCGGACGAGACGAGAATCAAAGCAAAGCTTGTTGGAAGTGACATATTTACAGATTTAGCCGTACTTAAGATGTCTGGAGAACAAGTAGACAGTGTTGCTGAGATTGGAAGCTCTGAAAACCTTAAGGTGGGGGAACCGGCTATCGCTATCGGTAACCCGCTGGGATTACGCTTCTCAGGATCCGTTACTCAAGGAATTATCAGTGGAAAACAGCGCGCCATTCCTCAGGACTTTAATGGAGATGGACTGGAAGACTGGCAGGCAGAGGTTATTCAAACCGACGCCGCGATTAACCCAGGAAACAGTGGAGGAGCTTTGATCAATATTGATGGTCAACTCATTGGGATCAACTCCATGAAAATTGCCCAATCGGCAGTCGAAGGTATTGGATTCTCTATACCGATTGATTCGGCGATGCCAATTATCAACGAACTTGAGCAATATGGCCAGGTCAACCGTCCTTACATCGGAATTGAAGCTTATGGATTGAATGAAGTCCCAACTTCTGAGTGGGAAAATACCTTGAACCTGCCTGAAGAAGTAGAAGGCGGTTTATACATTCGAAGCCTAAGACAGATGTCTCCAGCTGCGAAAGCAGGACTGAAACCGCTGGATGTTATCACACAGTTGGATGGACAAAAAGTTGAAGATATCATTGACCTGCGTAAGTATTTATACAACGAGAAAAATCCAGGCGATGAAATGGAAATTACTTATTACCGTGACGGCGAAAAGAATACAGTAACGTTAACCTTAGGTTCACAGGAGTAATGTAAAAAGAGGAGTTCTAATTTCAAAATAGATCTCCTCTTCTTCTATGTGCACTATTTTTTGTACAATATTAATATCCACAAGCTGTGTATATCCCTCTGGATAAATAGCATATATGGTAGTAGAATTTATGTTCGCCACCATATAGTCCAGGGGTTTTGTGCATATGTGGACACCAGATGTGGATAACCTGTTCATAGAGCGGGATAACTTGTGAATATTAGAAAATTAACAATAGTTGTGCATAAGTCTGTGGATAGTGTGGGTAACTAAAAACGTTAGTTTGTTTTTCCACATGTGTATAACCTTTTTTCCTAGAAAAATAAGGGTTTCGTAAAGTTTATATTTCCTCTGTAAATCTTAGAATCATTCTTATTCGGAATGGATCGACACAAAATCCGTACATATGAGCGCCTTTCAATAACGACATTCGAAAGTTTATTTTTACGCCTCGTTGTACCGGGGAAATACGAAACTTTTCTTATAATAGCGGGTGTAGTCATTCCACCGTTTAATAGTATAAATCCTGTTTCTAGATGCATTTTCAATCGCTTCACGTCTTTAATCATTTTCTTTGCAAATCCTGCAGTGGCAGAAAATATAAAGTTCACGTGTGTATAACTCTTCAGGTCTCCTTATACCTGCACAGGCTTTTGTTATCCATTTGACCTATTCTTTTATATTAAAAATATAAAAAACGGTCCGAAAAAAATTCCGGACCGTTTTGTTGCTTATTTAAGAATTTATTTTTAAGGAGAACATTTGCAGCATTGATTCAGTACTTTTGTGCTTATAGAGTCTCTTGCCAAGTTGATTTAATCATCTTTGTTAATCCTAAAAGGGCCAAGATGTTCGGGATGACCATCAAGGCATTGAAGGTATCTGCGATTTCCCATACAAAATCAACCTGTACAAGAGAACCTGTTACGATAAAGAGAAGAACCACGCTTCGATAAATGCCTACAGCCTGATCTCCGAACAAGAATTTGACGTTTACTTCACCGAAATACGCCCATCCTAAAATTGTTGTAAAGGCAAAGAACAATAAACAAATGGCAATGAACGGAATGCCGAAGGATCCAAGGCCGCGGGCGAAGCCTTCCTGAGTGATCGCACTTCCTTCAAGGCCGGATTGATGGGCGTTGGTAAGCAGGACGACCATAGCAGTAAGCGTACAAATAATCACCGTATCAATAAATACCCCGACCATGGCTACGAGTCCTTGATTCGTAGGGTGTTTAACCTCAGCAACCGCATGTGCATGCGGTGTTGACCCCATGCCTGCTTCGTTAGAGAACAAACCACGGGCAATTCCGTAGCGGATTGCTTCTTTAATCGTAGCGCCAAGCGCTCCACCTGCCGCAGCTTCTGGGCTGATGGCAGATTGTACGATCAATTGGAGCGTCGGAATGATTTGATCGGCGTAAGACACAAGAATAATCAAGCTTCCGCCAATATAAAGAAGTGCCATAAACGGCACCACATTACCGGCAAAGTTTGAAATCCGACTAATCCCTCCGAATAAGATCAATCCAACGAAAAAGGCGATGATTACTCCGATCACAAGGTTGATCGACAGCGAATCAACTCCCATCGCCTGGTTCATCGCCACTGTAATGGCGTTCGACTGGACCATGTTCCCAATAAAGCCTAAAGCAATGATGATGGCGATAGCGAAAAAACCAGCTAACCATCGGCTGCCAAGACCGTCCCTTATATAATAAGCCGGTCCGCCAACGAACTGGCTTCCTTTCTTCACACGATACTTTTGTGCCAATATCGCTTCTGAGAAGATCGTCGCCATTCCGAAAAAAGAACTGATCCACATCCAAAAAATCGCGCCAGGACCCCCGGAAGCAATGGCTGTGGCCACACCTGCAAGGTTTCCTGTTCCGACCTGAGCCGAAATGGAAGTCGCCAGAGCTTTGAAGGAATTAATTCCCTCGGATTTTTCTTTTTTAAACAAGGGTGCGAACGTGAGCTTGAATCCTTTTCCTAAATGGCGGACTTGGATGAACCGGAGCTGTAGCGTCAGCCACACACCCGTACCAAGCAAGAACACAAGCATGACGGGTCCCCATAAGAAACTATTTATATTTTGAAAAAGTGCAGTGATTGTCTCCACATTGATTCCCTTTCTTTATAAAGCTTTATCTGATTAATGTATCCCAGTATCGCATTTGCAAGCGTTTTACGGCAAGCTTTTTATAAGAGTGAATTTATGGGAGTCGATGGAGGGTCAAATCATTTTCATTGTTTCTTTTATTCCGTACAATAAAGTTAATCATGAGGAGGAGATACATATGATCGATTTACGAAGTGATACGGTGACGAAGCCTACAAGAGAAATGCGTCAAGCGGCCTTTGAAGCTGAAGTAGGAGATGATGTTTACGAGGAGGATCCGACTGTGAAACGATTGGAATTTACAGCAGCTGAGATGCTCGGAAAAGAAGCGGCGCTGTTTGTAACAAGCGGCACACAGGGCAACCAAATTGCCGGGCTCACCCACTGTAACCCTGGTGATGAGGTCCTTTTGGAAGCGAACTCGCATATTTTTCTATACGAAGGTGCTTCCATGTCCGCACTAGCCGGTGTGCAGCCAAGGACGATCGAGGGAGATCGCGGAGCAATGGATCCTGAAGATGTGCGCCAAGCGATACGTCCGGATGATATTCATTTTCCAGAGACCGGACTCATTTGTGTGGAAAATACTCATAACAAAGCTGGCGGAGCGGTTGTGCCACTAGAGAACATGCAGGCCATCTACGAAGTCGCAAGGGAGCAAGGGATTCCTGTTCATTTAGACGGAGCACGCTTGTTTAATGCTTCCGTTGCTAGTGGAATATCGGTTAAGCGCTTTGCGGATCAAGTGGATACTGTCCAGTTTTGTTTATCAAAAGGGTTGGGCGCTCCTATAGGGTCCGTCATCGCTGGATCAGCTGATTTCGTTCGTAAAGCTCGAAAGTGGAGAAAACGGCTCGGAGGAGGGCTGCGCCAGGTCGGAATGATAGCGGCCCCAGGGCTGATTGCCTTAACTGAAATGGTGGATCGATTGGCAGAGGATCATGACAAAGTTAAGATTCTCGCAGAAGGTTTAGGGAACGTGAGCGGGATCGAAATTGAAGGAAAAGTGGAAACAAATATTATTCTCGTCAACGTAGAAGGATTGAATCTGAGTGTTGAAAAATTTTTAGTTCAGCTAAAACAAGAAGGCGTTCTTGCGGTCCCATTCGGTCCGAAGGTGGTTCGATTTGTTACGAATTATGATGTATCGCATGGCGATATACGTGAGGTTATTGAGCGAGTGCACCATATTGCAAGCCGTGTATAATTTGTACTCATAATTTTGACTGGCTGTTCATAGGATATAGTACAGAATCAATCTAGCCGATCTCTTGGTTTCAGACCGTTCATCTGGTGGTAAAAAAAGAATCATCAAACCTTGGAGGTGGGTTCCATGCCGGAATTAGAGGCTGGTCACACTGTAAAAAGAAAGCCGTTAGCCCATGAACATGCCTTCGCTGAGATGTTTGATAAGGATCGCTTTGTCGATGTAATTCCACTGGATGAATTAGGGAAACACTTGAGGAAGACGAAATCGTATAAGAAGCTGAAAAAACGGAGATGACCCCCAAATCATCCCCTTTTGGATCGGTACCCCGATCCGAAAGGGGGATTTTTTAATGACAGAAACCTCCTGTTAAGTGACCAGGAGGTTTCTGGTTATTACTGAGCGGCTTGCAAGCCTGCTTTATTTATAAAATTCCAAGGCTGATTGAAGTGAGGCTGGAAAAAGAAATCGACAAAACCGAGTTCATCGATGGTCATGCCGCTTTGGATGCACACACTCATTGTATTGATTGATTGTGTCACATCTGCTTGAGACAAGACTTGAGCTCCTCTGTCTCCTCAGGTCATCCAGAATCTGGATGACCTGAGGAAGGTTCATTTCTTCCTGAAGACTACTTTATATGTGCCGAAGATAAACGCAATTAAGATGGCGCTAACCAGAAGGCCGATGCGTTCGTTTTCGTGATAGAGAGCCCCTGATATGGCTAATAAGATTAAGCCTATGCCTAAATAAGAGGTATAGGGATAGCCAAACGCTTTGAACCTCTGTTTGTCTTTGTATGAAGGGTGTAATTTTATATGGGAAGCAAGGATTATTCCCCAGTTAAGGATTAGCATGACTCCGGCGGCTGTGGTGACGTATTCATACATGGTGTCAGGCAGCAAGTAAGAAAATAGAATCGATATCGCAAGTCCTCCTGCGGTTAACAGTAAGGATTTTACGGCTACGCCCCGCCTGTTTTTTTCCTTTAATTTCTTGGGAGCATCTCCGTCTTCGGATAAAGAGACCATAACGTGGCTGATTGAAAAGAGAGCACCAACCATGGTTGAAAAAGCAGCGCTAATGATAATAAGGTTAAAGATCGAATCAATATAAGGGAGATGAAAGGCTGATAATGCAGTCACAAATGGGCTCTCAGAATCGTCAATGACTTCCCAATCTACCATATTTACTACGATATATAAGGAGAGTAAATAGACAGATACGAGGGTGAAAATTAAAGCTGTGCCGGCCTTGGTGATATTCTTCTTGTGCTTTAATTCTGAAGAAGCAACTCCGACGACCGCAATGCCGCCAAATGAAAAGAAAATAAAAATAAGCGCGGACCAGAGCCCTTTCCATCCATTAGGGAACCATTCACTGATCCCTCTGTCCTGCAAAGAGCTTGCTTCGTTCGGCTCAAGAACCCCCAACAAAATTAAAGCTCCAAACCCGATAAAGATAACGAGAGTGGATACTTTTACGATGGCAAATAGAGATTCGATTTGCCCAAAGTTTTTCACCCCAAGCAAATTGATGCCAAAGCCTAAGGAAGCATAGATAATTGAAAACACCCATAAAGGAAAGTTCTGAAACCAATATTGGGTAAACGTCGACAGGGCTACAATTTCACTGGACATAATCAAAAGCCCAGATAACCAATACATCCAGCCCGATAGGAAACCGGCTGAATGCCCAAATGCTTTCTTCGCATAGGCCCTAAAGGAGCCTGTCTCGGTATCGTTTACCGTCATTTCTGCAAGAGCACTGAATACAAAATACGTTGTTATACCAGCGATGAAGTAGCCTATTAGTACCGATGGTCCTGCCGTTTTAATCGAAAGTCCTGTTCCTAGGAAAAACCCGGCTCCAATAATCGAGCCAATCCCAATAAGGGAAAGCTGCCACCAGCTGATGGTCTCATTCCCTTTTTTGATTTGTTTATTTTTCTTCTGTTCGACTGCTTGTTTGACCAGGTGATGGTGTTTCATAAGGAACTCCTTTATGAAAAGTAATGGATAAGTTCATTTGCTTTTCAGTATGTCCTTATGAAGAGAAAATATCGGGGGGCAGTAGTTCCTCAATAGCTATGTTATGATCAAACAGGATTACATAATTAGAAAGGAGCGATTATATGGATGTAAGATTTGAAGCAGGGGAGACAAGGTTCAATTATCGATCGGTTGGTATTTTGATTGAAGAAGGCCATGTCCTTTTTCATAAGCAGAAAGGTGATCCATATTGGGCGCTTCCCGGTGGAGGGGTTGAGATCGGGGAGAAGTCGGAGGATACTATCATCAGGGAAATGAAAGAAGAGTTGGGGTATGAAGTAGAGGTGATTCAATCTTTATGGATAACGGAAAATTTCTTCATTTATAATCACAAGAACTATCATGAGCTTGGATTCTATTTCTTACTCCAGACAGAACAACCCTATTTTCAAAATGAACCTTTTCACGGCTTAGAAGGTGAACGGCTGATTTATCAGTGGCTTCCGATTGAGAAGTTAGAAAACTTTTCTTTACAGCCGTCCTTTTTATCCAGACACCTCCAGGAAATTCCCGATCAGATCGAACATGTCATTGTAGAAATGCATGAATAGATCAGGCGAATTACATAGCTCATCATTCCAAAAGAGTTTCGTTTACATACTTTCTTGGTGTCCCGAAGTAGGTGGCCTGACGGAATTCCGGGAACATCGATTGAAAGGAAATAAAAATGGGAGCGTCAAGCAGGAATGGATAAAAAGAGAAGAATGTGCGATCACCGTAAATCATTCCTTTTAAGGCCGTTGTCATTTCTTTATTAAAAATAGTAAAACGAACTTCTGCTTGCTTTTTGCTATATTCACCCCCATCTACGTACGCTTGACCTATCAGATAGAATCGACACCAGGCGTCCATTGTCCATTCAGCCAGGACTTCATCTCTCATCTTTGTATCAATTGCCTTCTTGTTAAACATATACCCAACATCTAAAAACAATTCAGCTGTAATGTCAGAATGAGTAAGTGTGTATTTTCTTCCTCTGAGGGGTTGGCTGGAATCAGCAGGAGGCAGGAAGGTCACGGATAATTTCTGAGGATCAAAAGAAGCCATGGGCAATCCTCCCATCGAATTTTTTAGGCACGAAAAAATACAGGCAAGCAGTCTGCCTGTATTTTTACCGATCAAGGTTGAAGGAAAATCGCTTCAAGCGGCGGCTGGCCTCCAGCTAAACCTACCGCTACAGCTGTGTAAGCCTGATTAGGGTTTAACGTAACACCAGGAATCTCTAAAGCTACTTGATTGGTTCCTGCCACCCTTACTTCAAGGTCAGCGGTAGTCGGAGGCAGAGTGAGATAATTGGTCGCTTCTCCGAATGAAACATTGCGGAAGAGGACATTGCCTCCTTTTACAGCGATATCAACAGCTGGTGCATTTGGCGATAAGTGCCAGAAACGAGCCTTCGAATTTCCTGAAGGAACCGTAGTGTTGTCTGCCACAGTAATTAATTGCAAATTATCTACTTTACCTGCAGCTGCCACGGTGTACATTTTACCTGCTTCTACTGTTACACTTTGTGACAAGACAGGCTGGTTCGTTTCCCCTTGAGGGTAGATATCAATCTGATACTGTCCTGGAGCAACACTTAAATAATCACTTTGCTGTTTAAAAGGTACACCCTCTAAAATTTTCTGTCCGTTCACATAAATATCGACGGCTGGAGCATCAGGAGAGGCATGAAGTACACGCACTTTCGCCTGGCCGTTCATCCCTGCCATTCTCATCTGTCCGCCGTGCTGATGCATCATCAGTCTTTGCATACACTCGAAATGTCTCTGATAATAATACACGTGCTTTTGAGGATCCGAGTACTTATAATAATTCGATAACAGATCATACTTAGCCGCTTGCCATGCCAATTGGTCACTATTGTCATAAGGATACATGAGCTTACCCCTTTCTTAAAAAACTCCCACCATAAGCCTATTCAATTTTTTAAAAAAGAGAACAATCTTGTACCCCATGGAGCCCTTCCTAATTTTACTTCCAAGAACCTCTGTATAAATAAAAAAAGCCACTGCCGCCTCATTAGGAGGAGACAATGGCTTCCACTATTCCTTTACTTCACTTCAATTCTGTCTAATGCCGGTCCTTCTATAGCGTCTTCCTGGCTTTCCAGATATTCAATCATCGCATCCAAAGCTAGTGGTCCTGTCACCTGATTGGTTCCTTCCTTAAGGACAGTAAATCCGTCACCGCCTGTTGCGATGAAGTTATTGACAGTCACTGTATAGGCCTGGTCTGGATCAATTGGGTTGCCTTGACTGTCTGTCATAGACATGACTTTTTCTCCTACGGGAGCGGCACTATCCCATGTGTATTCCAGTCCTGAGATTTGTAAGATACGTTCGTAGCTTCCTGACCATTGTTGTTCTAACAGAGCCTGGATCTGGTCGCCAGTCAAGGTCATTTTTACGAGGTTATTACCAAACGGGAGCATGGTATAGAGCTCTCCCCATGTAATCGGCCCTTCATCTAAGTTCGCCCTGATGCCACCCGGGTTCATAAAAGCAAAATCCGTGTCCATGGCCGCCCGCTGGGAATCAGCTACCAGATTGCCGAGTGCTGATTCACCGCTCTCGTCTTTTTCCGTCGTAATAGGCTCAGCTGCCTGGGCAATCACTTCTTCGACCAAATCCTGGATCTCTTTCTTATAGTACTCAACCTTGTTTTTAACAGCTTGATCTGGTTCAATGCCGTCATGGTAGGTCGTAACAACGGAAGCTTCTTTTTCAACAATATCTTTCGTTTTCGGATCAATCATAAGATCTACTTCAGAAAAAGCCGTTCCGTAAGAATAGGACTGGACGATCAATTTTCCATCCACAACGGTGTTTGCATATGCGTGATTATGACCTCCAAAGATGACGTCAACCTCATCGTCAATTTCTGGGGCAAACTCAACAACTTCTCCGGAAGCATTGGAACCGTCTTGATCAGAGGAGGCCGGGACGTGAGCGAGAACAACGATGGATTCAACGCCTTTCTCTTTTAACTGGCTGACAGCTTGATTAATTGCTGTCGTCTCATCTGTAAATTCGACTCCCTCTATACCACTCGGAAGCACAATGTTCTTTGTCTCCGTTGTTACCACACCAACAAAACCGATCGGCATGCCATTTACTTTTTTGATAACGTAAGGCGGAAGAATCGGTTCACCTGTCTCTTCATCCTTCACATTGGCAACAGTGTAAGGGAAGGAAGCTCCTTCGAAATCCCCCGTCTCTTCATGTTCCCCACCGTAAATCAAGCGCTTCATCTCAGCAACGCCTTCATCAAATTCATGGTTACCAACAGTTCCTACATCAAAACCAATGTCATTCAAAATTTCAATGGTGGGCTCGTCCTGTAAAAGCGAGGAAACGGGTGAACTTGCTCCAACCACATCACCTGAATGAACGAGGAGCGTGTTTTTATTTTCTGCTTCATATTTCTCAAGATAAGCAGCCAGGTATTCAGCTCCTCCGACCTTTCTGCCATCGACCGTTCTATATACGTCTAATTGACCGTGAAAATCATTAATGCCTAAAAGCTGAGCGGATATGTATCGGTTCTTATACTGAGAGTGATCTGGTGGTGCAGCGGATACTGTAGAAGCGAAGAGGGATAGGATCAGAAAAAAAGCAGGGATAACTCTCTTCAATAAAAACATGAGGAAACCTCCTAATAGTATTATGATAACCAGGGACTGAATTTTCCTTACGTCGATGCTTTCCCCCTCTCATTGACAGAATTTTTAGTCATTATATCTTCATGATAACGTAATTCATATCGTAAAATAATGATTTTTACTAGATTCATAGAAAATATTTACATTGATTCAAACAAAAAGTCCCTTTAGATCGCGTTAAGCGAAACTAAAGGGACTCTTTTACTATATGATAAAACCAGCAACGAGAAAGAACACAGAAGCGATACCGGCAGCGGTAAGGGCATAAGGAAGCTGAGTGTTAATATGCTCCATATGTTCGACGTCTGCACCGATCGAAGACATCACACTTGTATCGGAGATCGGGGAAGTGTGGTCTCCGAATGCTCCTCCTGACAATACAGCAGCGGCTGCAAGAATTGGATCGCCACCCGTTGCGACCATGAGCGATACTCCAATCGGCATCATAATCGCCCAAGTGCCGAAGGATGTTCCCATCGAGAAGGCAACAAATCCGGAAATAAGGAAGACGGCAACAGGAATGATGCTGCTTGGAATGACTCCTGAAGCCACTTCAGAAATATAGGCAGCTGCTCCGACCCCTTCAGGAGCGGTCGCTCGCATTACATCGCCTAGTGTGACAGCAAGGATGATGATAACGGCTCCCAAAATCACGGACTTACTTCCATCATACAGTTCATTTGAAAATTCCTTGGCACTCATCAAACCTTTGGAGATGTATTTGATAAAGGCAATGACAATTCCGACAGAAAAGCTGACGATTAGCATCTTATTGCCATCGAGTGGGATCTCAGGAATATCAGCGAAATAAATGAATGTGTAATTCCATAGTCCAAGCACTACGAGCAAAGCAACGGAAATGCCCAGTGGGACAACCATATCTGAAGCAGTTCCGCGAAGAGTCGATTCCTTCTCCGGTTCTTTTTCCGGGGCTTCTTTTCTAGCTGCTGCTTCTTGCAAAGCACGGTTTGTTTCCTTCGCTTTTTGTTCAGACTGCTTCATCGGACCAAAGTCTTTAATTTTTCCTGCAGCGACTAAGAAGACCATGATCAGAATAATAATGTTATAGAAATTATACGGAATCGTTTTTGCAATTCCGACGATCGGATCGTTCACCGATTGAATGTTATCGACCATCAATGCTCCCATAAATGCGACCCAGCCGGAAATGGGGACGAGCACATTGATAGGGGAAGCGGTAGAATCGAGCAAAAAGGCAAGCTTAGCTCTTGATATATTCATTCGATCATAAATCGGACGAAAAACGGTACCTGTCGCAAGCGAGCTGAAGTAGGCACTCGTAAACAAGGAGCTTCCCATAGCGGCGGTCGACAACTGTGCGCCTTTTTTACCACGGACCTTATCCGCCAGCCATTGGCCGAAGGCGTAGGCTCCGCCGGACTTATTTAGAACTCCAATGAAGGCACCAAGTAAGAGGACAATCAGTACAAGCTCAGCCCGTCCAGGGCCTTTGACGAGCCCCATTCCACTTATGCCAGCATCCGCATCAGCCGGGTGACCGGCAATCGCTCCGAATAAATTTACGATCGAAAATAGAAAGGCGTGAATGGCGCCGTTGTTCTGAATGTCAATCATGATTGTACCTACGAGGATTCCTAAAAGCAGCGATGGGACGACCCGTTTGGACCAAATCGCTAAAATCAGTGCAAGTACAGAAGGCAGTAACGAAAGTATGCCGAAATGTTCCATGATGTCTTCCTCCCTTTCTGTCTAAAGCATTTAAATATTGGAAATTGTATGAAAACAAGACAGTTTTGAATTATAAGGGTGCCTGGCTCCTTATAAAAGGGAAAAAAATGAAAAAAAGGAAAGGTAAGAAAAATATGAAAAATAATTGCAAGACATCGAGGAGGTGTGACACACTGTAATCTGTCACTTTTCGACATCAAGGAGTGAGTCCAATGAGTCTATTATTACAGCAAGCGAAACAACTGCAAGAACAATTGACCGAGTGGCGCCGGATGCTTCATCAAAATCCGGAGACCGGTTTTGAAGAATATGAAACTTCTAAGTTTGTTCAAAATAAATTGAAAGAGTTCGGGTATGAACCCAGGGTCATTGCCAAAACGGGAGTCGTAGCCATGGCAGAAGGAAAACAAGCGGGAGAAACAGTCGGCCTGAGGGCTGATATGGATGCTCTTCCCATTCAGGATGAAAAAGAAAGAGATTATGCATCGTCGATCGATGGAAAAGCCCATCTTTGTGGACACGATGGTCATACAACGATGCTCTTAGGAGCAGCTAAACTATTGAAAGACCACCCTCCTGAAAAGGGGAGCGTCAAACTCATTTTCCAACCTGCAGAAGA
Source organism: Halobacillus sp. A1-3 (assembly GCF_050971765.1). Lineage (NCBI taxonomy): Bacteria > Bacillati > Bacillota > Bacilli > Caryophanales > Bacillaceae > Halobacillus > Halobacillus sp. A1-3. The sequence goes on along the minus strand of NZ_JBPCEO010000001.1, from coordinate 470,206 downwards.
AGGGTTATTCGGAGCGCAGGCGATGATTGAAGAAGGAGTATTGGATAATCCTAAAATGAAGGCGATCGCTGGTTTGCACGTCAATCCTGATGCGGAAACAGGCTATGTCACTTGCACAGAAAAAGAAGCCTGTGCAGCCGCTGACTTTTTTGACCTTGAGATTATAGGTGCGGGCGGCCATGCTGCTCATCCGCATAAGACAGCAGATTCAATTACTGTCAGTGCCGAAGTCATAAGCTCTTTACAGCAAGTGGTCAGCCGTCAAACAGATCCGTTGGCGCCTACCGTTTTAACCATTGGCCAGATTCACGGCGGGACAGCAGATAACGCGATTGCTCCACGTGTCCGAATTGGAGGTACGGTTCGGACACTGGATCCTGATGTGAGAAATCAGATGGAGGATAAAATGGAACGGGTCATCAAAGGTGTGTGTGAGGCGTTTGGTGTGACCTATACGTTCAACTACAAATACTTTTATCCGCCATTGATCAATGATTCATCGCTGCTTCCAGGGCTTGAAAAAACAGTAGAGGAGACCCTTGGGCCAGACCGGTTCTCAATTGTAAACCCATCCATGGGAGGCGAAGACTTCTCCTTTTACGCCAATGAAATTCCAGGGATCTTCTTTCGGCTGGGAGTAAGAAACGAAGCGAAGGAAGCAGTCTATCCTCTTCACCATCCTCGCTTTGATTTGGATGAGGAGGCGCTTCCAAATGGTTCAGCGTTGCTTGCGGCATGGGCGCATCAGCAATTGAATGAGTAATTTATGAGAAAAGGAACTTCCAACCAAGGAAGTTCCTTTATTTTTTTAAATAGGGATGAAGGTTTTATGTGAACGGGAAATAACTTGGGTGACAAGTTAGAATGTTATTGGATTACTTCGGAAGGCAATCTTTGAAGCAGTGTTTTTTTATTGATGAAGTTGTATCCCTTGAATTAAGGTCTTCTAAGTGAAGGGTGCCTGGAAAATTTTCGACATTTTTCCCTGTTTTTAAGGGAAACATTAAAATATAGATTAGTTTACTTTTTTCAAGGGTAGGAAATAGAAGTATTTAAAACTCTGAAGAATAGAATGGAGATCATATGGGATTCTTTTACTATATAAAGAAATATTTTAAAATGTCGAGACGTCAGCGGAAAAGTGAATTAAAATCAACCCTTTGGTTTATGCCTTTTTGGTATATCATTGGAGCGATCAGTTTATCCGCGTTTACCTTTTATCTTGATTATGGGATTGATGTCAGCTTATATCTGCCAGCTGCGATCGGTTTCAGCGGACAGACCCTGCAGGTTCTTTTGAGTGCACTTGTTGGAGGGGTGCTGACCTTAAGTGCTTTTACAATTAACTCCCTGCTCGTAGCGTTAACAACGTTCAGTGGGCAGTTTTCTTCTAAAATGCTTGTAAACTTTGTCAGTGACCGAGCAACTCAGCACGTACTCGGTATTTTTAATGGCAGTTTTATTTATGTGCTTTTAAACTTTTTCTACGTGACACATGAAGAAGAGGAGTATATTGTTGCAACGCCGATCTTATCAATTTTGACAGCCATTACGGCTGCTGTGACCTTTATTTACTTTATCAATCATACAACCACTTGGATGCAGGTTCACAATATCAGTTTCAATATGAATGCCAAGTCAAAATCGGTGCAGGCTTCTCTGGAAAAAGAATTAAAGCCTTACCACCTTGAGAAGGAAGTAGAGAGAGAGTCTCTCCCCTCTGAATCTGATGGAAAGGTTATAAAAACCAGCCAATCTGGTTATCTTCAAGTCGCAGACTTTTCACGACTGATTAAACAGGCGAATAGGGACGACATTCTTCTGAGGTTCGATGTCAGGATTGGAGAATTTGTCGTTGAGGGAACACCGGTGCTTACTTATTGGGAATACGGACAAACCATTAATCCCGACCGTTACTTCAAGTCTATTGAGATCGGAGTCAAACAAACTGAAATTCAAGACCTAGAATATGGGCTAATTAAGCTTGCCGAAGTAGCCATTAAAGCTTTAGGTCATAATGACCCTCTTACGGTTACGAATACGATTCATCAGATTGCTGATTTGTTAAAAAGCATTGGACAGTCTACCAATTTCTCTCCTTACCTTTTCGACAAGGAAGAAGAGCTTCGCATTATCCTAAATCAAAAGAATTTCAGGTATTACCTTCATAAGGGATTTGCCTCCATTCGCGAGTATGCTAATCAGAATTCGAACGTTATGACGGAGCTTTTAACGATGATCTCCCTGCTGAGTAAGACAATGGATAAGGAAGTGCACGAAGATTTGTGGGAATTTGCCCGCCAGACCATTTTAGGATTTGATAACTATAGCCTATATGAAAATGACTGTCTGTATATTTTAGAGCAATTATCTGAGCTTTCGAAAAACACGGGTCACCAGCAGGATTACCTTTTCCTGCTTGAATATATGCTTCAGCGAGTCAGCTCAAAGAGTGCCTCACGGGTGGCCTTAGGAGATCGTGAAAATGAACAACCTCGCTAAACGCAGTTTTGAATTTTTCCAACAATAGGGGCGAATAGTTTATTTTCCGCTCCTTACATAAAGGTAGGGAAGTTATAACATTAATTGTCTATAAGGGGGGGATTAACATTATAAAAGCAGTTATTTTTGATTTGGATGGGACTTTATTGAACAGGGAGGAATCTCTAAAGATTTTTATATCCAATCAGTATGAGCGATTGAATGAGTCGCTCTATCAACTTCCGAAAGAGGAATACGTACAAAGGTTTATTGAACTAGATAATCATGGGTATGTTTGGAAGGACAAGGTGTATAAACAATTAATTAGGGAGTTTTCCATCCAGGGGATTACGTGTGAGGAATTACTAGAAGATTATTTAAATAACTTCAAAGAAAACTGTGTACCGTTTCCTAATGTTTTGGAAACGCTAGAGAGACTGAAACAAAATAACTTTCTTATTGGGATGATAACCAATGGTAAAGGGCAGTTCCAAATGGATAACATGAAGGCTTTGGAAATCGACAAATACATAGATACAATTCTTATATCAGATTGGGAAGGGGTTAAAAAGCCTGATCCAACAATTTTTAGAAGAGCATGTGAAAGGCTTAAGGTGGACCCGGAAGAATGTGTATTTATCGGAGATCATCCAAAGAACGATGTAAAAGCAGCAAAAGAAGTTGGAATGAAAGGAGTTTGGAAAAATAACCGTCAATGGGAGAAAGTAAAAGCAGATTATGTCATGGATGAATTAGATGAAATACAAACAATCATTCAACATTTAAACTCTGTTTCCTCTTGAATGATCTTGGGGTTGAGTCTTCAATATTAGAGGGCCATTGTATAAGGAAAGGGAGTTAATTACATTTTTTAAACCATAAAAAAACAGCCGCTTTAGGCTGTAAGTAAATTTATTACCCGTTCTCTTTTCTTTTGTTTTTTCGATTGACTCGATCATTCAGAATTAACAGCACTATAAATATTACAAATGCGGTAGCCATAATCTTAAAATTCCGTTCCATTATGCCATAATAGGAGACTCCATAGAACGAGAAAATGATGAGGATTCGATATATTCGGTATTTCGACATCCTATTCTCCTTATCCGCTTATTTTTATAAATACGATTTTCAAGCATTTCAAGGCTCATTCTTGTTTATTATATGTGCTTCGATTTGCATTTTTAACCTAAAAAAGGCACCCTTGTAAAAGAATGCCTTCGCTAAGCTTACTCGCCTAATTGTTTAATTTGATCAATCGTATTGGTAATCTCACTTAAGGTTTGGAATATTTCTGTGTTCTCAATGACAGATGGATCCAGTTTCCCATTTTCCATATTATTTAAATAGGTATCTATCCCTTGAAGGGCTTGCTCGTTGCGATCAACTACCTGCTGGTGCAGGTCGGCACCGACTGATGGTTCTTCCACTTCATTAAATTCTTCTATATCTTTCTTCATATCTTCCAGACGTTTTTCTAATTCTTGTGCCGCCTGCTCATCTGTCGTCGCTTGTTCAGCCAGTGAAGGAACTTCATTTACGAAGGTATTTACCTCATTCGCATAGTCTGTAGCCTTATCGGCATAATTTAAGGTGTTAGTAACCCCATCGAGGAACGAGCAACCGCTGAGCGTAACTACGACGAACATCAAAAGAACGATCGTTATTTTTTTCAATGACAATCCTCCTAGTAACTCTTATGTCACATCATTATAGCATGGACCTGTGAAAAGGTTGTGTAAGAAATGCTGGTAACAGAAGTATAGTGAACGAAATGCCCAAGCCGCTTTGCTGCCCTTAACTAGTCTCTCTCCTTCTCTTTTCTCTTGCCTTTTCGGTTTATACGATCATTCAGGATTATCAAAACTGAACAAATAACTGCTGAGGTCACCAGAATGATGAGACTTAAAGTATTCCGCTGGATTAAGCTGTAAACTAGAAGACCAGTGAACGTCAGATTAATAAGGATTTTATACACCCAGTACTTAGTCATTCCATTCTCCTTTTAGGTGTTTTAAAATTATACTCTTCTAGGGTCCCGCCGATTCCTTATAGACGATGTTCTTCCTTCATAAAATCTATAGAAGTGTTCCTTTCCCACTAAACGAGGGTTTTCATTTAAAAAAAGCATAGTCTTGTATTTAATAGATCAGCAAGATGGTTACCTCAGGATGGCTCCACTTTAATCAGGTTTTGGGATGGTAGATAGTTTCTAATCTTCTCTATCGGATCGTTTTTGGACAATTTTATTTTTCCAGCTTTTTGGATTGAATGATTTTCTGATTTTTTTTGCTGCTTCTTTTCCTACCATCAAAGCTCCAATCCAAAAGATCACCTCTCCAATAACAAGACTGCTTGTGATGCTAATCGCCTTCACTTTACTTGATAGAGGTAAAAAGGGAATGACAACAGGTGAAAGCACCCACGTGAGAATAGAAGCTATAATAAGAAAAATGCCTAAATTATAGATCCAGGGCTTTTGTAATAGTGATTTTATTTCCATAATTGCACCTCCAACTACTAACCCATACCCGTTAAATAAAATCTCATAATATAAATTGATTTTTAATCAATAATTAAGCTCCACTATTATAGGGAGCACATTTTAATCTCTTTCTTACCACAAACGATATCAGGAAAAACCTTCCACACGATCACAACGACTCATGGGGAGAGTCTTTCCCTGCATTTAAGATAGGTTTAGAAGTTTTACTGGAATAACAAAAAAGGTGTTTTAGTTTGAACGCTATTTAAGCAAAAAAAAGACAGCTGCTTAGGCTGCACTTAACTAATCTCTTTCTGATTCTCTTTTTTCTTATCTTTTCGATTGAATCGATCATTCAGGATTAACAAAACCATACATATAGCCCCTACGGCCACCAGAACGATAAAACCTAAAGTATTCCCCTGTAGTAAGCTGTAACTGGTGGCACCTAAGAACACCAAATTAATGAGGATTTTATATACCCAATACTTGGCCATTCTATTCTCCTTTTAGGAATTTTTAAAATTATACTCGTCTTTGTCCTCACCAATTCCTTTTCTTCCTGTTTTTTCAGGATGCTCCTTTTATATGTGTCAGACCAAAAGAAAAGGAACTCCCTCAATCAGGAAGTTCCCTTATTTTTTGAGCGCTCATCCCACATTTTCATTGGATTTTCCTGTCCAGCTTCTAAAGGCACCTGCTTCATTACAAAAGAACGTTCACCTTTCGTTTTTTGCAGATCATCATAAACTTCCTTTGATTTCTCTAAGCCAACCTGCGCCGCTTCTTCAACCGATGCACAGTAAAAGACATCCTGAATGCCCGCAAAGTACATGGCAGTCAGGCACATTGAGCAAGGCTCTCCACTTGCGTACATCGTATAGCCTGATAGGTCATGGGTTTGAAGCGCCTCCTGAGCACGTCGGATCGCAAGTAGCTCTGCATGTCCACTAACGTCATAGTTCAGATGCATCTCGTTCACACCTTCCGCTACAACCTCGTTATTCTTCACAAGAACTGCCCCGAAAGGCTGTCCTCCCGATCGTACATTTTCTGCAGCCAGGGCTACCGCTCGTTCCATAAATGAATTCATATGGATAGACCTCCTTTGTGATTGGATTTCCATCGTTGCTTCCAGGTTCATTGTACCCCAACCGTTTCCCTTTTATCTAACTATATTGCTAGTCTTTTCCTTCTTACCAGCCCATAGTCCCTATTTTGTAAAAACAAAAAAGCAGAAAAATAGCGAAATAACGGATGATTAACTATGACATAGGTCTTAGGTTTCTATTGCCTGAATTGGAAATCTTTGATATAGTTGTTTGAAAATTAGTAATTTTAAAATAAAACTTCAAGGGGGAAGAACGACGGTGAAACTTTATTTATCCGTCGACATGGAAGGGATCACTGGAATCCCTGATTATACGTTTGTTGATTCGTCGAAACACAATTATGAGCGTTCTCGAAGAATCATGACTGAAGAAACGAACCATGTCATACGAACGGCCTACAGTAACGAAGTAAAAGAAGTGTTAGTGAACGACAGCCATTCCAAGATGAACAATCTTTTGATCGACGAGATTCACCCCGATGCAGAGCTGATCACGGGTAGTGTGAAGCCTTACTCGATGATGCAGGGGCTCGACAGCTCATTTTCAGGAGCCATTTTCGTCGGTTATCACGCCCGCGGTGCGCAAAAGGGAGTGCTCTCACATTCCATGACCTTCGGGGTCCGCAATTTTTACATAAACGATGTGGCCGTCGGCGAACTCGGTTTCAATGCTTATGTTGCAGGCTATTACGGGGTGCCTGTTCTGATGGTCGCTGGTGATGATTGTGCAGCAAGGGAAGCAGAAGAGCTGATTCCGAATATCGTCACAGCACCAGTCAAAGAGACCATTTCAAGATCATCCGTCAAAAGTTTAACACCGAAAAAAGCTGGAGAATTGCTGCAGCAAAAAACGGAAGAAGCCTTACATAATCGCTCAAAGATTGAGCCTCTTGTTCCACCTGATCACCCAACGCTAAGAATTGAATTCATGAATTATGGACAAGCCGAATGGGCGAACTTGATGCCGGGCACGGAAATCGAGCCGAATTCAACGACCGTTACTTTCAGGGCTAAAGATATATTAGAAGCCTATCAAGCTATGCTTGTCATGACTGACCTTGCCGTAAGGACTACGTCGAGTTAGGGGGGACACGGATGGCGAAGTACATAGTGAAACGTTTCATGCTTATGATTGTCACCGTATTTATCATTGCAACACTCACGTTTTTCTTAATGAATTTAATTCCAGGCTCTCCTTTCAATGAAGAGCGGACAACCAATGAAGTTGTTCAGCAGAACCTGGAGGAACACTTTCACCTGAATGAACCGTTAGTTATTCAATATGTGCTCTATTTGAAATCGATCGTAACGCTTGATTTCGGACCGTCGATCAAACAGCCGACGGAGACGGTGAATTCCTTACTCGGAAGAGGATTTCCGATCTCGGCAGAGCTTGGAATTTGGACCGTACTGTTAGCCCTGGTTTCAGGGGTGATCTTAGGCGTTTTTGCCGCATTGAAACATAACGGGGTCATTGATTATATCGCAATGACCATTGCCGTTCTTGGAATTTCGATCCCGAACTTTGTGCTCGCAACACTCCTCATTCAAGAGCTCGCGGTCAACTGGAGCCTATTCCCTGCGGCCACATGGAGCAGTCCGATGCATATGGTCTTGCCGATTTTGGCGCTTGCCACAGGACCGATGGCGATCATCGCCCGTCTGACAAGGTCCAGCATGCTTGAGACATTGACGCAGGATTACATCAAGACCGCCCGGGCAAAGGGATTATCGCCGGTGAAAATTATTGTCAAACATGCGCTTAAAAATGCTTTGATGCCTGTAGTCACCATTCTTGGTACATTGCTTGCGGGAATTTTGACGGGAACCTTTGTTATCGAAAAGATTTTCGCGATTCCAGGCATGGGCAAATATTTCGTTGAAGGCATCAACCAGCGTGATTACCCGGTTATTATGGGGACGACCGTATTTTACAGTGCATTTCTCGTCTTCATGCTGTTCTTAGTCGATATCGCATACGGACTCCTCGACCCGAGAATCAAGTTACACAATGAAGGAGGGAAATGATGTGATTCCAGCAACAAAAGATAAACAGCCATCCAATCAGTCATCTATTCCTGATGAATGGTTTCAGCCGAAGAAAAAAGATCTCGATGAAGCTGAATCTGTCGTCCGGCCTTCTTTGTCTTACTGGGAGGACGCGTGGCGCAGGCTCCGGCAAAACGGGCTCGCCATGTCCGGTCTGGTCTTCCTTATCCTCTTAGGAATCATGGCTGTGATTGGTCCATGGATTTCACCGCACAGCGTTTCAGAACAAGTGTTATCCAATCAAAATATGCCCCCATCCGCGACGCATTGGTTCGGAACCGATGAACTCGGACGAGATGTCTTTACGAGGACGTGGTACGGGGCACGCATCTCCTTGTTCGTCGGTCTTATGGCTGCTTTAATTGACTTTTTTATCGGAGTAGCCTACGGAGGGATTGCCGGTTATAAGGGAGGACGCGTTGATAGTGTGTTAATGCGGGTGATTGAAATCCTCTACGGTCTACCATACTTACTTGTCGTGATCTTGCTGCTCGTTGTGATGGGGCCGAGCTTACTAACCATCATCATAGCTTTGACTGTGACTGGATGGGTGGGTATGGCCCGGATTGTACGCGGACAAGTGCTGCAGCTGAAACACAATGAATTCGTCATGGCCTCGCAATCGTTCGGGGCGAAAACGAAACGCATCATCCGGAAAAATTTGCTTCCAAATACAATGGGACCGATCATCGTCCAAATGACGTTGACGGTGCCGACGGCCATTTTTGCTGAAGCATTCCTGAGTTTCTTAGGCCTTGGCATTCAGTCGCCATACGCAAGCTGGGGAATGATGGCCAATGATGCGCTTGGAGTCATTTTATCCGGAGACTGGTGGCGTCTGTTCTTCCCTGCCTTCTTCATATCGGCAACAATGTTTGCCTTTAACGTGCTAGGTGACGGGTTGCAGGATGCGCTTGATCCGAGGCTTAGGAGGTAGACAACGATGGAAAAAATACTCGATATTCAAGACCTTCATGTATCGTTTACCACTTACGGCGGCGAAGTGCAGGCCGTAAGAGGAGTGAATCTAGAGCTCTACAAGGGAGAAACGCTTGCGATTGTCGGTGAATCGGGATGCGGAAAAAGTGTGACAGCCAACAGCATTATGAAGCTGATTCCATCCCCGCCCGGAAAGATTAAGCAAGGATCGATTTACTTCAAAGGACGCGATATGACAAAGCTTCCTGACAAAGAAGTACGCTCGATCCGTGGGGTGGACATCTCAATGATCTTCCAGGATCCGATGACCGCCTTGAACCCGACACTTACGGTTGGAACTCAGCTGACTGAAGGCTTGAGGCATCACCGTTCAATTTCAACAAAAGAAGCGAATAAGCTTGCGGTGGATATGCTGAACCTTGTTGGGATCCCGAATCCGGATGAGCGTTTAAAGCAGTATCCTCACCAATTCTCCGGAGGAATGCGGCAGCGGATCGTCATAGCCATGGCTCTCATATGCGAACCAGAGCTGTTGATTGCAGATGAGCCGACGACAGCTCTTGATGTGACGATTCAGGCACAGATTCTTCAGCTTTTCAAAAAAATTCAGGATCAGACAGGCGTTTCTATCATCTTGATCACCCACGACCTCGGGGTGGTGGCCAAAATTGCCGATCGAATTGCCGTTATGTATGCCGGTAAGGTAATCGAGACAGGGACGAGAAGAGAAATTTTCTATACACCTCAGCATCCTTATACGAAAGGGCTGTTGCACTCGGTGCCGCGGCTTGATCAAAAAGGCGAGAAGTTGATTCCAATTGATGGAACCCCGCCAGATTTATTTTCTCCACCTGAAGGGTGTCCGTTTACTGCGCGCTGTCCGATGGCGATGGAAGTCTGCAGCCGAGTTTATCCGTTCCAATCCGAGCTTAGCGCTACACATGAAGTAGATTGCTGGCTTCAGGATGAGCGAGCTAAAAAATATATGGTAACAACAAATTAGAGAGGAGAAAAAAGCATGAAAAAATGGCTTACGGTACTACTGGGGGTAATGCTTGTTGTTGTATTAGCGGCTTGTACGGCGACTGACAGTTCAAGCAGTGAAGGCGGTGACGATAGCAATCAGGAAAGCGGCAGTGACAGCGAAACGAAAACACTTTTGTTAAACAATGGGGAAGAGCCGACTTCCTTTGATCCGCCAAAAGGGTTTGACTCTGTTTCATGGAACGCGCTAAACAACTTGATGGAAGGTTTGACTCGTCTAGGCAAAGACCACAGCCCGCAGCCGGCTACAGCTGAGGAATGGGAAGTGTCTGAAGACGGGAAAGTGTACACATTTAAGATTCGTGAAAATGCTAAATGGTCCAACGGCGATGACGTGACCGCAGGGGACTTTGAGTTCGCCTGGAAGCGTCTATTAGATCCAGAAACGGCTTCACCAGCAGCCTTCCTTGGTTACTTCATTGAAGGCGGCGAAGCGTATAACACGGGTGAAGGATCCCGGGATGATGTTATGGTCGAGGCTGTGAATGATAAAGAGTTGAAAGTGACATTGAAAGCTCCTACCGGATACTTTTTAAATATTATCTCCAATCCAGCCTTCTTCCCGGTGAACGAGAAGGTGGCTGAAGAGAATCCAGAATGGTACGCAGAAGCAGACAGCTTTGTAGGTAACGGACCATTCACATTAGCTGAATGGAAGCATGACAACGAAATGCTGTTTAAGAAAAACGAAGAGTATTGGGACAAAGAGACTGTGAAGCTTGATGAAGTCCACTGGGCCATGGTCAATGATGTAAATACGGAATATCAAATGTATGAAAGCGGCGAGCTCGATACGTCAGGTATTCCAGCAGACCTGTCTGAGAAGCTGCTTGATAGCGACCAGGTGTCGATAACGGATCAGGCGGGTACGTACTTCTTCCGCTTTAACGTCAATGAAGAGCCATTCCAGAACACGAAAATTAGAAAAGCACTTGCGATGGCTGTGAACCAGCAGGACATCGTCGAGTACGTTACGAAAAATAAAGAAGAACCAGCTTATGGATTTGTGTCTTACGGATTTGAAGGTCCATCCGGTGATGACTTCCGTGAGCATAACGGCAAGTTGGTAGAGTTCAATGCAGAAGAAGCGAAAAAACTGCTTGAAGAAGGCATGAAAGAGGAAGGCTATGACGAGCTTCCGGAAATCACGCTTTCTTACAACACGAGTGAGTCTCACAAAGCTGTAGCGGAAACGATGCAGCAAATGTACAAAGAGAACCTTGGCATCGATATTAAGCTTGCGAATGCGGAGTGGAATGTCTTCCTGCAAAACCAAAAAGATTTGAAGCACCAGCTGTCACGTAGCTCATTCTTAGCAGACTACGCCGATCCAATCAACTTCCTGGAAAGCTTTACGACTGATTCTTCTATGAACCGTACAGGCTGGTCCAATGAAGAGTATGACAAATTGATTGAACAAGCGAAAAATGAAACGGATGAGGCCAAGCGCTGGGAGCATATGTATGAAGCAGAGAAGGTCCTTTTTGAAGACATGCCGATCTTCCCGATTCACTTCTACAACCAGGTTGTCTTAGAAAAAGATTCTGTCAAAGACATCGTCCGCCACCCAGTTGGGTACTTGGAGCTAAAGTGGGCAGACAAACAATAACCGGTGAAAAAGGGGCACTTGCACTTCGGTGCACGCGTGCCTCTTTTCATGCCATTGGAGGAACAGTAAATGATTCTACCCAAACGGTTGCAAAAGGGAGACACGGTTGGAGTAATTGCTCCAGCCAGCCCTCCTAATCTCGAAAACTTGGAAAAAGCGATTCCTTTTTTAGAAAATCTCGGACTGCAGGTGAAGGTGGGGCCGAACGTATCGAAGACGTATGGCTATTTAGCAGGGACCGATCAGGAACGCCTCGATGACCTTCATGCCATGTTCACTGATTCTGATGTGAGCGGAATCATCTGTGCCGGAGGCGGGTACGGGACGGGAAGAATCGTTTCATCAATCAATTTTGACTTGATTAAGTCGAATCCGAAAACCTTCTGGGGCTACAGCGACATTACCTATTTACATACAGCGATCCGCCAAAAGACCGGACTCGTGACGTTTCACGGCCCGATGTTAAGTTCCGATGTCGGGAAAGATTCGTTTGAAGAAAGGTCCAGAGCGATGTTCCAGCAGCTGTTTCAACCGGAAACTCTGCAGTACACGGAATCCTTTTCTCCCTTACAAACCATCTCAGACGGTGAGGCGGAAGGAGAGCTGGTCGGCGGGAATTTGTCTCTGCTTGTCAATACAATGGGTTCGCCATATGAACTGGATACGAAAGGGAAGTTACTCCTCATTGAAGATATCGGGGAAGAGCCTTATCGGGTTGATTCCTTTTTAAGTCAGTTGAAGCTGGCCGGTAAATTAAAGGAAGCGGCAGGGATCGTTGTTGGTGACTTTAGTGAAGCCGAACCGAAAAAAAGAGATCAATCGCTTACTCTTGAAGACGTGTACGACTATTATTTTTCAAGATTGAATAAACCTGTCGTATCAGGCTTTAAAATCGGCCATTGCCAGCCTCATTTTGCGGTACCGCTGGGAGCAAAAGCGACGTTATCAAGCTCAAGCAAGACATTAACGATCGAACCGGGTGTTCAGTAAGAAAGGAGGAAGGACGATGAAAATTCAGTCGATCGATACGTATCAGGTGGCCGTCCCCCTGCATACTCCGTTCAAAACGGCATTAAGAACCGTGACCGTAGCGGAGTCGATCTACGTGAAAATCAAGTGTGATAACGGCATCACTGGCTGGGGAGAAGCCCCACCAACCCACGTCATTACAGGAGAAAGTCTTGTCAGCATCAATCATACGATCAAGCACATATTCACCCCTTTACTTACCGGCGAATCACTTCTCGATCGGGAAGTGCTATTTGAAAAGCTTCACAAAAGCTGTATCGGCAATACGAGCGCAAAAGCAGCGGTTGATATGGCGATCTATGATTGTGTAGCAAAGCAGTGCCAGCTTCCTCTTTACCAGCTGCTTGGCGGGTACAACAAGGCGATGGAAACCGATTATACGGTGAGTGTGAATGAACCCGATGAAATGGCAGATGATGCAGAACGATATGTTCAAAACGGATTCAAGATCCTCAAGGTGAAGGTAGGCAAAGATACGATCGAAAAAGATATCGAGCGCATCTTAACGATCAAAAAACGTGTCGGCCATCAGGTGAAAATCAGACTCGACGCCAATCAGGGCTGGAAAGTGAAAGAAGCGATTTACGCTATCCGACGGATGGAGGACCTCAACTTACCGATCGAACTGATCGAGCAGCCCGTCAAGGCTCATGATATCGAAGGGTTAAAGCAAGTAACAGACCACACGTACACACCGATCATGGCTGATGAGAGTGTATTTTCTCCGATAGACGCACGTCGCGTGCTGGAAACGAGAAGTGCCGACTTGATCAATATCAAACTAATGAAAGCAGGCGGCATTCATCAGGCACTAAAAATTAATCATTTAGCTGAGAGCTTCGGTGTCGAGTGCATGGTCGGCAGCATGATTGAAACGAAGCTTGCGATTACCGCCGCCGCTCATTTTGCAGCAAGTCAGAAGAATATCACAAGAGTCGATTTCGATGCCCCGCTCATGCTTACAGATGACCCTGTCGATGGCGGTGTTTCCTATCAACAGGCTAAGATGGCGCTGCCTGACGAATCTGGGCTAGGCATACAAAACGTAAGCCTGGAGCAGGTGATTTCATAACCAATAAGGAGGTCAACGATGACACAAACACAAAGCACAAAAACGACGTGGGTTGTCCGGGTTCCTGTCGCCACCGTTTGGACGGCACCGGATGCCCCGCGCGATGTGGATCAACGCGGAATTTCAGATGCAGCTTCCATGACGGAGTGGCTGAACAGCTTGTCTTATGATACGAGCCTCGCTTTATGTGAGGATAACCTCGTTCAATCTCAGTTGTTATATGGAGAAGAAGTTATTGTCGATGTGTTGAAAGAAGGCTGGGCGAAGGTTGTTGTTCCGACACAAGCCTCTAAAAAAGATGATCGAGGCTACCCGGGATTTGTACCGGCAAGCCAGCTGAAGGAAATTCCAGAAAACGAATGGCAAGGAAACGGGATTGCCGTCGTACATACGAAACAAGCGGTCTTACTGAATGAGCAACGACAGCCATTAGTAGAACTGAGCTACCTTACGTCCTTACCTGCGCTTAAGGAAGAAGAAGAGTGGGTGAAGGTCCGGACGCCTGATGGGGAAGGCTATTTTGCTTTAGAGGATGTAACGTTGTATCCGTCTTGTGAAGCGGTTCCTAAAGGCAGCGGCGAAGACCTCATTCGAGCGGGAGAAATTTTTCTTGACCTTCCTTACTTCTGGGGCGGTATGAGTTCGTACGGTTACGACTGCTCCGGATTCGCTTACAACATGCACAAAGCCTGTGGCTATGAAATTCCCCGTGATGCAACGGATCAGGCCATGGCTGGAAAAGAAGTGCCGCTTGATGAGCTGAAGCCAGGAGACCTCTTGTTCTTTGCCTATGAAGAAGGAAAAGGCCGCATCCATCACGTCGGCTTTTATTATGGCGAAGGGAAGATGCTTCACTCCCCGAACACAGGAAAAGCGATCGAAATCATCGACTTGAAAGATACGGTTTATGAAAAAGAACTATGCTCAGCCAGGCGCTACTGGCAAGACACGGAGGGGTCCACATGAGCCCGCACAAAACCCTTGAAGTGAAAAACTTAAAAAAGCATTTTTCTTTAGGAAAAGGCAAGACGCTAAAAGCGGTAGACGGCGTAAGCTTTGATATTTATAAAGGGGAAACGTTCGGGCTTGTCGGCGAATCTGGCTGCGGGAAGTCGACGACCGGACGGACGATTATGAATCTGTACAATAAAACGGACGGCGAAGTGATCTACGAAGGAAAAAGCGTCCATAATCTCAGTGAAAAAGAACAATTTCTTTTAAAACGCCAGATGCAGATGATATTTCAGGATCCATATGCCTCCCTAAACCCGCGCTCGACGGTAGCTGAAATCATCTCAGAGCCAATGGAGGTTCATAACCTTTTTTCATCCAATAAGGAGCGGATGGCAAGAGTTTATGAACTGCTCGAAGAAGTCGGGTTAAACCGCGATCATGCCAACCGCTACCCGCATGAATTCAGCGGCGGTCAGCGACAGCGGATCGGGATCGCTCGTGCGCTCGCCCTTGACCCAGACATCATCATCGCAGATGAACCGATATCTGCGCTTGATGTATCTGTACAGGCGCAGGTCGTCAATCTGCTTGAACGCCTGCAGGAAGAAAAGGGGCTGACGTACTTGTTCATCGCCCATGATTTATCGATGGTGCAGCACATCTCCGATAGGATTGGTGTCATGTATCTCGGCCATATGGTAGAACTCACAAGCAGTGAGCAGCTGTATGACAAACCGCTCCATCCTTATACAAAGGCACTTTTGTCAGCGATCCCGATTCCGGACCCTGATATTGAAGATCAGCGCGAGCAAGTCATTATTGAAGGCGAGATCCCGAGCCCGATCAATCCACCGAGCGGATGTGTATTCCGAACACGCTGCCCGATGTCGATGGAAGTGTGTGCGGAAAAAGCACCGGTCTGGCAAGAAGTGGAGAAGGAACACTATGTGGCCTGTCACTTGTATAATGACGAAGTCGTTGATCCTGCGGATGCTAAGAATCAGCAGCGTAAGATGAAGGTTACGATTCAATAGTGGTGTACGTAGGAAGTTTTACTATATGGAGTGCAAAAAGCAGACATATGTCTGCTTTTTTTGTGAAGTTAGCCACGTTGATGAGTATTTTGAGATAGTCATTTTTTTAGAGAAGAGTATTTATTTTAAACTGAAAAGGACAGGATTATCGGGCGATTACGTAATAGTACAATCGTTCATTTCATATTAGTAAGTGGGTAATATCTGAAGAAAAGATACAATTGAAACTAAAGAAGTCTTAGGATCGTCCATATAGCAAGGTTGAAAGCAGGGGAAGTGACGATTGAGAAAACTCTCGTTGTGATCATTTCTATTTATGGTGTGGAGGTGATAGAGTGAAATTCATTAGAATATTGGCTGTGGTTTTCATCGGTTACTTATCTTATAAGGCATACGAAAAAGGAATGGAGTTAAAAGTGATAGGGACGAATGCTGATGGAGATGGAATAGGAATTAGTTTCTTAGGAATTCAAACAGCAGAAAGAGTTCCAGAAACTAATATCCCCCAACACGCGCTAGGATTCTTAATTTTCAGTGTGATTTTGGGAGTTTCAGGCTTGATTCTTTTCTTTCTACCATTGATCAATAAAATAGTACCATTGTCTTTTAAAAATTGGATCCGTAAGCAGTTAGAAACTGAATAATTTCCAAAAGTCAACATAACATGTTGTTTTTTTGTAGATTCCGGAATCTTATGTATCTTCAATTGGGCGATTGTCTAATAAAGGACCATTAGTAGGGGGAAGGTTATATGCCGATGGAGCAAGAGGTATATCCAATGCTAGTTTTTGTATTTTCAATTTTTATGGTGATTTCATTAATGACTGTAATTACTTTGAGGATCAGAAACAAAAGCAATAAAAGTGCTTTTAATTTATTTATAGTCCATTTTATTCTTTTTTCTTTTGCAGGAATTGCGCTTTTAAATGCAATGCGAGTTAACTCAACCACCCATCAATCAATGGCTTCTGAGGTAGCTTCAATGCGTTTGGGGTCAGCAGGGGTTCTGTGGGCTATTAGTATTATTTGTTTATTGACTGGAATGACGAAAGTTTTCTACAAAAAGATAACAGTTTTCTCATTTTTATAAAAAGGTGAGCATTATGAAGTGTAACATGTTACTATTAGTCAATTTCAGAGCCATTGAGGAGGGAATAAATATTAAAACAGTTAAGTATTTATCTATCATTTTATTGTCTTTAACCATAGTAACAGGTTGCATGAAAGATAGTGTTGATGAAGAGCCACCAGATTTAACAGTTAATATTGAGCAAAAGGATTTTCCAGCTGTAAAAGGAACATATACATGGGAAACAAAAGGATTATTTTCAAATGAGGCTGTGATTGCTGATGCTGCTGCTCCTTATCAGATAGCTGAGGATATGAATATCGAAACTGTAAAACCTGGTGGAAATGCCACTTTAAATTTTTCCGATGACTCAAACCCTAAAATAAACACTTACACTTGGAAAGATCAAAGGCGAAGTAAAGAATTGGAAGTAAACCATAATAAAATATCCCTCCCTTCTAAGAGAGGGAAATATGTTGTAGAGGTAATGGCCCATTGGTCAAACGGGGAAAGTTCTTACACATTCTTAGTAGAGGTTAAATAGATTGTGTTATTTTTTAAAATTAAGTGATAATATTTTTGCTTACAAGTTCAAGGAGGGATATAAAAAAGATTAATTATAATAATCGCCATTTTGTTTCAGTAGAGAATACGGAGAGTGGTGAAGTATCTTCCAAAACATATTTTAACTATTATCAAGAAGGAAATATCCTTTATGCTGATTATTCTGGGGGAGAGATAGTCAAAGGGAAGTTAGTAGGGATCGTATATACGGATGAAACTTTAGAATTCCGATATAATCATGTGAACACGGCAAACGAAATCAGAGGAGGGAAATGCAAATCTGTTCCCCATATAATCTCTGAGGGGAAAATTGAACTACATGAAGAGTGGCAATGGCTTGATAAAAATCAAACCAGAGGAAAATCCATAATTAGGGAAGTTTAAAAAAGGTTATTACATCAAATGAGTTCAATTAAATCATCTCCATTTCAAATCTTCAACAATCGGAGGCGAATCTCGAACAAAGAGATCGCCTCCTCATAGACATTTAGGTAAGATTTTTGGAATAAAATAGAAAAATGATCTATCAAAAGTGGGGGGGTTGTAAGAGGTCATTTAATAATGGTAAGCGAATATATAGGTTATGATAGCAACTTTATCTTAGCGGCTATCAAGTGATTTTTTATATTCATACGGCTAAACGAGCATACGTAAAATTTTATAACCACATAGAAAAGTAAAGGAGCACAAAAAGGTGAAATCTTACAGACTGACAGCAGTGATTGTAGGTATCCTCTATATCATTGGAACTGTTTCGGGAATTTTTAGCCTCATTGTTACCAGAAATCTACTTGTTGGAGGGGATTTTCTAACCAAAATTGCTGGTAATCCTTCTCAAATTAACCTTGGTGCATTTTTAGTGCTCTTGATGGGACTTTCGTTAACGGCTATGCCTGTTTTTCTTTACCCGCTCTTCAAAAAGAAAAATGAAACTCTCGCATTAGGGATGGTTATTTTCCGTGGAGCACTAGAGGGAAGCACATATATCTTGATGGCAGTTAGTTGGCTATTGTTAGGCGTGTACAGCCAAGAGTTCATAACCGTTGAGGCGGAGGGAGCATCTTTACGGGCTGTTGGCAATGTTTTGCTTCAGGCAAGAGACATAATAAGTCCCATTTTAACTATTGTTTTTATCATCGGAGCCATATTGTTATACGTCCTCTTCTATCTCACCAAACTTATCCCTCGTTGGTTGTCTCTCTGGGGTCTGATCGGAGCAGTTATCTACGTGTCTGTCGACTTATTAAAGTTATTTGGACTGGATACGAACTTAAATACGTTATATTTGCCACTGGCGATACAGGAGATGGTAATGGCCTTCTGGCTAATCATTAAGGGATTCGAGCAGAAGGCCTTAGATGAACTCCTGACTGATAAGCACAGCGTTTAATTGTATGACAACTTTTTGGTTAACGTGAAATAAGGTTTTTAACTAAAGGGAGTTACTTTCCTTCACTAGTGCATCATTAACGCTCGTTCAGCATCTGCCGGACCATCATAAGTAAGAGCATCGAAAACAAAAGCAAAGGAAAATGGATCATATACGATTCCCTGATGACCAATTAGGTTCAGTGGATAGTAATCTTGTATTGTAATGTTCGATACTTGTTTCTTCGGTCCTTCAAGGAAAGCGGAGGTATAGGGGACGACCACTTGATCAGTTTCTGTAGTTAAAACTGTATAAGAGACGCTTCCTTGGGTCTCTTCTCCACTGTTTAGGTTTTCAAGGAATTCCGATCCTGTTAGTTGTTGTTGGCAGGCTATACAAGAAGTGAGGTCAGCCAGATCTGTGGTTAGTCTTTCGAAATTAAACAATCCATTTGTTCCATGATTAGAAGGCACAAAAGCAATTAAGTTGTCTACATATTTGTCCCCACCTAAAAATTTAAGGTAGTATCTTGGCATCATTCCGCCCTGGCTATGCCCAATAATATCTACTTGATCTGCACCGGTGAGTTGAAGAACGTTTTCAACAAAACTTTTCAATTCTTGAGCGGATTCTTCAATAGGACCTGTAGAAGCCCCGGCGTGAGTAAGTCCGTAATTTAATGCATAGACACAGTAGCCTTTACTTGCAAGTGCTGGGGAAAGCTCCAACCAATTTTGGGCACTGCGTTCAAATGTACCGGGAACAAGAATGACGGGGTTTGGTTTATCGGCAGTAGGCTCACAACTCGAATCATTAGCTCCAGGTGGCGGTGTGCCTTGCTCTAGTAAAAAATCTTCATCACTTTCAGCGCTGGATAGATTCGGTACGATGAAAAAGAAAACGATGAACAAACTAAACATGGAAAAGGAATGCTTTTTCAAATGTACGCTCCTCTCAATAATAGGATTGGTAGTTTAGGAGAGTATGTAAAGAATCCACCAAAATAATTCTGGTTCTGCAGGATAGTTTTTGAGTGAACGCTCTAAATCTCTGCACTAAGTTTTACCTTTATTTTTCCATTATAATAGCGCTTACATTATTGTCAAATTAACCTTTTTCTTATTTTGGGGTGAAAGATAAAACAAATACGTAAGATAGACGGCGAGTGAAAGTTTGGAATGATCCTGATCAACTTTACCAGGGGAGGCACGCCCATCCAATGTTACTGGTAAATAGGCACGCGCAGCTAAATAAATAAAGAGCCACCCTTAAGATGCAGGGTGGCCTTCGCAATAAACTATAGACTAAGCTAAAAGGTATCTCTCTTTTACTTAGTTTGACGTACAAGAGCTCGTCTAAAGATTGCGAAATAGTAATTAAATGGGGGTTTTGAGGGTTCTCCAGATACATCCGATGTAGTTTTTCTGTAAGACCCTCAATTTTTCCTTCTAAATCCGTAAAACAAATATCAACACCCTCAATGGTAAAATTCTTACGCTTTCGAAGGGGGATAAAGCGAATTAAGGTAGCTAGTATAGGTTTTCATGAAAAATTTAATATATACCGCGCAGATTACTAATAGGGGTACTAAAAACATAAGGACTCGTATGTAATCGAGATATAGCTTTTTTAATAACACCTTCTATTTAGGGAACTCTAAGCAATAATAATTAAAAGGAGTTCTCATAGATGTGGATCAATGTATTGTGCGGTTTACTTATTCCCACGGTAATAATAGGATACTTATTCAAAAAAAAACCGCCATTAATAACATTATTGTACCCAATAGGGGTAGCCACTGGATTTGTGGGCAGTGATTGGGGGTTTGGATTTTTTTGGGCTGTTTCTCCGGTTTTTGATCATAACCCTTCCTTGTCAGCGTTTCCATACAAAATCGGTTACTTCCCCTTGTTAGCCTGTTTATTTGGTTACATAAAAGTTAAGGAAATAGTCAAAATTCCTCTGCTTATTTTTTTATTCACAATTATCACTACCTTGCTAGAACTTTTAGCTGTTTGGTCAGGTAAAATTCTTTATTCTAATGGTTGGAACATTTTCTGGACATTTGTCATCTATTTAGTCGGGTTTATAGGGGTTTCTTTCTATATCAAGGTACTGAAGAAGTATAAAATTTTAAGGTAGAGATCTATTTGCCGTTTCACCTCTTAAGCATATAATACAAGCTAATACAGAGTTAATACTCATTAATGCCAGGTGTCTAGAAAACACGCCTTCAATAAGAGGAATCGGCAGAAATTATATGCGATGAATGAATATGTCTAAGAAAAGAAAAAGTAAGATACATTAACAAAAGCTCTCAAAGGATAGATGAGAGCTTTTTAAAACGTGCACCTATTAATTCAAAAATGGAGAAAAAGATCTGCAGAAGCAGCCTCATTTAAGACCCATTTGATAGGAACTTGTTCTGTGGGATAAATGAAATCTGCATCATTATCCATATCCAAATCAACGACATATAGTTTAACGCCAGTTTCAACGGCAATCTCCAGCAGTTCGTGTATGGATGCTGCATTAAACCCTTTTAATGCCTTCGGTAAATACTCCATGCCATCAGAGGGGACAGGAGTATAATTCTTTTTAAGAATATTTACGCCTTTACGAGAAAAAGCCAAGATGACTTCTGCTTCAGAAGAGGCAGCTCCTGTGGCAACATTTAATGGTGGATAAGCGGATTCTAGTTCATCATGTAGAGCCAAAACAACGACTTTTTTCGATCCCATACATGGTCCCTCCCTAATTTTAATAGCTTAAAACATCATCAGCCTGATATGCGGTTTCCAAGAAGGTTGCGACCCCGGCGATTTCCACTCCATCGACCAGTACTAAGCCATCGGCAATCAATACATTCATCTGACAACCATACAGCTTGACACCCGAATCCAATGCTGTTTTTAAGAGGAATTCGAGATCAGTACCATGTGTTCGATTTAGTTGGTTTAGATAACGTTGATCCAGAGCACGCGCGCCATCAAGATCGAAAAATATTTTCACTTCGTTTTTATCCTTTGCTTTTTCTAATGCTTCCTTGAGTACATAGGGAACGTTTGAGCTTAATGACACAAAATATACGACTTTTTTGGTTGTCACGTTTAACCCTTCTTTCACGTCCAATGAAATATCATGATGTGTGTTAGGCTGCTTAATTGTTTGTATGATTCAAATTGTAGTTTAGGGATTCTTATCTTCTTTCGATTGCTGTCATAATACTATTTGGATCAAAACCGATGATCCATTGTCCACCTACTTCGGTCTGTGGCACTCCAAACTGTCCAGTCTTTTGTACAAGCTGGTTCATAATATCGGGGTTACTCTCTACGTTTACCTCTTTAAAAGGGATGTCTTGATCTGTTAAGAAGTTTTTCACCATCACACAATAGGGGCACTGTGTAGTCGTATATACAGTAATGCTTTTCATATTTAGACCTCCCAACTCAATTTAATACCCTATAAGGTATATAGTTGTACCTTTATAATATACATGCGGGGGTATATTGTCAATTTGAAGGGTTGTTTAAAAAAGTTATTCAGAAGCGTTGCATGCGTACTGTATGGTTGTGGAAGGTTATAAATTCCACCAAAAGAAAATAGCAACCTTTTTTCAAGTTACTCGTATATACTATAAAACTAAATCCTGAATGGAGGACTTAATAATGAATTTTATAAGTTGGTTTGATTGGATAACTCCAACAAATCCATTTGCTTCATTATTTTTTGGTATGATTTTTACTATCATTCTAGGTATTACTGTATGGGTTGAGACAAGGAATGTTAAGACGGTTCTGATTACGACTATAACTGGAATAATTATTACGGGTATAGGAGTGTCACTTTTAAGCGTAATAGGTTACTATTCTTAATTGCTAAAGTTCCGGCGCACCATAAGGATATATTTATTTTAGAGAATGCAGAAAAAAATATTAATGATATTAGTTACCTTTAGACGATAAATACGAAAAGCCTCAGAGGGTAACTCCTCAGAGGCTTTTCGCTTCACTTCCTTTAAAAAAATTAGTAGTTTACTGCATCATAGGAATTGATCAAGCCGTGCTCAAAGTATGTGCCTGTTCCATTAATAGGATCGGCAGTTTGCTCGATAGCTGCACGGATCTGACTGTTTGTGCGTCCCTGTGAGGCAAGCAAACCAGCTAGTCCCGCTACATGAGGAGAAGCCATTGACGTGCCAGAGTAGCTGTCATATTTTCCTCGCAATACCGTAGAGACAATATCTACTCCAGGAGCCGTGACGTCTACCCAAGAACCATAGTTAGAGAAGTAGGCGACATCATTAATAGAATCAACTGCACCTACGGCAATTACATTTTCGTAAGAAGCTGGCTCAAAGGTCGTTGAAACGCCGTCGTTTCCAGCGGCAGCTACAACAACAGAACCGCTATTCCAAGCATAATTGACCGCGTCCTCTAGCGTTTGGGAATCGCAGTTACAACCAAGAGACATATTGATGACCTCGGCGCCTGCATCAGCTGAATAACGAATGGCATCTGCTATGTCATTAAGCGATCCACTACCATTGGCTCCTAAGGCCCTGACTGCTAGAATTTTAGTTTCCGGAGCCATACCCGCTACACCTGTAGCGTTATTGGTTTCAGCAGCAGCAGTTCCAGCTACGTGGGTCCCATGACCATTCAAGTCTTTAGGGTCGTTATCGTTTTGTGCGAAATCATAACCGAGGATCGTCTTATCAATCAAATCAGGATGGTCATAGTAGACTCCTGAATCGATGACTGCAATTTCTTGACTACTGTCCCCCTGGGTAACATCCCAAGCGGCAGGTGTATGTGTATTTTGAGGTCCGTATTGATCACTGTATAACGGATCATTTGGAGTGAACGTAGCGTTAAATATGTAATTAGGCTCTGCATATTCAACATTAGGGTTATTACTTAATGCTTTTACAACAGCATCTATATTTCCTACTTCAAGTACTTTAAGTTGGGTGTTGACAACTTTGCTATGGTCATCAACAACTTTGGCACCTAAATGACTTAACTCTTTCCCAGACAAAGATTTTCCTGGTTTCATAGTGACGACAACTTCACCTTTTTGAAAGTTTCCAACTTCTTTTGAGGTATCGACCTCTTTATTAGCATCGATTTGAGGAGAGGCAAACGCTTGTCCATTAGACGGCAAAATGGCTAAACAAACAGCAAGAGACAATGTTGCAAGACTTTTTAACTTCAAATCTATTCCTCCTTAATGGTTATACTCTAATTATTCTGAAAATACAGTCAAATCACCTTCTAAATGGAAGTTGGGAAAGTTACTCCTAAAAAAGCTATCTAAGCAGCCTGTTTGATGGATGACTTTCCCAATTTTCAGAAATTTAAGTGAAGTAAGGTTTAAGCAATAGGTCAGGCCACGAAAAGTTTTATCGTTGACAACTCACACTAATATGTAATACTATATACTAGTAATAAGTAATACAAAATACCAGTAATACAGAGTACTAAAACGTCAAAATGCAATTGGAGGTAAAAATGAGTAATTTCAGAGAAATGATGAAAGGGGTGCTTGAAGGTTGTGTGCTTGAGATCATCAGTCGCGGCGAAACTTACGGCTATGAAATCACCCAACAGCTACGAGAACTTGGCTTCACTGATGTGGTTGAAGGCACCGTTTATACAATTACCATGCGGCTTGAGAAAAACAATTTGGTGGATATTGAGAAAAAGCCATCCACGATGGGACCGCCGAGAAAATTTTACTCACTCAACGCAGATGGTGAGGAGCATCTTAAAATCTTTTGGGAAAAATGGGAATTCGTTTCAAGTACAATTAACGAATTAAAAAACTAAATACAAAGGAGAAGGACTATGAATATTTTTGAAAAAATTATCGGAAGTCTGGATGATAAGCGGGAATGGAGAGCGATGGAAGCTCGTGCGAAGGCACTTCCAACTGAATACCATAACGCTTACAAAGCGATCCAAAAGTATATGTGGACTACGGGTGGTCCTTCTGACTGGAAATCTACCAGCCGTATCTTTAACGGCATTCTCGACCTATTTGAGCAAGGGGCAGCAGAAGGTAAGAAAGTTACTGACCTCACGGGTGAGGATGTGGCCACTTTCTGCGACGATCTATTGCAGGACGAGAAAACATGGAAAGATAAGTATCGCACGAAGTTGAACGATACGATTAGTCGTGGCTAACGACGAAACTGCGGGGAAAAATTAAATAGTAAACACTGACTGAATAGCTGGTAATGATGGGAATAGCAATCTTCACTATTCAGTTTTTATTTAATCTGGTAATAAGTTATACAGAATATCAGTATTACTGAATAGTGAGGGATAGCCATCTGGCTCTTCAAGGCACTTGAATGGTAATTATTCCGGTTGGTTGTTCACTCGCTTAACAATCAAATCCCCCTGATGTTCAGATCTTGCAAACGAACTTGTTGGCGTCTTTTCATGAGGAGGAAAAGCAATTATAGTGATCTCCGTAAAGGGCGAAAATTTTGCATCTCTGGAGCCTCCGAACAAACTTTAGCGACGATAAGGTTCCTGTCTAAGGGAATGACATGTAGATAGGGGAATGGATTGTTGTCAAATGATATAATTGGGAAAACATGAAAAGGAGGAGGATGGGTAATGACCAAGCACAAGATTTATACCATGAGTTTCGCAAGTGTCTATCCCCACTACGTTACGAAGGCGGAGAAAAAAGGACGAACGAAAACAGAAGTTGATGAAATTATCCGTTGGCTGACGGGATATAGCCAGGAAGAATTAGAAGCGCAAATGGAAAAACAGACAGATTTTGAGACCTTCTTTGCGGAAGCTCCCCAAATGAATCCTTCACGGAACTTGATCAAAGGTGTGGTCTGCGGTGTGCGAGTGGAACATATCGAAGAACCAACGATGCAGGAAATTCGCTATTTGGATAAACTGATCGATGAGTTAGCAAAAGGCAAAGCGATGGAGAAAATTTTGCGAGAATAATTATTAGAAACATGGTTTCATTCAAAACCATTTCTTCGGTTAAGTATCTTCTTCCTATGATCGTTAAGAAACATCTTACCTTTGAGGTATAGTAGTGGCGATTATTCAATAAGAATAGTCGTCTTTTCGCTATTAAACGGGATAGCGGCAGACTTGACCTTTAGATTATTAAAAGATTCAAACGAATAAAAAGTTTAATTATATTTATTCTGTTGCTTATTAAGCCTTACCTTAGGTTTTCTGTGCTTATAAATAGACTTCCTTGAGGAAAGAAGATAAAATCATAGGTTCACAGCTTGAAAATCTTGGGTAATACTCAAAGGTCTTTTAAATTGTAGTAAGAATAGAAAAAGGTGTTTACAACATGTTACATAATCCAAAAGGAAAAAAGAGAATAGGTCTCGCGTTTCTTCTCGGAATGCTTGGAATCTTAGGGCCATTGAACATCGACATGTATCTCCCGAGTTTTCCGGGAATTGCATCCGATTTAGAAGCAAATGCTTCACTTGTTCAGCTCAGCTTAACCACCTGTTTAATCGGGCTTGCCGTCGGACAAATCGTCGTTGGCCCGATCAGCGATTCGCAGGGGAGGAAGAAACCACTGATCATTTTCCTTTCCCTCTTTGCAGTGGCGTCCTTTCTTTGCGCGCTTGCGCCTAATATCATTGTGCTCGTCATCGCTCGTTTTCTCCAGGGCTTCACGGGTTCTGCCGGTGCCGTGCTTTCACGTGCCGTCGTGCGCGATGTGTTTTCGGGAAGAGAATTGACCAAGTTCTTCGCCCTACTCATGGTAATTAATGCAACAGCTCCGATGATTGCACCGATGACAGGGGGAGCGATTTTACTTTTACCATTCGCCACATGGGAAACGATCTTCTTCTTTTTAAGTATCGTAGGTGTAGGAATCGTTTTAACCGTGGCAGGAAAATTACCGGAGACCCTTCCAATAGAAAAACGGATTCCGAGCTCTGTGAGAGAATCGATCCTTACCATTGGCCGACTGCTGAAAGATCGCTCATTCATCGGGTATGCCCTGACCATCGGTTTTGTCCATGGAGGAAGCTTCGCGTATGTATCCGGAACGCCATTCGTTTATCAGGGCATCTACGACGTGTCTCCACAGGTGTTTAGTGTCTTGTTTGGGATTAACGGCCTTGCAATTATTACAGGAAGCTTTTTAGTCGGACGTCTTGGAGGTATCTTCCACGAAAGAAGTTTGCTTCGGAGCGCTGTGCTGATCGCCGTTAGTGCTACGGGTTTCCTATTAGTGATGACAATTATTGAAGGACCGTTGTATTCCATTGTTATCCCTATCTTTATTTACATGACAGCGATGGGAATGGTCTTGACAAGTACGTTTACCCTGGCGATGGAGCATCAAGGCCACAGAGCAGGGAGTGCGAGTGCTGTGCTGGGCATGTTGCCCTTGTTATTTGGCGCAACTGTATCACCGCTTGTCGGTATTAATGAGACGACTGCTGTACCGATGGGAGCGATTTTGTTTACAACGGCATCAATCGGTGCTACTTTATTTTTTACTTTAACGAAGAAAAGCTAGCATGCTTGTATGATTGGTGTTTCATCGTGAAGGGGAGCGGTTACCATTGGATTTTCAATAATATTTTTGATGATGTTAACCATTATCGCTATTTTAACGTTCATCTTTACTATATTTATAGCTGTTAGAAGAAAAGAGGATGGAAAACCACCTCGAAAAATTTCTTATGTCATAGTAGGGATGTTGATTTTTCATTGGCTATTTTTCTTAACTAGCGGTTACGCTTTATTACCTGCGAATATTGCAGATGTCATAGTTATGCCTGTTTGGCTAGGGTTATGTGCAGCAGGTTTGCTCGTAGCTATCTATGAATGTAAAAATAGCAAAAGTTTTGCTATTCCAGTTGCTGGCTTAACAACTATTAGTTTATTATTTAGCCTTTTCATTAACGGAGTCTCAAAAATGTAACGACCTTTACTTAGTGGAGACCTAATAGTCTGGTCCAACGTGACCGGTATAAGTTGGTGAGGTGCGGTATGAATCATTGAATGACTTTTTTTTGATATTTAAATAAAACGTGTTAATATGAATCAAAGAGCATGGAAATAATTAGCAATTGAGTGGTTGATAGGGCGAACCATCTTTAAAATACTTGGATCACTCTTATCTGGGTTTAAGTCTCTTATCTAAAGTTATTGCTTAGCATATGTGATAAGGAGAATAGTATGACTGGAGTAACTAAGATGTCAGAAGTAATGGTTTGGATACTATTGGCTGGATTTCTTGGTTGTTATTTTCTATTGTCTAGCTTTTCACTAGTCAGCTATACGGCTTTTATTTATCTTCCAGCATACTCTATTCTGGGTATAGTTATATCAGGTAAGGGTATTTTTAAAGAAAGTAAAACTATATTTAGAATAGTAAACATTGTAGCTTTTCTAATCTTTGCTGCTTCTCTTATTTTTCATATGGCAGTTTACCAGGTAATAAACGTAGATTAACTAATGGACTAGATTATAGAGTTCTAAAGAAGTAAATGGCGCTTCCCTAAAATGATATAGTTAGGTCGCTAAATGAAATATATAAAGCCACATTAAATATAGGCAACAAAAAATTCCTGAGTTTCAAACTCAGGAATTTTTTATGTTTATATAATTATATAGATAAGCAGCTTCCCCTGTACCCTCTATCTCCAACGCAAGGCAACAGATAACTTCGCTCCATTCATATTCCCTTGTGATTTAAACTCCAGCCTTAAGCCATCGGGGTTGAATGTAACGTCTACATCTGACGTTACACCTATGGAATTTATTAAGCGTTTAACTTCCTGGATATCTGAAGCTTGCGCAGCGTACATTAATTGAGCATCAAATTCCTCTGACTCAGCTAATTTATCAAGTACCATACTGGCTTCTTTCATGAGTACTTTTGATTCTTTTGCTGATTCACACAATAATGAAGGATCAACCGGTGGATATTGACGAGGCCAATAACCGTTGTTATGCCAGTAGGGGAGATGAGTGTAGTAGGGCTGGCGTGAATAATACATGAACAGCTTCACTCCCATAAATCATATTTCATTTACGTTATGCACCCAGTGCTTGGGACGTTTCAACTCCTTGGAAAAAAGCAGCCTTTGTCTGTCCATCAGCACAAGGGTCTGTCGGAGCTATTTTGTGTTGTAGCCTTCTGGAGGCTTATCTTTAGCTATAAAAATAGGGGTTCAGTGCTTTCGGATGTGGAGTATGTCCAATCAATTTGCTATTTTCTTCATATTTTATAAATAACGATGAAAAAGGAGATAGCTAAACATGACTAGGTTTTACCGGTCTGATTATTATAGAAAAAAGAGGAATGAAAATACTCAAAGCACCATTAATTTCAATCCAATAATAAAAGTCAATTGTGGATGTACCCATAATAAAAAAGATAAAGAATGTTGTGAATGTAGTGGGTTTGGAACTGCTACTGATCAGGAGTTTAATTTTTTGGCAGATATATGTCCGGATTGTACGCGGAAAGGCAGTGTTATCACTTTTGAATCCATATACGGTACCAGCTTCGAGGCAACAAGTATTAATCCGCCTATCTGCGTTAATACGTCTGTTTCAAATCGATTGCTTACTGTGGGAACGGGTACATTTGTCATGGAGGGTACACTTTACCAGGGAAGTTATTCTCTTGTATTAGACGATAGAGAAGGTGCATTAAATGATCTTGTAGAATTTTTATTTGTCACTTTCTATGATGATGGTATTCTTATTATTTCAGATACTTTTCCACCTGATGACTTATCTATTACTCCTTGCCCTGAAGCTTCCTATTCTTCTTCTAGTCATGTATTTCCAGCTCAATTTAATAGGCTTAATGATCTTACCGAAAATAAATTTGCCAAAGTGACAATCATTCATTCTGATGGTCGGGTTGAAGAGAGAGATTTGAGTAAGCATTCGGAATAATATAGGTAACGTTATTGGAGTTACTTCGGAGGTGGCGACATCCTAAAGAATGCAAAGAATAAAAAAAGAAGGTCTCCGAAGAAACCTTCTTAAAAAGTCACTATTTAATTGAACTTACTATAAGCGACATTTATTTCTTATTTAATCTGTCCATTAATTCTTCCAGTGCCGGATCATTTAAATAGTTGCTTATAGCGATAATTTCCTTATCAGGGTGCGCTTTTCTCGCTCTTTCTTGTAAATCTTCATGGACGACAATGATGTCTGAATGTTCGGGAGCGTCTTCAATTCTGTAATGTTTGACTTCCATGCCTTCGATATCATTCTTTTGTAATTTTTTTCTGAAGGTTGTGGCACCCATGGCGCTGCTTCCCGCACCCGCATCACATACAAAAGAGATTGTATTGATGTCTTGATCCTTTTGGCGGTTAGTAGAAGATTTTTTCCCTGCTTGCTTCATAGCTTTGGATTTCTCTACAGAAGCAGAAATGTCCTCATCCTCAGAACTTTTATCAAGTTTTAGAATGAACGCTGTAACTAGGAACGTTACTACAGTAGCCACTAGAACACCAGAGATGATCCCAAGGAAGCTGCCTTTAGGGGTCAATCCAAGGTACGCGAAAATAGAGCCAGGACTTGGTCCGGCGACGAGTCCAGCGTCAAACAGACTGAAAACAGCGATACCTGAAGCTCCTCCGGCAATCATCCCAATTATTGTAAGGGGTTTCATTAATACGTAAGGGAAGTATAGTTCATGAATCCCGCCAAAGAAGTGGATGATCATTGCACCCGGAGCTGTACGTCTAGCCGTCTTTTTGCCGAAGAAAGTGAAAGCCAGCAACAATCCAAGCCCTGGTCCAGGGTTAGAAGCTACGGTGAAGTAAATGGACTTTCCTGTTTCAGCGGCAGCTTGCATTCCTAAAGGATAATAGATGCCTTGATCGATGACGTTGTTTAAAAATAGTACCTTAGCCGGCTCATTGATGAGAGATAGCAAAGGCAATAAGCCAGTAGCGACCAACGCCTCAATAGCTGCTGTTACAAGGTTATTCGCTGATTCTATTGCAGGACCTATAAAGTAGAAGGATAGAATCATCAATAGGAACCCTAGAATACCTAGTGAGAAATTGTTAACAATCATCTCAAATCCTGCAGGTATTCTATTTTCAATAAGCTTGTCAAATTTCTTGATGACCAAGCCGCCTAAGGGACCGATCACCATAGCGCCTAAGAACATTGGAATATCCGACCCGACGATCAAACCAATCGCACCGATCGCTCCCATCACTGCTCCTCTTTGACCTCCAACCATTCGCCCGCCTGTAATAGCTAAAAGTAAAGGTAGCAAGTATTTAATAGCTGGACCGACAATTTGGGCAAGTTCTTCATTGGGAATCCATCCACTTGGTATAAACAAAGCGGTTAATAGTCCCCAGGCAATAAAAGCACCAATATTCGGCAGAACCATATTTGTTAAAAAGCCACCAAATGCTTGGACTCTGGCGCGCGTCGACGGAGTATTCATCTCTACAACATTATCATTATCCGTTGCATGTGCTGAATCAGCCATATTTGTCATTCCTTTCTGATAATTCAGTAATTTCAAAAGCTACGATAAGAACTAAAGGAAAAGAAAAAGGATTGCCTTTCATCGTTCAACTAGGAAAGATCTATTCAACCATCTTTAACACATCTAATACTTCCTGCTCGCTACGTGCTTCTTCGAGTTTATTCTTAGTCTCGTCCTCAATCAAAATCGAAGACAAGTCAGAGATAAGATCCAGGTGTCCAGAGCTGTCTTCAGCAGCTAAAACGAAGAAGGTATTGACTTCTTTATTTTTTGGAAACTGTACAGGCTCCTCAAGCTTTAAATAAGATACACTTGTGTTTACTACGCTGTCCTCATTTTTAGCATGAGGCATCGCAATTCCTGGGACAATAACGATATAAGGGCCATTCGTATTTACATTTTCGATCATATCGTCAATATACTTTGGAGTGATCGACCCACTTTGTAATAGTGGAGCCGCAGCTTTTTGTATTCCGTCTTCCCAAGAATCAACGGATGGTAAGAAGCGGATATTTCCTTCTAAATATTCGGCTAACATAGGAACATCACCTTTCGTTTATGGTTGTTAATGAGTAATTCTCTCGCAATCGATCATAGTGATCGTTGATTTTTCTCTTTAAGGTCGTATCCTCGATACCAGTAAAATGGCCAATAGCTTGTTCGATTCCTTGTTCGCGAATGTAGGATTGGATCGTGACAGATTCCTCATCATGAGGGTTATGAAAGAAGAATGCTGTGGCCACAGCAGCTGTTAGTTTCTCTACCGGCAAGTCCAATTCGAAAAGGACTCTAGTGGGCTTGATCAATCGCTCATCAAAGCCTAGCTTTCTAATTGGCGATCTCCCAACTCGTAAGATATCATCACTAATATTAGCATTTTTAAAGCGTTCTATGGTTTCATCAATAAACACATTCATTTCTTCGGGCTCAAAATCATACATCTCAGTAAAATAACGAGCGGATTCGTTGAGCGTTTCTCTTAAGAATCTTTCAATTTCCCGGTTCTTTAAGGCGCTCTGAATCGTGGGATAACCCTCTAGAAATGCTGTATAGGCTGTGGCTGCATGTCCCATATTGACCATATACAACTTCCGTTCAATATACGGTTTTAACGAATCTACATATGTGGCGTTTTTTATAGAAGGTAAATCTGCATGGAGCATTCCTTGCTTTTCGATCATCCATTCGTAATAAGGTTCGACAAGGGTAACTTCACCTTCACTTCTCTTTTCAGAGAGGGAAAGTCGATCAATTGCTGAATTTGGAAACCCAACCGTTGACTGGATCGCATCCATTTCATTTTTCGAGACATTTCTACTAATCTCATCTTTCAATTTAGAAGAAGCATTAATCATATTCTCGTTTGCAATGACATCCACGTGGCCTTTATCCAACTGAATTCTTTTTAGCAGGCCTCTGGATATGACAGGGGCAACCTTCGATAAATTGTCCGCTCCTACAGAGGTAGTGATGAGGTCAGCTTCTACGACCGCATCGATCACTTTGTCCTGTGCACTGCTATGCAGGGCACGTACAGGGGAGATGACTTCAACTGTTTGCTTTTCATCTAATAGTTCCAATGCGTATTCGTTGCTGCTGTTCATTTGGTTGACTGACTCTTCGTTTACATCGACGAAGCAGAGGTCGAATCCACTTTTATTCAACAAATATCCGATTAAACCTTTTCCGATATTTCCTGCACCGAAATGTAGCGCTTTCATTATTGACCCTCCTTTAGAGCCCTTTGGGACTCTTTTGTGAAGAAGTTATTCTAAATTCGCGTGGTATTCCCAAAGGGACTCCAACTCAATATTTTTATTGTTCACCATCATTAAGGCTAACGTGTCTCCCAATAATAGTAGGCTTTGTTCGAATAAACTTTTCATGGGCTGCTCAGAATGAACCTCTCCAGGAGTATCTACTTTTGAACTTACAGGGATTCTAATAAATAGATCGGAATATTGGCTCATGGAGCTGTCCGGGTTTGCACCGATGTGGGCAACCCTCGCGTTATATTGTTTCGCTTTCTCTGCGATGATTAACGGGAATTTTGTTTCACCGCTTCCGGACCCTACAATCAGTAGATCCTTATCTGTAATAGCCGGTTCAGTAATTTCGCCTACAACGTACGTTTTAATGCCGATATGCGCTAACCTTTTGGCTATGGCCTGTAAGGATAATAGAACCCTTCCGACACCTACAAAAAATACTTTTTCTGCATTGTTAATCTCAATTAATAATTTATCTACGTCATCGCTGTTCACATTGGTTAGAGTTGCTGTAATTTCATCGGTTATTTTTTTAGTTGCATAATTGAAGTCGTTCATAGTGTTTTAGCCTCCTCCTGTAATCCTTCACGAATAGATTCCTCGATGATCTTTTTGTTGTCCGCTAAGCTATTGTCAGATTTGAATAAACTTGTGCTGCCCGCTACTAAGATATCTGCGCCAGCGTTTACCAACCCTGAAATGGTCTTCATGGAAACACGACCATCCACTTCGATTTTGGTATCCAGCCCTTTGGATTTGATCAAGTTCGATAAATCTTCTACTTTTTTAGTTGCATAGGAGACTTGCTCTTCGTTTTTATCTGTTGCAAAGCCTGGGTTGATCAGCATTAGTAAAACGGTGTCGATTTGCGGTAACACATATTCCAAAACATTTAGTGGAGTTGCCGGATTAAGGGCAATGCCGACTTTAGTGTCCTGCTTTTTAATTAAATTGATATAGCGATCGATATGTGAACTGGTTTCAATATGGAAGGTGATTTGATCAACACCGATGTTGAGCATCTCCTGAATGAAAAACTCATTGTCATTCGACATAATGTGAACATCAAATTTCATATCCGTTATTTTTCTTAATTGTTCAATCGTTGAGATACCGAGGGGCATGCTTGGGCTGAAACTTCCATCAATTACATCAATGTGTAAAGTATCCAGTCCTGCTCTTTCAATTTCCTTAACACTTTTTTCTAAATTACAGAGATCCGCACACATAATTGATGGAGCTATCGTAACCTTGTTTTGCATGTTTGTGCCTCCTTGTTTTTTGTTTTGTGCCTTTTTTTTCATGTTAATGCATGTTTGATAAAATGTAAAGGGTTTCTTTGCACCTTCTTGCATCTTTTTGCTTGTTTTGATTTTTTTCGAATGATTAAATGTGATATAATTTAGGAAATTCTAGGAGGAGTCATACGTTTATGCTTAAACAAGAACGCCAACAAAAAATTGTTGATATTTTAAATGAAGAACACAAAGTGATTGCAAGCGACTTAAGCAAACGATTATCCGTTTCAGAAGATACAATCAGAAGAGACTTAAAAGAGCTGGATAACCAGGGTGTGATTAAACGGGTACATAGTGGGGCGCTGCGAAAAGGACCTCCAGTCGAGGACTTTTCAACGAGGCAGGGGATCTATAATGAAGCAAAGGTGAATTTAGCTACAAGGGCCTTAGATCTGATCAAAGATGAAATGGTCATCTTAATTGATGGCGGGACAACGAACTTACAATTGGTCCATCAGCTTCCTTTGTCCTTAAAGGGGACGGTCATTACAAATAGTCCACCGATCGCGATGGCCCTCTCTAATCATAAAAATGTGGAAGTAATTATGATTGGTGGGACCTTATTTAAACAGTCCATGGTTAATTTGGGGATTGATACCTTTGAATCACTAACGACCATGAGGGCAGATTTATATATCATGGGGATTTATAAAATTGATCCTGAAATAGGGATAAGTGTACCGAGTCTATCCGAAGCTTTAGTAAAACGAAAAATGGCCTCTATATCTACAGAAATTCTAGGGATGGTAACGAGTGATAAGTTAGATACGATTTCTAACCATATTGTTTGTCCGACGGATCATCTGACGTATTTAATCACAGATCAAGTAAAACCAGAGATCAAGAGTTTGTATGAGAATCAAAAAATTATTGTGATGGATTAAATTGAATGCAGAATTGTAGAGCAAATATAAAAGTAACAAAAAGCAACAGGTCACCTTTTATAGGAAGGGTGATCTGTTTTTCTTCTATATTGGGTTTGGAAATTGCTATACTTGAGACAAATCCAATTTAGAAAGGGAGAGGCGTATGCCAAAGAAAATCGGGTTTATCGGGACAGGAGTTATGGGGAAAAGCATGGCACGCAACTTGATGAAGGCTGGATATGAGCTCAATGTGTTCACACGGACGAAGGAAAAAGCTAATGAACTTTTAGCCGAAGGAGCGAACTGGCAGGACAGTGTGGCCTCCTTAGCAGAGCACTCCGATATCATCATTACGATTGTCGGTTATCCGAGCGATGTGGAAGAAGTGTATTTCGGAGCAGAAGGCATTTTAGAAAACGCGAAACAAGGTTCTTTTGTCATTGATATGACGACATCCTCTCCCGACTTGGCTCAAGAGATTGCAGAGAAAGCAAAAGCGGCTGATATTTACGCTTATGATGCTCCTGTATCCGGCGGTGACGTAGGCGCAAGGAACGGAAAGCTTACGATCATGGTTGGCGGCGATCAGGAACAGTTTGACGAGATCCAGCCTGTCTTTCAGGCAATGGGTGAAAATATTGTTTTGCAAGGCGAAGCGGGAGCCGGTCAGCATACGAAGATGAGCAACCAAATCGCCATCGCTTCAGGGATGATGGGGGTTTGTGAGGCGATTACATACGCTGAGAAAGCAGGTCTTGATCCGAAGAAAGTGTTAAGCAGCATTGAATTCGGAGCCGCCGGAAGCTGGTCGCTGTCTAATCTTGGACCACGGATGATCGACGGGAACTTTGATCCTGGATTTTACGTGAAGCATTTTATTAAAGACATGAAGATTGCGATTGATTCAGCGGAAAAAATGCAGCTCCCTGTGCCGGGGCTTAAGCTTGCGAAGCAGTTGTATGATGAGCTGAGTGAAGCGGGCGGAGATAATGATGGTACGCAGGCGTTGTATAAGTACTATCAGATGATGACGCCGGTTTCTTAATTTTTTGCTGACAGACTAGAAAAGGTTTAGAAATCAAGACAGGCGTGATGGATGGAGCAGTGGCTACTTTTGTTGTAGTACTGCTCTATTTTTGTTGAGATTTGTTTTGTTGATATTCAGGAAGATTTAAATCCAAGACAATTTATAAGTGTGTAGATAACCATTCGCCTAAGGCAATTATTATGACGACGATTATATGGTGCGCTCTAATCCCTGTGGTAAAAAAAGCACCCCCTCATTTTGAGGAATAAAAAGACCTATCTTAATAATAAGGAAGATACTTTTTATCGGAAGGAGTGGGTGTGATGAAGAAGTTATTGGTAATAGGGCTAACTTTATTATTTTCGCTAAATATCTTTGCTGGAATAAACAGTGTTGAAGCTACAACTCATCAAAACATTAGTCAAGCAGAGGTGAAATTCGAAAATGATTTTAGAAGGCTCTGGATTGATCATGTTTTGTGGACAAGTAATTATATTACAAGTGCAACTACAGCAGGAGCTGAGGACCAAAAACAGGTATTAGAGAGGTTGCTTAAAAATCAGGAGGATATAGGCAATGCTATAAAGCCAGTCTATGGAGAGAGTGCTGGTAACAAACTTACTGAATTGCTTAAGGAGCATATTGTGATTGCTGGAGAGATTGTAGAGGCGGCGAAAAGCGGAGATGAAGCCAAGGTAAATCAGCTCAACAATGAATGGTATAGAAATGCCGATGATATAGCAGCTTTTTTAAGCGGGGCCAACCTTCATTTAAAAAATGAAGACCTAAAAAATCTCTTATATATGCATCTTGAATTAGTTACAGATGACTTAGTAGCCAGTTTAGAGAAAGATTGGGAAGCAAGAATAGCTGCGATTGATGAAGGGATCACTCACATTATCGTAATGGCAGACGCTATCTCCAAAGGAGTAGTGAAGCAGTTTCCGGATAAGTTTAAATAATAACCTGAAGAAGCTCTTTTTAGGGCTTCTTTTAATTATTTCAATAAATTGGACTTAACCAAATTAATAGATGAATACCCTAAATATGTACGACGAGTTATAGAATAATCAGGAAGTACAAAGAGCGACACAGTCTCAAGTGGATATCATGGACCCCTGTAGAAATCACATGCGTTGCAGGACATATAAAAGGCCACACCCATTGGGATTAGTTACCTCTTCTTCTAATGAGTTGCGATACGCACTCTCAAACATACTTCATAACTTAAAAACGTATACAAATGTAAGGAATATTTTTATCACACCTTGGCTGCTAAGAGACCCCCGGTTGACGGGTAGAACCTTTGTTGATATAGTTAAGATTAATTATTCTTGTTCGTTTACGATTGAAAGCAAAGTAACTAGTAAGTCACTTTCGTCTGGAATGAATATGCAGAGCAATAATAGTAATACATTGTGGATCAGTTCCACGCAGGAGGTAACAATTTATGTTACAAGGTAATGTTAAATGGTTTAACGAAAGTAAAGGTTTTGGTTTTATTGAAGTAGAAGGACAAGACGATGTATTCGTTCATTTCTCTGC
Organism: Halobacillus sp. A1-3; assembly: GCF_050971765.1. Lineage (NCBI taxonomy): Bacteria > Bacillati > Bacillota > Bacilli > Caryophanales > Bacillaceae > Halobacillus > Halobacillus sp. A1-3. The sequence continues at coordinate 432,382 of NZ_JBPCEO010000001.1, read as the reverse complement.
TATTCAAGGCGAAGGTTTCAAAACGTTAGAAGAAAACGAGACAGTTTCCTTTGAAATTGTTGAAGGTAACCGTGGACCACAAGCTGCTAACGTTCAAAAATAATCGTTACTAGTTATATTATAAAAGAGACTTCCGAATTAGGAAGTCTCTTTTTTTTTTATTGTTTCGTTTAGTAAAACTTATAATCTCAGCGAGAATCCTAACAAACAAATTCAGTACCGCACAAAACTCCCAAGACGCGTAATTCTATAAACGCGCTTCTGCCACCTTTGTAAAAATGCTTTTACCATTAAAACTTGTAATAATCCTACGATCGTTAAACCAATACTCTCACATCCATAAATTTTCCCATTCGAAAAGGAATTTCCGTTATTTTGAATCCACCTATTATTATTGAAAACCATATGGCCAGACTCTTAATCATGGTATTCACCTCATCAATTTATATGTGAAACAGTAATTTATTGTAATTATCTCGAATCTGTCTTTCACAATTCTGCCCCAAACATAAAAATGAGGTGATCCAATTTTTCGAGAATTGCGCCAATTATTTAAGACTTTAAACTGAGATAGTCTAGGCCCACTCTTTTAAACCTTCTGATAAACACCACACTATTCTATTTTTTTGATGAAAAAAGGGTATTTTCATGATAAAATTAGAAAAAATGTTAATAGTTACCATTAGAGCTTTTATAAGGTTGCTATCGCCTACATCGTTTTCTGGAAAACCGATCAGCCTCCACTGTTTTAGCCCTTATCCTCTGACCGTAAAGTTCCAAATGATCTACTAGCCAGATCATATTCCGTATGAAGATTAAGGTTAATGAAGGAAAAAATAAAAGAATTTCAATTTATGTCTTCTAAAAAGCATATGTTTGATTAAAAAAGTAAAGAAGATGGTTTGGCTCTTGAATCTCCATTATTAAGCCCAATTTAGATTTCTAATAGAGAGATTAAAATTTGTACCATCACTTATTTTTAGGAGGCATACAAACAATGAGGTCTGTAGGTGTAAGCTTAGTTATCCTTGCAGCTATATGCTGGGGTGTTAGTGGAGGGATTGCAGATATTTTAATGAACAAGGGCTGGGATCCTATTGTGATTTCCCTTTATCGAGGGACTATTGGCTTTGTGTGTTTTTTTGCATGGTTTCTTTTACGCTTTAAACAAAATTGGACCTCCTCTACTCGTTTATACATATGGTCCTTATTGGCTGGGGTTGGTGTTGCTGGGAATTTCACTTTTTATTTTCTCACTATTCAAGCCTCAAGCGTAGCTCTTGCTGCTACTTTAATGTACACAGCACCGGTGTTTGTTCTTGTCATCTCTTTTTTATTACGAATAGAACGTTCGACTTGGTTTAAATGGGGATGCATACTCGGCGTAGTTATGGGGATTATCATGCTTACAGGTGCCTACAATACTGATTCGATATCAGTAGGTTTTTTAGGGGTTGCATCCGGGCTTGCTGCCGGCCTTTCCTATGCATTATTTATATTCGGATTTAAAAACGCCTCTTCCATCGGAAAGCCACAGCCCACCTTAACCATCGCGTTCTTTTCATTTTGTCTCATCCTTTTGTTTATTGCGGACATTAATGAAGTCGCTAGTGTGGTAACGTCAAACGACATAGGTTGGTTTCTTTTATTGGGGATCCTGGGGGCTGGAATTTCGTTTATAGTTTATGTGATTGGTATTCAGTGGACTGCCCCAACTACTGCTTCAATGGTCGCTATGGTCGAGCCGGTAACAGCTTCATTATTTGGCTTTCTGCTTATCGGGGATCACTTGACCATCATTCAACTTCTTGGAATGGTGCTCATCCTGGTTACGGTTATCATACTTAGCGTGAAGAAGCACCCTCATCCTCAAATAAAATACAGTCATCAAAGGAAAAAGAAGACCGTATAAATTACACGGACTTCTTTTTTTTAGAATTTTCTTTTTGCTGAAGGTTATATTATTTGTGGGTGATCATGGAAATATAGTTGTATGCTTTAACAATAGTCATTCATAAGTTCAATTGTCCGAATTCAAGTCCTCCCCATTCTTGCCCAATACTTAAAGACTCGATTTCAAGATAGTTTGTTCAATTTAGTCAAATATCAAAAGTCTTGTGGTAGGAATAGGAAGAAACCGTGTAAAATTGAAGTAATCATTCTATAAATCAGGACAAGCTCATATACTAAGGGGTAGACACACGGCGGAGGTGGAGACGTGAAGAAAAAGTTCGTCATCTGGACACTCGTCCTTTTTTCATTATATGGATTACTTTTAGGACTTTATCTTTTCCAGTGGGCTGATTTCGGAGTCCCTGATGCTTACAAGGGAACAGCGGCTGACCCGGCAACGTTTATGACGGATCGGCAGCTGGAACTGGCCGAGGATTATTCGCGTTATAAGGATTTCTTGTCCTTTATTACAGAGCCGTTGGAGTGGGTGATTTATTTAGGAGTTATGGTGTTTGGCGTCTCGCTCATTTTTAAACAATTCAGCGAGCGGGCTTCCCGGTTTAAAATCATACAGATCCCGCTGTATGTGCTTTTACTCCAAACGGTTACGACGATTATCTTGTTTCCGTTCGATTATATCAGCCGGCGACTTTCCATTTCGTACGGCATTTCTACGCAGAGCTTTTCTAGCTGGATGAGGGATGAACTGATCGGATTCTGGGTCGGTTTTGTCATTATGGCGATCTTAATCACGGTGCTATATTGGCTGATGAACAAGTTCAAGAAACGCTGGTGGTTGTATGCGTGGATGCTGCTTGTACCGTTTCTTGTGTTCATGATGTTTATTCAGCCTGTTGTCATCGATCCGTTGTACAACGATTTTACCGAACTTCAGGATAAACAGCTGGAAGAAAAAATTCTCGGTCTCGCCAATCAGGCGGATATTCCAGCCGATCGCGTTTATGAAGTGAACATGTCTGAGAAAACGAACAGCATGAATGCGTATGTAAATGGCATCGGTTCGAATTTGCGCATCGTGTTATGGGATACGACGCTGAATCGCTTGAAGGACAATGAAGTTTTATTCATCATGGCCCATGAAATAGGCCACTATGTGATGAATCATTTATATATGAATTTACTTGGCGTGATTGCTTCAAGCTTTGTCGGCCTGTTTCTCGCCTATCATCTGATGCATTATACGATGCGAAAATGGGGAGAGAAGTGGAAGGTTAAAGACGTCTCAGATATTGCCGCCCTGCCAGTGTTCTTCCTCCTGTTGTCTTTGCTTTCGTTCATCGCGAGCCCTGTAGAACTGGCGATATCAAGAAACGCCGAAAAGGCTGCGGATGAATACGCGATTGAAATGACGGAGGATCCAGAAGCGGCGGTCGGATCGTTCCAGGAGCTTACGGTCAACGGACTGAGCGAAGTGAATCCACCTGCCTTAGTAAAATATTTGCGCTATGGCCATCCGACCATGATGGAACGGATCCATATGCTGGAACAATACCAGGAAGAAAAACAAGAATAGATGGAAGTGTTTACCACCTCAGGTCATCCAGAATTTGGATGACCTGAGGTGGTTATTTATGTCATTCACGTTTCATGGTACACTTCAAAGTAGTGATGTAAGCGTTACCGTATGGGGTTTAAATATTTCACCAGGAGTGTGACTCATGCAATCGATCTTGGAGAACTATCGGGACAGTATATTTGAAACGTTTTTCGGCAATGTCCATCACTGTATTGTCATTGTCGATCATCAAGGGAATATTTCATACATGAATGACAGCTACTGTGATTTTCTAGAAGTGGATAAAGAAAAAGTAATCGGGCAGCACGTCACGGCTGTGATTGAAAATACGAGGATGCACCTTGTGGTCGAGAGCGGCAAGGAAGAAATGGCTGACCTCCAGCAAATCCGCGGTGATTTTATGGTCGCGCACCGTATTCCGCTCAAGTCAAATGGAGAAATAGTTGGGGCCCTCGGCATGGTGTTGTTTCGTGATACGGATGAATGGAAGGTCATGAACACGCACATTAAGGATCTTCTCCTTGAGCTTGAGACGTACCGGAACCAGATGCAGCAACAGAACGGAGCGACATACTCGCTGCACGACATCATCAGTAGCTCTCCTGAGATCCTCGAATTGAAGAGCAAAATTAAAAAAGTCGCCCATGGCGATGTGTCTGTTTTGATTAGAGGCGAGAGTGGCACAGGGAAGGAATTGTTCGCCCATAGTATCCATCATCTCAGTGAGCGCAGCACAAAGCCGTTTATCAAAGTCAACTGTGCCGCTATCCCTGAGCATCTCCTTGAGGCTGAACTATTCGGTTATCAGGAAGGTGCCTTTACAGGTGCGAAAAAAGGCGGAAAGCAAGGGAAATTTCAACTGGCGCATGGCGGGACACTGTTTCTTGATGAAATCGGCGACATGCCGATGCATGCCCAGGTGAAAATTCTTCGCGCATTGCAGGAAGGGGAAGTCGAGGCCATCGGTGCTGTGAGGCCCCAGCAGGTGGACGTAAGAATCATCGCAGCGACGAACCAGCCGTTAGAAAAGCTGATTGAAGAGCAGCGCTTTCGTGAGGATTTATTTTACCGGATCAACGTCGTCCAGGTCCAGGTGCCCCCGCTTCGTGAGCGTCCGGATGACATCCGTGTGTTATCGAAGTACTTATTGCAAAAAGTCAGCGACCGGATCGGCAAGCGGATTGACGAATTCGATCAAGAAGTGTATGACTTGTTTCAGCGTTACAATTGGCCTGGGAATGTGAGGGAGCTTGAGAACGTGATTGAATCGGCGGTTCATTTAACTAATAATGACGTCATTCAACTCGACGACCTCCCTGAACATATTCAGCCTGAGTCTGCCATCATCCAAGAGCAAAGTAGCTTGAAGGAATTAGTGGAAAACACAGAGAGACAAGCGATTGAACGGATGTTAAAAAAGGCTGAAGGAGACAAAGCCCTGGCAGCTAAATGGCTCGGCATCGGAAAATCCAGCTTTTATGAAAAAGTGAAAAAGTACAAGTTATGAATCATTCCACAAATTCGGAAACCATTCCACAATTCTGGAATGGTTCTTTTTTATGCTCAAATGTAAGGGTTTTCATTAGGTTGAGCTCTTTCTCCAACCGTCTTTTCCAGAATCGTGGAAAAATGAAGCATCTTTAATTTTCAAAATCCCGTCACATCTGAAAGGGAAAGTTGGCACGCTTCTTGCAAGTATAGAAATGTGGAAGGGGCGTGAACCAACATGAAAAAAATTCACTCATCATTTCATGAAGCAGTTAAAAATATTAAAGATCATTCCACTATTATGGTTGGAGGATTCGGACTTGTCGGGATTCCGGAAAATCTGATCCTTGCACTTGTTGAATCGAATGTGAAGCATCTAACCGTTATTTCAAACAATTGCGGTGTCGACGACTGGGGGCTGGGACTCCTTTTGAAAAATAAACAAATCGATAAAATGATTGGCTCCTATGTGGGAGAAAACAAAGAATTTGAGCGTCAGGTGTTAGAAGGAGAACTGGAAGTCGAGCTAACTCCACAGGGGACACTAGCCGAACGAATTCGCGCAGGCGGTGCGGGAATCCCTGCTTTTTATACTCCAGCAGGCGTCGGTACTCCAATCGCAGAAGGGCAGGAAGTCCGTACGTTCGATGGTAAGGAGTATTTGTTGCAAACCGCTCTTACGGCTGACTTCAGTTTGGTACGTGCAAAGCAAGGCGACCGCTTCGGCAACCTCATTTACAACAAAACCGCACAAAACTTTAACCCTATGATGGCCGCAGCAGGAACAGTCACGATTGCGGAAGTGGAGGAGCTGGTTGATGCCGGCACACTTGATGCGGACCAGATCCATACACCAGGCATTTACGTGCAGGAACTGATCGAAGGTCAGCAAGAGAAACGCATTGAACGTTTGACCGTCAAAAAACATGCGTAACAGGAGGTAATTTAGATATGGCAGTAAAAATGGACAGAGCAGCGGTCAGAGAACTGATCGCGAAACGAGCTGAGCAGGAAATTGAAAGCGGTTACTATGTAAACCTGGGGATCGGCATGCCGACGATGGTAGCCAATTACATCGACCCGGAAAAAGAAGTGGTGCTTCAATCAGAAAATGGACTGTTAGGTATCGGCCGTTCGCCTTATGAAGAAGAAGTGGATCCAGACTTGATTAACGCAGGAAAAGAAACCGTAACAGCATCAATCAGCGCTTCGTACTGCAGCAGTGCCGAGTCGTTTGCGATGATCCGCGGCGAGCACTTGGACCTTGCGATTCTCGGCGGAATGGAAGTCGCGAAAAACGGCGACCTCGCCAACTGGATGATACCAGGAAAAATGATCAAAGGCATGGGCGGAGCGATGGACATCGTCCACGGGGCGAAGAAAATCGTCATCATCATGGATCACGTCAATAAATACGGCGATCCGAAAATTTTGAACGAGTGCAGCTTGCCGCTGACAGGAAAAGGCGTCGTTGACCGTATCATTACAGACCGTGCCGTCATTGATGTAACCGAAGAAGGCCTGGTTTTAGTCGAGGTCGTTGAAGGCTGGAGCGTTGAGGAAATCAAAGAATCGACAGAAGCGGAATTAATCGTAAGTCCAGAACTGATGGAGATTTCTAAGTAGGAAGGTGAAGGTTGATGGTAGAAAATAAAGTGGTTTTTATTACAGGAGCAGCAAGCGGAATCGGCTATGAGATCGGCTCAGAATTCGCTAAGCAAGGCGCGAAGGTTGCTTTTACAGATATTAATGAAGAAAAAGTGAAGATAGCGGCAGATCAGTTAAAGGATGAAGGTTTCGACTGTATCGGCCTTGTTTGTGACGTGACCAAAGAGGAGCAGATTAAAAACGCAATTGATCAAACAGTGGAAAAATACGGACGTCTAGACGTTCTGATCAACAACGCAGGTCTCCAGCATGTCGCATCCATTGAAGAATTCCCGACGGAAAAATTCGAGCTGATCACAAAGATCATGCTTGTCGCACCGTTCATGGCAACAAAGCATGTGTTCCCAATTATGAAAAAACAAGGATTCGGCCGCATCATCAATATGGCATCGATCAACGGCTTGATCGGATTCGCAGGCAAGTCTGCCTACAACAGTGCCAAACACGGCGTGATAGGCTTGACGAAGGTAACGGCATTAGAAGGAGCGGAAGACGGCATTACGGTCAACGCTGTCTGCCCTGGCTATGTCGATACACCGCTCGTCCGCAACCAGCTTGAGGACCTGGCGAAGAACCGTAACGTCTCCTTAGAAAAAGTGTTAGAGGAAGTCATTTATCCATTAGTCCCGCAAAAACGTCTCTTATCCGTTCAGGAAATCGCTGACTACACGTTGTTCCTTGCCAGCAATCAGGCGAAAGGGGTCACCGGTCAGGCGGTTGTCATCGACGGAGGCTACACGACTCAATAACAGAAAGGAAGAGAATCTATGAAACCTGTGTATCTATTAGAAGGCGCACGTACCCCGTTTGGAAGTTTCGGAGGTTCACTGAAGGACGTAGACCCGACAACGCTCGGGGTAACAACAAGTAAAGCAGCGATTGAACGAAGCGGTGTGGAGGCAGAGCAGATCGATTTTTCCGTGATGGGAAATGTGATTCATTCCTCGCAAAACGCTCCCTATTTAGCAAGGCATATCGCTTTGGATACAGGACTCCCAATCACAAGCCCCGCTTTAGCGGTTAACCGTTTGTGCGGATCCGGCCTTCAGGCGGTTGTATCAGCCGCGCAGTCGATACAGCTCGGAGAAGGAGAACTCGCGCTTGCTGGCGGTGTCGACAGCATGAGTCTAGCACCATACGCATTAAGAGGCAGCCGTTTTGGAACCAAACTCGGTACCCCGAAAGTAGATGATACATTGTGGGCAGCGCTGACCGATGAGTATATCGGGGCCGGTATGGGCGTTACGGGTGAAAATCTAGCAGAAAAATACGAGATTTCCCGTGAGAGTCAGGACGAGTTTGCCACCCTCAGTCACCAACGTGCTACGGAAGCTCGTGTATCCGGGAGATTTGATGAGGAGATTGCTCCCGTTGAAGTGAAAACGCGAAAAGGGACAACAGTCGTCGATGAAGATGAACACATTCGTCCAGATACAAATCCGGAGGGGCTTGCGAAGCTGAATCCGGCGTTCAAAAAAGACGGAACGGTTACGGGAGGCAACGCGAGCGGTATTAATGATGGCGCTGGAGCTGTCGTTGTGGCCAGTGAGAATTTTGTAAACGCTCACAACAAACAACCGCTAGCGAAAGTCGTTTCCTGGTCCGTTGCAGGCGTCGATCCAAACGTGATGGGCATCGGTCCTGTTCCAGCGATTCGCCAGGCTCTGGAAAAAGCAGAGCTTACGTTAGACGATATAGATCTTGTTGAAGTGAATGAAGCGTTCGCTGCGCAGTATTTAGCGGTGGAAAAAGAGCTCGGTCTCTCCCGTGAGAAAGTGAACGTCAACGGCGGAGCTATCGCACTCGGCCACCCGGTTGGCGCAAGCGGAACGAGAGTGCTTTATACGTTAGTTAAAGAACTGAAACGACGCAATCAGAAGTATGGTGTCGCGTCGCTTTGCATCGGTGGAGGCCAGGGCATCGCCATGGTCGTAGAAGCCCTATAATTTGAAGGAGGCTCACATATGTTAGGAATATTACTCGGTCTCGTCGTCCTGATGGCACTCGCCTATATGGGATGGTCAATCATCTGGGTGGCGCCGATCGCCGCCGGGGTGGTCGCCGTCACAGGCGGTCTGGACCTGCTTGATGCATATAAAGATACGTACATGAGCGGTTTTGTCGACTTTGCTAAAGCATGGTTCCCTGTGTTCATGCTCGGAGCCATCTTCGGAAAACTAATGGAGGACACGGGCATGGCCCGTTCGGTCGCCGTCGCATTCACAAAAGTTATCGGCACCAAACGCGCGATTCTCGGAGTGCTCGTCTCAGCTGCCGTACTGACTTACGGCGGTGTCAGCCTGTTCGTCGTTGTCTTTGCTGTGTATCCACTTGCTTTATCGCTGTTCCGTGAAGCGGATATCAGCCGTAAGCTGATTCCAGCAACCATTGGACTTGGAGCGTTCACATTTACGATGACCGCACTGCCCGGAACACCGCAAATTCAGAACCTGATCCCAATGGAATACTTTAAAACCACAGCAACCGCTGCTCCAGTAATGGGAATCGTGGCAGCAGTCATCATGGCTGTCGGTGGATATTTATACTTACGTTATCGAGAGAAAGAGCTAAAGCAAAAAGGGGAAACGTTTGTTGAACCGAATGATAAGAAAATGGTCAATCAGGTCGATCGTATGCCAAATTTCATCTTGTCAGTGCTGCCGTTGCTTACGGTACTACTGACGTTGAACCTACTGGGATGGGATGTCGTTACCGCCTTGATTGCTGGTATTGTACTCATCATGTTATTGAACATTACGCTAATCAAAGGCTTTGTCACCTCTATTAATAAAGGGGCAAGCGGCTCAGTTATAGCGATTATCAACACGAGTGCCGCCGTTGGTTTCGGTACCGTCGTCCGTGAGGTGCCAGGCTTTGAGCGGCTGACAGAATTGTTAGTTGGCATCAAAGGGAATCCGTTGATTTCAGAAGCGATTGCCGTTAACGCCTTAGCTGGTGCGACCGGTTCAGCTTCTGGCGGGTTAGGAATCGCCCTTGAAGCCCTCGGATCGAAATACTATGAAATTGCGCAGACGTCAGGCATTAGTCCAGAAGCATTCCACCGTGTAGCTTCACTATCCTCAGGAGGACTGGACGTGCTGCCGCACAACGGTGCCGTTCTAACTTTGTTTGCGATTACCGGCATGACCCATAAAGACAGCTATAGAGACATTTTCGTCGTAGCCCTATTGATCCCAGTCATCGCCGTTGCTGTTGTTATCTTACTGAACACAATTGGAATTCTGTAATTCCCTTTTCTTTCCACCTCAGGTCATCCAGAATCTGGATGACCTGAGGTGTGTTTGTTATTTTCCTGCTTTCTTTAATAATTTTCTAAAAGTTTGCGCGAAGGGCTTTAAAAGTTCTTTCGTAACCCGTAAAATATATAACAATATCTCCATCCTTTGTTCGTTTAAAGGATGTACGTAATCCACTAAACTATCTAAGAAGGAGCCACCGCTATGAATAAATCTCTAACCTTTATCGAAAACAACCATAAAAAAGAAAAGCCGCAAACAAAAGAGATTCCTTTTGGCCGCACGTTCACGGATCACATGTTCTTAATGGACTATGAAGAAGGGAAAGGGTGGCACGAGCCTCGCATCGCCCCGTATGAGCCTCTGACGCTCGATCCAGCCGCGATGATCTTCCACTACGGCCAAACCGTATTCGAAGGCTTGAAGGCGTATCGTACCGATGATGACCGCATCCTTTTGTTCCGCCCTGAGAAAAACTTTGAGCGTCTCAACCAGTCGAGCGATCGCTTGAGCATTCCTCCGATCGACGAAGACGAAGTGATGAGCTACTTGAAGGAGCTCTTGAAAATTGAAAAGGACTGGGTGCCTTCGTTTGAAGGGACGTCTCTTTACATTCGTCCGTTCATCATTGCAACCGAGCCTAATCTGGCCGTATCCCCTTCAAAAATGTACACGTTCATGATTATCCTGTCTCCAGTTGGTCCTTACTTCTCAGGCGGCATTCACCCTGTCACCATCAATGTCGAAGAGAAGTTCACCCGTGCCGTGAAAGGCGGAACTGGCATGGCGAAAACCGCTGGGAACTACTCCTCCGGCTACCAGGCACAGGCGAAAGCGAGTCAGACCGGAAACAATGACGTACTTTGGCTTGATGGAATCGAAAAGCGCTATATCGAGGAAGTCGGCAGCATGAACATTTTCTTCAAAATCGACGGAGAAGTCGTTACTCCGGCCTTGAGCGGAAGTATCCTAAGAGGAATCACGAGAACATCGATCCTTGAAGTCTTAAACGAGTGGGGTGTACCGGTCACGGAACGGAGAATTACGATCGAAGAAATTTATCATGCTTATGAAGAAGGCAAGCTTGAAGAAGCGTTCGGTACAGGAACAGCAGCTGTCATTTCACCGGTCGGAACGTTCAATTGGAACGGGAAGAAAATCGTGATCAACAATCACGAAATCGGCCCGCTGTCTCAGAAGCTATATGACACTATCACTGGCATTCAGCGTGGTAGAAAAGAAGATACGTATAATTGGACGGTAGAAGTCTAAATAAACGAAAGCCCCTCAGGTTTCCCGGAAAAGGGAAGACCTTGAGGGGCTTTTTTTATTGAAGCATCCTATGCACAAAACTTTAAGTAAGAACGATCCTATATTGACATGACCATTCAAATAACCAAGTGAATTACAGATAAAGCTCAGCTAGAAGGTAAGCGTAAAATTGCAAAATAAAAAGCCCCTTCACTGAGGAAAGTGAGAGGGCTAAAATAAACAACTTAGGTGACCCAACCATGTAAGAATCATCCTTGATTCTACACACTTTGAATTTCAGACTTTCTCGAAGGACAATTCTTCTAGGAATTCGCTTCCTTCTCTTGTTAAGTCCAATTTTTCTCTTCTTTATGTTTAGAAGAGATATAGCATTTGCTAAGGTGCTTCCCTTTGTTAGACTACTCAACCTTGATCTGAACAGACTGGAGAGCATTGTCTTACAAAACCCTCTCAATTGCCTACGATCTGTAAATCTTCTCGAGCGCCTGACCATTTGAAAAGTTGGTTTCTATCCTTTCACAGGATTTCAAATTCCTTAATTGGCAGGCGTTTTCGTTCGTTTGGAAACGAACTCGTGATGGTTGAGCCACCTAAGCTGTTTATGTTTTTTTATTATCTTCTTTACACTTTTAGTATACCACCAATTTCTGATGTAAACGGAGGAAATTGTGTCATTTTTGTATCATTTAATTGGTAAAAATTAAATAAATACGGTTACTAATATACTGTTTTTAATAAAAACATGGTACATTATTTACAGGTAGTAAATAACAGATTAGGGGGGATTCTGTTGAGTAGAACGACGGAAATGGTTTTAGGTATTCTTGGCGGGCTTATAGGATTTGGAGGGGCTTTCTTTGCATTATTCGTAGGTTCACTAGATGAAGCACTTAATGGGTCCAGTGAACTTAGTGGATTAGGGAGTAGTGCCTTTCTTTTTAGTGCTACTGCTATCATTGGGGCCATTGTTGTGAAGTTTAAAGCAAAGCTAGGTGGCTGGATCATGTTAATTAGTGGTGTAGCTATACTTGTTTCAATTAGTTTATTTGGAGTAGTACCAGCCTTATTACTTATTCCAGCAGGTTTAATGGGGATTATTAGAAAGCCAAAAACTGAAAAAATGGCAGCCTAAATAAGGAGATAGTAAAATGAGAAAAATTATACTTTTGTTTTCATTGGTATTTATTATGTTTTTAACTGCATGTTCAAATGGAGAGATGGCTGGAGATACGAATGCTAGTGCAAATAATGATGAAACCACAAAAGAAAAAGAAGAAACAAAAGAAGAGTCTGAAGCCAAGTTAGAGATTGCACAAAGTACTGGCGGAGCGTGGAAAGACTCCATTGACGCAGTATGGGTTCACTCATCAGCAGTTTTTGAAAATACAGGTGATACACCTGTTGAAATTAATGAAACTCAAATGACCTTTAAAGGTAAGGATGGAGAAGTATTAGGTACTGCACCGATGATCTATGCGGTTCCTAGTGTAGTAGGCCCTGGTGAAACAGCTTTTATTTCAGAAAGTACAATTCTAGAGGGAATCAGTGATGCCGAAAGCTATACAGAAACTACGTATAACTTTGGTTTTGATAAAACGGATCAATCACCTAACTTATTAGAAACTTCAGGAATTAAAGGGACTATAGGTGACGAATATTCAAACCCCTACAAAGTAACTGGTCTTGTTAAAAATACCACTGAAGAAAAACAGGATGATATCAGGCTTGCAGCAGCATTATTTGATAAAGACGGAAAATTGTTAGGGGTTTTAAATGGCTCAGTGGATGTAGGAGTAAATCCAGGAAGCGAAGCAGGGTTTGAACTTAACTATCCTGAGATCCCTCGTGATGTAGCTGAAAAAGTTGAAAATATAGAAGTAAAAGCCTATGGATGGACTTGGTAATATTAAAAAGGTAGCCTTTACTGAGGCTGCCTTCTTTTGTTTTAACACAAAAATCAACTCAGAAGCGGATCCTTTGAATTGAACATCCAACCAAGTGAAATAATTTCTAGTTTGTGTTGATAGTATCGCTTGTTTTGTCGGTATGTAGACCTCTCTCCTTGCCTATCAACGGAAGTTTTGTAGAATGATAGCTTTATATAAGAAACCTATAGACCACCTGATTTTCTGGTGGTATTCTTTTTTTACAACAAAATAGGATAAGGAGAAGAATGCTTATGAAACGATCTGAAACGTTTGGTTTGGTAGTCATTGGTTATGCTCTCTTATTCTTTTCTATTTTTTCGTTTTCCGGGAGTGCAAGTGCCGAGGAATCGCATAAAATCTTATTAGAGAAACCCACTCCTGCTACAATAAAGCCTATAGAGCCAGCACAAACAACGTTCGATAAGAATCAAAAACTAAGCAAAAGAGAAATTCAGGAACGTTTTTCAGAAATTAACGCATCCTATGACTTACATGAACCTTTTTCTCCAGAAGATGCCGAGTTCATAAGAGCCTATGCCACCATACCCAACGCCTCTTTCACACCTTCCTATATGGAAAGTCTAGATACACCCGATGGATCCTCAACATTCACCGGCTCTAATAGTAAATCATTTGATAAGTATAAATCGTCCAATGGTGTTTCCTTGAATTTCTACGGAAAAATATATTCAGACATCAATATCTTCACTCACTCTTATCGAGGTAACGTAAAGTCTAAAATCTACAGAGGCAGCAGTAAAGTGAGAGAAATAAAAAATGTCATAACCAATACCGCTTACGGATTGGTTGGAAGTTCAGGCACCTACGTAGGGATCGTTTATAAGGGGTCCATCGTTAGCTCTTCTAAATATGCAAGGACATCCTGGAGCACGGATGAAACGAGGAAATACGGCGCTGTAGGAGTAATCTATACTCATACGAATGCATATTCTAAAATCACGACGACTACCGGAACATTTACCCTATATGCCTTTTAAGGAGGAGTTTCTTTGCTAACAGTCAGCCCCATCGGTATTCTTATATTCTTATTTGTCATTGTGGGTATTTTCTTCTTAGTGAAACGCGTGATGAAAAAGAATTAAAAAAGCATCGACAAGGATGCTTTTTTATTTTTGTTCTCTATTCCAGAGTTCATAAAAAAGAGAGGAAAGCACGACGGCTTTCCTCTCCTTTAAATCTAACTTCTTTAAGAAACAGAAAAACTTTGCTCTTCTTTCACGCCATCTTTCTCCATAAATTCATCAAGCAGCGCACGCACTTCATCGGTAGAGTGGGTGTTCATCAGCTGATTTCTCAGCTCACTCGCTCCACGGAATCCTCGGACGTAAATCTTGAAGAAGCGGCGAAGCGGTTTGAAAAGACGCGGCTCCAGTTCTTCGGAATACTTATCATGAAGGTCGAGCTGCAGGCGAAGAAGGTCTAGCAGTTCTTCACTCGTATGCTCTTTCTTCTCTGTTTCAAAGCAGAACGGGTTATGGAAAACCCCGCGTCCTATCATGACGCCATCCACGCCATATTTTTCTACGAGTTCAAGGCCCTTCTGACGGTCAGGAATATCGCCGTTGATCGTCAGAAGCGTATGAGGGGCGACCTCGTCACGAAGCTTCTTGATCTCAGGAATCAGCTCCCAGTGAGCATCGACGTTACTCATTTCCTTTTTCGTACGAAGGTGAATGGACAGGTTAACGATGTCCTGTTCCAGAAGGTGTCTCAGCCAGTCATGCCATTCGTCTACTTCCGTGTAACCGAGACGGGTCTTCACGCTAACGGGCAGTCCTCCCGCTTTGGCGGCCTGGATGATTTCCGCTGCGACATCCGGACGGCGGATCAGTCCGCAGCCTTTCCCTTTCGTTGCGACATTCTGCGCCGGACAGCCCATATTGATATCGATGCCGCGATAGCCCATTTCGGCCATGCCAATACTCATTTGCCTGAAGTATTCGGGTTTATCTCCCCAAATATGGGCGACGATCGGCTGTTCATCTTCCGTGAACGTCAGACGCCCGCGTACGCTGTCTTTTCCTTTCGGATGGCAGTAGCTTTCCGTATTCGTAAACTCTGTAAAGAACACGTCAGGTCTGCCTGCTTCAGCCACGACATGGCGGAATACGACATCCGTCACGGCTTCCATCGGTGCCAGAACAAAAAACGGCTTCGGCAACTCATGCCAAAAATTTTCTTTCATATATATCTGAACCCTTTCCTTAAGGGAAACCATGTTCCCAAAATTAAAAAGTAAAAATGTTTTTGTCTTATCCATTACCATTTCAGCTGAATTTCAACCAAAATATATCATAATAGTATAACACGAAAAGTTCAAGGGAACGAGTCGTCCTGGTTTGTGGAAGATTCTATGTATGTGGATCACATCTGAAAGAAACGGGAATTCACTGGTGTGCGGTGCAGTCATTCTAAATAACCGGCAGGGATCGAAAATAAAATAAACGACGACCAAAAAAGGGACACGGGGGAGATTGGTGAAGATGTAAATAATTTGTATTTTCAAAAAATTGTTGAAATTAAGGAGCTCTCTATGTATAATTCTTTTTAAGAAAGCGTTTCCATATTCGCTGTGATGCCAAACCTTTAATGTTTGTGGAAACGTTTTTACATACGTGCTGTGAAGGAGGTGTCGACAAGTTAGGAGGGTTTTTCACCACAAAAAACGAGGAGGTATATGAAAAGGTATGATGAAAAAGAATTCGAGTTTCATTGTAGCCATGATTCCAGCCGGTATTGCGTTGAACTGGGTAGCGAATTCGATTGTTGAGATGCTAAAGCTTCCGTTGTTTTTGAATAACATAGGAACCGTATTAAATGCCATTGTGCTTGGACCGCTCTGGGGTGGAGCCACAGCATTGATGACGAATGTGATTCTGGCACTTATTGTTCGTTGGACCTACTTACCATTTGCTGCAGTTGGAATATTTGTTGCTTTCTTAGCCCACTTTTTCTATAAAAAAGGCTGGTTTAAGAAAGGGTGGAAGGTTATTACTTCAGGGGCGGTCACTGGATTACTAGCTTCAGCAGTAGCTACAGTGATATCTGTCTATGTGTTTGGTGGTTTTTCTGGACATACCGTCGATGTGCTGACGGCTGGACTGATTGCTTCAGGTCAGCAAATTTTTAACGCAGCATTTATCGCCAATATTCCGGGTACCATGGCAGATAAAATCCTTACATTCTGGATTGTTTGGATGATCCTTAAGATCTTCCCAGTACGATTCCTTCCGAATGCGAAAGATATCAGGGAAAAAATTGGAGTGGTGAAAAGTAAACATAAAGAAAGAAAAATGTCCGCATAAAAAAGAACATCAACACAACACACTTTTGGACGAGGGTTGTATGATGCTCTTTCAGCTTACCTAAGATTTTATAGAAGAAAAGACTAGAAATCAATAAATAACAACTGGTTAACACTTGGAAAAGGGTCAAATCATCTGACGCTTTGACCTTTTTCCAATTTAAAAGGACCTAGGGAGGACTGTCGATGAAGTTTGGTAGATTTACATTGAACAGGGACGATGAAGTAAGGAAGGGAGTGCTCACTTCTGACGGTATTGCAGAAATTAGTGGAGACATCTATTCTGATTGGTTTTACTTAGGACAGACGTTCTCAAGTGAAGAAGTCAAATGGCTGGCACCGATCGTGCCAAATCAAGTCATCGGAATCGGCGCCAATTATGTTGCCGATAAAAAGGATCTTCCAGAAGAAGGCCCAGAGATGCCGGTGTTTTTCTTTAAATCCCTTTCCAGCGTCATTGGCCCGGAAAGTGACATCGTCATCCCGGAAATGATTGAGGAAGTGAAATTTGAATCAGAGTTGGCCGTGGTCATCGGAAAAGAAGCAAAGGATATTGAAGAAAAAGACGTGCTGGATTACGTCTTTGGTTATACGGTTGGTAATGATGTGACAGCTCCTCAATATTTTCACAAGGATGGGCACTGGACGCTCGGGAAATCGTTCGATACATTCACGCCCCTGGGGCCGGTGGTAGAAACAAACTTCGATCCTGCAACAGCAAGGATTCAAGCGTTTCATAATGGGACTAAGAAACAAGATAGCACAACAGACCTTATGATTGTCCCGATAAAGAGGATGATTTCTTACTTGAGTAAGGTCATGACGCTTAAGCCTGGAGACGTTATTTTAACAGGAAGCCCGGTTGGGGCAGAGTTTTTGAGTGAAAATGATGTGATTGAATGTAAGATTAAAGGAATTGGCTCTTTAGAGAATCCCGTCACCCATTCGAATCGAAAGGTAACTGTGTAATACAATCTTCCTATACTTTTGAGTTTTTATAAAAACGTTTCCATATAATTTTCATTCAATGTTTTCGATATTTTCAGAATATTATTGAAAATAAACCTCCTATTAACGTATAATTAAACCAACTAGAAAACGGATTTTCCCGGGATGGAACGATGATCAACCAATTTAGCATCTAATCTCAGGGAAACGTTTCCATAAAATGATAGGAAGTGTGAAAATGGTAACGATTAAAGACGTGGCAAAAGTAGCGAACGTATCCATATCAACAGTTTCCAGAGTACTGAACAATAGTGGATACACGAGCGCCTCTACGAAGGAAAAAGTCCATAAAGCAGTGGATGAGCTAAAGTTTCAAAAAAACATGGTAGCAACGGCCATGATCAAGAAACAAACATCGACTCTTGGATTGATCATCCCGGATATTAAAAACATTTTTTATGGTGAACTGACAAGGGCCATCGAGGATGAAGCTCATAAGCATGGCTTTAATGTCATCCTCTGTAATACGGACAACGACTTGAGCAAAGAGTCGGAGTATCTAAACTTTTTACTGCGAAAAGGCATTGACGGCATCATTTTCTCAACGCCGGAAATCAACGATAGAAATGTCCGTGAAATTATTAAAACAAGACCTGACCTGCCTCTCATTATTCTCGGGAGTCAGGTGAAGGATGTAAGGCTTGACGAAGTATTAGTCGATAACTTTGAAGGGGGCTACCAGGCGACCAAACACTTGCTGGAGCTTGGCCACCAGAAGATTGGGTATATTGGCGGGCAGCCGGACTCTTATTCGACTGTAGAGCGGTATAAAGGTTATCAAGAAGCGCTCGAGGATTATAAAGTTAAACTGAATAAAAATTTTGTGAAACTTGATGAATTTAAGATTCACAGCGGTTATAACAAAGGATTGGAAATGCTTTCGAGAAAAGACAGACCAACAGCGATCTTTGCAGGAAATGATGCGATTGCCGTCGGGATCTACAAGGCGGCTCGAGAGCTTGGGTTGAACGTACCTGAACAGCTTTCGGTCATCGGATTTGATGATTCGCAATTTGCAGAGATTGTTGATCCGGAATTAACGACAATTCGTACGCCAATCTCTGAAATGGGTCAAAAAACCGTTGAATTAATTGTCAAAATCGTCAAGGAAGGCAAGAACTTCAAAGAAACCGTCACATTCCAACCCACTCTCATTGAACGGGGGTCGACAAGTAGAGTTGTAGACGTCCACTAAGAACAAATTCACTGAATAAAGAAGGAGGAAATGATTTGAACAGTTTATATATGCAAAAAGATAGTCTGATTCACAGCTTAGATCCGAGGACTAAAATGATTTTTGTCGCTTTTGTTGTCGCCAGTTCGTTTATTTTAAATGATCCGGCTCTCCAACTTGTTTTACTTGTCGCTTTATTTCCTTTAGTGGTCGCTGCAAAGCTTATCAAACCTTATCTCGTATCGATTCAGTTTCTTTTATTATTTGCAGTCCTCATTATGACCGTTCATGGAATCTATAATCCAATCGGAGTTACACCTGTATTTGAAATTTTCGGAGGTCTGACTTTCAAGTATGAATCGATGGTTTATGCTTCCGTGATGTCTTTCCGAATTTTAGTTATTGGTACGGCAGCTGTTCTATTCGTTATGACGACTCATCCATCAGATATGGCATCTGCCTTAGTGAAATGGAAGGTTCCTCACTCCTTTGCTTTCATTCTGCTTTCGACATTCCAGATCATTCCGATCATCGCAAGGGAAGCAAAAATCGTGATGGAAGCCCAGCAAGCCAGGTGTTTGGATGTGAAAGGCAACCTGATTCAACGAGTGAAAAACCTTGTACCGATGTTTGCTCCACTATTTATCATCACGTTTATGAAGGTCCACCAGCTCTCCTACGTACTTGAATGCCGGGCATTCAGCAGGAAGGGCAACAAAACGAGCTTAAGAGAAACGAAAATTGGTTCCCTTGATTACACTTTTTTGTTAGGGATGCTCGCTGCATTTGCATTTGAAATTTACCTCAAACTGTTCATGATGGGATCCCTTCATCTTACGACAGACGCATTGTTGACCTACTCCTTAATCGGGACATGGATCGTATGCGGATTTATGTTAGTGAAATTTCTTTATAAACAAGTTCAGGGGAAGATCGGAGGCGTTAGTTCATGATTGAGAAAGCCATAGAAGTCAAAGACCTTACGTTCAGGTATCCCGATACAGAAGGAGATACGCTGAAAGATATTAATTTTTCGATCGAAAATGGAGAAATCCTCGGCATCATTGGTCCTACAGGAGCTGGGAAATCGACGTTAGCGATGTGTATCAACGGACTCGTCCCCCAGGTAATCAATGGGGAAATGGAAGGTCAAGTGACTGTGAGAGGGATCGATGTCCATGAGAGCAATGTAGCGGCAATGTCCGAACATGTCGGCTTTGTTTTCCAGGAACCTGAAAACCAATTAAGCCAAATGACTATTGAGGAAGAAATTGCTTTCGGAATGGGAAACCTCGGTGTTTCAAGAGATGAAATGCTCATTCGAATCAAGGACGCTTTAGCGCAGGTAGGCCTGACAGGATTTGAAAAGAGAAGCCCGCTTGCCTTATCGGGAGGTCAGCAACAGCGTCTCGCGATTGCAGCAGTATTAGCGATGAGACCGACGATCATGATTATGGATGAACCCACTTCAATGCTTGATCCAAAAGGAAAGAATGAAGTTTATGACGTGCTCCAGAATCTAAAAGAGTACGGGATGACAGGAATCATCATCGACCATGAAGTCGAGCGAATTGCCGCCTATTGTGACAAAGTGCTTGTCCTGAATCATGGCGAAATCCAAATGTTCGGAACACCAGAAGAAATTCTCACAGAAATTGAAGAGTTGCACGCACTCACGCTTCATGCTCCGCAAGTCACAGAATTTCTGGCCGGATACAATCAGAAATTTGACCAGGATCTCAAGTTAGCCACAACAGTTGAAGAATCTGTATCTATTTTTGAAAACGCATACAAAAACAGGTGAGACCAACAGGAGGGATAGAAGTGAATCCGTATATTTCAGTGAAAAATGTTTCCCATGTGTATCCTGGCGGTGTGAAGGCGATCCAGGACATCAACTTAGACATTCATGAAGGCGAAGTTGTAGCCATCTTAGGAAGCAATGGGTCTGGAAAAACGACGCTCGTCAAACACTTTAACGGTTTACTTACACCGACCACGGGAGAGATCACGATTGGCGGCTTAAACACGAAGAAAGAGAAGATCGCTAAACTATCCAGCCTTGTAGGGTATGTGTTCCAGAATCCAAATCATCAGACATTCCTTCCGACAGTCGGGCAAGAACTGGCTTATGGATGTAAAAACTTAAAGATGGATGATGAGGAAATTGAAACACGTGTCCAAAAGGCCATAGAAATCTTTGAGCTGGAAGACCAGTTAGAGGACAACCCTTTTGATCTTAACTCCAGTCAGCGCAAGGAAGTAGCGATGGCTTCGATTATGGCGGTATCGCCGAAAGTTATTGTGCTTGATGAACCAACGACAGGGCAGGACCATAAAGGCTGTAAACGAGTGCTGGAGCTGGTCAAAATGTTTAAAGAACATGGCCATATCGTTGTCTTAATTACCCATGATATGCATTTGATTGGGGAGCTGAACTGCCGCACGGTCGTTATGAACCAAAGCCAGAAAATCGCAGACGATCATGCGAAAGTTGTTTTTTCAGATAAAAGCATTATGGAGGAAGCAGGACTTCAGCCTCCGCAGATTACCACATTCGCAAATCAAATCTCGCACTTCGATTCAAATCAAACCTATTTAACCGTAGATTCTATCTTAGAATGGATGGAATCCAATCAAAAGGAGGCAGTTAAAGTTGGCTCAAGATCTTAAATGGAAAGCAAAAGCAAATCGACCAGAATCAGCGGATCAATCTCAGTATCACATTCGGTGCCGTCCAGGGGATGTAGAAAAATATGTGCTGCTGCCGGGAGACCCTGAACGGGTGGGGCAGATGGCGAAATTATGGGATGAACAAAGGCATGTAGCCACTTACCGTGAGCATGTTACATACACAGGTAAAGTGGGAGGCGTAGGCATTTCCGCTTGCTCAACCGGAGCTGGTGGTCCATCGACAGCGAGCGCGTTGGAAGAACTGGCTGAGATCGGCGCGGAAACGTTCCTTCGCGTAGGGACATGCGGTGCCATGCAGGAAGACATTGCCCCAGGGGATTTAATCATTTGCGCTGGAGCTGTTCGGAATGACGGGACAAGTGATCAGTATGTGGATGACAAATATCCAGCTGTCGCTAATCAGGAAGTCGTCATGGCTCTGATTGAAGCTGCTGAACGTCTCGGAGTCAACTATCATGTCGGAATTGGTTATACAGCTGCTTCCTTCTTCTGCGGACAGGGAAGACCGGGATTCCGCAATTATAACCAAAGCTGGATGCATACGATCATGGACGATATGCAGCGGGCTGGCGTATTAAATTTTGAAATGGAAGCCGCTACGGTTTTAACGCTCAGTAGTCTATTCCAACTGCGTGCAGGCGCCATTTTTACAGCGGTCGCCAATCGAGTAAAAGATGAATTTGAGTATAAAGGCGAAGGGGTGGAGCAGTCGATTGCGGTGGCAACGGAAGCGACAAAAATCCTCAGTTACTGGGATGATTTGAAGAAACAATCTGGAAAACCGTATTTTTATCCATCTCTATTACTAGGAAACCAGGGAGGTCACACACTATGAAAATAGGAATTATCGGAGGGACTGGCTTTTATAACTTAGTAGAAGATTTGAGGGAAATGACGGTTCCTACCGAGTACGGAGAAGCCGTTGTCTTTGAAGGGACTCATGCCGGCAAGGAAATCTATTTTTTACCCCGTCATGGAAAGTCTCATGATAGTTTAGCGCACCAGGTTAACTATCGCGCCAATATGCTGGCGTTAAAACAGCTGGGGATCGATCATGTCATCGCGATGTGTGCGGTCGGCTCATTAAATCCTGACATTCCTGTAGGAGCCCTCGCCTTACTTGACCAGTTTATGGATGTGACAACGAAGCGGGAGAACACGTACGGGAAGTATTCCGTAGAAATTACTCAGCCTTACTGTCCGGACCTTAACCAGACCTTCCTTCACGCGGCGGACGAGCTGAACATGGATCTCACGCCTAAAGCCAATTACATTTGCGTCGATGGCCCTCGCTATGAAACATCACTCGAAATCAATGTGTACAAACAGTGGGGCATGGACGTTGTCGGAATGACGAACGCGACGGAAGCAAGTTTAGCCAGAGAACTTGGTATCGCCTACGCCGTTGTGACGATCTCGACAGATTTAGCGGCTGGCACGACGGATGTTCCACCAGATCTTGATACCCATAAAAATGTCGTGATCGATAACCAGGAGAAAATAAAAGAGCTTTTCTTAAAAACGATCGAGCTGGCTTCGGATGACAATCCTTCCATCGCCCATGAAGCTTACGAGCGGGCACTTGCAGCTAGAAAAGAGAAGCTTGCCAAGATGGAAACGACCCAAGTCTAGTAACCGATGCGTACGCTCATAAAGAATGCTGACATATTGTCTATGAGAACGGGAGAGGCCGTTTTCAAAGGGACGATTGTAATAGAGAACGGAAAGGTGGCAAAGGTGATTCCACAACCCTACGATGATTCTTCCTTACAGGTAGAAGAAATCGTTGATGGGGAAGGGATGATTGTTATGCCGGGCATGACCAATGCCCACTATCATTCGTATTCCAATTTGTTAAAAGGGACAGAAAACGCCCTCCCTTTGGAACTATGGTCCCTATATACGGTCGCTTACGGTCACGCGTTGACAGAGGAAGATATTGAAATAGCGGTGTTGTTAGGAGTTGCAGAAATGATCCGAAGCGGCGTTACAGGGTGTATCGATCATTTTCCGCACCTTCCAAAAGTGGAAGCCGTCTTAAAGGCTTACGAACAATCGAAGATGCATGTTTCGGTAGCTCCGATGCTTCATGATATTCCGGACCATCGGTTTCTCCAGCTGGATTTACCGCTGCATTTAATGGAGAAGCTGGAAACCAGTCAGCCAAAAACGATGGAGGAAATGAAGGAGTTCTATATTCATTTAATCAACGACTGGCATGAGAAAAATGGAAGAATTCGTATTATGGCAGGTCCGAATGCTCCTCAGCGCTGCAGTACCGAAGCTTTGAAACTATGTAAGGAATTGAGTGAACGCTTTGACCTCCAAGTCCACACCCATTTACTGGAGACAAAGATTCAAGAGAGTTATAGCAAGAAATTCTATAATAACGGCTTAGTCTATGAATTAGATCAGCTAGGGTTGCTGAATAACAGGCTGTCTGTCGCTCATGGCGTATGGCTGAATCCAGACGAAATAGATCTCTTAAAGGATCGTGGGGTATCCGTCATTCATAACCCAGCGAGCAATATGATGCTTGGAAGCGGATTGGCTCCGATTCCTGATTATCTGGAAAAAGGGGTGCCTCTGGCACTCGGTACTGATGCAAGTAACTGCGGAACCGCCCATAACCTGTTTGAAACGATGCGGTTAGGGGCGATGATTCACCGCAGCTCTCAGCCAGACTTCGAAACCTGGCCAACCCCTTATCAAATGCTAGAGATGGCCTGTATCAATGGAGCGAAAATCATGGGAGGCAGTCCTCGCGGTCGAATAGAAAGCGGGTATGATGCTGATCTTGTTTTCTTAAACAAAACTACAACGACATGGGCAACGGATTATAATATTCCATCCCAGCTTGTCTCCCATGAATCGGGCCAGTCGGTTGACAGCGTGATGATTAAAGGGGAGTGGGTCATGCGAAACAAACAAATCCTGGCCTTTGATGAAGACCATGTGATCCGAAGAGCTCAACACCGCTCTCAGAAAATAGCAGAAAACAGCGCTTCTTCGCTCGCCTTAGCTGACGAGCTGAAGCCGCACGTAAAGGCATTTTACAATCATTTTTATCAATAAATAGGAGGCGACGAAGATGAGTTTGGATTTATTAAAAAAAGAACTGGAGTATGTCTCTCATAAAGTCTATCAAAAAGGGTACACCCAGGCGACTGGTGGAAATATCAGCGTTCGAATTCCTGGTACCGATCACGTGTTAATTAAGAGAAGCGGCATCAGCCTTGGGGAAGTCAGTAAAGAAGATGCCTTGATCGTTAACATGGATGGGGAGGTTGTGGAAGGGCAAGGGAAGCCGTCAAAAGAAATAGGTTTCCACTTAGGAATCTACAAAGTCCGTCCTGATGTGAACGCCGTTGTTCACTGCCACCCGAATTACTCGATTGGGTACGCGTGCTTAGGGAGAGAGCTTCCGCTTCCAACCGTAACGGCTCGCAAGCTGCTCGGTCACGTTCCAGTAGCTGACGTGGCGCCATCCGGATCGAAAGAGCTGGCCCAGCATGTGACGGATGTTTTCATTCAGAATCCGGGAATTAAAATCACGCTTATGAAAGACCATGGGGTGTGTTCGGTTGGCCCTACGCTTGAGGCCGCCTATAACGTCGTCGACCTTGCAGAGGCTACAGCAAAACAATCATTTATCTTAACGCAGCTTCGTGCCAGCGTTGAAAGCGCAGTAACCAATTAAGTAAAGGAGGGCAATGTATGCAAAGATTAGAAACATTAGCAAAGCGTTTGAAAGAAAAGGAGCTTGCTTTACCTATCTGGGTTGAGGATGGGAAATTAAAGGTCATCGATCAGACAAAGCTTCCTTTTGATGAAATCATCTATTCGTTCTCGGAAGTGAAGCAGCTGGCTGATGCGATTCGGTCAATGATGATCCGAGGCTCTGGGGCCATCGGTCTTTGCGGGGCGTATGGCGTATACTTAGCCGCCTATCAGTCCAAAGGGGATCCGGAAAGCATCAAGAAAGCCGGGGAACTGCTTAAAAGTACACGTCCGACAGCCGTGAACTTAATGAAAACGGTCGATGAGATGGTCGCCTCTTTCAAAGGTTCTGAGGAAGATGTAATCGCTCAATTAGAGGAAAAAGCGGTAGAAATCATTGAGCGCCAGCTGCAGTTTGAATATCAATTGGGAGAAAACGGGGCGGCATTAATCGAAGACGGAGATACAATTATGACCCATTGCCACTCCGGAGCTTTAGGAGGAGCGGGCTATGGAGGACGTGCGTTATCCGTCATTCGAACCGCTCATGAACAAGGCAAGAAGATCCACGTGTTCACGTGTGAAACCCGTCCTTATTTGCAGGGCTCAAGGATTACCGCCTATGAACTGAAAAAGTTCGGAATTCCTCACACGTTGATCACCGACAACATGTCCGGATTTTGTATGAGTAAAAGGATGATCGATAAAGTCGTCGTCGGCTCCGATCGTGTCTCGGCAAACGGGGACCTGGCTAATAAAGTGGGGACGTATATGCATGCTCTCGCCGCTAAAGCACACGGTGTACCATTTTTTACAGCAACCTCCAGTCATACGATCGACTTTGATACAACGAGCGGTAAAGCGATCGAAGTGGAAATGCGTGATTCCAGTGAAGTGACTCAGATCAAAGGCGTTCCCATCGCTCCTGAAGGCACGAAGGCATTATACCCGTCATTTGATATCACTCCAAACCACTTGATCACAGGGATTATTACGGAAAAAGGAGTAATCCAGGCTCCATTTGAAACCAATCTGAGAAGCGTCAGAGAGAAAGTGGACATTCTTCAATAAGAACAGGAGGAGCTTTCATGATCAAGGAAGCGATGCTTGCCATGCTAGCCGGTATCATTATCGGTGTTGTATTCAAATTGATTAAACTGCCTCTGCCGGCGCCTCCTGTCCTCGCAGGAGTGTTAGGAGTTGTCGGTGTGTACGTTGGCGGTAAGATCATAGAAACCGTACTGCTCAGGTTGCAATAATTCAATCACAGATGAAGGAGGAATTATATGAGTGACTATGTAAAAGTCGGAAATCTAGAGGTCGATTCGAAATTATATGAATTCATTATCTCCGAAGCTCTGCCGGAAAGCGGAGTTAATCAAGATCAATTCTGGGAGGATTTTGATACGTTAATCCACGATTTAACCCCGATCAATAAAGAGCTGCTCGCGAAGAGGGACGAGATCCAGAAACAAATCGATACTTGGCATAACGATCATTCAGGTTATTATGACAAAGGCTCCTACAAGGAATTCCTCAAAGAAATAAATTATTTAGAACCTGAAGGCGAGGACTTTACCATTACCACTCAAAATGTGGACGATGAAATTGCTGTCCAGGCCGGTCCTCAGCTCGTTGTTCCGGCAGATAACGCCAGATATGCCCTGAACGCAGCCAATGCTCGCTATGGAAGTCTGTACGATGCGTTTTACGGCACGGACGTCATTCCGGAAGAGGAAGGAACTGAAAAAGGAGAGTCATATAATCCGAAGCGTGGAGAAAAGGTCGTAGCGTATGCGAAAGAGTTTCTTGATGAAATCTTCGCACTCGAACAGGCTTCTCACAAAGATGTCGTTACATACGTCATTGAAGAGGGGACCCTTGCCGCTATCCTTCAAAATGGAGAAAAAGAAACGCTGAAGGATCAAGCCCAATTCAAAGGGTATCAAGGTTCCCCTTCAGAGCCGTCAGCGATACTGTTTCAAAATCACGGCCTCCACCTGGAAATCGAAATTAACCCGAATCATCCGATCGGTAAGAGTGATCCTGCGGGCATCAGTGATATCGTGATGGAATCAGCTACGACTACAATCATGGATTGTGAAGACTCAGTAGCAGCCGTCGATGCCGAAGATAAAGTGCTTGTTTATAGGAATCTCCTCGGATTAATGAAAGGGAGACTGAAGGCGACCTTCCAAAAAGCAGGGAGAACCGTTACAAGGAACTTGAACCCTGACCGAAAATATATTACGCCAGAAGGGGAAGATATTACGCTCCATGGCCGTTCGCTTATGTTCATGAGAAATGTCGGACACTTGATGACGACCCCGGCGATACGGGATGGAAATGGAGAGGAAGTTCCAGAGGGGATCATGGACGGCGTACTTACTTCGCTTGTCGCGAGACACGATTTAATAAGAAACAGCCGCTATGAAAATTCTGCGAAGAAATCCATCTATATCGTTAAGCCGAAAATGCACGGATCAGCAGAAGTCGCTTTTGCCAATGATCTATTCAACAGAATTGAGGATCTTTTAAGCCTTAACCGCAACACGATCAAAATGGGCATCATGGATGAAGAGCGACGTACGACGCTGAATCTGAAAAACTGTATCGAGCAGGCGAAAGAGCGGATCGTTTTCATCAATACCGGCTTTCTGGACCGCACGGGAGATGAAATTCACACGTCTATGGCTGCCGGACCGATGATAAGGAAGAAAGAAATGAAAGGTTCGAAGTGGCTGGATGCCTATGAGAAATCAAATGTAAGCGTTGGGTTAGATGCCGGATTGTTCGGCCGTGCTCAAATCGGAAAAGGGATGTGGGCGATGCCGGAGATGATGAAGGCAATGCTTGAGGAGAAAGGCTCCCAGCTGAAAGCAGGAGCCAATACCGCCTGGGTGCCATCTCCGACCGCAGCGACGCTACATGCGATCCACTATCATTATCACAACGTCAAAGCTACCCAGCAACAAATCGCTGAGAACATTCAGGGCTATAGAGAAGACATTCTGGAAATCCCAGTCGCAGAGAATACGGATTGGTCCGAAGAAGAAATCCAGGAAGAGCTTGATAATAACGCGCAAGGAATTTTAGGGTACGTCGTTCGCTGGGTGAACCACGGGGTTGGATGCTCTAAGGTCCCGGATATCCATAACATCGGGTTAATGGAAGACAGAGCGACGCTAAGAATCTCCAGCCAGCATATGGCCAATTGGCTACACCAGAACGTTGTAGCAGGCGAACAGGTACTGGAGACGATGAAACGGATGGCCAAAGTCGTGGATCAGCAAAATGCTGGTGATCCTGACTATCAGCCTATGGCTGAAAACTATGAAGAATCCGTCGCTTTTCAAGCCGCCTGTGATTTAGTTTTCAAAGGGCTGTCGCAACCGAATGGATATACAGAGCCGATCCTTCATAAACGTCGCATGGAAAGGAAGCAGCAACTGCTCTTAAATAAAGTTTAATCCAAAAAGACCACTCTTTTCCTCGAGTGGTCTTTTTTAAATTCTGGGTTTTTTGTGAGATTCGCTGATTCATGAATTAGTGTCCTAGGCTTTAGCTTCATTTCTCTATCCTTGTGCTAGGCGGATGGACTAACCTTTCCTGTCAAGCTTCCATAGGATATAGCACAGGGAAGGAGGGATTATCATAAACGAAAAGAACCTGTTGCAACGACTCATCGCCGTTGGACTTGAACTCATTGTCGCCGGCTTGATCGCCGCCTTATACACAGAGTGGAACGATACCGGCCGGGGATACGAGCCGAACCCGATCTTTTGGAAAACCTTCATCATAACTCACATCACTTTCTTACTCGCCGTTCCACTGTTCGCAAACGGAAGAACACTAGGGATGTTACTGACGAATTTTACGGTCACATCCAACAACGGAAAGAAACCGAACTTCTTCCAAATCATCTTACGGGCAGTAATCGGATTTGGACCTGTTATTCTCACCAACGGGCTGTGGTACGCCGTTTCTTTGATCACCGGATTGATCGATAAAAAGGGACGTGGGTGGGGAGAATTTGTCTCCTATACGACTGTGAAACGAAAGGATCAGAATTTTGATTAAGTACTGATAAGGATCAGTGCTTTTTTGTGTTCACGGAAAATGATTTCAGTTGAATCCTAAGCTCGCTATGATCGAATGAAACAGTGAACTTCTTGTCCATATATACATTCAGGTTTAGAGGGTAAAAAAGGAATAGAGTCTATCGATCAGGTTGCATAAGAATAGAACCTTAAATCGGTCATTAGAAGATGCAAAAACAAATAGGGAGAAGTTGGATCAATTGAGGAAGGAACAGTAAACATTTACTATAAAGGTCAATACAGTAGTTTTTGTGAGAACCTACCAAGGAACAGATTTGCCATTGAACCTGGATCAGGAGAGAGAAAAAGGGAAGAAGGAAGGGGAAATAATCAATGAAAAAACGCAGCTTAGGGAATACAGGAATTCAAGTATCTGAGGTCGGATTTGGAGCATGGCAATTAGGTAATGAAAAAGACTGGGGAAAGATGACAGATAAAGAGGCAATTAATCTAGTGAGTGAAGCTATGGATGCTGGCTGTAATTTCTTTGATACGGCCCCTAACTATGGATCTGGGAAAAGTGAAGAACTCCTTGGCAAAGCTTTTAAAGGAAAAAGGGATCAGGTGGTTATAAGCAGTAAATGTGGGCATGCTTCAAACGGGGAGCAAACCTTCGAACCTGAAAAAATGATTTCTTCCGTGGAAGAGAGTTTACGAAGGTTACAGACAGAATACCTTGATAGTCTTCTCCTTCATAACCCTCCCTTCTCATCTATGAATGGAAATAGTCCCGAATTTGAAGTTCTGGAAAAACTAAAAGAACAAGGAAAGATCAGAGCATATGGAGCTTCGGTCGATACGGGGAAAGAGATGTACGAATTATTAAATCAAACGGAGAGTCAGGTCATTGAGGTGATGTTTAATATCTTCCATCAAGAACCAGCTGAGGCGATCAAAACTGCTGACAATCAAGGTGTTGGAGTGATTACCAAGGTTCCTCTCGATTCAGGCTGGCTGACAGGAAAGTATGATGCCAATAGTAGATTTAGCGGCATTAGAAGCCGGTGGAGTGTAGAAGAAATTGAAAGAAGAGGGAAATTAGTAGAACAAGTTCGTCATATCGTAGGAAGTGATCGTTCTATGGTACAAGCAGCTCTACAATTTATTCTTTCCTATCCAGACGTATCGACCATTATCCCTGGAGCCAAAGATGTTCAGCAACTCAACCAGAATATAGCTGCATCGGAAGGCAGTTTATCAAAAGAAATAATAAAAGAGTTAAACGATTTGTGGGCAGAGGAAATAAAAGAATACGAGCTATCCTGGTAAAAAGGATCAAGGCAAAGGAATACTGGACAATGGTAGCCTAAACAAAAGAAAAGCCCCTCAAGTCTCCCGGAAATGGGATGCTTTGAGGGGCTCTTTTTATAAGCATACGGTTGACGTGGATTTGTAAGCGCTTTACTATTTGTAACTGAATAAGTACTTAAAAAAGCCCTCAGCACAGCCTGAGGGCTTTACGTTTGGCGTCGTGACTGTTCATCCGGGGCCTATTTGGTCCATGCTTCTATAATTGTATATAATGATATCTGGACACCCTAACGTCAGACAGAGCCATAAAGGAGCAAATTATAATGGACGAATTGCTTTATCTAGGTGTTTTCCTCTTGTACACGATCGCTATATTGATCCTGGGAAAACACGGATTCGATAAAACAGATGACCTATCCGAATATTTTTTAGCCGGACGTAACCTAAAGACATTTCCGAGTATCGCATCGTTTTGTGCGACTTGGTTTAGTGCGGCTTCGCTCCTTGGTTTACCAGGTTTGATTTATGAGGGCGGGGTGTCGGTGATCTGGACCACTGCCGTAGCGTGGGTCCTTGGAATTATTGGATTGTATGTGATTTCATCAAAGCTATATACATATCGCGTTTTGACCGTACCTGAATTTTTTCGTATCCGATATCAATCGAAGTGGTTACAAGTATGGATTGGGATTGTGTTAGTGGTCAGCTACTTATTGTATGTCGTCATTCAAATTAGAGGGTTTGGCATCGTCATCAGCCAAATGCTGGAGATTCCTTATTCCGTCAGTGTTTGTTTAATCTATATTTTTGTTTTATATACAACGTTCGGCGGTTTGCATTCCGTTGCTCGAACGGATACCTTTCATTTTTTCTTAATTTTGCTGGGGACAGTTTTAGGAGCGTTTTTAATGATCAAGGCTGTTGGAGGCATGTCCAACCTTAACCTTGAACGGATCGGTGATGCCCAGGAGGTGACGTTTCTTTCTCCGGACGGACTTTCTGTCTGGTTAATCGTAAGCGCCTTCTTTACGCTTGGGCTGGGGGTAGCGGCGAATCCACAATACGCGGTTCGGATTTTGTCTGCTAATTCAAAAAGCACGGCTAAAAAGATGCTCGTCGTCAGTTTGATTTTTGTTGTCGTTATCTATCTATCGATTTTGGTCATGGGTTTAGGTTCGAGGGCGTTGGATCCAAGTATAACCTTCTTGAGCACAGATGAAATTTATCCTTATGTGATTACTTATCTTCTTCATACTCCGTGGAAAAGTATCCTATTGATTAGCATTGTCGCGGCCTGTATCTCAACAGCCAACTCCCAATTGCTCTTGATGGCGAGCAGCTTTGTCTATGATATTTCTCTTCCATTAAGAAGTAAGAGAATCGAAAATCACCGGATCGTGACGTGGACAAGGTGGATGGTTTTTATTTTTGCCACTTCTTCTTTGATCATTGCGTTTACCCCTCCAGAAGGGATTGTTCCATTTAGTGGGCATATTTGGGGGATCATTACGGTCTCCTTGTTTTTTCCTTTGTATGGCGGGCTTTTTACAAACATCCCGAAACAGAACGCCCTGTTATCCTCCATTGGTGGAGTGGTGACCTATGCATTCGCCTTCCTGCTGATCCCGAAGGAATGGCAGGCGATGTACCACCCTGTGCTTCCTTCCTTGGTGATTGCCGGGATCTTCTTCTTTGTTAAATGGGGGAAAACAACATGATGCGTAAATCCATTGAACGAAAGATTTTAATTCCCTTCTTACTCATTGTGCTGCTCCCAAGCTTGATTATTGGTGCGGTTTCCTTATGGTCGAGTTATCAGTCAGAAAAGGAATTGAAGCAAACGACAATCAGCGAGAAGCTTAATAGCATCCATCGGTACACGAGGCTGTTACACGAGAGAGTCGAACATGGCGAATTGGATGAATCTGCCGCGCAATCGATGGTTCTTGAGCTTATTCAGGGTACGGAAGGTCTGTATGTTCAAAACGAAGTAGGAGAAATCTATTACAACGGAGATTCGGTTTCGCATGATCAATTAGACACCCTTTTAGCTGAGGAGAAATCAGGTTTCTTCCAGGAACGAATCGTTCTGACACAGAACCTGCCGGAATGGGGCTGGAAGCTGTACCATCCCATTGAACTCTCTTTTTATTCTGGATCGCTCCTGGATATACAAAAATACACGTTGCTCATTACTATTTTTACAGGGGTGATCGCTGTTCAGTTTACCATTCTATTCTCTTATCATTTGTCAAAACCAATCAAAGACCTGGCTGCATTTTGTAAGCGGGTGGCGAAAGGGGAGCCCATGACAGGTCTTGATATAAGAACTAGGAGGAAAGATGAAATTGGCGTACTCGCCACTTCATTAAAAGAAATGGTTTACACCCTGGATGAACAGAAACAGCAAATCGATCGAATGAAGCACCTGAATGAGATGATTTTAAACAGTGTGCATGTCGGGATTGTTCTTGTCATCGAAAGAACCGAATTTCTTTATAATAACGCGGCAAAAGAGATTCTTCATAAGGATGATGGTTTACAAGATAAAATAAACCACATGGTGGATCAGCGTTCGAAACAAAGGACGGAAGAGATCATCGAAAGCCATATTTCTGACGAGAAAGCTTTTTATGCCGTCAGCTATCAGGCGATTGGAACAGCCGATCAGGATTTAGCTGTCATCACTTTTGAAGATATTACTCATCGAAGAAGATTGGAGCAGAGGGTGGAACGGATGTCACGCTTAGCCTCCCTGGGAGAAATGGCTTCCGGTATTGCGCATGAAATCCGAAACCCATTAGCGGGAATTAAAACGACCACCGAGTTATTGATTAGACGGCTGGATTTAACCGATAAACAATTAGCCTTAGCAGAAAATATGCTGATCGACATCGATCGTGTGAATAAAACGATCACAACCACCTTGGATTTCGCGCGGCCTGCTGAATCGCCGCAGACAAAAGTTGTCGCAGACGAAAGCATCAAGTCCATCCTATTGCTTTTAAAAGATGTGGCGAAAGAAAAGAAGGTCACGTTCAAGCATTGTGTTCAGAATTTTGAAATGATGGTGAACCGTGACCAGCTGAGACAAATTCTTTTAAATATCATTATGAATGGCTTGAACGCCATGCCGGATGGCGGAGAATTAATCATTGATAGTCAAGCCTCTAACCATGATGTAACGATAAGCATTACCGATACAGGAGTTGGAATGGATGAAGCGACCATCGAAAAAATCTTTGATCCCTTCTTTACGACACGATCAGAAGGGACAGGTTTGGGGCTCTCGATTGTCCATCAGTTAGTGGTTCAAAATAAAGGGGATATCGATGTAAGAAGCACGCTGCAAAAAGGAACCACGTTTTTGATTAGTTTTTCCAAAGCGGAAGGAGGGAGCGAACATGGCGATGAAAGTAGCGATCATTGATGATGAAACGACGCTTCGGTTAACGCTTGAAATGTTTTTAGAAGATGAAGGGTATGAAGTGAAAACCGCTTCGACGTTGGAAGAAGGATGGACGATCATCGATCAATTTCACCCTCATATCACGCTTCTCGATATTCGTCTGCCGGATGGGAACGGTCTTGATTCTTTGCTTGACTGGAAAGAGCAATTTCCTCACATGGCTGTGATTATGCTGACGGCCTATGGCGATGCCAAAACCGCTGTTCGAGCGATGAAGGAAGGGGCGTTCGATTATTTAACGAAGCCTTTTGAGCTTGAAGAGCTTAAAGTGACGCTTGAGAAGTGGAACAAACAGCATCATTTAGAGAAAGAAGTCGAGCGGTACAGAGAAGAAGAGCGCAGAACGCACCCCGTCCGAATGATCGGTTCCAGTGACCCGATTAATGAGCTTCGAGCGAAAATCTCTTTAATAGCCGAGAGCGATAACACGACCGTTTTAGTTCGAGGAGAGACGGGTACTGGAAAGGAGCTTGTGGCGAGAAGCATTCATCAGCAAAGCAGCCGACACGCAGGACCATTTGTTGCGGTCAATTGTGCAAGTATCCCTGCGGATTTGATCGAAGTCGAATTATTCGGAAGAGAAAAAGGGAATCACGCGGTTCAACCGGAGCCCAAGGTCGGGTTAATGGAATGGGCGGATGGAGGGACGCTGTTTCTGGATGAAGTCGGCGACCTTTCTTTGGATTTGCAAGTGAAGCTGCTCCGTTTTCTCGAGGATAAAAAAATTAAGCGGGTAGGCAGTGTCCATGACGTTGAAGTCGATGTCCGAGTCATCGCGGCCACCAACCGCTCCCTCGAAGAAATGATTCAAGACAAGGAATTCCGTTCGGATCTCTACTACCGTTTGAACGTCGTACCCATCCAGCTATCTCCTCTCAGAAAGAGGGGCAAGGATATTATTCGGCTGACGGAACACTTCCTGAATGAATTTTGTCAGCAGATGAGTAAAGAAGTACCTGTGCTCAAGGAAGATGCCAAAAAGCGCTTGTTAAACTACAGCTGGCCTGGTAATGTAAGAGAATTGAAAAATTCGGTAGAGCGGCTTGCGATCCTGCATCAAAAAAAGGAACTGTCTGCCCATCATCTGGATTTTTTAAGTTCCGTCGACGCTCCTTCTGAACCATCGGATTATGACGAGGACATCGAGTTTACGGAACAGTTCTCCCTGGAAGATTACCTGGAACGGATCGAGAAGGAATATATTGAAAAAGCGATCCAGGAATCGAAGTGGAATATTACACAGGCTGGAAAACGGTTGGGGATCAGCCGGTATGCGTTGCAGCGTAGAATTGATAAGTACGATATTAAATAAAAAAATAACTGTGCGAAACCGCCCGATATGGGCGGTTTTTTTGTGCGGAATCTTGTAATAAATTCTGAAAATTTAGTGATATCGTAGAAGTAAGAGATAAAACGATCTTAAAAAACAAGGAAAGTAGGAGGAATAGGATGGGATTAAGAAAAGAACAAATGCCAGAGACGTTTGAGCACAGTCCTCAACAAAAGAATAAGAGTAAGTGGGGAGTCATTCTTGGTGCAGCGTTTCTGATGGGGTCGTCAGCTATTGGACCAGGATTTCTAACTCAAACGGCCGTATTTACAGAACAATTGATGGCCAGTTTTGGATTTGTCATTTTAATGTCGATCATTCTTGATATTGGAGTTCAGGCAAACATTTGGAGAATTATTGCCGTATCGAAAAAAAGAGGACAGGACATCGCGAATATGGTCTTCCCAGGCCTCGGTTACTTTCTCGCTTTTGCCGTCGCTCTTGGCGGACTTGCCTTTAATATCGGAAACGTCGGTGGTGCCGGTCTCGGTATGAACGTCTTGTTTGGCATCGACCCTCGTATCGGAGCAGCGATCACTGGTGCTATCGCGATCGGTGTCTTTTTATCCAAAGAAGCTGGTGTCGCGATGGATAAAATCGCCCGTGTTTTAGGGGGCGCCATGATCTTGCTCACCCTCTACGTCGCCTTTCAAAGTAACCCTCCCGTTGGGGATGCGATCACTCACACCTTTGCCCCGGATACAATCGATGTTTTCTCAATCATTACGTTAGTAGGGGGAACCGTCGGTGGTTATATCACATTTGCCGGCGGCCATAGACTTCTTGATGCAGGGGTATCCGGAAAAGAAAACCTTCATCAGGTAACCAAAAGCTCTGTTTCAGGAATTTTGATTGCATCGGTCATGCGGATCTTCTTGTTCCTCGCCGTTTTAGGTGTTGTCGTCACAGGTTTTACACTAGATCCAGCCAACCCGCCGGCATCTGTCTTCCAGGAAGCAGCCGGAACGATCGGATACAAAATGTTCGGTATTGTCCTTTGGGCAGCAGGGATCACATCTGTCATCGGAGCGGCTTATACGTCTGTCTCTTTCCTAAAAACATTATCCAAAAAAGTCGCTAACCATGAGAAGGCTGTCACACTTGGTTTCATTATCGTCTCGACCATTATCTTTGCGTTCATTGGAAAACCAGTCTTACTGCTGATCCTAGCCGGTGCATTTAACGGATTGATTTTACCGATTGCATTAGGAACGTTATTGGTCGCTGCCTACAAAAAATCGATTGTTGGAGATTACAAACACCCGCTCTGGTTAACGATTTTCGGCGGCATCGTATTTATGCTAACGGCTTACTTAGCGGTCGTTACGTTAATTAACAAGATTCCACAGCTATTATCTTAATGGGAAAGAGGGATGAGGATGAATCTGACGTATCATGCCCTTGGTGATACAGGGATGCAAATCGTGTTTGGCAGTGAGATTTCAGAAAAAACCAATCAGTCGATCCGAATGGTTGCCAATGAATTGAAGCAGCATCCGATCGAAGGGGTAGTGGAATGGGTACCGGCGTACACGACCTTAACCCTCTATTACCAGCCAAGCGTCTTAACCTATGACGAGTTACAAGCAAAAATCACAGACTTTTATGAGGTGCTTCAGGAACAAAAAGGACCTGTATCTGATTCTCTTGTCTATCTCCTTCCTACGTACTATGGAGGAGAGATAGGCGAAGACTTGTCTGTCGTCGCTGAACAGAACGGATTGAGTGAAGAAGACGTCGTTCACATTCATTCCAGTCAGGATTATCTCATTTACATGATGGGCTTTGTCCCGGGCTTCCCTTATTTAGGAGGCATGTCTGAGAAAATCGCCACACCAAGGCGTGAAGATCCCCGTGCTGAGATTGCCCCGGGATCTGTCGGAATCGCCGGCAGCCAAACGGGCGTCTATCCACTGAAATCTCCAGGCGGCTGGCAGCTCATCGGGCGGACACCTGTGAAATTATATGATCTTGATCAGGAACAACCGATACTATTGGAATCGGGAAGCTACATCCGTTTTGTTCCTGTCAGTAAACAAGAATTCGATGAAATCGAAAGCGCTGTCGAGCGCGGGGAGTATACCGTTCAAACGGAAGAGAAGAAGGGAGTCCCTTCATGACATTCATTGATTGGAACGGCGAGACAGGAACTAAGATTCTGCTTGTTGGAGTGAACGCATATGTCTAATCCAGTATTTAAAATAGTTAAACCCGGCCTGCTCACTACAATTCAGGACGAGGGCAGATTCGGGTACCAGCAATATGGGATCGTCGCTTCTGGTGCCATGGATCCGTACGCGCTGAAGATGGCTAATTTCTTAGTCGGAAATGAAGCGAACGAAGCCGCGATCGAAGTGACGGTCATGGGACCGGAAATCGAGGTCCTCGGAGATGCGACCCTCGCCATTTGTGGAGGAGACCTGTCGCCGAAATTGAACGGTGAAAAGGTCCCCATGTGGAAAAGCTTTGACGTAAAAGAAGGTGACCGGCTTCAATTTGGGCAGCCGGTCCAGGGAGCGAGAGCGTATATCATTGTTGCCGGTGGATTTGATCTCCCTGTGGTAATGGGAAGTAAATCGACGTATTTGAAAGCAGAGATCGGCGGTTATGAAGGACGGGCTTTAGCCAAAGGCGATGTCCTTTCAAAAATCGGGAACCAAAAAGCCGTAACCGGTCGAGCCCTCCATCATGATGAAATCCCTGATTACAAGCGTGACATGGAAATCCGTGTCGTACCGGGACCTCATTTGGATGCGTTTACCGAGTCTTCCCTGGACACTTTCCTGTCTTCGGAGTATGAAGTGACACCACAATCGGACCGGATGGGATTCAGGTTGAAAGGACCGAAGCTTGAACATGAGACTTCTGCCGATATTATCTCAGAAGCGATTCCGCTCGGCGGCATTCAAGTCCCGGCGAGTGGCGACCCCATTATTCTAATGGCGGATCGTCAGACAACAGGAGGGTATACAAGGATCGCCACCGTCATATCCAGTGACATCCCTTACCTGGCCCAGGCGATGCCTGGCAGTCACATCCGTTTCCGCGAGGTGACCGTCGAAGAAGCCCAGCAGCTTTCTAATGAGAAAGAACGGTTTATTCGTACATTAGAAAAAGTATCCCGCGTAGGCAGAACGTAAAGGAGAATGTATCATGTTAAATTCAAAAGAAATCATCGACATTATTAACCATGTCAACGGTTCAACCGTGGATGGCGTTCATTATGAGCATAAGGATTTCGTTTTAAAGGTAACCAATCAAGGTTCAGGCGAGGAAGGTGCCGAGAAAGAGAAGCCGGTGAGCCGTCCCGGTCAGAAGGAGGAAGAAAAGCCTCACAAAGCCCAATCCCCTGATGACTCCCGCAAGGAATCCGCCAAAAATGAACAGGACACTCATACAATTACCGCTTCGATGGTCGGCGTGTTTTATGATACCCCGTCTCCTGATGACCCCGCCTTCATCCAGGAAGGAGATGCCGTGGACGAGGATACCGTCGTCTGTGTGTTAGAAGCTATGAAAATGTTCAATGACGTTCATGCCGACGTGAAAGGTACGGTAAAGGAAATCCTTGTGAATAACGGAGAGCTCGTTGAATTCAGCCAACCGTTATTTGTAGTGGAACCAGCATGAAAGAGGGGTGTGCTATGGGAATCAAGAAAGTGTTAGTGGCGAATCGGGGAGAAATTGCTGTTCGGATCATCCGGGCCTGCTATGAATTAGACATGAAGGCGGTCGCTATTCACTCAGAAGCAGACAAAGATGCCCTTCACGTGCAGCTGGCGGATGAGAGCTATTGTATCGGGAAGGCCTCTTCGACCGAGAGCTACTTGAACATCGCCAACATCATGAGCGTTGCCTTGAATGCTGACGTTGATGCCATCCACCCCGGTTATGGATTTCTGTCAGAAAATGCTCAGTTTGCCGAGATTTGCGAGGACAACGATGTGATTTTTGTGGGACCGAGTAAGCGAGCGATTCAGCACATGGGAATGAAGGATGTGGCGAGAGAAACGATGGAAAAAGCCAATGTCCCCATTGTTCCTGGATCGGATGGCATCGTGCAAAGCAACGAAGAAGCAATGCGCC
Source organism: Halobacillus sp. A1-3 (assembly GCF_050971765.1). NCBI lineage: Bacteria > Bacillati > Bacillota > Bacilli > Caryophanales > Bacillaceae > Halobacillus > Halobacillus sp. A1-3. The sequence goes on along the minus strand of NZ_JBPCEO010000001.1, from coordinate 393,122 downwards.
TTGCCCACGACATCGGGTTTCCGGTGATTATTAAAGCGGCATCCGGCGGGGGCGGAAAAGGCATTCGTGTCGTTGAAAAAGAAGAAGAGCTGACCAAGGCCCTGAACGTCACCAAACAAGAAGCGGAAAAAGCGTTCGGGAATCCCGGCGTCTATATTGAAAAGTTCATCGAAGATTTCAGGCATATCGAAATTCAGGTTCTCGGTGATCGTTACGGGAATGTCATTCACCTCGGGGAAAGAGATTGCTCCATTCAGCGAAACATGCAAAAACTTGTTGAAGAAACGCCGTCTCCTGCACTAAGTGAAGCTGTTCGCGCTCAAATGGGAGAAGCCGCCGTACGTGCGGCCAAAGCTGTTGATTACATAGGAGCCGGGACTATCGAATTCATTTATGATCAGACCGGTAACTTTTATTTCATGGAAATGAATACACGGATTCAAGTGGAGCACCCCGTGACGGAAATGGTTACAGGAATCGATCTTGTCAAAGAACAATTGAACGTGGCGAATGGGCAACCGTTATCTTACCAACAAGACGACGTTGTTCTGAATGGCTGGTCCATGGAATGCCGGATTAACGCGGAAGACCCTTCCAATGGATTCATGCCATCCGCGGGGAAAGTCACTACCTATATCCCGCCAGGAGGCTTTGGCGTCCGCGTCGATTCTGCCGTCTATCAAGGCTACAGCATTCCTCCGTTTTACGATTCTATGGTTGCTAAATTAATTACCTATGGAGAGACTCGTGAGGAAGCACGAGCCCGAATGAAACGAGCCCTGAGAGAATTTAAAGTCGCCGGTATTCATACAACGATTGATTTTCATAAAAACTTGTTAACTCATGAGAAGTTCATAGAGGGAGCTTTTAATACGAAGTTTCTAGAGTTGCATGAAGTCAAAGGTTGAATCCATAAAATGATCAAAGCCCTCAGGCTCAGCCTGAGGGCTTTACTTGTTAGCTTCGGGATTGTCGGAGGAAACGAGGATAAGAGACTAAGGCTAGAATTCCACCAGCGACTCCAGCCACAATCAAGATGAATAGATTTAGCCAAATATCAGACACGCCCCCATCAGAAAGAATGACCTCTTTGTATCCCTGCAGGGCCCAGTACTGAGGCAGAGCTTTACTGATGTTCTGAACGACCTCCGGCATAAACTCAACCGGCATCCATAAACCGCCTGAAAGCACCCCCTAAAGCGAGAATCTGCGTCATAGCGATCCCCATATTTTCCGTTCTCACAATCACAGCCATCGCCATGACCCATCAGGTCGCGATAAAAGCCTACGCCAGAGAGAGCAACCGGGTATTCGAGCGGACCTAAACGGACTCTTATCGTATCCCAGAGATTATAGTATTCGGAATTTTAAAAAATCAAAGACCATGTGAGACATGATAAAATGAAAGCAACAACAGTTGTATGGAGGAAACGGATTATGAAAATTACCATCGTCACAGTAGGAAAACTAAAAGAAAAATATTTGAAGCAAGGCATCGCCGAGTACGTCAAACGCCTCGGCCCATATGCGAAGGTTGATGTCGTCGAAGTCGCTGATGAAAAAGCACCAGAAAACCTGAGCGAAGCACAGATGGAGGAAGTGAAACAGAAGGAAGGGGAGCGGATCCTTTCGAAGATTTCACAGGATAGCTATGTGATTACATTGGAAATCCAAGGCAAACAGCTGACTTCAGAAAAGCTTGCTAAGAAAATAGATGAGCTTGCGACGTATGGAAAAAGCAAGGTCGCGTTTGTGGTAGGTGGGTCATTGGGCTTGGGTGATGAGGTGTTGGAGCGGAGTGATTTTGCATTGTCTTTCTCTAATATGACGTTCCCGCACCAGTTGATGCGGTTGATGTTGGTGGAGCAGGTGTATCGGGCGTTTAAGATTATTAGAAATGAACCGTACCATAAGTAAGTGAGGCTTTTAGAGTCTTATAGTAAAATTGTACACTAAGGGGGAATTTAAATGTATTTAGAAGTTGTAGTAATTGATTACTTAAATGTAGATGGACAATTGACCAACTTTAATATTAAACCACAGGATATAAATTCTCATGTAGTGGTAGAGTCTTTATCAACTGCACAAAGACTTAGAAGTAGCCCAAACTTATCTATTGGTGGAACGATGATATATAATTCAGAACAATGTCAAATAAGGAAACTTGAGACTCAATTACGCACTTTTACTCATGCATCAACCTCTAATGTTGTTAGCTTTAATTTTAACCATAAAAACTTACCACTAGGACCATCTAATCGAGGACACGGGGGTTTATGGAATTTTCTTTTACCTCCTCGTTGGAGGTTGAGGGATTTAAAAGTAGTTGACCCATACGATAACACCTTAGAAATCATGAGTGAAAAAAAGGAATTTAGATATTCTGTGTATTGGGATGAAGAATATGATATTCAAATGATAGAAATGGAGCTAAGGTCAAATAGAGGTAGCTTTTCTTTCGAAGTAATAGGAGAAATGTCACTTATTGATACCGATGAATCAGAAATACATTATGTACCTTCACTCACTACGAGAAGCTCTGTCGAAAAGTTAGAAGGAATACGTATTCTTGATAAGGGTGGGAAATTTATACTAGCCTCTCAGTTGGCTGATAAAGCTAAATGGTTCGAACTGAAGCCTAATTTTTTTGGAGTCGGTTTAAATATTAATGCAATAATTCAAAGTATTGATTCTTATATAGCCAAGTTAACTGATAGAAGAAAATAAATAATACCAATGAAAGGTATTCGTAAATGATAAAACGAATAATTTTTCTTTTTTTTGCATTACAAATCATAAAAACATTACCGGGTTCTATGATAAAATTGTCCTAAATACCATTTATTTAAATGAGCCATTAAAAGGTATAATTACATCCGCGAATTTTACTAATTCTGGATTAGAATCCAATCATGAATGGGGAGTTCTAATCGATGAACATAGTCGATTATCAGAGTTAATTAATTAAATTAAAAGTGTTAGAAGCAGAGTCTTATCTATTAAAGAATTAGAAGAGATAATAAAGAGGATAGATGCCTTTTCACAAGAAACTCCCAACTCTAAAGAGCCAGTAATAAGTTTAACAGTAAGCGATATTCTAAAAGAACAAAAGCATGTAGTTACATCTAATAAACGATATTTCATTAAGCCGGTGGGTGTATCTGATGAACCTTTTTCTGAACAGTGGAGACTTTCTTCAGACATCCAAAAATTCCATTTTTCCAAACGAAAACCTGCTTCAGTAAGAGTAGGAGATATATTAATTTGTTATGGTGTGGGAACAGCTAAGCTTCTGGGGTATTTTGAGGTTAAAGAAGGCCCGTATTCCTTGCAAGGAACTTCTAGTAGGTGGCCTTGGGAAGTAGGCGAAAAATCTCTGTCCAGAGTATAGTGAAAAGTGGAATACGTTTAGTAACACCATTTCTACTATTCAAGATACTTACAACCCTACACTACCAATTACAAAAAATAACTAAGGAAAAACTCTTGGTGCTTTAAATTTCGGGGCCGATAAAATTCAATTAACCGAAGGATTTGCTAGCCATGCTTCTTAATAAAAGTATTGTTAGAGAAATACGTGGAGGTGTTTAATCAATCAACCAGAGAGATGAAAAAACAACTCTTTCAATTTTTGATAAATATCATTTCATTAAAGCAAACAAAAGGTCGACATGTAGACTAAATAGAATTTTTTTATGATTTTTCAGAAGTGAATATCTCGCAAACATTCACACTTCTCCACGTGCTTTATATTGGATTATAATAAACAAATGGTTTTAGAAGTCGAAGAAGATGGTGATTTCTGGTTCTAAGAATTATGGTCGATATTTGTAGGGTATCTTGATTAGTTAAAGGCACTTAGTCAGTGTCTTTTTTGAAAGATAACCATAGTACATACTCAAAATTTAGCTAAACAGTTTTTTATTAAAAAACATGGAAGAATTGTAAGCATTTTTATTTTTGATTTCATCCTGATCTTTTTAAAAGGAGTCAAGCATCTTACAACACGATAATAATTTCAAATACGGGCACAGCAAAATGCTATAGGTTGTATTTCTATTGGGGATAAGCCCTATGCTTTATAGTATTGCTTTGCCTAAGAAGTGCCATCGGCTACCATTCTGGTAGAAATTAAAGACCTGAATGATTTAGGAAATGGCTGATAGGAGGGGACATACATATTTATAAGGAGTTTTTAAGTCTCAAAGTTAAGGATGCTTCACTAATTAATGAAATCTATCAAGCTGACCAATGTATAGCAATGACCAAGGTTCAAGATCGTTTCTACAAAGTCGAAGCTTCTGACAAGGGTCAAGCTGTTAGGGATATTTTATAGACCATTAGTGATATGAAAACAAATGAATAATAGAAGGTCATATAATCGATGTACGTAGAGGTGCTTAAACATACTCTTGTGTACATCGATTTTAATTTACAGTATTGGTTCTCGCAAATGGCTATAAAGACCCAAAAACCATTTAATTTTTCAGAAAATTGTTATAATATTATAGTATGAATAATCTATAGTCAGTTTTATTTTAACTGGGAAGGTGGAAATATGTCTAAACTTACTCCGATTGCTCAGAAATTACAAAATTTACTTGCTGATAAAATTAATGGTGCAGACATAAATGACATAACCAATGAAATTAGAAAAAAGAACGAATACATAGAAAAGGAGCAAGTTGAAAAAACATTAGCAAGGTACCAGAATCTTTTTACAGAGGTAGATGGTGTTTGGCGCTTAACTGCTCTTGTGGAAAAAGAAAAGCGTAAAGAAGAGGTAAAGAGAATAACCAGCTCCCGGGAGGAGACTAACCAAAAACTCGGTGAAGTGAAAGCACTCGAAGAACAACACAATTTTTCAAATATGAGAGAAGATTACATTGAATCCCTACGCCAGGATCTGATAGGTCCTTCAGAACAGGAGGAGCTTATTAAAGAGCGTCCTAACACCCTTTATCTTGGTGGTATGTTATATCCCGCTAACATTGAAGTGGAAGACATTGAGGTTCAGGAGTTTGGAACTGATGAAGATGAAAACAAAAAAGACTATGACGATGATAACGATGAAGAGATTGCGTCTAATCAGAATCGTTTCCAACCCTCTTCAATCGGATTGACATGTAATGTTAAACCTGATGCGGAAAGAATAAAAATAAATATATCTTACGGAAAATATGAAAAGGTAAAAAACGAAAAGAAAAAATTCTATAAAAGAACGCCTGTGGACCGTGAGGTGACGATTAACCTGAGAGGGAAGAGAGAGTCATTCTATCTGGAAGATGGTAAGGTGGAGTGCCTTTCAATAGTTAGACAAAAAAGTGATGAACTATCTCTGAGTGTTTTTCTAATAAATAGATTTGAGCATGAGGATAATGTTCCTGTGAATCATATTTTATTTCAGCCTGAAATAACTTTAACGGGTCCTCATGAGAATGAATGCATTTTTGTCAGACGGGATATCGATCATGACAATCTTATTGATGATAAAGATCTGGATCGCTCTAGACTTCTCTACCGGAATAATCCCGATTTTGCTGTTGGTCATGGTTGTTCCGTTCAATGGTATGATTTTACAAATCATACTGCTATGAAAATAAAAACTTCCTTTATACCTGAATATGAAGTGCCGGCGGTTGAACACTTGGATATAAAAGACATGATAGGTTTGAATATGTATGTTTTATCTTATATAGGGAGTCCTTCAGACTTAAAGAAAGAGCTTTCACCACTTCTTGGTGAATATAAAAAATGGATCGATAATCAGAGGAAAATAACGGTTGATGATCATTTAGTTAGCCAGCGGGATAAGCATATCGAGTATCTGGAAGAAGCGTATGGACGGATTAAAGAAGGTATAGATATCGTCTGTAGTGATGACCAGTACTTTGAGGCATTTAAATTTGCAAATGAAATAATGTTATACCAGCGATCTTTTTCTGAAGCGTCTAAATATTACCGTACAAATGGTAAACATCTTGAGGAGATGAGTTTTAAAGGACGTTGGCGCCCCTTCCAGCTCGCATTCATTCTGCTGAACATAAAAAGTATTGTAGATCCTCTATGTGAGGAAAGAGATTATGTTGATTTATTATGGTTTCCTACTGGTGGCGGTAAAACAGAAGCTTATTTAGGATTAGCTGCTTTTGTTATGGCGCTGAGGAGATTGAAAGGTGCACCGGATGGAGTTGAAGGCTATGCCGGAACAACTGTTATTATGCGGTATACATTAAGACTTTTAACGATTCAACAGTTTCAGAGAGCAAGTGCTCTGATATGTGCAGCAGAATATCTGCGGACTAAAAAACCTGAAAAATGGGGACAAAAGAGTTTCAGTATTGGCCTCTGGGTGGGAGGGGGAACTACCCCAAACCAGTTAGACGGTGATGGTTCAGCTTCAGAAGCTCTTTATAAATTAAGGAACAATGAAAGAGTGTACGGGGGTAATCCTATTCAACTGCACAATTGTCCGAAGTGTGGTCAGGAATTGACACCCGAGTCTTATAATGTCAACAGAAAAGTCTTTACCATTCAATGTGAAAACAATGATTGTTTTTTTCATAGGCATAACATACCGGCGTATACAGTTGATGAGGCCATTTATAACCAGTGCCCGACTCTCTTAATTGGTACAGTTGACAAGTTTGCCCGCCTGCCGTGGAATGGGACAATTGCCAGCATCTTCGGGAAAGTTGACCGGTACTGCGAGAGACACGGCTTTATTCGTGAAGGAGATGACCATCCGGGAACTCATAATGCGACTGGTGATTTACCTAAATCAAGGACGGTGGAAATTGAAAATCTAAGACCGCCCGAGTTGATTATTCAGGACGAACTTCATCTTATATCAGGCCCGCTGGGGTCAATGGTGGGGTTATATGAGTCCGCGATTGACTTTTTATCCATGGATGAAGTAAATGGGGAAAAAATCAAACCTAAAGTTGTGGCTTCGACAGCAACAATCAGGAGAGCGGATTCGCAAGTCAAAGGAGTATTTAACAGAGATGTGCAGCAATTTCCTCCTTCAGGAATTAATAGTGATGATTCATTTTTCTCCTATGAAGTAACGAGTGATAAAAAGCCGGGTAGAAAGTATATTGGTTTATATTTCCCAGGTTCCTCCGGTAAGACAGCTCTTGTCAGAATCTACGCCAAGCTCATGCAAAAAGGACATGATTTAAAAGAACAGGGAGAAGATGTTAACCCTTACTGGACACTTGCAGGTTATTTTAACAGTCTTCGCGAGCTTGGAGGAGCCTTGCGTTTACTGGAAGATGATATTCCTGACAGAATAAAATACCTTGTTAGCGATAAGAGAAAACAGAGATTCATAAAATATAAGGAAGAATTAACAAGCCGGATCGATGCAACTGATATTCCTGCCATACTTAATAAGCTTGAACAGAATGCGGATAACAAAAAGGCTGTAGACGTACTTTTAGCAACTAACATGATCTCTGTCGGGGTTGACATTGACAGGTTGGGGATGATGGTGATTACGGGACAGCCGAAAAGTACATCTGAATATATCCAGGCTTCAAGTCGTGTAGGACGAAAGTATCCGGGAGTTGTCTTTACACTTTATAACTGGTCCAGACCCAGAGACATATCTCATTATGAACAATTTATCTCTTATCATTCTAAATTTTACTCTCACGTGGAGGCGACAAGTGTAACTCCCTATTCCTACCGTTCCAGAGATAAGGGACTGATGGCGGTTATAATCGGCCTCCTCAGACAATTGGATTCAAGATTATATCGGAATACTGATGCTAAAAAGTTCACAAAAGAAAATGGCTATATTGATGAAATCAGGGAATTTATTGTTGAACGATGTAAAGAAATAGATGAAATTGATAATGAATATATAGAAGAAGAAATAGATGAAATTTTAGGTTGGTGGGAAAAAAGAATTAATGATAATCCAGATAATCTTCTATATCAGAAATTTAAGTTTACACCGAGAGACACACCTGTCTTATTCAGAAGTATTAATCAGGATATAAAAAATGCAGAACTGATTCCTGACTCGCTCAGGGATGTAGAGGCAGAGGTGGATGCTTATTATACGTTCTGGGATGAGGAGGATGAACAATGAGTTTTAAAAGCCCGGGGGGGATGCGGCCGAGTCAGATCGTAACCACTTTTGGACCCGGCTCTCTGGTTGACTTCAAAGATGATTCAGTAATGGTTATGGGTTTACAGGACTGGGTAGAGCAGGAAGGTTATTATAAACCTTTATATGAACCAAGACTGTCAGCGAGATTAAATATATCCTCGTTTTTGGAACCTAAGTCCTCTAAAGGCAGAGGGGGTATTCCGGTAATATCCTTTCCTAAATACCGTGTATGTTCTAAATGTGGTTCATTGAGAAAGAACTTCAACCGCGATAGACAAGGATTCTTCTGTGACTGCTCCACGAAAAGAATTCCTGCCTATCCCGCTCGTCTTGTAATGGCATGTGAAGATGGTCATATTAATGATTTCCCTTGGGCAGAGTGGGCTCACAAAGGGAAAGAAAATGTGTGTGATAATCCAAATCTGTATTTAAGAACAAGAGGCTCCAGTTCTGCACTGGACGATGTAATGATTGAATGCAAAAGCTGTAAAAAAGGCAAGAATACCCTTTCAGGTGCACTGAAGAAGAACGCATTGGAAGGTATATTAGGGAAGTGTGATGGCAGTAGTCCATGGAAGAGGCAAAAAAGTAATAGATGTGATAAAGTCCCTAGAGGTTTACAGAGAGGGGCGTCCAATGTCTATTTTTCTTCAAGTATCAGTGCTTTATCCATACCACCCTGGACGGATGATGTTCAGGAGCTTGTCAGCAGTAAATGGAAAGATATTCTTGATATTATTGAACATGACGGGTTTGAAGGACTCAAGTACGGTCTCAGATATATTTTCAGGGGTTTTAAAAAAGAAGAACTTGAAAGTATCTATAAAGTAATAAAACAGCAATATGAAATGAGTCAGGATAGGGAGGATATCAGGTATGAAGAATGGAGAGCGTTTCAGGATAAGAAAAAAGTTACGAAACACTTTCACATTGAGGAAGAACCTGTAGACGGGTCTATTGAGAAGTATATATCAAGAACAGTCTTAGTGCATCGCTTAAGAGAGATAAGAGCCCTTAGAGGCTTTACGAGAATAGACTATCCAGATCCTAATGATGACTCTGAAGTTTCATATTCTTATCTATCCAGCGATAGAGATATTGACTGGCTGCCTGCTGTTGAAATATTGGGAGAGGGTTTATTTATTCAACTCGATGAAGATGAGCTGAAAAACTGGGAGAGTAATTTAGAAGTCAAAAATCGTTATACTAAGCTGTTAAGGAGATATCAGGATTGGCGGGAAGAAAAAGGCTGGGAAAATGATAGTCGCTTCACAGAGAGGTTTTTATTATTACATTCCTTATCACATGCCCTGATACGGGAATTGTCTTTGTCATGTGGTTATTCATCTAATTCCATCAGGGAAAAGATCTATTGCGGACAGGATATGTGCGGGATATTACTCTATACAGGCTCACCGGATTCCGATGGATCCCTAGGAGGAATTATTCAGCAGGGAAGAAAAGAGCAGTTTCATAAGTTGTTAAAACAGGCCATTATAAGAGCGAAAGTCTGTACTTCAGACCCGTTGTGCAGTGAAGCGGAAAATGTAGTAGAGAGCAGGTTGAACCTGTCAGCGTGTCATGCGTGTTCATTGGTTTCTGAAACATCCTGCGAATGGTCCAATATTTTACTTGATCGTTTGTCACTATTTCAATCGGATGAAAACGAATTTGGTTTTTTCAATTCAATTTAGGAGGGGGATTAAAACCCTTTTCTTAAGGATGTGACAAAAGGAAATGGGGTATACCAGTAAACAGAAATCAGGTCCCGTTTACAGTAATATCAGTCTTATTAAAAAAAGTTTGGCCCAAAGCTCCAGTGGAAAGTTACCTTATCATGAAATCGTGCTTTCTTTAAAAAAAACATGGATTAAAAGCTCAGCTAATGACGTTGAGCTTTTTGTTAACCTAGCTCTAAATGCTAAAAAATCTTATTTCCAGGAAGATGAAAACGACCTGTGGGAAATTAAAATACGTGAAAATGAAGAATTAAATTCAGTTATAAACTACGTCAGACAAATTGCCCGGCCATTTAAAGTTAAAGAGATAATAAGTATGTTTCCCAATAAGGTATCTCTAAATGAATGTGATAACTATTTAAAAAGTGATATAAGATTCACAGAATTGGAAGGGACCCATTACTGGCTGTTATCTGAATGGAGTTTAGTAAACGATTTAATATTCGAATATATGCAGAAGAAAAAAATAGAATCCGGACAAACAGATGAACTGATAAAAAAAGTACAGATTGAATATAAGCTTGATACAGACGCAACAATCTTTGCACCTCAAATTGACGAGCGTTTCAATATCAGGAAAAACCTTATTTCTGTTAATCTGGATGATAACAGTGATGATGAAGCTATTGAAGATTTAATAGTTCCTAAAGAGATAGCAGAAGAGGTAGCTCGGGCAAGTGTGAAACTGATGAATTGGGTTAAATCTCAGGATGAAGATTTTAAGATAAAGGACTGTATTCCTGATATATTTGGAATAAAAGCTAACGAAAGCGCCTTCATTTTGTATTACCAGGCGATTGAGGAATTCTTCACCTTAGTTTCCACTGTTGCAAGAGTGAAAAAAGGGACTTATATATTTTTGGGAAAAGCGCCTGAAATACACTTGGATAAACAGGGATTTAATAACTCTGTTCATGGATCTGTACCTGTTATTAAAAATGCTGAAGATTTAAGGAGATCTGCTGAAAATCATAATGTCAGCCGGGATGATCTGCAGAAAAACGTCCAGAAAGATAACGAAGATAGCAAATCATACTCGTACAACACCATTTCTTATTATGAAAGAGTTAAAGGTTATCTGAATGTACCGGGCAGCTTATCCGAACATTTCAGCAGTGATGAAATGTTTGGCAAAATAAAAATCCAGGTTGAGGGTTTTATTTATGAATGCTGGTGGATTGAAAAAGATGAAAGATACACTTTTTATGGGGATGGTATTTATGATTTCTACGGCGATTACTTAATTGAACCAGGACACAAATTAAAGATAGAAAATGTTGAAAAAGAAACTTTCAATATCAGTATTATTGGTTTTGATGAACGATATAAGGAAGAACAATCCAGATATCTGGATATTGGAAAGATAGCAGAAGAAAGTAAAACAGTTAATAAATCCATTTTTACGTTAATGTGCGAAATTCTTGCAACCTATCCATCCGGTATCCACTGGACACAATTGCTTGATCAGATAAATGGGATTAGATCAACAACTAAGAAGACTGTTTATAATTTACTCAGCCAAAATGAGTGTTTTGAAAGTATAGCTTCTAAAAAAGGGTATTGGAAACTAAATATTACTAAATTATCCAGGTTTTATGTGGATGAGGAAGGAAAAGATGCTGAACTGAACACCGAACAGATCATACAATCGGATGAAGCAGAAAAAGAGTTGGGATTTGTTAATCATAATAGATCTCATATTGATCCTTATCCGTTTGATGAGGAATATGTACTTCCCCCACTTTATAGTTCTTTCAGCAAGTGGGCAAAAAAGCAGGAGGGAGTCAGATTTCCGGAAGCAGTAAAAAGGGCAGCCAGTAAAGAAGAATTGACAGAAATCATTACGATAGCATATGCAAAACTACTGTGTAAATTTGCCAATTCAAGGAAATTGTATTCCATCGAATATATGGATTTAGTACAGGAAGGTTTTTTTGCCATACAGAATGCTGTTAAAAGCTATAATGGTGTGAATTCTTTTTCCAATTACCTTAAAGTATGGCTGAGACAGCGTATAAGTAGGCAAAGAGCCGATATGGCCAATCTAATTAGAATACCAGTTCATATGATAGAACAGATAGACAAAATGGATAAACTGATAGACAATAGCCTTATAAACTATGGCAGACTTCCTGTGCAACGGGAAATAGCTGATGCAGAGATTGATCAGAGGGCTGTTAACACGATTTCTCTTTATACCATTGATTATGTTTCATTTGAACAGTACTGGGGATATGTTTCAAAACAGAATGAGCTGTTATATACGAACCCCTGGTTTGCAGGAGAATTTATTAACAATAAAATATCAAGGTTATATTATAAGGTGACGGATAAACAATTAAGAGAGGATCTTAACAAGCTTTGTGATATTGAAGAACCGGATAATGAAAAGTGCTGGTCCGACATCAATGCAGAAAAGGAAGTTGAATTAAAGGTTTTGTCTGAGGAGTTAGTAAACATATTAGAACATTTATCAAAAAGAGAGCAAGATGTTCTGCGCCTCCGATTTGGCTTGGATAACGAGGAAGAAAAAACCCTGCAGGAAGTTGGGGATATTTTAGGTGTTACCCGGGAAAGGGTAAGACAGATTGAGAAAAAAGCTTTAAAGAGACTTTTGATATTAGCAAAAAAACAAGAATTAAATCAATTCATTTCATGACAAGATACTGTTCTTGTCTTCTTTTATATAAATAGATAGAATAATAGGTAGTAAAATAGTACATCTAAAAGGAAGAAAAGCGAATGAAGACATTAAAAGTGCTTGATCTTTTTGCAGGTGGAGGTGGCTTTTCCACGGGCTTTTTACAAGCTGATTATCCAAACTGTAATTTTGAAATTACAAAAGCTGTTGAGCTGGACCCGGCTGCTTGTGAAACATTGCGTGGCCATTTAGGTAAGGATAGGGTTATCCAGGGTGATATCACTCTTTCTTCAGTGAAGCAAAAAATATATAAATCATGTAAAGATATAGATGTAGTAATTGGCGGACCACCATGTCAGACCTTCTCCTTGGCAGGGCCATCCAGATCCGGGTCAAAAGAAATGCGTGAGAAGTTAAAAAAAGACTCAAGGAATACACTATATAAACATTTTTTTGAGATAGTTGACCATTTAAAACCTGATTTTGTGGTTTTTGAAAATGTTGAAGGCATGTTATCAAAAAAAATAGACGGTGCAGACGGGTTAATGAATAAACAAGTACAAGTAATTGAATTGATTTGTGATGAACTAGAATCTAAAGGCTATACAACAAATATTGAAAATAGTATATCCGAGAGGTTTCAAGTTCTAAATGCAGCTGATTACGGAGTCCCGCAACATAGAAGAAGAATTATTATCATTGCAAATAGATTAGAACTAGAGAACCCCAAATTGGAACCAACCCATGGTTTTGGACATAATTCTTATAATACTACAGAAGCTATTAAACATCTTCCGATACGGTTACCCAGAATTTCGTTATCAGATAAACTTAAGAATATAGATGTAGTAAAGGACAACTACGAAAAGGTCTTGAGCCTGTTTGTTGAAAATATAAAAGACTTAGCAACAAAAGAAAATAATTCTGGCAGTAAGCAGGGAATAATAGAATTATCTGAAAGATTAAATGAAGAGTTTATGTTAATCAAAAATAAAAAGAGCTATAAACTTCATAATCTCTCAAAATTCATAAAGCTTTATAATGAATTAGTAATTGAGTTAGGGATTAATAATTATATGGATAATCAACCTTTTAATAACCATCAATCCCGGGAACATAACTTTCGTGATATCATAATTTTTATTGGTACCAGACCCGGAAGTAACTCCTCACGCTTTATGAAACCGGATTCTGACGACTATGATGAATTATTGGACGCCCTTTATCCTTATAACAAAAATAAGCATAAGGATACGTATGTTAAACATAGTTGGGATAAACCTTCTAATACTATATTAGCTCATATGGAAAAGGACGGACTTAAATTTATTCATCCTGAGCAGCCAAGAAGTTTAACACCTTATGAAGCGCAGTTGTTACAATCATTTCCTGAAGACTATATTTTTTGTGGTGGAAGAAATGAGCAATACCGGCAAATTGGAAATGCTGTTCCACCTAAGCTCGCTGAAGTTGTAGGAGGGTCTATACTAAGCCTTCATCAACAAGCAAAAGGATGTGATTCCAGTTTTGCATCAGCCTTTACCAAATGACTCACTCTGAACAGAAGTGAGTCATTTCTAAATGTAGTGGGCAAGCTGAAAATGGTTTTGCGTAAGTTGAATTCACGAGATGATGTTACCCGATAGTCTAAAGAAGAAGACGGAAGCTAATCATTTCTTTTCGATGCCTCTATAAAATCTGAAATATTGGTTATGACTTGATCCAAGTCATCTCTCACTTCATGCTCCCATATCCTCAGGAGATTCCATCTGCGATTTTCGTAATAGTGGTTAATTTCCCGGTCTCTTTCAATATTTCTGTCCAGTTTTTCTTTCCAGAATTCACGATTTGTCTTTGGCATATTTCCATGTGTAGGGCAGACGTGGAAAAAGCATGAGTCTATAAATATAACAACCCTATGCTTTTTTATCGAAATATCGGGTTTACCTTTCAGGTTCTTTGAATTTCTTCTAAATCTATATCCTTTTTTCCACAATTCTTTGCTTACTAGTGATTCAAGTTTAGATACTGACTTTATTGCTCTCATATTTTTCCTTCTCTGTTCTTTAGTCATTACATCTGCCATGTTATCACCTCTGTATATTATTACCTTCTCTAAAACAATAATAAACGGCTGTAATCTTATCATCCCCGACGTTCTTTGGTTTACTGCCAGAAGAGTTGATCACTCACAAAAACACGAGTACACTCTTGGAGAGATTTAAAGTTGTACCTTACAAGAGTATATCTCATACTATCGTTGCTTATATAGATGGGCATTATTATATAAGCAGATATTCGTAAATGTCTCTCTTTAACTGTTAGGGAAGCAGCATGAATTCAAACTTTCCCCGATAATAATTATTTTGAATAATTTAGCACTGTGGCAATAAAATTGGAAACTCCGTTCCTCCATTAATAGCAAAACAGTTAGTAAATCAGCTTTTGATAGATCTAAAACAAATGAAAGTGACCCTCTCATATACTTAGAGGGTCACTTTCATTTGTTTTAGTGGTTTTTTAATGCTTCTATCTCATCTCTTAATTGTATGAATTGTTTATGATATTCTTTTGATTCATGCAGCAATTCATTGTAGGTCTTTACGAATAACTGACCTGATTGTTGAAAACTTTTTATCATTCTTTTAGTCTGTCCGTCATAATTTGTGTTATTTGAAATTAGATAGGTTTTAATTGTATTAACATGTGGGTATTTTTCTTCAATAAAAGCCGCATATTCATTTGCTTGAGTTACCTCTTTTATTCCAATCTTGACCTTTGGTCTTTTAAGTTCGATAATGTGTACAACATTGTTATTATTGGAACAAAGAAAATCTATTCTCTTATTTGCACCTTCCAGCTCTTCATCAGGAAAGTTTTCTTTTAGTAATTTCTTGAAAGTGACTTCTCTTTCAAAACTAGTCATTTTAGGATCTAAAATCCAAGGGAATTTTTCTAAAAAGGGTTGAATAACTTTTGTCTCAGATTCATTACCATTAATAAAGTTTTCAAATTTTCAATAGTTTCTATTCGACCCACTGAAATTTTCGCCATTTCCTTTATTTCAATAGATTCCCAGTCTTTACTAATACGCTCAATATTCTCTACATTAATTTCTTGATCATTGAGTTCTTCAATAAATTCCTTGAATGAATCAAATTTAATCTGATTTTTTATTATTCCCAATAAGTCTTTTATTTTGATGGGTTATTATTTTGCGAAAAATCTTTAACTAAGGATCTTGTAATATTTTCTACCATTGTCTTTTCTTGTTTATTTAGTTCATCATAAAAGTCCTTATCTAGTATTGATGTAACTTGTGTGGTCATTTCTTTCTCACGATACTTTCTCCATTTTGTTTGTATATACCTGACTAGTGAGTCTAGTTCAGATTTTAATTTAATTAGTTCATCATCATTCTCCCAAAAGAGGGAACTCCTATCAGTAGAAATAAAATCTTCATTCTTTTCATCCACAAAGTCAATATTGAAATGGCCTAAAACATAATTGTTAAAGAAATCATTAGATCTATCATTGAAGAAAGACCTTTCTTGAACCAATTTACCACGTGCATATAAAATAAATCCTCTATCCTCAGACTTTAAAGGTGTATTGCAAGTGAATATTTTACCGTTTACATTCTTAGTTCTTAACCAATCAAATTTGTCTTCTGGAAAGTCAGTTGGGAATGTCCACTCTTGGTCTATGTTTAATTTCTCAATAAACAATTCATTTGTAACTGTAACATCCATCTCTTTATCTTTTATGTGCACATTAAAATTTTTATCAAAAAATTCAAATTTACTTGAAAGGCTTCTAGCTAAGTAGATAGTGTGTGTTATAGTTTTTAACCTGATATTGCTTATAACTACTTCTGTACCATCGGTTTCACTAGTAACCTGATCTTTTATAAGAATATCAGGCTTATAATATCTTTCATGAGAGGATATTTGTTTGATTTTATTGTAGTTTATCTCAAATGAATTTTTTAGACCATTACAAACTGTTGTAACTGTAATTTCATCCGCTATTCCGAAGATTGCTAATTTGCCTAACCCTTTGCGCCCGGTAACTTTTCGTAAGTTGTTTTTAGACCAACCTGTTGTATTGTCTGTTCTTCTATTTCGTCCTATCCTAAGAAAGTGAGTGTTAAGCTCGCTAAAGCTCATTCCGTGACCATCATCGGAAACCTTAATCTGTTTTAAATCCCTGTTAATAGTAATAGTGACTACTTCTGCTTCTGCGTCAAAAGAATTTGAAACTAATTCACCAATTACTGGGGGGAGGGAACTATATAATTGAGCCCCTAGATGAGTGATTGTATTAAGGTCAAATTCCATCTTTAATATGTCATCCGTAATCGTTTGTTCTCCAGGTCTATTTTGTTTATTCATATGTACTACTCCTTTTGTATCATAATCAGGATGTCTTTTACCTTGTTCGTACATGGCATATGTAGTCCTAGCTACGCCGACAATTCTTGCCAGTTCATCTTGTTTTAATTTTGAGTTTTTCCTTAATTGGGCTAAACGTTCATTTAGAATAATTATTTTCCTTTCAATTTTCTTAATAGTAACTATATTATAACTTTGAAAAGTGTGAAATTAAATCTATGTCTCAAAATGTGTAACTAATATAGTTGGATTGATTATTACATTTATTTCGAATTGTTTTGGGTATCCGTAAGTGATAATACCTGAAAAAAGCTGACTAAATAATATTATCAGGTATTCTTGGCCTGACTCTTTAACGATAAAGACAGGTGAAAGAGGTGTAAGCGTCTAGAACGATAAAGCTAGTTCAAGTGATTTAGATCTTTCCTAGACTATTTTTTGACTATAAATGTCACTTCACGCGTAATTAGTTTGAGTAGGGGATCTAGTTGAACAGAATTAACTTGTTATGGAAGCATCAGAATATCTTGAAGTTTGGAGACACCAGATCTACACAGTGGTACTAATAGAGCTTGTTTAGAGTGCGTTTACCATTTCTAATCCAATTTTTTCTCTATTCCTATAATTTCTTTGATACAATCGATAACAAATCCATCTGCATTAAAAATAGCATTTGAGGAGGAATCTATCCATGAAATTCGAAAAAGTCCGCTGGGGAATCATCGGTTGCGGAGACGTTACAGAGAAGAAAAGTGGGCCTGCGTTTCAAAAGGTTAAAAACTCAGAACTTGTTGCAGTTATGCGGAGGACGGGGGAGTTGGCTAAAGATTATGCGGAAAGACATGGCGTTCCAAAGTGGTACGATGATGCGGACGCGTTGATCAACGATCCTGAGGTTGATGCGGTTTATATTGCTACGCCGCCGAGTTCGCATAAGGAATATACGCTGAAGACGGCAAAGGCAGGAAAACCTGTTTATGTGGAGAAGCCAATGGCGCGTGATTTCGATGAATGCAATGAAATGGTTGCTGCTTGTAAAGAGGCTGGAGTTCCTTTGTATGTGGCTTACTACCGTAGGGCGCAGGAGCGGTTTCTGAAGGTCAAGGAGCTGCTGGATGAGAATACGATAGGCGAGGTTCGTTTTGTATCTTCGACTCAGTATCAAAAAGCGAGGGAAGATGTGAAGGACTCTGAAAATCTTCCGTGGCGGCTTAAGCCTGAAGCGTCTGGAGGTGGATTGTTTTTTGACTTGGCGAGTCATACACTCGATATTCTCGATTTTCTGCTCGGACCGATTCAGAAGGCAAAGGGTTTTGCTTCGAATCAAGTAGGTTACTATGAGGCAGAAGATATCGTGACAGGTACATATCAATTTGAATCTGGCGTTCATGGTGTTGGGAAGTGGTGTTTTACGGCTTTTGAAGATGTCGATCGGAATGAAATTATCGGAAGCGAGGGAAAGATTAGCTTTTCTACCTTCGGAAACGACCCTGTTGTATTAACCACCGCTGATGGAAAAGAAGAGTGGAGTTTTGAACGGCCGCAGCATGTCCATCAGCCGCTTGTTGATACGATCGTTAAGGAACTGACTGAGGGTAGAGGCGTTTGTCCAAGTACAGGAGAGTCGGGTGCGCGAACGAACTGGGTAATGGATGCCATCGTTGGAGAATAGGGATGTGGGCCGGCTCCGAGTATTACAATTGGAAAACTATGTTCGGATTATGATCCCTCTCCGCCTTATTCGGCCATTAGTTGAAAATGACGTTGTCCTCCTCTTTATGAGGGGGATTTTTTACTCTCTAACCATGAATCAATTCTCAATTGTCCAAGCAGAAGAAAATATGCCATATGATAAATGTATCCTGTTTCAAAAAGGTCGTTATATTGCATACGCCAATAAATATTTTTATTTTCAGAATAATTGGGACATTAAAGTTCACGACTGGGCAAATGAATCTACTCGCCACTATGAACCGATAGAATTATATACCCCTCCTAAAGTGAAGATGAAAACAAAGGAAATTAAACCAGAAGAGGCTGAGGAAGAATTACTCTTCAAAGAATGACCCTCCAAAAATGGCCGGTCACTTTTTAAAACGTAACCTTTAGAAAACGAGACACCTCAATCACTCCTTTCGCCAAATACGACTATATTAATATAAAAAATGGAATTTAAGTGTTGACTTTTAATAATTTTCAGAATATTATTTACTTAATGTCAACTTCTAAGGAATTGGAGTGGAGTAATTTGCGAGGAGAAAATCTTGAGTTATTTGATCTAACAGATGATATCGATTTAGAAAAATGGAAATGTGCAACAGACCCAGACACTTTTACAGCCCATACACTTGTCCAAAAAATTAATGAGGGTTCCAATAATATACACGGCGGCATTATTCTTGACCCAATTTATCAACGTGAGTATAAATTTACGATAAAAAAGGAATCTTCAATAATTGAATCATTAATATTAGAAATACCTATCCCTGTTATATATCTATCTAAAAACTTAGAGTCAGATGTGCTGCTGTTTAACGTTATTGATGGAATGCATCGATTAAATTCTATATATAGGTTTTTTAACAATGAATATGCTTTACGTGACTTAAAAATCTTAAAATCATTAGAGGGAAAAAAGTTTGCTCAGCTACCTCCTAAAATTCGTAACAAACTTGAATTCTCAACCAAGATAAGGGTAGATTCAATTGATATATCTAATAATCCAGGATTAGAATATGAGGTTTTCTTAAGGTTTAACCAAGAAACGAATCCACTAACAAAACAGGAATTAAATGAAGTTATGTATCGTTCGGAATTTTCATTCTGGTTTAAAGACTATGTTCAACATTTGCTAACAGACAGCCGATGGTACCAATTATTTAATGTTAACGAAAAGAAAATAAGAGATAAAACTATAAACTACAATCTTTATGTAACTTTAGCTTATAACCAATTTGGCTTAATTTCTGGTAAAAATGATACTCCTTACCTTGTGGCACATTTCATGAAAAATATGAAAGATATAGATGGAGATGAACTTGAAAGGAAAAAAGAAGAAGTTAAAGATTATCTGGAGTTATTCATTGAATTTTCTCAGAATCTTTCCGAAGCTTCAGGCATACCAAACATATTCTCTAAACAGTTTATAGATGGAAAAAAACCACGCGGAAACCATAACTTTTTGATTAGTTACCTAATACAAATGATCTTGGCTCACAAATACTTGTTGAACTCAACAGATTTTAACCAAGAAAAAGATGATGTTGATTATTTCTCTATTTACCAATCCATAAGTCAAGGTATGGAAGACGCAGGCTTTTATGATTTTGGAGGGGTTTCTTCAACAAGTTATGCGTTTCAAAGTAATTGCTACCAACATGTTTCTAATGAACTTGATAAATTATCTTTCTAACAAAAACTCATCCAAATCCTGTTATGGAGGAGTCTTGTTAGATTGCTGAGCATTTTAAGTACAGGAGATTCTGTGGTACAGAGCTTCATCATTCTATCTGTCTGGGCTGTTGTTTTCTGTAATTGTTTCGTTTGTTTTTTAAAAAGAGTCGTTTTGATTAATAGGAATCGCTGAAAGCGAGTGCGCAAACGTAGAAAATAGAGAAAGTGCCTGACCCCTAAGAAGCTAAAGCTTTAAAGAGAGGGTCAGGCACTTTTATTAATCTTATCCCGCCATCTCAGCCTCCAGTTCACTTTTTCGCTCCAGCTTTTTATAAACAATCGCAATCAGCAGCGATGGAATCGTCGATACGACCATTCCGAGAAAAGCGTAGCCAGGCTCAATCTCATATAAGAACCCGCCAAAAACCGTAAATACGGCTGTACTCCAGCTCATCGCGATGGCCGCGTAGATGCCTTGCGCCTTTGTAATCAACTCTGGGGCAATATTTTTAATTAAGTATTGCATAAATGCGTAATGTCCCATCGCAAACGAGCAGGCATGCAGCACCTGTGAAATCGAGAAGACCGCTACGCTTGGAAAAGCAAACACGAGAATCCAGCGAATTGTAGAGCCGAGAGCGGCTAAGATCAGGAGTGATCCTGGTGTGAAATTGCGAAATGCCTTGTCTGCCATCATGAAGAAAATAATCTCTGCGATAACGGCAATGTTAATGATCGCTCCAATTAAATAGGTTGGCGTATTGATTTCCTGTAAATAAATATAGCCATAATTGTAATAGGAAGCGTGCGCCGCCTGTAGGAGTATGACTATGATCAGGACGATGCCAAAGTGCTTCACTTTAAACACCTTCAGCATGCCGCCTTTTACTTTATCATTCGCTTGCGGTTTTTCAGATAAGACCTGAGGCGCGCGTAGTAAGCCTAGGCTGATAAAGACCAACAAGCCGGCGAGCAATCCCCATAAGATCACTTCATCACCAAATCGTCCGGTAAACAGGGTAAGGATCATCCCGCCAGCGACGAATCCGAGCGATCCCCACGAACGGCTCTTTCCGTAATCATGCAGCTGTCGATGCTGTACGAGTACACCGGCTGCGGTATCTAAGGCGGGCATCAGGGTCGGATAGAAAAAGTGTAAAAATAACACGACAACCATCAGGCTCATAAATGAGTCGGCCGGAATCGATAACAGCAGGGCGATGATGGTGCCGAGCGTCATCGCGTTGATTAAGAATTTACTGCTGAATCTATCGGATAATTGAGGGAAGGCGAATAAGGTGGACAGGCCGCGGACAACAAGCCCTAAGCTCATGATTAAGCTTGCCTGTGATACCGACATTCCCTTCGCATGGATCATCCATCCTGTAAAATAAGGGAGAAAGATTCCCCACGTTAAATAAAAACTAAAAAATTGTCTGCTCATCCAGCGATATGTGTTCATTGTTCCATTCCTCCAATGATTGCATCATATCAGGAAGAACCCTACAATAATATGAGAAATCTCATAGTTTGGACGGATGAAAATGAAAAAAGTTACGAACCAAAAGAGGCAACGTTATTTAAAAGAACACCCGATCTCCGATTTGTTTTCTTTTCCGATCGAAGAGTTCATTGAAGTTCACGAATATCAGCGGGATGAATGGATCATCCGGGAGGGCATGCGCCCGGACTATTTATTTTATGTCATCGAGGGAAAGGCGAAGATTTATGTCACGTATCAAAATGGGAAAAGCTCTCTGATTAATTTTATCAATGCCGAGGAATACATTGGTGAAATGGAGCTCGTCAATGAAATTTACTATACCAAAGGCATCCAAACTTCAACAAAGACGGTCTGCTATGCGATTCCTCTTCACCGCTTCCGCAAGCAGCTGCTGGGGGATACGAAATTCCTCCTTGAGCTGACGAAGTTCTTAAGCATCAAAGCCGGTAACATGTCCGCAAAATACTCGAAAAGTCTTTCGTTTCCGCTTGAGAACCGGCTGGCTGATTTTATCTTGCAGACGGCGGATGGAGAAGTGTACAAAGAAAAACACGTAACCGTCTGTGATTTCCTTGGCGTTTCTTATCGTCACTTGCTGCACGTGCTGGCCCAGTTTTGTGAGAAAGGATATTTGCAAAAGGAAGGGAAGCAGTATCAGATCAAAGAGAGGCTGCGGTTACGTGAACTGGCCGGAGTGTTGAAGAATGGATAATTCCACCTGATTGGAACCGCTTATATCCTTATCTTTTTGTATTGGTGTCTTCCACATTAGAAAATTATTGATGGCCATGGGAAGAGCTCTCATACAAAAACCTCCTATCCGTTCAAATGAACAGATAGGAGGTTTTTGTATAGTTAATCTATTAAATGGCTTCTTTAGCTTGATCTGGTGCTTGCTGTTCGATAGATTCAGCATTTGGTAAAGGTCTCGTGAAAAACTTAGTTAAATAGATTAAATAGACGGTACCGGCAGCCACCCATGCCAATCCTCCCATGATGGTTGGCAAATCAAGTAAAGCTAATAGCCATGCAATGAAAGCAGCTCCTATGAGAGGGAAAATCATGTTCGTTACTATTCCTAAAACTGAGAGGCGTTTTTGGTTTTTGAAAAATAGACTGATTACGCATATATTAACAAAAAAGAAGGCGCTGAGTGCCCCGAAATTCACGAATCGAATGGCATCGTCAATACTTATAAAGATGGCCAATAAGGAAATGATTGAAGCGATCACAATATTAATAACAGGTGTTTTAAAGGTAGGGTGCACAAATCCGAACCATTTCTTTGGAAGGATAGAATCGCGTCCCATCACGTATAACAATCTCGAAACACTAGTCACAGAAGCAAGGCCTTGTGTGAAAATAGCTGCAATTAATACAGTTATAAAGATAGAACGGAGAATGCTCCCTCCTACAATTCCAACTAATTCGAGGGCGGCTGAGTCCGGATCAACAAAGCTTAGATTTGGGAGAGCCGTCTGGATGAAATAGGACGTACCGACATGGAGAAAGGCAACAATACCAATCATTATAAAAATCGCTTTTGGGATGGTTTTCTTAGGTTGAATGGTTTCTTCTGAGAGAGTGGTCATGGTGTCAAAGCCAAGGAAAGAGAATACAACGATCGAAGCTCCAGCTAAAACAACAGGCAGGGACATATCAACATTCAGAAAAGGTTCTGCGGACATTAAACTGCTTGCGCCTCCGGTGCTCAACAATCCATAGGCTAAATAGCAGCAAAAAACAATCATAAAGATAATCTGCAGAATAACGAAAAGGCGGCTGATGTTCGCCGAAGAGTTCACCCCTCGAATCGCTATCGCAGCAAGAAGGACTATTAATCCGATGATCCATACATAAGCAGGAACGGAAGGAACCTCGGCATGAAGGAAAATTCCAAACGTAATACAGGCAATTATAGGAGCAAATAGGTAATTAAGAAGCAATACCCATCCTACTAAAAACCCTGCATTTGGGTGGATAGCTTTCTTTGCAAAAGTGTAAGCTGATCCGGAAATAGGGATTTTTTTTGCCATAATGGCATAGCTTGCGCCTGTGAAAAGAACAGCAAGAACTGCCATTATATAGGCAGCTGTTAGAAACCCATTTGATCCTTCATAAGCGACCCCGAAAACAGAGAAATAAATCATAGGCGTATTCCAGGCTAGTCCTAAGAAAATGACCTGCCATAACGTCAGTGTCCTCTTCAATTCTGGTTGGTTATTCATAGTAACCCCTTTCTAAAGGCGAGAATAGTAGCTAGATTCTTTCGATCGAAAAATCTTATAGACTCTATTCTTCGGAGGAAAATAAAAGATTGCAACATACATGTTAGATTTTCTAACACAACTACATCTTGGTTGGTGACTTATGAACACCCTTTCATTAGCTCTGCATGTAGGGTTTGGCCCTATACATAGAATTCTCAAAAAAATCAGATTTTTACAATTGAATAATAATTTCTGGAAATTAATAAATAGTGAATGAAAATTGTTTGTTAGAAAACCTTACATAAGTATTGAGGAGGCCAATTTGGTTCGCTATACTGCTTACAACATCAAAAATTCAATAAGGTTCCCGGCAACGGGGACAAAAAAGCTTTCTAGGGTTCCGTTGATCTATGATGATCAAGGCTGGTCCGAGAGAAAGCGGTATAGGGAAATTCCCTATATACACGGAGGGACAAAAGCCTGGGAGATGACAAATCTCCCAGGCTTTTTTTATTTTACTTCTTTGCTATCCAAATTCTTAAGGAGGACTCAAAATGGAAAATCTATGGAATTTAACTCTTGGTTCTGGTGCAAAGTGGTCTGGGATCATTTCGAAAGGAAAGCTAATTCGAATTCGAGCACTTGAAGATGGAGCGAATCTATCAGGTCTGCTATTTAATGCTGGTAACCTTACCGAAAGTTACAACATGCCGGACACCTTAAAAGCGCAGCACACCTCACGATTAACAAAAGGAAATGTGCTGATGAGTGATAACGGAAGGGCGATGGCGAGTATTGTAGAGGACGATCTAGGTTGGCACGACCCGATTGGAGGATATACGACACGCCAGTTAACAGATGAGAAATATGGAAAGACCACCTTTCAGGAGAATCAAAACGAATGGTTCAGAAGCGGGGAAGAGAACCTGGCGATGGAATTAATGAGAAATGGACTGCAGTTTAGGGATATGGTGCCGGTTTTTAACCTTTTCTCAAAAATTAAGGTGGATGACTCCGGTGACATGCACTTCATAGAGGATCATTGTAAGCGGGGAGATACCGTTACATTGCGAACGGAGATGGATGTCGTGCTTCTTCTTTCCAACACTCCCAATCCACATGACCCGAAGAAGGACTATCCATCCGTGCCGGTAGAGATAGAAGTGCTCCCGGCTGAATCTGTGAAAGAAGATGATTATTGTGTAAACTTTCGTCCGGAAAATAAACGGGCTTTTGAGAACACTTGGGACTATTACAAACTCGTTACTCAGTAAACAAATACTCTTTAGGAGGAATTTAAGAATGACTATGTTAACCAAAGTGAAGAGTTCACGTGAAGCAGCGGATGCCGTTTATGATTATGCCCTTCCTGCAGGCGAGGGGTGGATGTATGAGTTAGAGCCAGGCCAAGTGTTACGTCTGGTCGATACAGAAGGAAATCAGGCAGCTGACACACTTTTCTATGACGCGGACAATCCAGAAGATCATTTCAGCGCCATCCAAACGATATCTGCACAAAAGAATGTGTATTTAACGACTGGATCGAAGTTAATTTCCGAATCGGGTAAGGAACTGCTTGAAATTGTAGCAGACACAGTAGGGCGTCATGACACACTGGGAGGAGCATGCTCAGCGCAAAGCAACACGGTTCGGTATGCTCATGACAGACTTCCGATGCACAATTGCCGGGATACTTTTATGCTCCAGCTGGCGAAGCATGGAGAAAGCTTTACCAAAAGGGATGTTGCGCCGAATATTAACTTTTTTATGAATGTACCTGTTACGCCTGAGGGCAGATTATCATTTGAGGACGGGATTTCCGGTCCTGGTCATTATGTAGAAATGAAAGCCAAATGCCGTACAAAAGTTCTGATTAGTAACTGTCCGCAGTTGAATAACCCGTGCAGTGGATTTAATCCAACCTCCATTCGACTTCTGGTTTGGGATCAATAATTTTTTAGGTTAAATTATCAAAATATTCATTTTATTAAGACCGGAAAGGGGTCATTACTATTTTTACAAAAGTACTCATTGCCAATCGAGGTCCAATTGCTGTACGTATTGAGCGAACTTTAAAGAAACTAGGAATATCCTCTGTTGCTGTTTATACAAAAGCTGATCAGGACAGTCTCCATGTCGATCATGCGGATGAAGCGGTGCAGATTGGAGAGGGCCCTGCTGGAGAAAGCTACTTAAATGCTGACCTTATCCTTCAAACGGCTATCGATACAGGGGCAGAAGCCATTCATCCCGGCTATGGTTTCTTGAGTGAAAACGCAGAGTTTGCCCGTGCTTGTAAGGAAAAAGGAATTGTCTTCATCGGTCCGACGGCTGACCAAATGGAAATCTTCGGATTGAAGCATTCGGCAAGGGAAATGGCGAAAAGGGCAGATGTGCCATTACTGCCCGGTACTGATTTGATTGAAAATCTTGAAGAAGCGAAAGAGGCAGCCGCATCTATTGGATATCCGGTTATCCTGAAAAGTACAGCTGGAGGCGGCGGAATCGGGATGCGTGTATGTGCGGATGAGGAAGCGCTAAGCACTGCTTTTGAAGGTGTTCGCCACCTTGCCGAAACGAATTTCAAAGATGGTGGACTATTTTTAGAAAAATTCATCGCGAAAGCTCGTCACGTGGAGGTCCAAATTTTTGGTCGCTCAAATGGAGAAGTCGTGGCTTTAGGAGAAAGAGATTGTTCCATTCAACGTCGGAACCAGAAGGTAGTAGAGGAGAGTCCAGCTCCTGGATTGACTGAAGAAACAAGGAAGAGCATGGCGGAAGCAGCTAAACGTTTAGCTTTAGAGTCGGGGTATAGCAGCGCAGGTACGGTTGAGTTTTTATATGATCCTGATTCTCGTGAATTTTACTTCTTAGAAGTAAACACAAGGCTTCAAGTCGAGCATGGAGTGACGGAAGAGGTCCTTGGAGTAGACTTAGTCGAATGGATGGTTAAAGAAGCGTCTGGTGACTTAAGCGAATTAGAGACTAAAGTATTTCAACCCCAGGGACACAGTATTCAAGCACGAATTTACGCAGAAGATTGTCTCCATGATTTTCGTCCCAGCGCCGGGTTCTTAGATAAGGTTGCCTTTTCTAGTGAAGCAAGAAATGAAACGTGGGTCACAGACGGTGTTACCGTTACGACGTTATACGATCCTATGCTTGCTAAAGTGATCGTTCATGGGAAAGATCGTGAAGAAGCCATTCAGAAGCTGAAGGCTGCTCTTTCTCAAACAAAAATGTATGGAGTCACATCGAATATTCAATACGTTCAATCCCTTCTAGGAGAATCCCGTTTTAAAACAGGTGACGTATTCACCCAGTTGTTAGCTGACTTTCATCCAGAAGAGAATGCTTTAGAAGTAATCGACGGTGGGGTGCAAACCACAGTTCAAGATTATCCGGGACGAACGGGTCACTGGGATGTTGGGGTTCCGCCATGTGGTCCGATGGATTCTTATTCTTTCCGCATTGGCAATCAACTGCTGGAAAATGAGGAGAATGCCCCGGGGTTGGAGCTGACCCTCAGGGGAGGATCGTATCGTTTTCGAAGTAACCTGTGGTTTTGTTTAACAGGAGCGGATATGGAAGCTGAGTTAAACGGGGACTCAGTGCCTCTATACAAGCCCGTGTTAGCGAAAAAAGGACAGACGCTATCCTTCAAGGAGTCAAAAGAAGGCATGCGCGCCTACCTGTTAATCGAAGGCGGGTTTGATATGCCTAAGATTCTAGGCAGTTCATCTACGTTTACGCTTGGAGGGTTCGGCGGTCACGGTGGCAGAGCGCTTCGTCCGGGAGACGTGCTGGGGGTTCATGGAGGAAAGCAGCCTGAAGTGGTAAAGCAACTTCCTTTAGAAAAGCGACCACAGATAAAAAATCATTGGACGATCGGTGTCATCCCTGGTCCGCACTGTACGGAGGAATATTTACAGAAAGACTATTTGACTCAATTAACGGAAACGGAGTGGGGAGTTCACTTTAACAGTTCTCGTACAGGCGTACGTTTAAAAGGACCCGCTCCTCATTGGACTCGAGAAGACGGAGGGGAGGCGGGGCTTCACCCATCCAATATCCACGACAATGCCTATGCTGTAGGGACGCTTGATTTAACTGGGGACATGCCGATCCTGCTTGGGCCGGATGGGCCAAGTCTCGGTGGTTTTGTCTGTCCTGTAACGACAGCTTCTGCTGAGTTTTGGAAAGTCGGTCAGCTTTACCCGGGGGATACCATACATTTTCAACTATTAAGTATAGAAGAAGCCAATGATCTTCGCCAGGATCAGGAAGATAAACTTGCGAGCATTGGAGAGGGAGATAGCCAGGACCTTTTAGAAGACACTCTTCCAGCACCGAATCCTAATCTCACCTCCAATTATCCGATCTTTCAATATGAAGAAACTAATCGAAGATTCCCTATCACGATTCGCTGCAGCGGAGACGAATACCTCCTTGTTGAATATGGGGAAATGGAGCTTGACTTAAAGCTGCGTTTTCAGGTGCAAGTGTTAATGGAAGAAATAGAATCACAAAATAGTCTTCCAGTTATAGAGATGACCCCTGGTGTTCGTTCGCTCCAGATTCACATCGATCCATTAAAAATGTCCGTAAAGGAAGCAAGTCAAAAAGTGCTTGAAATTGATGGCCAATTGCCTCCGCTTGAGTCCATTGAGGTTCCTTCAAGAATAGTAAAGCTTCCGCTATCCTGGAATGATCCATCAACCCAGTTAGCAACCGAACGTTATCAGCAGAATGTTCGCCCGGAGGCGCCGTGGTGTCCTGATAATTTAGAGTTCATTCGACGTATAAATGGTCTTGAGAGTATAGAAGATGTGAAAAGGATCGTCTTCGATGCTAACTACCTTGTTCTCGGTCTTGGTGATGTCTATTTAGGAGCACCACTTGCAACTCCTACAGACCCCAGACATCGACTCGTCACAACAAAATATAATCCAGCAAGAACTTGGACGCCAGAGAACGCTGTTGGTATAGGGGGATCCTATATGTGCGTCTATGGTATGGAAGGTCCTGGCGGTTACCAATTCGTTGGACGAACAATTCAAATGTGGAACCCACTGCGTTCTACGGAGAGCTTTGAACCAGGTAAGCCATGGCTCTTGCGTTTCTTTGATCAGATTCAATATTACCCAGTAGAAGCGGAAGAACTAATGGAACTACGCGAAGACTTTTTGCGCGGACGTTTTGAAGCGGATATTACAGAAACTACGTTTAACCTTGGGGAGTACTTAGAGTTTCAGGAATCGATTAAAGAAAGTGCGAAGGAATTTAAAGATCACCAGCAAGCTTCCTTTCAAGCTGAAAGAGACAGGTGGAAGGAACTTGGTATTGCGGAGCATGTGGGAGAAGAAGATACTGGTGAATCAATCATAGAAGATGAGATTCCGGATGGAGAAAAAGCCGCCCGCTGCCAGATGCCGGGAAGTGTATGGAAAGTCCTCGTTTCTCCAGGGGAATACGTGCAAAAAGGTGATGTTCTTATAATAGAAGAAAGTATGAAAATGGAGTTCCCTCAAGAGGCCCCGTGCGACGGTTATATCGCTTCTGTTAAGGTGAGTCCTGGGGATCAAGTGCAAGCGGGACAGTTGATCGCAAGTATTAAGGAAGAAAAAGAAAGTGTGGTGTCCGTCCATTGAGTACGATTCCTAAGAGGTTAACCATTCATTGGCTACAGGAAAATTACCAAAAAGGGCAAGTCACACCTCGTGAGGTGATCAATGAAATTATAAATCGTTCTGACAAGGATGAAGCCATGAACATATGGATCACTCCGCCTAGTATGGAGCGGATTGAATTTTATCTGGAACGTTTATCATTCATAGATCCAGCCGATGCCCCTCTATGGGGGATCCCTTTTGCCATCAAAGACAATATCGATTTGAAAGATGTGCCCATGACAGCCGGATGCAAGGACTATGCATATACCCCGAAAGAGCATGCAACTATCGTAAAGCGTTTGATTCGTGCGGGTGCCATTCCGGTTGGAAAAGCTAATCTTGATCAGTTCGCAACAGGCCTTGTAGGAACAAGAAGTCCCTATGGAGAAACGCACAACGCTATCCGTGAAGAAATGATCAGCGGCGGCTCGAGTTCAGGCTCGGCAGTAGCTGTCGCTCGAGGTCAGGCTGCCTTTTCTTTAGGAACGGATACGGCTGGTTCCGGGCGCGTTCCCGCGGCTTTAAACAATTTGGTGGGATATAAGCCGAGCTTAGGAGCCTGGTCGAAAAAAGGGGTGGTCCCAGCTTGCGAAAGCATCGATACGGTATCTGTGTTTGCCCATACGCTGAATGACGCGCTTGTCGTTGATAAGCAAGTAAGAGCAATAGACGTTTCTGACCCATGGTCGAAAGAGATGCCTCTTTCAATAGCTTCGAGTCTAAAGAAAATTTGCCTTCCTAGTGAGCCCCTTGATTTTTATGGAAATTATGAACACGAATATGAGAAGGCATGGGAAGAGACTGTGGAGAAAATAAAAACACTTAATGTTCCTGTAGAGTATGTGGATACAAAATTATTTCAACAAGCTGCAGAAATCCTCTATGGGGGACCTTGGATTTCAGAAAGGTGGTCCGCTTTAGGAGAATTTGTAGAGTTACATCCAAACGCTGCCCATCCAGTCACAGAAAAAGTATTGCGTTCGGGTGCACCTGACAAATATGATGCAGCTTCCTTGTTTGATGCGATCCATCAACTCCAATCATTAAAACGGGAAGCAGAAGAATTGCTTCAAGACTGTGTTCTGGTCATGCCTACTTGCGGAGGAACGTGGACAAGAGATGAAGTTAGACGCGATCCTGTATCAACAAACAGTGATATGGGACGTTATACGAATCATTGCAATCTACTAGATTTGGCTGCTGTTGCCATTCCTGCAGGTGAAGCGGCTGACGGAATTCCTTTTGGAGTCACGCTTTTCAGTTTATCCGATCAGGAAGAATTAATGGTTGAAGCGGCAGATTTATTTATGAACTCTTCCTCTACACATACAAAACCACTAACAGATAAAGAGAGTATCGACTTCATAGTGTGTGGTCTTCATATGAGAGGCTACCCTTTAGAAAAACAAATGATTGAATGCGGTGCACAGTTTGTAAAAGAAGAGAAAACGGCTCCAAGCTATCAGCTTATAAAACTGCCTGGTCATCCATCCAAACCGGGCATGATTAAGCAGTCGGACGGCGGAAAAAGTATTGAAGTGGAAGTATGGAAAATGCCTCTCAAATCTTTAGGTCAGTTTATCTCTTCTATCCCTGCTCCTTTAGGGATAGGAAAAGTAGAACTTCAAGACGGGAGCGAGGTATCAGGATTTATTTGTGAAGGGTATGCAAAACATACGGCCGAAGATATATCACAATTAGAAGGCTGGAGACAATTCCAAACCTTAAAATGAGCGTTTGAAGCAGAGGAAATTCAGCATCTAAACCATTTCGATTGGTGATTTGATAGAGAGAACTGATGCCTTACAAGAAGGAAAAGTGGAAACCAGATGAGGGGTTTCTGCTTTTTTGTGAAAGGGAGAGGAGCTAGTTGCACAGAGAAAAAGTGCCTGCCCACCATGGCGTTAGTACTTTAACAGAGAGGGGGCAGGCACTTTTAAAGTAGGATCCCAGTAATAAAGCTCGTCTTCCTATTCTTTTGGAATAGGGAGTCTTTTTTATGGGTAGACACTATTATAATTTGGATAGACGCGTTCGTTTTCACTCTGAGATAAATTAATTACAAAATTTGGTTTACTTTCCTTTTACAGGGGTACAAAGTATCAGGAAGAGAGGAGGGAGGGTAGTGGACTGGACACTAGTTGTCATCACTTTTTTCATCATTTTTTTAGGAACATTGGCTTTGATGAAATTTAATAACAAGAAGAAATAGGAGAGTGAATCGATGAAAAAACGTCTGTTTAAACCTGCTTCGTTTTTAGTTGTAGTAATAGCGTTAATCATATCCAGCTTTAATTTTTCAGCTACGGTATATGCTCACGCTGATGAATTTGCTGCAGACATGGAGTCCAATGTCAGTCAGAAAGAGTTCAATCAAATCCGAAATGATTTGAAACATACGACGGCCTATAAAAAATACAAGAAGAGATCCAAGATCAACTCGGTTTCCCAACATAATATTGTCATCAATAAAGTCGAAGGCGCAAATGGCGACTTTGCTTATATTGAATTTGTTTTCAACAAAGAACAAGCAGAACAAAGCGAGCACTTAGTTTATGCTCAGTTTACTTATGATATAAAAAATAAGGCGGTCATTTCTGATCAAGGTCTGTATGCTGATTCGTTAGGGGAAGATGGAAGCTTTCATATGAATGTGATGTATGGGTTGGGCGATGAAGAAGTAGAGCTTTATAATGTTGATGTTGATAAAGACGGGAATCTGACAGATATGGATGGGCTGTCTATTACTCAAGAACAAATCCAAACAGACGCGAATGGAAAGATTAAAGAATTACTTGGAAAACAATCCAATGGAAGCGAACTGCAAAGCTTAGGTTTTTGTGAATACGCGATCACTGCTTTATGCGGAGCGGGAGGCAGTGTTGGGTGTTACGCTCTCGCAGGAGCGCTCGGAATTACTTCAGGAGTAGGCGGTGTAGCCCTTGCTGCTGTCTGCGGTATGATTGGCAGTCTTGGCTGTGCAGCTGCAACGGAAGCCATTTGCGGATAGTTGATTTCAAACATAGAACAAAGCCTTAGCCTTCCCAGACAGAGTATATTAGGTTGGATTTCCTAATTTCCAAAATGTGATACCTACTAATTGCGAATCCACAGCAAGAAGAGTAAAGTGTCTCGATGATAGAAATATGTGAAGAAAGGGTGATAGGAATAATGAAAGAAGGCTATGTGAAAGTCAATGACGTCAATCTTTATTACGTCACAGAAGGAGAAGGCGAACTGATGCTGTTTCTCCATGGTTTCCCTTACTTCTGGTACAACTGGCATCACCAAATCGGAGAATTCTCGAAAGATTATCGTGTCGTTGCGGTGGATATGAGAGGGTACAATCTATCAGATAAGCCGGAAGGGGTTTCCTCTTACGACATGTCCATTCTGGTAGAGGACGTGAAGCAGCTGATTGAAGCTTTTGGAGAGAAGGACTGCATATTAGTCGCTCATGACTGGGGCGGTGCAATTGCGTGGACACTCGCTTATACGGAACCTGAATACATTAAGAAGCTGATCATGTTCGATGCTCCTCATCCGTACACATTCAGACGGGAACTAGAGGAGAACCCTGGGCAGCGGGAAGCAAGCAGCTATATGGGCTATTTTCAGCGACCGGACTCTCATGAAAAACTGCTGGAAAACAACGCGGAGCGGTTAAGAAAAATGATGACAATACCTGGACGTAGAAAAGGGTATTTGTCCAAAGAAGATGAACAGAAGTACATAGATTCGTGGATGGAGCCGGACGCGATGAAGTCGATGCTTAATTATTATCGTGCGGCATCTTTCTATCCGTTCGAGGAGCATGTTAAAAAGCCGCTGGAATTGCCCTATGAAATGTTTGAGTCACCAACGTTAATCATTTGGGGCGATGCCGATCCTGCTTTTGAAAACAGCAACCTGGACGGGGTGGACGATTATGTCCGTGACCTTAATGTTCATCGAATGGAAGGAGTCAGCCATGCCCCGCATCACGAGAAGCCGGAAGTGGTGAATCGTTACATGCGCGACTTCTTAAAAGAGAAGGAATGAGAAACAGGCCGTCCCTGGTTGGGGGCGGCTAGTTTGTTGGAGATGGGTCCGCTTTTAACATTGGAATGGGAACGCGTCCCCGGGGCAGCTGTCATGATCGACGGTTGCCCCTTTTTTGTGATTTTTTCCTTTCAATTCTTAAGAGATTTAGCGTTTTGTCTACATACGCCAGGGTATATATTTTAAAAAACTATATTTAAATAGGAAAGAACTCGTTTCGAAAACCAATTAGTGTTGGAACTACACACCTTGGCCATTTCTCATTTAAACCCTTGTTTTAGTAGGAAAGGAGATGACTTATGAGACTTCGCTGGCTGCCATTTATCGGTTCACTCATGCTGTTGAGTGGGTGCGGGATACGCGTACTGGATCCGGAAAGTGAAACAGCAAGGCTTCAGACGGAGCTGGTTTATTTTAGTTTCGGTATTATGGTGCTTGTGCTGCTGACCGTATTCGGCCTTATGGCAAGGTTTGTAAGTAAATACCGGGATGATGGGTCAAATGATTACATACCGCCGCAAACCGAAGGAAATAAGAAACTGGAAATCACTTGGACCGTAATCCCGATCCTCATCATAATCATTCTAGCTGTGCCGACTATCATAATCACAATGAACCAGTCGCCCAATAGCGAGGCGATGAGTAAAGCCGAAGATTCCACTGGAGAAGAAGTACAAGTGCGAGTTGAGGCCAAGCGGTATGACTGGACGTTTCGTTATGAGAACGGTAAGACTTCAGATGATTTGTATTTACCGGAAGGCGCTACAGCCGTCCTCACACTAAGATCAAAGGATGTGATTCACTCGTTCTGGGTGCCATCGTTAGGAGGTAAAGTCGATGTGCTCCCTCACAAGGACAATGTGTACGAGATTGAAAAAGTAAAGAAAGGTGTCTACATGGGGAAATGCGCTGAGTTCTGTGGTACATATCATACGAAAATGCGCTTCACCACCTACGTGGTCTCGGAAAAGAAATACCGTGAATGGTTAGAAGACGGATAAAGAAGGGGGTTAAGCATGTTTTTTGGAATTTCCAAGCACACGTTATACCACCAGTCGGATGTCATACTCGCATGGATCGTTACGCTAATCGCAGGGACCTTGCTGTTTTACTACATCACGAAAAAAGAAAAATGGTCGCTCGTTCTTGATTATATCCAAACAACGAACCACCGGAAAATCGGGATTTTGTATCTCTTAAGCGGACTTCTGTTTTTCTTCAGAGGAGGGATCGATGCTTTATTAATTCGTACCCAGCTCGCCTTCCCTCAGTTTGAGTTCTGGGTTATTCAGGAAGATAAATTTAACGGTGTATTTACAACACATGGAACGATCATGATCTTTTTTGTGGCGATGCCGCTTTTGATCGGATTGATGAATATTGCGGTGCCGCTTCAAATTGGTGCAAAGGACCTCGCGTATCCTTTATTGAATTCGCTCAGCTTTTGGCTATTTTTCAGTGGGGCGGTCTTATTTAACTTATCTTTCTTCTTTGCCACTCCCCCAACAGCCGGGTGGACGGCCTATGCACCTTTGTCTCTTGATGAATTTACGAAAGATCCGGGAAACACGTTTTATATTTTTAGTATTCAAATCTCAGGGTTAGGGACCCTGCTTGCGGCGGCTAATCTGATATCGACCATTACAAGGCACAGGGCTCCAGGCATGAAATATACGAAAATGCCGCTGTTTCCCTGGGCAACCTTGATTACCTCATTCTTAATTATCATTGCCTTCAGTGCTTTATCGGCTGGTCTTTATTTATTAATGTTCGATCGGTTATTTAACACCACCTTCTTTATGGGAGAAGGCGGAAATCCGGTCTATTGGCAGCATCTATTCTGGTTTTTTGCTCACCCGGAAGTGTATATCTTAGCCTTGCCTGCGTTCGGTATTTTTTCAGATGTCATCTCTACGTTTTCCAAAAAAGTAGTTTTCGGCTACACCTCCATGGTCATTTCGCTCGCATTAATTGGCTTGCTGGGCTTTATGGTATGGGTCCATCACATGTTCACGGTCGGTCTCGGGCCAATGGTGAATACGTTTTTTGCGATTACGACGATGTTGATTGCCGTGCCGACAGGGATTAAGGTGTTTAACTGGTTATTCACAATGCGCGGGGGAAGGATTCAAGTGACGACTCCGATGCTTTTCGCCCTCGGTTTTATTCCTACCTTTGTGATGGGGGGAGTCACCGGTGTCATGCTTGCTATTCCTGCAGCAGACTTTCAATTTCATGATAGTTATTTCGTCGTTGGTCACTTTCATTACACCATTATTGGAGCAACCATTCTCGGGATCTTCGCAGGGATGTATTATTGGTATCCGAAAATGTTTGGAAAAAGGCTCGATGAAAAACTCGGCAAGTGGCATTTCTGGCTGTTCATCGTCGGTTTTCATTTAACGTTTTTGCCGATGCATTTCTCTGGGCTGCAAGGAATGCCGCGAAGAACGTACACGTATATACCAGGGGATCAGGTGTTTACGTTTAATGCCATGAGTACGGTTGGAGCTTTCTTGATGGGGGTCGGCATGCTGTTTTTCGTTTGGAATCTTTATCGTACGCATACTTCAACGAAGACAGTTGCCAACGATCCGTGGGACGGACGCACACTTGAATGGTCCGTACCTTCCCCTCCATCTGAGGAAGCCTTTCAAAAAGCACCCGTTGTATCGACTTCGGATCCTTTGTGGAAGGCGAAAATAAATGGGGAGGAGATCACGTTCACAGAACGTTCTCGTCCTGGTCCCGTGCCTGCAAAAAGCTGGACCCCGGTCTTGATGGCGTGCGCCCTGTTCCTCTTTAGCATTGGAATGATTTATCAGTGGTACTGGTTGGCCGTTGTATTTGCTATAGCGGCTGTTGGTTTATTGTTTCTCCGTTCGTTTTTGGATGAACGGATTGAGCACTATAAACAGAATAGTTATACAAAAGAGGATTTGAAAAAACTATTTCAGGATAAACGAAACGGTTTCTTTAGTTATTTGGCCATCGACTCGGTCATGTTCTTAATTCTTTTTGCTACGTACATTATGTTCACACCTGCTCCGACGGGGCCAAAACCAGGAGAGGTGTTTGAGGCACGAACCCTCATTATTTCTTCCTTGTTTTTGTTACCGAGCAGCCTGACGATGTTTCTCGCTGAGTACGGGTTGAAGAAAGGGAAGAAGGTGGCGTTAAATAGCGGCGTGTGGCTCACTTTATTACTTGGTATAGGGTTTTTAGTGGCGGAAGGTCATGAGTTTTATACGTATATTCACGAAGGCTACTTGATCGATTCGAATGTGTTTATGGCTTCCTATTATGTACTTGTGGGGTTGCATTATTCCCACGTGCTTTTCGGAGTCGGCTGGTTATCAAACCTGCTCTTACAAAAAGGTTTCCGGTCCCTCCCAGAAGGCTTGTATGAAGAAAAACAGTCGATCTTTAGTTATTACTGGCACTTTGTCGATGTAATCTGGATTTTTATCATTACCCTCGTCTATGTACCATATTTAGTAGGATAGGAGTTGAGCAGATTGGAAAACGTACTGTTAATCATTTTGGTCATTCTATTAGGTCTATTGCTTGTGGTTCCGCTAAGTCTACTATTGTGGCTGTATATTCACGATGAGAAACAAAACGAGCATTCCGTGTTACAGAATTATCCTATCCTGGGGAAGTTTCGCTACATCATTGAGAAGATGGGGCCAGAGCTTCGTCAATATCTCTTCCACAACGACCGTGAAGGAAGGCCATTTAATCGTAAAGAATTTGAATACGTCAACAAAGCGGGTAAGTATAATACGCGAATGATGGGGTACGGAGCAGAACGCGATTTTACCCAGGACGGCTGGTATTTGGTGAACGATATGTTCCCTGTTAAAAGTGAAGAATTACGCATGGATCAAAGCAAAACGATTCAAACGAAACTTTACGAAATCGATAAGGAGCAGCTGTTTAGTCGGAAAGAGCACCGTTACGAAGCGGAGCTTGATCCTGTTTACTTACATGATGAGGATTGTGTGGTGCTTGGGGAGTATACGGTCGATCAGCCGTTTCGCTTGAAAGGGTTGATTGGGCAATCGGCGATGAGCTTCGGTTCTCTTGGCGACCATGCCATCACAGCGTTATCCAAAGGTCTTGGACGAGCGGGCGGCACATGGATGAATACCGGTGAAGGCAGTGTTTCCCCTTATCATTTAAAAGGCGACGTCGATATCATCATGCAAATCAGCCCTGGCCTGTTTGGTGTTCGCACAAAAGACGGGGATTTCTCCTGGGAGGATTTTAAAGATAAAGCATCCAACGAGCAGATTAAAGCGTTCGAATTGAAAATGGCCCAGGGCGCAAAAACCCGCGGAGGTCACGTGGATGGCGATAAGGTGACGGAGGAAATCGCGGAAATACGTAAAGTAGAGGCTGGGGAGGATATCGATAGTCCGAACCGCTTTCCGGGAATTGATACGCCAGAACAATTGCTTCATTTTCTGGATGAATTGAGATCCATTGGTGGAAAACCCGTCGGGATCAAAATTGTCGTAGGAAATGAACATCAGGTAGAGCGGTTGATTTCGGCCATGGCGGAGGAAGATATTGTGCCCGACTTTATTACGGTTGATGGTGGAGAAGGCGGGACAGGAGCATCCTATTACGCGCTCGCTTATTCCGTCGGTCTGCCGGCCTTTTCCGCTATCCCAATGGTGGACGACAGCTTGAAGAAACACAGCATCCGCGAACGCACGAAGATCATTGCCTCAGGTAAACTGCTGACCCCTGACAAAATTGTGATGGCGTTGTCATTGGGCGCGGATTTGATTAATATTGCGCGCGGCTTCATGATGAGTGTCGGCTGCATTATGTCTCAGGTGTGCCATAAGAACACCTGCCCCGTAGGAGTGGCAACAACAGATGAACAGTTACAACAGGCCCTTGTCATCGAAGAAAAAGAATACCGCGTGACGAATTATTTAATTGCCCTAAGAAAAGGCTTATTCGACCTGGCCGCAGTCGCTGGCTTAGATTCTCCGACTAAGTTTAAGAGAGAACATACCGTCTATCACTCTGATTTTCGCAAAGTGGTCAAGGAAAGCGATGAAGTGGATCGTTGGGTGTGAACGTTTAAGAGTGGCTGCTAACGAAAATAAATTGTACAAAATCCTTCGATGATCGAATCGGAGGATTTATTTTTTTATGAGACTGTGTAGGAAGAGCGATAATGTGAATAAATGTAATCGCTTTCTGTTAGGAAAGCTTTAAATCCGTTCTCTCTCAAGGGTTCCAGTCCTGTTTTTACCCCTGTAAATCTATTGGAAATAGAGTTATCATAGTGAGGAAAATAAAAATGATAGGCCTCATCTGGCATTTTCAATAGAAAGAAGGATTCATATTGCATAACGGAATCATCATACCTATACAAATTGCACTATTGTATGGAATCTATTTAATCGGCAAAGGGATACAAAGTGTGTTTGACCTCTTCATCCCCGGCAGTGTCATCGGAATGATCTTACTGTTTATTTTACTCTCTTTTAAAGTGATTCCAGAATGGCTCTTGCAGAGAGGAATTACGTTCATGGTCCGAAACCTGCCTTTCTTTTTTATACCAGCGACAGTCGGGATCATCAGCTATGCGTATGTGTTTAAAGGAAAAGGCATGTTGCTCATTGGAATCGGTCTGTTGAGCACGGTGCTTGTAATGGCGTTGGCTGGACTTGTGACCCAGTGGATGGTCAGAAGGAGGGAAGAGGCATGAGTCAGATCCTGTTGGCTTTGGCTATGATGGTGCTCACCATTGTTTCGTATATCGCGTCTCTCCATCTTTATCGGAAACATCGCAGAATCTACACGACCCCAGTTATTATCTCGACTTTGGTAGTGATCGTCTTCTTGCTGCTTTTTCAAGTTCCCTATGAAACCTATATGATCGGCGGCAAGTGGATCGATCGTCTCTTAGGTCCGGCAGTTGTGGCGCTTGCCTATCCGCTTTATCAGTATAGAAAGGTTTTGCAGGAGATGTTCATTCCGATTGTCACGGGAACGGTGGTCGGCGCCGTTGTTGGAATCGGTTCCGGGCTCTTGCTTAGTAAATGGGCAGGGTTCAGCAATCTAATCATCCATTCGATTGTGCCGAAGTCGGTCACGACACCTGTGGCGATGTCGATCTCTGAATCGACCGGAGGGGTGATGCCGCTCACCGCGGTGTTTGTCATGATTGCAGGGATCGGCGGGATGTTGATTCACCCGCTTGTCATGCGCTACAGTGGTCTGACGCACAGTGTAGGTCGCGGAGTAGGGATGGGCAGTGCTTCCCACGCGATCGGTACAGCGGCTTCGATGGAACGGGATGCGCTGGAAGGATCGATCAGTACCGTTGCGATGGTCTTGAGTGCGGTAATCGTATCGATTGTGGCGCCTGGACTGACCCTGTTGCTTTTGTAGGTACCACCTAAATAAAGCTCTGGTCCTTTTCTTAGGATCAGAGCTTTATTTTGTTTAAATACTTCTTGCGCGTATCAGGTAAGAGCCATCAGGAAAGAGAGCTCTGTTGCTGTTTGCTTCTTAAAAAGCTTTTGATTTCGGTTGCTATTTGATAGTATTCCAAGTTATGAACGGAATGAGATGCATTTAATTAATCATTTTTCTGTCCTTCACCCGCTGTATCAATTCTGATTGTTTTGTGTGCCAAACCTTTTCATCCCAGCCTGTGCCCTGTCCGTTCGATGAGAATAATAGGACTGGAACGTTTGGAGAGGGGTGTAGGTTTATTAAATTTTGGGAATCAGTCTTGAAAGGGAGGAGGGATCGAATGCTTCATAATGAAAAATATATAGAAGGTTATAGCATTCATGCAACTGATGATGAACTAGGCCAGGTTGATGCCTTTTTATTCGATGACGAAAAGTGGGCGGTCCGTTACCTTGTAGCGGATACGCGGAAGTGGCTGCCAGGGAGAAAAGTGCTGCTATCACCCATTTCCATTGAAAACATCAGTCACCAGGCAGATCATATCTCTGTCGGGCTGACGAAGGAGCAGGTGAAAGATAGTCCTGATATTGATACAGAGCAGCCTGTATCCCGCGCCCAGGAAGCAAGAATGAACCAGTTCTTTGGCTGGGGAAATTATTGGGGAGAACCAGGAATATGGGGTCCAGGCTTTTACCCATCAGAGCTGGTGCAGCAGGAAATCCAGGAAATGACGGAAGAAGAAGCAGAAGAATATCATGTTAGAAAGACTTCTGAGGTTATAGGATATCGGGTTTCTACTTATAATGGAGAAGCTGGCGAAGTCGATAGTTTTCTCATAGATGACGAGACTTGGAAAGTCCGTTATGTAGTCATACGCTCCGAGGTTGAAGAAGATAAGAAGGTACTGGTATCTACGGACTGGATTACGGATATGGACTGGGCTGATAAGAGCCTCCATATTTCTGTAGAAAAAGAATCATTCGTGAAAGCACCAGCTTATCATCCCGATCTTACCATCAACCGAGATTATGAAGAAACGATTTATAAAGCATTCAAAAAGTCTCCATATTGGATGGAGGGATAATCAAAGACCTTTCCTTTTTATAAGGGAAGGTCTTTGTTGTTAAAGAAGTTCTATAGCTTTTTCAAGTTGCCGTAGGTTTTATGGTTCCTTTTTTTGCAACAATAATGGATATGAGCACGATCAGCGCCATCACTCCCCAAAATACCACCTTCCACCAGGTATGATGGGTGAAACCCTCAGGGACAAGCCCCCACTGAACCTCCGGGTGGGCGAGGGTATGTACCGCTAATTTCACCCCTACCCAGGCTACGATAATAAAGGCAGCTTTCTCGAGGGCCGGATATTTTTTCATAAACTTCACGACATAGTTGGCCGCAAATCGAATAAACGCAAGTCCGATAGCCATCCCGATAAAGACGACTGCAAATTTTCCACCGTCCATCCCGCCAAATCCTGGCAGAGGTGTATTCGGGAGAGACACAGCAATTGCTACAGCGGCCAGTATCGAATCGATTGCAAAAGCGATGTCTGTCAGCTCCACTTTCAGAATGACTTTCCACATGCTTTTCTGATCATCCATCTGGTTGTTTTCCTTTTCTTCTTTTTGGTCTTTTTTATGTTGGAAAAAGTTTTTGATGCCGAGATAAAGAAGATAGGCAGCACCGATCGCCTGTACCTGCCATATATTTGAGACAAAAGAAATAGCAAATAATGCAGCGAATCGGAATACGTAAGCCCCGACAATTCCATAGAATAACGCTTTTTTCCTTTTTTTCTCCGGGAGATTTTTCACAAGCACGCCCATGACAAGGGCATTGTCAGCAGATAGCAGTCCTTCCAGACCAATGATGACAATCAGCGCCCAGCCGTATTCCATCCACAACCCCATGTCGGATCACCCCTTTATAGAAATGAACATGTCAAACGTTTCCCTATGCGAGGAGGGATGAAACGGTTACACGGCAGGGCTGTAATCCTGGCCACTATGAAAAACATATCGTGCTTCTTTTACCGTCCTGCTAAACCCTCAAGTCCTTTCACATGTGAAGAATTAGATTCTAGGTATGGAAAGTTGAAATATTATTGTAAAATAGCAGTTTTATTTATTGAAAAAAAGGAAATTAGTCTGTAATCCAAAAGATTCACCTGCCTGAGAAAGTTGTTTCATCGGGTTATTTCCTCTGCCGCTATATCATTTTTTAAGTCGTACACCAATGTAGAGGATGACCAGGCTTTTTATATAAAAGAATGTCTTTTTTTCTTTGTGGATTGAAGAAGCCAGGTAACAGCTTATCGTAGTTGAAATATAGAGAGAGGGGACAGATAAATGAGACAGAAAAGTAAAATTATCATGCTGTCTATAGCAGCGATCATTGTTGCCCTTATTGTTTGGGGAATGATTGAACCATACCTAATAGAAGTAGAAGAAGAAACAGCAAGCATTGAGAATCTTCCTCCTGAATGGGAAGGGAAGGAGCTGATTGCTATTGGGGATTTCCAAGTCGGAATGTGGTTAGATAATGATTCCAACCTTGAGGATATCGTTGATGAAGTGATCTCCCGGTCACCTGAAGCCGTCTTACTGCTAGGCGACTACGTATATCGTTCGGTGGATGACCGTCAAGAGGAAATGGAAAAAGTCCTATCTTATTTAAAACCTCTTACTGAGAGCGGGATACCGGTCTACGCTGTTCTTGGAAATCATGACTATAACATGATGAAAAAAAAGTCTGATCCTAATATGAAAATTGCGGAAAAAACCAAAGAGGATTTAGAAGGGATCGACGTCAAGGTATTGCACAACGCTTCTACTCCTTTACGCATAAAAGAAACAGACCAACCTTTATATCTGGTAGGGATCGGTGCCCATTGGCCGGAAGAAGATAACGTGAATGAGGCTTTTAATAAAGTTGGGAAAGAAGCAGCAAAGTTTGTGTTCATGCATAACCCAAATACCTTCAGTGATATTCCGGCTCGGCAAGCACCGTCATCGGTAGCAGGCCATACTCATGGAGGTCAGTTCAGAGTTCCTTTTACTCCTCATTGGTCCTGGAAGGATTTATTCGCCAAGGGGGAAGCTCATGCTGATGGATGGGTGACAGATGACTTTGGGGCAGATGGGAACCAGCTCTATGTGAATAGAGGTATTGGGGTAAGTCTGGTGCCTCTACGATTAAACAATTTTCCCGAAATTACGGAGTTTCACTTGAAACAGGCGCGCTGACCTGTTTAAGTTACCAGACTAAGACTCTCTTTTTTTTCCATACTCAAATAGTGTATAATTATTAGATAAGCGTGACTTTTTAATCTATAAAGCGTTATCATATGTGTAGTGGGTATATAAAGAATAGGAGAGGTGTGACTAAATGATCATTACACCTTCCTCCAAATTCCAGAAATAAGGGATGGTAGAAATGAGCAACAGAGAAATGAAGACAGACGTGATCTTAATTGGCGCTGGAATCATGAGTGCGACTTTAGGGTCGCTTCTTAAAGAATTAGTACCGGACTGGAATATTAAAGTATATGAAAAGCTAGGAAAATCAGGAGAAGAAAGCTCTAACGAGTGGAATAATGCAGGAACAGGACATGCCGCGTTGTGCGAGCTGAACTACACGAAAGAAAAGCCTGACGGATCGATTGATTTAAGTAAAGCGATCAAGATTAATGAACAGTTTCAGGTGTCGAAGCAGTTCTGGTCTTATTTAGTCAATAACAACAAGTTAAGTAATCCTCAGGAGTTTATCAGACCCCTGCCTCATATGAGTTTGGTCCACGGGGAAGACAATGTAAACTTTCTTAAGAAACGTTATGAAACCATGTCGAACAATCCATTGTTCAAAGAGATGAAATTTTCGGATGACCCTGAAAAACTAGCAAAATGGCTTCCGTTGATTATGAAAGACCGCAAAACGAAGGATCCGATTGCGGCAACTAAAATGGATACGGGAACAGATGTGAATTTTGG
This sequence comes from Halobacillus sp. A1-3, assembly GCF_050971765.1. Taxonomy (NCBI): domain Bacteria; kingdom Bacillati; phylum Bacillota; class Bacilli; order Caryophanales; family Bacillaceae; genus Halobacillus; species Halobacillus sp. A1-3. The sequence continues at coordinate 348,967 of NZ_JBPCEO010000001.1, read as the reverse complement.
AGCGTTAACCCGTAAGCTGTTTGATAACCTGGAAAATAGTAGTGTTGAAGTGAACTATAATCATAGTGTTGAGGATATTAAGCGCACCGAAGACGGAAAATGGGAAGTGACCGTTCGCGACACCGTTGGCGAAAAACTCGCATGCCAAACGGCAGATTTTGTGTTTATCGGCAATGGCGGCGGAGCTTTACATTTACTGCAAAAATCCGGAATTCCAGAAGGAAAAGGAATTGGCGGCTTCCCTGTAAGCGGACAGTTTATGGTTTGTAATAACCCGGAAGTCATCGAGCAGCATGAGGCTAAGGTATACGGAAAAGCTCCAGTCGGCGCTCCGCCAATGTCGGTGCCGCACTTGGATACCAGATATATTGACGGTAGAAAGTCATTGCTATTCGGGCCGTTTGCCGGCTTCTCACCTAAGTTCTTAAAAGAAGGTTCGTTGATGGATTTGGTGAACTCCGTCAAACCGGATAACCTTCTGACAATGGTAGGTGCAGGAGCAAAGCAAATGCCACTGACGAAATATTTGATCCAGCAAGTGCTCCAATCGAAGGAACAGCGCATGGAAGCAATCCGTGAATTTATCCCTGAAGCGAAAAGTGAAGATTGGGATTTAGTCGTTGCAGGTCAGCGCGTGCAAGTAATTAAAGATACCGAAGAAGGCGGAAAAGGAACGCTTCAGTTTGGTACAGAAGTGGTAAGTGCAGAGGATGGATCAATCGCTGCCTTGCTTGGGGCTTCACCCGGAGCCTCTACAGCTGTTAACGTTATGCTTGAAGTCTTGGAAAATTGTTTCCCTCAGCATATCAAAGAGTGGGAGTCTAAGCTAATCGATATGATTCCTTCTTATGGGTTGTCGCTGATGCAAAATCCGCAGATGATTGATGAGATTAAATCGTCAACGGCGGAGACGCTTGGGCTGAATGAAAAAGAAGAAAGAGATACAGTCTATAGTTAAGCCAAAACCTTAATTCTCGCTATATTTAAGAGCGTAGAAAGTCATCAAAGATCATAAATCGCTAGCATAGCATCAATAAAACCTTTAATCTATCCTTAGATTGAAGGTTATTTTTTATGAATAAGTCTAAGAAACGTTAAAAGAAAGGCAGGAACCATGGTGAAAACAGAAAAAGAAAAAATGATAGACGGAGAACTGTATTATCCAGGAGATAAGGAATTAGTAAAAGACCTAGCGAGAGCAAGAGCTTTAGTCCGTTCTTTTAATGATACGAGCGAATTAGAAGAAGAGAAACGGGCGTCTCTATTAAAGGAATTACTAGGTTCGACTGGAGAACAAATCTATGCAGAATCAACGTTTCGGTGTGACTATGGCTATAACATTCATGTTGGGGAGAACTTTTATGCGAACTTCGACTGTACCATCCTAGATGGAGGGAAAGTGACGATCGGGAAGAACTGCATGATCGCTCCCGGTGTACATATCTATACGAATACTCACCCTATCAAGGCAGAAGAAAGAATCTCAGAAATTGAATATACAAAACCGGTTACGATTGGTGATAACGTTTGGATCGGGGGAAGAGCAGTGATTAACCCAGGGGTGACGATTGGAGACAATGCGGTCATCGCATCCGGAGCCGTTGTGGTTAAGGATGTTCCAGATAATGTGGTGGTCGGAGGGAAACCAGCGAAGGTTATAAAACAGGTGGATTAAATCATTCCTCTTGCCACTTTTTGGGTTCTTCCTGTATAGTAATTCATAACAGTTAAATAGATTATTTCTTATCGAGAAAGGTGGAGGGACTGGCCCGACGAAACCTTAGCAGCAGGCGTGAAGTACTGTGCTAATTCCAGAAGCGTGAAGCTTAAAGATAAGAAGAGAAATGGTTCGTTACGATATTCAGCCCCTCTTCTTATTGAGAAGCGGGGCTTTTTATTATCTAAATACATAAAAAGAAAGAGGGAATGTTCAAATGTCTAGTTCTACAGAAGTGAAGCGCGCACCATTCAAAGGAGATCATGTGGGGAGCTTCCTGCGACCAGAGCGTTTGAAAGAAGCACGCGCTCAATGGGCAAAGGGAGAAATTACTGCGCAGGAATTAAAGAAAATAGAAGATGAAGAGATTTTTAAGTTAGTAGAAAAGCAGAAGAATGCTGGGTTGAAAGCCGTGACCGACGGCGATTTCCGCAGGAGCTGGTGGCATTTTGATTTTCTTGAAGGTCTAGATGGCGTAGAAGGCTATGATACGGAGCAAGGCTTGCAGTTTGATGGAGTAGAAACAAAAGCACGCGGCATTATAGTGACAGGAAAAGTGGGGTTCACGGATCATTATATGATTGAGCATTTCCGTTTTCTAAACCAAATCGCAGGAGATGCGGTGGCGAAGCTCACAATTCCAAGTCCAAATATGCTTTTATTCCGCGCGAAGATTGATGAAGACGTCTATGAAAATCAACAAGACCTCGTTCGAGACTTGATTACTGCCTATCAAGGCTTCATTGAGAGAATCTATCAGGAAGGCTGCCGCTATCTGCAGCTCGATGATACATCATGGGCGACGTTCTTTTCTGAGGAGGGACGAGCATCCATTGAAGAGAAGGGGCAAAACCCGGATGAAGTCGCTGAACTATGCGCACGCGTAGTGAATGAGTCGATTGCGAAACGACCGGAGGATATGACAGTAACGATGCACATTTGCCGCGGGAACTTTCAGTCGACCTTCATGACGAGCGGCAGCTATGAAGCGGTCTCCCAAACTATTTTCGGCGGTCTTGATGTTGATGGACTTTTCTTAGAGTTCGATGATGAGCGTTCTGGCGGTTTTGAACCGCTTCGTCATGTGAATCGCCCTGACCTTTCCATTGTGCTCGGATTAATCACATCGAAATTCGGTGAGCTTGAGGATCCGGATCACGTGAAGAACCGGATTTTGGAAGCGTCCGATTTTGTACCGGTCAGTCAGCTTTGCTTAAGTCCGCAGTGCGGATTTGCCTCGACCGAAGAAGGAAACAAGATTACAGAAGATGAGCAGTGGGAGAAAATCCGCCATGTCGTGAGGATTGCCGATGAGGTATGGCAGGAGGCTTGAGATGTTTGATTTTTCCTATGAATGGATATAAATCTATAGGATTGACTAAGGAGGAATTAAACTCATGAAATCTCTTGAAGATGCTTTAAAACATAGAGTAGGACTAGGTACAGCTCCTTTAGGAAATATGTTTAGGGCTGTCCCTGAGGATGAAGCACAAACAACGATTCAGACCGCCTGGGATCAGGGCGTACGATATTTTGATACCGCTCCTTTTTACGGGGCAGGCTTAGCTGAGATGCGGCTTGGTGAAGTGCTCTCTCATTATGATCGCGATGAGTATGTGATAAGCACGAAAGTCGGCCGCTATATTACCGAGGAGACTGAGGAAAAAGAGGGTCTGTTCGAGGATGCCCGTGATAACAAGGTGATCACGGATTACACCGAAGATGCAACAAAACGGTCTATTGAGCAGAGTCTCGAACGTCTGAAGACCGATCGTTTAGATATGGTCTTCGTTCACGATGTGTCTCCTGATTTTCATGGTGTTGATTGGACTGCCAAATTCGAGGAAGCGAGAAAAGGAGCTTTTCGCGTGCTTACTCAAATGCGTGAAGAAGGTGTGATTCGTGGCTGGGGACTTGGCGTCAATACGACGGAACCAATTGAACTTGTGATGGAACTTGAGGAAGCGCGACCGGATATCTGCTTATCCGCAACACAGTACACGCTGCTTAATCACGACCACGCTCTAGAAAGAATGATGAAATCTGCTGAAGAGAAGGATGTCGACATTGTCGTTGGCAGTCCATATAACTCCGGTGTACTGCTTGGAGGGGACCATTACAATTATGAAAAAGCTGGGGCAGACATTATCGGACGAGTCAATCAGCTAAAAGAGATTGGCCAGAAATACGACGTTCCATTAAAAGCGGCTGCATTGCAGTTCTCTACCGCACATCCGGCGGTAAAATCTGTGATTCCGGGCTCTACACGTCCGGACCGCATTAAAGAAGACTTGGAAATGATTCAGCGAGACGTTCCGAAAGAGTTCTGGGACGAGCTTGTAAACAGAGGCTTTGTTTCTGAACATGCGCCACTTCCGGTGCACTCCCGCTAATGAGTAAATAACAGTAAAAACAGAAAACAGAACGCTTGGATTTGAATGTCAGGCGTTCTGTTTTTTATTATCTTATTTAGAAAGGATCGAAATTTTTGATGATAAAGTTTATTACAGGGTAATCAAGGGTTACTTAAGGTTATATTCATTACTTTTTCTTTTTCCTTTTACCGATGATCACAACAGTTGTTAACACAATTAATAGTAAAAAAAATCCTTCAGCCATAACATTCCCTCCTTGAATTTGCATATTGGTGGAACAACTAGCCTGCAGTTTCAACAGTTGAGATTTATATCTTTATTTATTTACGGAAAGAACTTTAATTGGTTTCAAAATTCAGATAATTTAAGTCTTGAAATATACGCGATGTGGTTTGAGGTTTCGCATCCTGGTTTTAGATAATAAACTCAGCCATCGTTGAAATAAGGGATATTTTGAAACAAAATAAAATTCTCTTTCGTATGTATGGATCAACAGGGGTCAAAAAATGGGTAAGAAAATATAGGAATGATAGAACCCCCTGGTTGTTTTTTACAACCAAGGGGGGTAACTTAGTCTCATCATTAATCTTTAATAATAAGGGGAAATCATCAAGTAAACGAGCACCCCTGTTAAGCTTACATATAGCCATAACGGCATCGTCCAGCGGGCAATCTTTCTATGCTTTTCCACTTTCATCGTCAGACCTCGGGCAAGCGTCAGTAACGCAAGCGGTACGATCACTGCAGCAAGCACGATGTGAGTGATCAAAATAAAGTAATAGATTGTCTGCAGGATGCCTTCGCCGCCATACGACGTCGAGGACGCCATGGAGTGGTACGTTAAATACGAAACGAGAAATAAAGCCGTGGTTGTGAAGGCAGCAAAGATAAAGCGTTTATGCCACTTCACATTTTTCTTAAGAATCATATATAACGCCGCTAACAGAAACACGAACGTAAACGAGTTCAATACGGCATTCAGCAGTGGCAGGATCGTCACATCAAAGCCCGTTTGCGGTTCGAACTTCGGTATAAATAACAGGGCGACGACAATCGCGTTGATGGCAATCGATAAGCCGACGACCCACGGTACATAGTTGAATTCTTTGTTTGTTGTAGTCACATTCATCCTCCATCTCTATGAAGTCATTCATACCTAGTATAGTAAATTAGGCGGTGGAATTCATTATATAAGCGGTGACAGAATTGGTAACTTTGCAGGAAAAGTGTTTTTTAAACGGGTTTATTTATACAAACAAAAAAGTAAGGTCCGTTTTTAATGGTTCGGACCTTACTTCCTTACGACTATGTTGGCCTTATCAATTCTCTCTTTTTGAAGACCTATCTGTCGCAATTAGAACAATACAACCTAAGAGAATAAAAGCGGAAATTAGGGTTAATGGCAGGTTATCACCCCAACTGTTGTAAATCGTGAATAATTGGAATATGGCTAATAAAATAACTGCTAATTTAAATGGTAACCTTAAAGATTTGATTGCTCTCACCTACTTCCCTACTTATTATGTACACTGATTTATAACGTTTGTTATGTTAAAGAAATCAAGGAAAGCATATCTTACATCTGATCCAAGTGTAGAAGATGTCTTACTTACGGCTCTTTTCCAGGCATAAGTTCTAGTATAGTTCCAACTGCGGTATAATTTGTACTTTTCGTAAATTCTTTCGACCGTTTTGGTTACTCCCCCGAGAAGGCTAATAGCTTTCTTGAGTTTTAGAATCTTAGATAAAGGAAATCCAACAGTTCCTATCATTAGCCCAACTGCAGTGATACACGACCAAGTCCCCATCGTTGTTACTGTAGATTCAGTAGTAGTTTGGTCACTACCTATATTAACATTTCCAATATGCTGATCAGAACCTAGATTAACATTAGCTAAAGATGGAATTAGTAAATTTTCGTCCTCTGCGATAACTTCTACTCCTGTCTTATTAGTTAACCACTTTGCAACTTTTTCTGCTCCTTGTTTTTCTATCCCATATGGAAGGTTTTCAACACCTTTAAGGAACTTGATGAAATCACCGTTCTCAGAAAATAGTTCTTCCTCTAAGAGTGGCTGTTCAATTGTTTCGGAAGCGTTTACAGATTGGCCAAAAGCTAATGAGAATGCAGAAAACAACAATACAGTACAAATCAACGAACACAAATACTTAAGCTTTCTCTTCATAAAATCTCCCTCTCCAAAATATGTAATTTAATTGACCATTCTATAATAATTTCTGAAAGGGAATTTATGTCAATAAAAGACAAGAGCTGTATCTGAAATATAGTAATATATGATAATAGAACTAAGTCTAAAAAACTATACTTAAGTCGATTTTTGAGATTAGGAGACTTTAGTGGAATAATACATTACTAGAATGAAATGCTAAATACAAATTTAAATTCTATTTCCATAAAAAAGAACCCGTCCACTTCTACCCAAATGGACGGATTCTTCTTATTTATAGGGATTAATTTCGGATAAGATAATCAAATGAACCTAACGCAGCATTCGCTCCATCACCCATCGAGATGATGATCTGATTGTACGGGCTGTCTGTGCAGTCACCTGCGGCAAACAGACCAGGAACGTTGGTTGCGCCGTGTTTATCGACGACGATTTCACCTGTTTTGGTACGCTCAACAGTGTCGCCTAACCATTCGGTGTTCGGCACAAGGCCGATTTGGACAAATACACCTTCAAGCTCGATGTGCTTCTCTTCGCCAGAGGCACGGTCGATATAGGTAAGGCCGTTGACGTTATCATCACCTGTGATCTCAGTCGTTTGTGCGTTGGTAATAACAGTTACGTTTGGCAGGCTGTTTACGCGCTCTTGAAGCACTTCATCAGCCTTCAGTTCAGCGCCGAATTCAAGAACCGTGACGTGCTTGACGATTCCGGCGAGATCGATCGCTGCTTCGATGCCGGAGTTTCCGCCACCGATAACCGCAACGTCTTTGCCTTCAAACAATGGACCGTCACAGTGAGGGCAGTAGGCCACACCTTTGTTCTTGAATTCTTCTTCGCCAGGAACGCCGAGTTGACGCCAGCGGGCTCCTGTTGAAAGGATGACGCTTTTACTTTTCAGGACGCCGCCGTTGTCGAGTTCAAGCTCGAACATGTCCTTTTTCTCAAGACGGCTTGCGCGCTGAAGATTCATGACGTCGATGTTATAGTCCTTCACGTGCTCTTCAAGACTTGCGACCATTTTCGGTCCTTCTGTCTTTTTCACACTGATGAAGTTTTCAATAGATAGCGTGTCTTGAACCTGACCACCGAAGCGTTCCGCGACAACACCGGTACGGATGCCTTTACGAGCAGTATAGATCGCCGCAGAGGATCCCGCAGGACCGCCGCCGACAACAAGCACGTCATAAGGGTCTTTGTTGTTGAACTCTTCTGGATCAGGGCCGTCAGCGATTTCGCCGATGATTTCTTCAATCGTCATACGACCGCCACCAAAGAATTCGCCGTTGACGTAAACGGATGGAACGGCCATGACGTTGTTACTTTCGGCTTCTTCTTTATAAGCGGCGCCGTCTATCATCGTATGCGTGATGTTCGGGTTCAGCACGCTCATCAAATTCAGCGCCTGTACGACATCAGGGCAGTTGTGACAGCTTAAGCTGACGTAGGTTTCGAAGTGAAACTCGCCGCTGATGTTGGAGATCTGATCGATCACGCTTTGATCTGCTTTCGGCGCTCGCCCGCTTACTTGCAAGAGAGCAAGGACGAGAGAAGTGAATTCATGGCCCAGCGGAACACCAGCAAATGTAATGCCAGTGTCCTCACCAGGACGGTTCACGCTGAAACTAGGTGTTCGTTTTAGTTCTGTATTTTCTACGGTAATGCGAGGGGACATGGAGACAAGCTCATCGGTAAGACCGAGCATCTCTTTGGAGGCATCGTCGTCTCCAGCACTGACTTTCAGTACAACGTCGCCCTCCATCAAATCTAAATATTGGTTTAATTGGGCCTTAATTTGTGCATCAAGAACCATTTAGCTACACTCCTTAGATTTTACCTACAAGATCAAGGCTTGGCGTAAGGGTGTCGTTACCTTCTTCCCATTTCGCCGGGCAAACTTCGCCAGGGTTTTGACGAACGTATTGAGCTGCTTTGATTTTGTTGATGATTGTATCTGCATCGCGGCCGATTCCGCCTGCGTTCACTTCTACAGTCTGGATAACGCCATCTGGGTCGATTACGAATGTACCGCGGTCAGCAAGACCTTCTTCTTCGTTTAATACGTCGAAGTTGCGGGAGATCGTTTGAGATGGGTCACCGATCATCGTGTATTTGATTTTACCGATTTTTTCTGAGCTGTCGTGCCAGCCTTTGTGTACGAAGTGAGTATCTGTAGAAACAGAGTATACTTCAGCACCAAGTTCTTTCAGTGCTTCATAGTTATTTTGAAGGTCTTCAAGTTCTGTCGGGCATACGAAAGAGAAATCTGCAGGGTAGAAGCAAACGACACTCCATTGACCTTTGAAATCTTCGTTTGATACGTCGACGAATTCACCTTGTTTAAAAGCTTTCGCTTGGAATGGTTGTACTTCTTTTCCGATTAGAGACATAAAAAAATCCTCCTAGTAGGTATGTTGTAGTGTAATAGATTATAGTGAGTAATCTATAATAATTCTAATTCAATAAATATTATTATATACGATTGGTTTTTTGTCAACTGCTTCACAATTTTGTCGAATTAGAATGAATGAAAAAGTCCGTCTGCCTTAAAAAGGAGGACGGACTTTCATTTATATAGGTAGCTTATCAATTAATCTGGCACCCTATCAATTAGAACGGGTTGGGGAGTGTGCTTTCTTTAAGAGGCAATGCTCAAATGGTGCAAGCACACCTGCCGAATTGCTAAGCAGCAAGAGAATAGAATGGAAGAAGAAAGGTGCCTATTGATTCACGTCGATAGAGTTCCCGTACTAAAGCGTTAGGATGACTTGTCCATTTTTTCTACCAAAATCATTCGAAAGTATCAGATAATTTTAGAAGATTAGGAAGGAACCTGCGACTTCTCTCACTCTTCCAACTCTATCATTTATTGGAAATAAATAGAATGACATGTTGTATACCCCACTACGGTAGGACTAGAATGGTAGATAAGGTCGATATTAATCTTATTTAGGAGGTTTATGATGTTAAAAAAATTGGCTAAAAGTAAGCTTATCACCTTTGCTGCGATCAGTTCATTGGTGATTGGGGTAGTAGCAACTTCCCAGGCACCGACAGTGGATGCAAAACCGGATAAGAAGAACCACTCAGAAGTGAAGAATGTGATCTTCATGGTCGGGGATGGCATGGGACCTTCTTTCACGACGATGCTCCGCTACATGAACGATGATCCTTCGACGAAAAAGATGGAATCTACTGCCTTTGATCCGTATCAAGTAGGTATGCAGCGTACATATTCCTGGGATCCTTACTTTGACGGCGGAGAAGGGGATGTTAAGGAAAATATTCCGGATTCAGCTGCAACAGCAACGTCTATGGCATCTGGAATCAAGACGTATAACGGAGCCATCGGCGTTGATTTAGACCAGGAAGAAACGAAAACCGTCCTCGAAGAAGCAAAAGAACAAGGAAAAGCTACAGGTCTTGTTTCAACCTCTCAGATTAACCATGCGACTCCTGCAGCCTTTGGCGCACACGATGTATCCCGAAACAATTACAATGACATTGCAGATGACTACTACGATGAAATGGTCAACGGTGAACACAAAGTTGATGTCATGCTTGGCGGCGGAACGAGCTACTTTGAACGTGACGACCGTAATTTAGTCGAAGCTTTCAAGCAAGACGGTTATGACTATGCGACAACAAAAGAAGAAATGCTAGCAAGCGATAACGAGCAGCTGCTTGGACTTTTTGCACCAAAAGGAATGGATAAAGCGATCGACCGAAGTGAAGAGACGCCTTCGCTTAGCGAAATGACCACAACTGCATTAGATAAACTACGCGACGACAAGGACGGCTTTTTCCTCATGGTCGAAGGAAGCCAGATTGACTGGGCTGGACACGACAATGACGTCGTTGCAGCTATGAGTGAAATGAGAGATTTTGAGGAAGCCTTCAAAGAAGCAATCGAATTTGCGAAAAAAGATGAGAACACGATTGTCGTAACAACGGCTGACCATTCTACAGGCGGATTGTCTATCGGACGCGGCTCGGAATATGTGTTCAATCCTGATGTAATAGATGCGGCAGAACGTACGCCTGACTACATGGCAGCTCAAATTGCAGATGGTGAAGCTGTAGAAGAAGTACTCAACTCTTACAGCGGACTAGAGTTGACAGAGGAAGAAATCCAATCAGTTAAAGACGCAGCGCAGCCTGAAGAAGGAGAAATCAACACAAGGGAAGTCGATAACGCGATTGAGCATATCTACGATGTCCGCTCGGGTACAGGCTGGACGACAAGCGGTCATACCGGTGTAGACGTAAATATCTATGCGTATGGTCCAGAAAAAATGGAGTTTAGCGGATCCATTGAAAACAGCGCAACAGGACAGAAATTATTTGAACTTGTGAAAGCAGACCGCAAAGGGAAAGGTCACGATAAGGGTAATGGCAAAGGACATGATAAAGGTCATGGAAACGGCCACGACCAGGACTAATGCAAGTGAAGGAGTCTCTGAATCCTCAGAGGCTCCTTGTTTACATACGGAGGGATAGACATGAAAAGAATCGGATGGCTGGTTTTATTGGTGATCCTTATGACGGCCTGTACAAGTGAGAGCGGTGCGAATCAAAAGGCGGAAGAAAAAGAAGAGAAGGTTGAAGCCACGGATGAGAAGAAACAGGCCACTGAAGAGCAGACAGAAGCTGCCGAAGATAAAGAGGGGACACCTAAAGAGAAGGAAGAGACGACTGGTGACACATCTGAAGATACATTTATTGAAAGTCCGCAGGCTCCCAATGACAGTGAACTGACTGAAATAGGCGCAACTCATAAGGACCAGGACGGAAAAATCCGTCTGCTCGCCTATGCACCAGAAGAACAGCAGGTCGATGTCGGCCCGATGAACGTCACCATCCACGAAGCGAAATTCATGCACTACAAGCCATCACCAGACATGATCGATTTCTTCCACGGGTTTACTCATGAAGAGAGCAGTTTTAATTATTTGAAACTCAGGGTTACGGTCGAAAACACCTCCGAGCAGCAGGTGAATTTCGCTCCTGTCTCTCATTTAGAGACGAATACAGGGGAGAAAAAAGGGTTCCAGGATGATTTTTATTTGGAAGAACTGCACGGAGATTATACGCCGGGTGAGGCCCGGAAAGGCCAACTTGGTTTTATTTTAGAAAAAGGCGATAAGGACACGCTGGAGAAGTTCACGGTTTATACGAGTGATGTTTTTCAAAAAGAGAAGTCCGTGGAGAAGGGGAAATCATACACGATCTCGTTTGAGTAAACTTGTAAATGGAGCGGGAGCGGGTATCCGCTATCCCTCCTTTTTACTCTTGATCTAAGGCTTGGCGCTTCTGCTTTTTATGTTTTCTTACCACGATATCAATCCACAAATAATAGACAATCCAGAACACTAGCATAATAGCAGGCGAATAGAGCTTATACGGATAAGGAAGAAAGATATACAGAAGAATGAACGCCACAAAAAATGGGGGCATGAGGATCCAATAACGCTTATTTTGAAAGTGTTTCATGATCAATTCTCCTTTTTGACCAGTGGTTGGAAAATAACCGTCCTTTTGTATCTATTCGAAAGCCCACCAACAATTTCCTTTACATTCATCGTCCCGCTTATACGGTTTTCATTTACAAAAGAGACTTTTGAACAAAATGTGAACAAGAAATCGCTTACTTTTATTAATACAAGAATAATTGTGAAAAATATCACAAAACCCCTTGAACGTATTTGTGAAGTATTGCACAATATAAATGTGAAATGATTCACAAACATAATAACTAACCATCCTTTAGGAGGAATTCATATGACTAGAGAACATGTTAACCGCGTTGCACTTATTGGAGCAGGGGCTGTAGGAAGCAGCTATGCCTTTGCTATGCTGAACCAATCCGTTACCGAAGAATTCGTCATCATCGACTTGAATGAAGATAAGGCGATGGGGGATGCCATGGACTTGAACCATGGTAAAGTCTTCGCTCCAAATCCAACAAAAACATGGTACGGTCACTATGAAGATTGTAAAGATGCCGACATCGTTTGTATTTGTGCAGGGGCTAACCAAAAACCTGGAGAGACTCGCCTGGATCTTGTGAAAAAGAATTTGGCGATCTTTAAAACGATTGTAGACAATGTCATGGCGAGCGGATTCCAGGGCATCTTCTTAGTCGCCACAAACCCAGTAGACATTCTCACTTATGCCACTTGGAAATTCAGCGGACTACCGAAAGAGCGCGTCATCGGAAGTGGAACGATCCTTGATTCTGGCCGATTCCGTTTTCTATTAGGAGAATATTTTGATGTCACTCCTTCTAACGTTCACGCCAATATCATCGGCGAACATGGAGATACGGAGTTACCTGTATGGAGCCATGCCACAATCGGCGGGGTACCTATCCTTGAATTAATACAGCGTCATGAAGAATACAACATGGAAGATCTTGATGAGATTTTCACAAATGTGCGTGATGCGGCTTACCATATTATCGAGAAAAAAGGCGCCACGTATTATGGGATTGCCATGGGACTGACTCGGATAACAAAAGCGATTCTTAACAATGAAAATAGCATTCTGACTGTAAGTGCTTATATGAATGGAGAATACAACACAGAGGACGTTTATATTGGAGTACCTGCAGTTGTGAATCGTAAAGGAATCCGAAATATCGTAGAAATCAGCTTAAATGAACAAGAACAAAAACAATTCGATCACAGTGCTAAAGTCCTTAAAGAAATCTTAAACGCTAATTTTGAAAACCAGCCAACATCATAGTTTAAACGTAGAAATGAGTTGATCGCCAATGTGGTTACAACAGTACGACCCTTTTGGAAATGTATTTATAAGTGCGCTAATTGCGGCTTTGCCCATCTTTTTCTTCTTTTTAGCGCTGACACGGTTCAGAATGAAGGGGATCTTAGCCGCTTTTCTCACCCTTGTCCTAAGTATTCTCGTATCTGTTTTATTCTTTGACATGCCGATGGCGAAAGCTGTCTCTGCTTCTCTGCACGGCGTAGCCAATGGACTGTGGCCAATCGGTTACATCGTTATCATGGCTGTCTGGCTGTACAAAATCGCCGTACGTACGGGAAAGTTCACAGTGATTCGGTCCAGTATCGCGAACATCTCCCAGGATCAGCGCCTTCAACTATTATTAATCGGATTCAGCTTCAACGCGTTCCTTGAAGGCGCTGCAGGGTTTGGAGTACCGATTGCCATCAGTGCTGCTCTTCTTGTAGAGCTTGGCTTCCGTCCGCTAAAAGCAGCGGCCTTATGCTTGATTGCTAACGCTGCTTCTGGGGCCTTCGGTGCTATTGGGATCCCAGTTATTGTAGGAGCCCAGATGGGAAATCTTGAAACGATGGAACTGTCCCGGACACTTGCGTATATTCTGCCGATGATCTCTTTCGCCATTCCGTTTCTGCTTGTGTTCATTTTAAATGGAATAAAAGGTATTAAAGAGACACTGCCTGCACTGCTGGTCGTCAGCGGTATCTATACAGGAGTACAAATCTTCACGATCCTATTCTTAGGACCTGAGCTTGCGAACATTCTTGCGGCGCTGGCAAGTATGGCTGGATTAGCTCTATTCTTAAGAAAATGGCAGCCGAAAACGATTCACCGTGAAGCAAACGCTCCGGAAGTTCAGCAGGGTGAAGCTTACAGCATCAAAGAAATCATTAAAGCCTGGTCTCCATTCTATATTTTGACGGCAACCATAACCGTTTGGAGCTTACCTGGATTTAAAGCTCTTTTCAATGAAGGCGGGCTTTTAGGAAAAACGACAGCATTTATACCGATTCCTTTTCTACACCAGGAAATTCAAAAAGCACCACCGATCGCTCCAGATACGGTAGCTTTGGATGCCCTTTTTAAATTAGACCTGATTTCAGCGACGGGAACAGCGATTTTAGTGGCCGTTCTCCTGACTGGAATGTTCAGTTCAGCAATTACATTGCCTCAAGGGATGGACTCTTTGAAACTAACCATCCAGGATTTGTGGATTCCCGTCTTAACTATATGCTTTGTCATGGGTTTCGCAAACTTATCCAACTTTGCCGGTTTGAGTTCTTCTATTGGACTTGCTCTTGCGAAAACCGGAAATCTGTTTCCGCTGTTTAGTCCAATTCTCGGGTGGCTCGGTGTTTTCATTACGGGTTCTGTCGTCAGTAACAATGCGTTATTCGGCCACCTGCAAGTGGTCACAGGGAATCAAATCATGGCAAACCCTGCCCTGTTACTTGCGGCCAATACAGCTGGCGGCGTGATGGCTAAGCTCATTTCCCCGCAATCGATCGCTATTGCCACTGCGGCGGTAAAACAAACGGGTCAAGAGTCAACATTATTTAAGATGACATTAAAGTACAGTTTAGGCTTATTGATCATCGTTTGTGTTACGACGTTCTTATTATCTTTAATTGGGATTTAATAGCTATGTACACCACCTGTATCGATATACGGGTGGTGTTTTTTATTCAATTAACGGCTGTTTTAGTTTTTGGAATGAATGGCTTTTAAAGCTTCTCCTTCATCTTCTTTTTTTACGTAAAATTTATATTCTGTTCCATAATCATTATACGACCCTTCTTGTGCTGACGACATATTTGAGGTTGTGGCAATCCTGTATTTAATAGAAGCTGATTTTAAATTTGATAGGCCCTATAATATTCTTTTTGGCTTAAAGCAGAGTACACCAGCGTTTTTTTACTAGAAAGACAATACTCAATGAAGTTGGCTATGAAGTTCAAGTACATGCATCCTTTCATTTATTAATCATTCTAGTAAATAATATTAATCAATGATCTCAATTTCTTTCACTTCATAGTCATCAGGGTCCCAATCTTCCTCTGCTGTATGGTCAATCAAAGTGGCTTTCACTTTTTGGCCAACCTTATATTTCGTTACATTATTGACTATGATTTCCCTGGTGCCTATTGAAATCATTTCATCCTCAATCCTAGTAATTTCTCCGGTTATTTCAAATTCTTCGGAGTCATTCGTACAGCCGGAAATGGCTAAACATATGAATGACATAAGTAAGAACCTTCTCACAAGCTTACCTCCAGTGCATGATTAAATGATAGATTTATAGCTAACTATAAGCGATCATGGAGAGTTTAATATAACTTTTCTATAACCTCAGAATCCAATCCTTCTCCTTTTGGCAGAGGTGGAAAACTCTTAGGATCATACCCTGGAGGAACAGGCTCAGCTTTTCCTGATGAGTGGAATAACTCGTGAAATTCTTCTAATGTAAGCACCTTAGCATCTTCGTTCATGTACAAAAAAACGGATTCTCTATCTTCTGAAAGATAAACATCGATGGATTGGAGGTCATTGAACTCTAGCACACCTAACTTCGTCTGTTTTTCAATAATAGAGTCGAGATCATAAGCAGCATTTATCGCCTTGATGATCTCTACGACTTTATTTTGTTCCGTAATTTCGATAACTTCCTTAGACTGTAGAGTTATAACCTTAAGTTTTGCATCATAATTTTCTATCCACTCTTGGGTGGTTGAATGTTTTATCTCGTTTGTAGGTGATAGGTTCGTGTCTACTGGGAAAGCGAAGGAAGATGGAGTGGAAATAAAGAGAAAGAACGGAAAAAGGATCGCTGCTGCTTTTATCACTATTAAACTCCTCCCTAAATAAATAGTCTGGTAATTTATTAAAAGCCCCTTTATAGTATGAGACGAGCATAAAGGGGATAAGGTTTTTAATAGTTTACTCTTACACACAAAAAGACCGGCCACCAAGCCGGTCTTTCTGCAATTCTATTTATTTTTATCCCAATGCAGCGTTGTTTCACTCGGTTTCGTTTCAGCCAAAATTCTGCCCCTGCGGATCGAATAGCGAACGGCCGCCTGCTTTCTGACCGCTTCGTATTCATCTTCCGCATCAAGAATGATGAGGTTGGCTGGTCGTCCCGCTTCAAGACCGTACCCTTCATTCAAGTTCAAAATACGGGAGCTGTTTTCAGTAATGAAATCTATGCCCTGTTTGATTTGATCATATCCCATCAGGTGAGAGAGATGAAGTCCCATGTGAAGCACTTGAAGCATGTTTCCTGTTCCGAGCGGGTACCATGGATCGAAAATGTCGTCATGACCAAATCCAAGGTTGATGCCTGCTTCATTTAGTTCCTTCACTCGCGTTAATCCTCTGCGCTTCGGATAGCTGTCAAATCGTCCTTGCAGATGGATGTTGACGAGTGGGTTTGCAATAATGTGAATACCTGACATCTTCAAGAGGCGGAAAAGCTTGGACGTATAAGCATCATTGTAAGAGCCCATCGCCGTTGTATGGCTTGCCGTCACTTTGTCGCCCATCCCTCTTTCTAACGCTTCTGTTGCGACCACTTCGACAAACCGCGATTGTTCATCATCAATTTCATCACAGTGCACATCCACAAATCGATCATATTTCTCAGCGAGGTCAAAAGCGATTTTCAACGATTCCACCCCATACTCGCGGGTGAACTCAAAGTGAGGGATCGCGCCAACGACGTCGGCCCCAAGCTTCAAGGCTTCCTCCAGCAGCTCCTTGCCATTCGGATAGGAGAGGATGCCTTCCTGAGGAAAGGCAACGAGTTGAAGGTCGACTTCCTGACTCATTTCTTCCCTTACCTCTATAAGAGCTTTCAAAGCCGTTAGTTCAGGGTCCGTCACATCGACATGGGTACGAACATGCTGAATCCCGTTTGAGATTTGCATGGCGAGCGCCTGCTTGGCTCTTTCTTTCACGTCATCATGGGTGAGCTTATCTTTTCGTTCTGACCAGCGCTGAATACCTTCAAACAGGGTTCCGCTTTTGTTCCATTCCGGATCTCCTGCCGTTAGAGTCGTATCCAGATGGATATGCGGCTCGACGAAAGGAGGAAGGACGAGCGAGCCTTCTGCGTCAATAATAGTTGAATCTTCTTCGTTTCGTTGTTCCTGGGTGATTTCCTGGATGATGCCATGATCCATTCTAATGGACCATAGACCTTCTTTGCCTCGCAGTTTCGCTTGTTTGATAATCATGCAGCTTCTCCTTCTTTCATCTTGTTGTCTACGAATTGTTCAGACAACTTGGATGTGATGGTATAAACAAGAATTGAAGTAATCAAGGCATTTACGGGAGCGATGCCAGGCACCCATTGAGCTGCCGCGACACCTGCTGCCCAGGCGATGATGCCTGTCCATTTCACTTGTTGGAACGACTGTTGTTCAAAGGCAGCTGATTGATCCCGTCTATAAAGATAGTAATCGATTAAGATAATCGCTCCGATCGGCGGAAGCGCAGAGCCGAGCATCGTCAACCAGCCGACGAAGTTGTTATACAGCCACATCGCCGTCAGCGTTCCGAGAATACCGTTGAAAATGACCACTTTGTTTTTACTGATTTTCGTAATGCTTGAAAAGCCGAGTCCAGATGCATAGAGCGCGTTATCGTTCGTTGTCCAGATGTTTAATCCGAGTACCAGAATGGCTGGAATAATCAGTCCTTGCGTAAACATTACTTCTGAGATGTCGGCTTTTCCTGTCGCCATAGCTCCAATCGCACCAAACAGGAACATGAGGGAATTCCCGATGAAAAAGGCAATGACCGTACTGGTGACGGCCGATTTCTTTGTTTTGGAAAAACGCGTGAAGTCTGGTGTTAACGTGCCTGCACTGATAAAGGATCCGATGCAGATCGTTAGCGCCGCCGCAAGTCCAAGTTGCTCAGATGGAGCATGCTGCAAAAGCTGCTCCAGGCCGCCCATGCTTTCGGTTGCTTTGAATACAGAAAAGCTTCCTAAAATCGTGATCATCGGTACAGCAATGAAGCTGAGAATCATCAATGCTTTCATTCCGAAAAATGCGGTGGCAGTCATCAATATTCCTGCGCCAGCGATCAGCCAGGTCATATCGATGCCAGTCACTTTCTGAACCGGAAGGGCGAACATGACCACTCCAACGCCGAACCAGCCGACTTGTGTTCCGCCAAGCAGGAAAGAGGCAAGGTAAGAACCTTTCTCACCAAAAGCATAGCGGCTTAGTAAGTGTGTGGAAAGACCTGTTTTTGCAGAAATATAAGCAAGTGCGCCTGTGTAAGCTCCGAGGATCAGGTTACCGATTAGTACAACCGCTATAAACTGAACAAACGTTAATCCTGCACCGAGTGTACCTCCTGACCACATGCTTGCAGAGAAGAAGGTGAGTCCCATCATCACCATCAGCATTTTCCAAAATCCTTGTCGTTCTGATTGTGGTACAGCCGTTAATGCAAAATCGTGTTGATTTGTTTTCATTTTTCATTCCTCCAGTATCTGTAGTAAGACACCGGTACCGGGGAGCGGGAAAGATCGTGGACAAAAAAAGGCTTCCTGCCGTTTTTGTCCGACAAGAAGCCTCGATTATCCATGAGAAAGGTACACCACTCCTCTAAAAGGGTGTACGTTTCCCACTGATCTCTCTCTGCGCGCTGTCCTTGTCAGCCTCACGGGACTGAATTAAAGGTACCAGTATGTTGTTGTCGACATTATGACAAAGATTAGGAAGGATTGTCAACTGTTTTTCTTTGGATAAGGTTTCTAATTTGTGCTAGAGGTTTAGAATTCATAGCAACGTTAATTAGCTGATCCCCCGCATATATTTAGTTTGAAAAGGAGGGGGACGTATGTGGAATCTGGAAGGTGCTCTCACTACCGTCCAGCGCTTTTTACCACCGACGGCCAAAATCGTTGAATGGGGTGCAGCTCCGAACCGCCTGCCGGTCATCGGATTGGTGGATTTGGATGGAGATGACTCAGCAGAGATCGTCGGTGTGTATAATTTCAGAGGAGAACATTATCTCGTTGTCTTGAAATACTATGAAAACGACTGGAATGTAGCGGATACAGTCAAAGGAAAGGGATATCATGTCACGAGTTTCGGAGCAGCACCAATCAAGATTAGGGGCCGAAATAACCTGGTGGTTGGGTGGCAGGTCGGAGCGATCTGGTCAGATCTAAGCATCTATGAATGGACGGAAGACGGACTGAAGGATCTGGTTGAAGGGAATAAGTATTATAGTATGATCGAGGTCGAAGATGTAGAGGGAGCAGAGGGAAGAGACGGTGTGTACGAACTTGCCCTTTGGAAGCACGATACTGGAGATGCGTATAAAGTAGAAGTCTACCGCTTTAAGGATAACCAATTTGTCCTCCCAGAAGATGTATATCCATACTATTTCAGAAAAGTCGCGAACTATTATCAACGACTTCTGCAGCGAAAGGATTCGACGACCTACTGGTATTATTTAGCCGATGCCCAGATCAAGACAGGGAAAAGGCAGGAGGCTTTAGCATCGATCGAGCGCGCGTTGGCCTTCGACTATCCTTACCCGTCTAGAGAAGGATTGATGGCTCTAAAGAGAAACCTGTGCCCGTATGAACCTTTTAAAAATCAGGACGGAATTGATTTTTCCGCTTTGACCTACGTCTGTTCAGAAGCGAAACGGGATGTAAAACTTGAGGAAGCGCTCAAAAAAGAATTTCAGCTGCCCCCTGAGGAAAAAATCCGATACTTTTACAACACGATGGACTTGAATGATGATGGCAATCCTGAGGTGTTCGTCTACCTTGTAGGTTCGTATGTCTGTGGTACAGGCGGATGCAGCGGGGCTATATTTAACCAGAAAAATGGGGAATATCAGTTGTTGTCACGTTTCTCATTAGTCAGGAATCCTGTCATTATCAGCAAAACGAAAACGAATGGATACAGAGATATCATTTTATATGTCGCTGGCGGAGGATTGGAAAGCTTTTTTGCGCGGCTCAAATTTGATGGGAAGTCCTATCCATTAAATCCATCTGTCCAGCCGAAGGTAGAACCTGGTACAAAGGTCGAGGGCGTAGCAATTGTCGCGGATGATTTGGCGAAAAGCGAGGGGATAGTGATTCAGTAGCAGGTTAAAAACTGATCTCTATAAATCTCATAGGATATAAAAGATTATTAGAAAAAGAGGTTGCAAGCGACAACCTCTTTTTAATCTTCTTTATACGTCGATAAAATTTTTCCTAACGTTCTTTCAAGAACCAATATCCCGTCAAGACAATCACTCATAGAAGTCCATTCCTCTGGAGTATGACTTTTCCCTTTATGACTAGGAACGAAGATCATGCCGGCCGGAATTTTCTTCCCGACAAGCATCGCGTCATGCCCTGCACCGCTGGGCATTCTTCGATAGGATAGATTCAAATCTTTCGTTGAGCTTTCAATCATCTCCGTCATTTGAGCATTCATTCGTACAGGCTGGACTCGGATGCCATTTGAGATCTCAAGGGTTAATTCTCGCTTGTCCGCTATTTTCTGAGCGGTCGCTTTGATTTCCTCGATCAACTCTTCTCTTACATCTTCCTCTACGTCCCTGATATCTACGGTAACCTCTGTTTTTCCGGGGATAACGTTCGTTCCATTAGGGTAATTCGAGATTTTCCCTACCGTAGCTACGGCAGACCCACTGAATTTACCTGGGAGTTCTTCAATCGCTGAAATGAACTGACTTGCGCCGATCAAGGCGTCTTTTCTCATATTCATCGGTGTGTTTCCTGCATGGTCGGCACTTCCCAAGAACGTAAACGTTTCTCTTGCCGGTCCAGCGATTCCATCAACGACTCCGATCTGTTGGTTATTTTCCTCCAACACAATTCCTTGCTCGACATGCAGCTCTAAATAGCCAATCAACTGGCTCATATCCCTTTTTACGCTCTCGAGTTGCTCAGGATGAAGTCCATCGGCTTTCATCGCTTCTGCCATCGAAATCCCTTTGTCGTCATAATAGTGGTGGATGGTATCCTCACTGATTTCCCCGATCATTGCCCGGCTACCGAATAAACCGTGGTTGAAACGAGAGCCTTCTTCGTCAACAAAAGCTGCGACCTCAATCGACCATTTAGGCATACCATTTTGTTCGACGAACGCTTCTACAGCTGTAAGAGCTGATAACACTCCTAACAGGCCGTCAAACATACCTCCATCTGGGACCGTATCTATGTGAGAGCCGATCATTAAGCTCTTGTGAGTATAAATGCCTTTGGTTTTCCCGTACACATTACCGATGGCGTCTTCGTGTACCGTCATTCCAATTTCTTTCATCCATTCTTTGATACAATTTACAGCTTCTCTGTATTCTTTTGTGTAAGGGAAGCGGCTATTTCCACCAATTTCTGTCACGCCGATGCTGTTTATAGCATTGAAATATTTTACGAATCGATCAATCGGCAGATGCTGGTGGCGGGGAAGGGGAGTGTAGCCCTCTTTCCACGTTTTTACACGTTCATCCATTCTGACTTCCCTCCTTATTGCTGATTTCTATTAATTTGATAAACATCTGACACGCTTGGAGCATGGCTTTTTCAACGATATCAAAATGTGGATGATGGTGCGGAAAGGCTTCTGGATGGCCAGCGCCGGTAAAGAAAAAGGCCCCTGGCTTTTGCTGCAAGTAATAAGCGAAGTCCTCGCCACCCATCATCGGGTTCATGTCCTGGCAGTGTTCCACTCCGTATAATTCAGCTGCTGCTTGTTGGACGTATTTGGTTTCTTTTTCATGATTGATCAGGGCTGGATAACCATCATCATATTCCAGTGTGCATTCCATTCCGTGAGCTTTTCCTACATGATTGACGATTTCATGCATGCGTTCTTTGACTATCGCTTGTACAACAGTAGAAAAAGTGCGGACCGTACCTGTGAGCTGCGCCGTATCCGGGATCACATTGAAAGGACCGCCAGATTCAAAAGCGCCAAAAGAGAGAACAGCCGATTCGAGCGGATCAACATTCCGGCTTACAACCTGCTGTAAGCTTTGGACGATGGATGAACCGCATACGATTGGGTCCCTGGTTTCCTGTGGGAGAGCACCGTGACCGCCTTTCCCATGGATGTGAATGTGGAAACGGTCGGAAGCCGCCATCAATGGTCCGCTTTTGACAAAAATGCTTCCTTCCGGGAACGTGGACCATAGGTGAGTACCGAATATGACATCTACATCTTCCAAACATCCAGCTTCGACCATCGGTTTCGCTCCACCTGGCGTCTGTTCCTCAGCAAACTGATGAATCAGTATAATTGTGCCTTGTAAGTGTTCCCGGTGCTGGTAAAGCACTTTTGCTGTATGAAGCAGTAGGGAAGTGTGAGCATCGTGACCGCAAGCATGAGACACGCCTGGGACTTTGGATTTATAGTCGACGTCCTTCGCATCTTGAATCGGGAGGGCATCAAAATCAGCTCTTAATGCAATTGTTTTTCCAGGAAGGTCCCCATGTATCTTAGCGACGACTCCGCGTCCGCCGAACTTTTCTTTTACATCTTCTACTCCAAGATCACGCAGGAAGGCAGCGATCTTCTTCGGTGTCTGTTCCTCATGGAAGGAAAGCTCAGGGTTCTCGTGAAAGTAACGGCGCCATTGGACCATTTCTGGGTATTCTTTTTCTAACTGTTCGATCATTGCTTCATACATGATGCTCCTCCTTTCTTATTCAAATAGGCTAGGGATCCATAGCGTTAAGCTTGGAATATAAGCGATTAATAGAATCGCAATAATCCCTGTGATGAAATATGGAAAAATATCTTTGATTGTATTTTCAATTTTTACTTTAGCGATGTGACAAGAAATAAATAGGGTGGAACCTACAGGAGGTGTGAATAACCCCAGAGCAAATGAACAAAGCATCACGATCGAAAAGTGGATAGGATCCATGCCGACACCCGTTGCAATCGGGAAGAACACAGGAATGAAGATGAATAGGTTAGGTACCAGCTCCATAACCATTCCAGCTGCAAGCATAATGATGATCATTAACAAGATGACCATGGCATTGGATAATCCAAGACTTAGAATCCAGTTTGAAATTAGGTCAGGAATCCCCTCAGAAATTAGAGCGTATGTGAAAATCATGGACGTACAAATCATCAGCATGACGACCGTAGTACCATAAACGGTTTCTTTCAATGATTCATAGACACCTTTGAAAGTCAAAGATTTGTATACGAACTTACCTATAAGAAAGGCGTAGATTGCCGCAAGAGCAGCAGCCTCTGTAACCGTTGCGATTCCAAACACGATGGCTCCGATAAGGAATACGGGGAGGACAAGTGCCCAAAACGCCTTGAATAAACTTACGAAAAATTCTTTGAAAGAAGGCATCGATTCTCTTGGGTATCCACGTTTAACAGAAATAATAACGGTTGTAACCAAATAGGCGAGACCGATTAGAATTCCAGGGATGACCCCTGCTAAAAACATCTGTGCGACAGATAAATTAGCTAGCCAAGCAATTATGATCATCGTACTGCTTGGAGGAATAATGATCCCGACAACCGAACTTGACGCATTGATGGCAGCAGAGAAGGAAGACGAATATTTTTTCTTTTTCATAGAAGGGATCAAGACGCTTCCCGTTGAAGCTGCATCAGCTACGGAAGAACCGGATACTCCGGCCATTCCCATACTTGTAATAACGGATACACAGCCAAGTCCCCCTGGCAGTTGACGGACCATAGAATCTGCAACTTTGATGATCCGCTGAGCGATATCTCCGTGTATCATCAAATTACCGGCGAGAATAAAGAATGGAATCGCCAGAAAAGCAAATGATTGAGAGTTAGAAAAGAAGCGTTGAGCGGCTAACTCGATAGGAATGCCTTCAACCATGAAAAAGAGAATGGCCGATCCACCCATAGCGAATGCGATAGGAACACCGAATAGAAGCATGATGAAAAAACTTAGTATCATAACGGCAATCACTGGACTTCTCCTCCTTTCATCTCTACATTTCTTTTACTGATCAATAAAATAATTTGAAGCACTAGTAAGATAGCTACAAACGTAAAGGATACGGTCACGGAAATATACAACCAGGACTTAGAAATTTGCAGCATAGGCAGAGGCTGCATACGAACGGCCTGGGCCAGAAGGTAACTGGCATATACCATATATATAGAAAAGATCAGCATGACAGCTTTGCCGAATATTTTCAGCACTAACTGAAGGCCGTGTCCAAATTTCTCCTGGAGAACAGTAATTTTTAAATGATCTTCATTCTTGGTAACAGCGACGGTCCCAAGAAAAATCATCCATGGGAAAAATAGCTGAGTGAGCTCAGTAGAAAAGGAAATCGGATAGTTGAAGACATACCTTGACAGAACTTCTGCAAATACCACTAACGTAAGTAAAACCATAAGAACGATCGCAATGATTTCTGTAAGTTTTACAAACCTTGATGTGATTTTGTCTAGCATTTTATTCACCAACTTTCTCCATTAATAAGAAAATCAGCGAGAAGAAAGATACTCGCTGATCTTCATGGTTATTGTTCTGAGCGGTACTCTTCTAGGAAGGTTTCAACTTCTTTAATGATTTCAGGATCGATGACATCTTCCATTTTTGTATAAACAGGCTTAACTGCTTTTTGGAATGGTTCAACATCAGGTTCCGTTATTTCTACAAATGAATCTTCCATTTTCTTCAGCATTTCCTCATCTTTACTAGCCGTGAATTCATAGGAAGCATCCCTTGCATCATTGGCAGCTTTTTGGACAATTTCTTGAAGTTCAGGTTCTAATCCATCAAACGCTCCCTGATTCATGATGAAGTAGGAGTAATAGTAAGTGAGGTTAAGAAGTGCTAAATGATCCTGAACCTCATGGAATTTCGTTTCATAGATCGCATCAAGCGGGTTGAACTGACCATCGACTACTCCTTGAGAGAGAGCCAGATAAACTTCCGTGAATGGCATCGTTGAAACAGAGCTTCCTAGTGCTTTGAAAGTTTCAATCAAGCTCTTGTCATTAGGTGAACGCATTTTCAATCCTTCCAGGTCTTCTGGTTTATTGATCGGATGTACGTTGTTTGTAATTTGAGCAAAACCAAGTTCTACATCAGATAGGACTTTAATTCCTTGCTCTTCTCCCATTGCTTTCAGCTTGTCTCCAATTTCGCTATCTAAAATGGCATGAGCTTCTTCGAAGTCTTTGACTAAGAATGGAAGAGAAAGCGTCGCGTATTCAGGAATGGTATTGGCCATCATGTTCGCACCGGCAATTTGCATATCCAAAGCACCGACTTGTACCGATTCAATCATTTCTTGGGCACTACCTAATTCTTCATTTGGATAAATCTCTACCGTTACAGCACCGTCCGTTTCAGCTTCTACAGTTTCTTTGAACTTTTTAGCGGCTACGTCTCTGACAGATCCCTCTACGGTGTTAAAGCCGATTTTCCATGTTTGCTCTTTAAATTCGCCGTCTTCAGCACTTGAAGCAGAGTCACCTCCACCGCCACACGCGGCAAGAATAAGGACTAGAGTTAGTAGCAGAACCATCAACCTTTTCATCTCATGCACCCCTCGTTGTTTTTATTTTTTGAATATTTAAATACATTGTATCGGACTTCCTTTGTTTATTTATTGTGTGATTCAACAAATTTTATATATATTTATTGAAGTTTAAACAAATGAACTGAATAAAAAATCACAGAAGGGTTTTTTTATGCATGATAGAGCCATTCTTTCTTAGTTCCTAAGAGGTTCATAATGTTCCAGGACATGCGCAGGTGAAAAATGACTTCGGCATCTCGAAGGTCAGCATCTAATATCTCACTTAGTCTCTTTAATCGATAGTTCAGGGTATTGCTATGAAGGTGGAGTTCTTTCGCCACTTCTTTTAAGTGCTGATGATTGAATAAATATTTCTCCAGTGTTTCTATAAGGTCCAGTTTGTTCTGATTCGTGTAGTCCATCAATGGTTTTACATGATCAACGACAAACTGATAAAGTTCTTCTTCAGTGTTATTCATCATCATTTTTGCAACGCCGACTTCCCGGTAGGTCATCCGTTGGTTAGGACGTTTATGACGGTTGAATATTTCAATACAATACCAGACATCTTTATAAGACTTTCTGATTTCTTCCAAAGAAGTCAATCGACCTGTTGCATATGAGAAAGACTTTTCTTTGAAATATTTCCTCAAGTAATTGTCCAATTGGTCTATAAAATGATTCATCTGATGACGTACCGATTCTTCCTTCACCTCTATTGGAAAACCGATAATTCCTCTTAAGCCATTAATCCGGTTAAAAATGATGCTGCTCTTAAAGTGGTTGGCAATAAACCTCTCTACAAGATGATGTAAACTTTTCGTTTCTCTTACATTCCAATCATAATCCTGGTTTGTATGATCAAAGTGGATACCAAAAAATAAATAAGTCTCACGATCACTCAAACCAAGTAATTTCGCCTGGTCGACGAGGACATTGATATCTACTTTTCCTTGAATGTCTTCTAAAAACTCACCCTGGATTCTTTGTTTTGTTTCATAGATGGCTTCTTGTTTTAAATATTCAATGGCGATAATGTTCTGCGCTTCTTCGATCAACATTTTCTCCGTATGGTTAAGAGGCCAATGGTTAGTCACAACGACAAGAAAGCCGCGTGCTTCCATCCTTGTCACAATAGGGAGTACCACCACATCGTATTCGGTCAGATGAATCGGTTGTACCCTGTCAGGGGTCATCGTTTCTAAGAAGGGAGGAATGGATCCTTCGAAGGGGATATCTCCATTGACTTTGGAGGAAAGCAGTTGTCTGAATTCATCATATAAAAAAACGGATGTATTTAAACGATCACCGATAAAAGTGATGATTGCTTCCATTCCTTGTTGTTCGAGTGCCATATCCATCAGTTGGTTGTGATTGTGCAGCGTTTGTTCGAGCGTTTGGTTTTTCAGTTGGATATCATGATTCAGCTTCATCAATTTGTCGGCTTGGTTCTCAAGTTCGGTGAATAGTGAAGCGCGGTGTACGGCGAAAGCAGCCTGGTTACAAATTGCTTTCAACAATTCCAGGTCTTCATCTGTAAAATGTCCGACCTTCCGGAAGGAGTTGATACTGACTACCCCGATACAGTCCTCTTGAATCATAAGCGGACAGCACATAGCGCTTTGAGCTTTCACTTTTTCTCCATCCTTGTCCGGTGTAGAAGCGTAAAAATGCTTCCAGTTTTCCTCTGACATCGACGACATGCCTTGATAAACTTCATCCGTGTGATGGAAAATCTGAGCATTCTTCGTTTGGAACGTAAACCCTGTCAGGGACTCTCCTGGTTTGAAACGTATGTTTTGCAGGTGTTGCCAATTGAACCCACGTGTCACACGCGGGATCAGGGTGTCCTTTTTCTCGTTATAAATATATAAACTGCATGAATCCGAGACAGGGAATACATCCATGGCCATGTCCATAATTCTAAGCAGAACATCATCGAGTCTTTGGTAAAGAGCGAGAGTCCTGGATAAATTTAATAGAAGGTCTTTCCCTTTATCTTCAACGTCTACTGGTGGAGATAATAGTTGGATTTGTTGCTTAACAAAGGTTTTTAATTGAGGTGAAACTTTATGCGCTCTGATGTTAATGATGAAAGAGTCATGTTTGACTGTCGTTAACTGATTTGCACCATCTTGTGTAATCACTTCTTTATAGAGAAGTTTATCTTTATGAAAGATTTTAATTTCTGAGATAGTAAACGATATGGCTTCTGCATATTGAATAATCGATTCCGTAAGTAATTGATAGGCCTTACTCATACGATCCCTCCGTCGCTTGGTGTAGCTTTATTTTATCACTTAAGGTAAAGAGAAAGTTTTTCATCCTCATATAGAGAAATAGTATGTGCTTACTTTTGGCCTCCTGATACGTGTCCACATCTGTTAAAACAAGTGAATAGCTAAGATTATGCCTCCTAAATCCCAATCCATACACATAAGATATATAGAGATAGGATGAGGGGAGGGGGACCTAATGTCTCAACGAATCAAGTTTGGCAACAATCTCCTTTTTGTCACGGAACCAGGCGGGAAGACAATCAGGGCTGGAAAGACGATAAGTGCAACGACGGAGACGATTTCTGTCCAGCCATTTTATACGATTCGCCTTTTTATTGGAAACCGTGTCGTATCTGAGGGCGCGGTGACGTTTAAATTAATTATGAAAATTGACCAGGTTAGTTTTTTGGTGCTCGATACGGTTACTCTCTTTCCAGGAGAACAATATACGAAAACGTATGATGCTCCAGGTCTTGGTATTGCCATAAAGGCTGAGTCTGAAAGCGGATCCGGCATCAATGCGGTCGATGTCGCGGTATTTGGATACAAGTTCTAGCTTAAGCCTGTTCAAAAAGTTCAGCTCCAACCTGCTGCTGGACTTTTTGGATGAGTTTAAGCACGCCTTGCCCTGAAAGTGGGTTTGTCCATGTACAATAGAAGGAAGGAACCTGTTGAAGGAGAGATCACGATGAAACGAATACATATCCTCTTAGCTATTCTTGCCTTAACGTTGTTGACGGCCTGCGTTAAAGGAAATTATGAGCTGAAGATGAATAAAGACGGCAGTGGTAAGAGTGTTTTAACAATTGGGTTTGAGGAAGAGGCTTATGAGCTACTGGGTGAACGGGGACATGCCATGGTCGAAATGGCAACAGAGGACCTGTTTACACAGGGCTACAACGTCGAATCCTACAGCGAAGAAGGGTATGTTGGATTCCGGGCGACAAAATCTTTTGAAGATGTTAGAGAAGCGGAAAATCTTCAAGCAACAGGTGGAATGGCGGAAATGGGGTTAGGGGCGGTGCTTTCTGACAATGTAGATATGACGGTAGAGGAAGGTCTTTTTACCGACATGTACAAAATTGAAGCGGTGATGGACCTTGAGAATTCTGGTGTGTTGGGAGGCATGCAGCAGCTTGTTTCCAACCAGCTCGACCTGACATTTACGCTCGATTTGCCGGTATCGCCAAAGGCACACAATGCGGACGCTGTGGACGGTAAGGAGTTGACGTGGAAAATCAAAACGGCTGGTACGACGAACATGATGGTACAAGTAGGGGTGCCAAATGTACGGAATATCGTTATCGCTGGTGTTGCAGGATTGCTGATTGTGGCTGCAGTTGTTTTTCTGATCCTTCGCAAACGAAACAAGCACCGTGATCATCCTTCGACATAGCGTCGGGGGATTTTTTTGTTGACCCTGTTTTAACACCTCTCCTTGGGGAAAAAAGATAAGGAATATCCAAAAAATAGGAGGATGAAAAATGGCTGAGCAACGATCCATTCCGAAAGAACGAGGTGCAGACCATACGTTAAAGCAGTTGCAGGAAGGGTATCAATTCATCTTAAACCGGAGTCACATGTTTCACTCAAACGTATTTGAAACGAGGCTGATGGGAGAACCGGTGATTTGTCTTGTTGGAAAAGAGGCGGCGGAGATTTTCTATGCCAATGACAAATTCAGGAGAAAAGACGCTGCGCCGAAACGAGCGAAAAAAACATTATTTGGGGAAGGCGCTGTGCAAGGACTAGACGGAGAAGCGCATCTGAATCGCAAGCAGATGTTCATGTCGTTAATGACGAAGGATTCACTCGAAGAGGTCCGCTCGCTCACGGGAAAAGCCTGGAAGCTTGCCATGAGGAACCTCAATAAGGAAGAACCGTTCAAAGTTTACGATGAGGCGAGGAAAGCCATGACGAGGGTGGCCTCTGCGTGGACAGGGGTGCCGATTTATGATGAACAGCTTGATAAATGGGCGGAGGAGCTAAGTGATATGTATGAATCCCCTACGGCTGTAGGGTTCAAGCATTGGAAAGGCAGAAGATCCCGTTCGAAGGCGGAAAAATCGATCGAGAATCTAGTAGAAAAAATACGTAAAGAGAAGCTTACGACTTCAAAAGACAGGGCATTGTATCAGTTTTCCTGGCATCGGGATGAGAATGGAAATCTTTTAGATAAACATACAGTGGCTGTGGAGCTTCTGAATTTGCTACGTCCGATAGTCGCGATTTCTGTGTATATTGATTTTCTTGTTCTAGCGATACATGAACATCCTGAGAAAGTAGAAAAATTGCGTACAGGTGATGAAAACGAGCTGCAGTATTTTATTCAGGAAGTCCGTCGTTACTATCCGTTTTTCCCGTTTGCCGCAGCTCGTGTGAATAGAAACTTTACGTGGGATGGATACGCATTTAAACAAGGAACGTTGACGCTGCTTGATTTATATGGGACCAATCATCACCCAGAGCTATGGGAAAATCCAAAACTATTTAAACCGGAGCGCTTCCAGTCGTGGGACGGTCATCCCTTTGACTTCATTCCTCACGGCGGCGGAGAATTTGAAATGGGTCACCGCTGCGCAGGTGAGTGGCTTACAATTGAAGTGTTGAAGGAGACGTTGGATCACATCGTCAATCGGATTTCCTTTGAAGTGCCTGAGCAGAATCTAGGGTTCAGCTTAAAAGAAATCCCAAGCATACCGAAGAGTGAAGTGAAAGTGACAGGAGTTCAATCATAGATACTAACAAAGCCATGGAGCATCACTCCATGGCTTTTCTATCTTATTGATAATTGATGATCGCAGGATTTGGATCGAGCTTCAGTACTTCCTCAGCACTTAAAACAGGCTCGTCCTTTTTGTAAAAGATTTTAAATCCGCCGTATTGGACGGCTTCATTACGTACAAATTTCCTGTACAGGGACATCTTCGTCGAAGCAGGCCCCCAGCCATCATAATTCAGCGCGACCTCAACGTTGTCTGTCGGCTTGATCGCCTCTTTATTCGTCAAGGCTTCATCCATGAATTGATGGACGAGAACAATTTTATCCGGCAGGTTATTTTCTTCAACGATCTTGGAAACATATTCGACGGCTTCCTGAACCTCTGCTCCGTTCACTTGTCCAAGATTAACCCCTGGTGTCTCGCCTTCATCAACGTGGAATTCTGTATCAATCGCAAGGTGAACATAAGGCAGTTTCAGCCACTTTTCAATCAGCTTGACTTGATTTAATACCGAGTCTGTCCCGAGTTGGAGATCAAGCATCAACAGCGCATCGTGTTTCTTCGCGAGCCTGGCATACTCATCGATCTGTTCCGGAGAGGTCATATGATAGTATTTCCCCTCTGGACCCGGGTTGCGCTGCGCAACAGTTGAAATCAGCTCGATTGTCGGAATCGCTGGGCGGTCAGGGTCCGCGTTGGAGTACGCTTTTGTTTGTTCTTTCAGCTGGTTCATTAAAGCTTCCGGTTCCATTTCACCGAGAATCCCCATGTTTGTCGAGTTCGGGTGGCCGTAGTACATCACGAGCCGGTGATCCTTTAGTGGCCCGTCTGTTTGATCTTTAGCCCCATTAACAAGCGTTTCACCGACAGGAATCATCCGCTTTCGCTCACCTCCATGAGCTTCAACGACCGGCATTTTCTTTAGCTCCTCTTCGGTCATTTTTTCCTTAAGAGGTTTGGCTCCTTCATCGGGCTTGATGGCCTCATAGGGTTTTGGCGGCTCTTTATCTTTTTTCTGCTCATTCTTCTTGTCTTTTGCTGCTTCCTCGGATTGAGAGGTTTCTTTGCCCTCGTTATCGTTACTGGAGGAAGTCGTTTCTGAGCAAGCTCCTAACAAGGAGATTACTAGAATGATAGATAAAAAGAGAGTTACCTTTTTCATGGTGTTCACTTCCTTTATGTATGGTTTTACTAAAGCTTTATATTTTCAAAAATAAGGGTGAAAAGGAATACTCTAGAAGTTTAACACATCCTTTTTTTGCCATGTACCATTTTCACTCAAATGAACAAAAAGCATGAAAAAATAAAAACCCTCTCCTTCGCTTCAGGAGAGGGTTTTATCTGATCATAATGATGATTTTGTCTTACTCGTAATAAAGCTGTCCTTGATCATCCACATAGACAGATTTGATCATCGTACGTTGAAAAGGTTCCTTGTCATAAGTCCCGTGAATATCGATCGTCATGTTATAGATGCCTTCACCGAGGTTTGGAAGCTTGAAGGTATCTTCGTGTTTCTTACTTGCTTTCACTGTTCCTTGCTCAAGCTTGCCGTTTTTATAGAACTCGATGGTCATATTTGTACTCAAGTTCAGTTTCTCATCATTTATGTTCACCTTCATATCTTCTTCTGAAAGAGAGGTGCTGATTAATTGATTAAGTGGGCTTTCAAAGGATGTATTTAACAAATAATGTTCTTTTTGAGCAGAGTTTGCCTGAAGGGTCCACTTCCCGGCTTTAGGGTTTTCTATGATTAGACTATGGTGATACGCCCCCTGGAAATAGGTCGTCTCATCTTGCTCGGTCGCAAAACTCGTATATGTGGTTTGATCAGGAGAAACAAGGGTTAGATTGGTTGCAGCTTGGTCACTGGACCAATGGATGGTGAGCACTTGGACCCCTTTTTCAACATGGATTTTTTCTTCTGTGGTTCCTGTGTATTCGCCACCGCTTACGTAATGGCTTGCTTCCATTTCTTCAGGCTCAATCGATTTTTCGTTTGCGGCCTGAGCTTGTGCGAACGAGGGGATGTCTTCCCTTAAATAACTTTCGAACTCGTGGAAGGTGGCAGAACCTTGTTTGATGGTCGAATGGTTCCAGTCACCAACTTTGATTTCAGGTGCGTATTCGATTCTTGAGCTTTTTACGGTGACGGCGCCGTCATTGCTTCCGAAGGCTCTTAAATACAAGCCTCCCCAGTAGAGGGAACTGCCAAAACGGCCCCATTTCGTACCAGCCATCGTGTAGATCGGTGTTTCATAGACGCTCGGCTGATTGTCTGTCCTTGAGCGGAAATAGCTCATATAGCCGGTTTGCAGTGAAGAGGTCGCGTCGTTTTTGCCTCCTAAAATGCCGGCTAGCCAGCCTGCCCAGCTGCTGTAGGCGAGATCAGCTAACTGTGCACCGTGATAAGGGGTAGCCATCGTAATCATTCGTTCAATATAAGGAATTGCCCCGTAATGAACGAGTGCCGTCTGGGTATCAATTCCGCCTTTACTATGGGCGACGACAACCACTTTTTCTCCAAAATACTCGTACATTTCTTTCAATTTTTCTGCTAGAAGGGCTCCGTTGTCCCACATGTTTTTGTCAGGATGTAAATCGATGAAGGCTGTTTCATATCCATTTTCGTAGGCCGTCCTATACATGTCGTTGTTCTCATACCACGTTTCAGATGAGCGGTTGAAACCATGGACAAACAAAATCGGGAATTTAGGGGCGGAAACGGAATCAGGGGTAGCCCCGGCATACCATCGTCCAGGAGTGCCTGAAGATTTATCTCTAAAGGACCCTGCATAACTGATTCTCGGGGCGAAAAAAAGCAGCATAATAAACAAAACGAATACCATTTTAAACTTGGGCATTTCCTATCTCCTCCATTACAGTTTAGGGAGATCATGAGAGGTAATTCTTAGAGGACTTCCCATCTCTATTATCAGGGAAGTGGGGCAGGGATGTGCAAGTTTTTTGTATGAAAAAAGAAGAGAAGGCTGATGGCTAGTTATATTTTCACATAGAAAAGCGTCTGTTCCTTTTGTAGAACAAACGCCAATGATTAATAACCAAGCAGCTGGATGGTGTACGTTCCTCGATCTGTGACTAGCGAAAAATGTGTGTCATTAAATTGATACTGCGTCGTGTCCTCGAGAGGAATCTCATAGTAGGAGGAGGGAACCGGCTGGAAATTCTCTAAGTCGGTTTCCGTTCTGCCTGTGCCGTGTAAATGCAGCGCGTGCATCGGCTCGTAATCATCGATTCTTCTCGTATCGCGTGAATAATCAATGTGATCAAGGTTCATGATCACGGTATCCTGGTCGCGAAGCTCGTGTTTTGTAATACGAATCGTTTTTCCGCTCCATTGCTGGAGTAAGTCGTTAAATTCTTCAATGGTTAACGTTCGCTCGTTCATGTGCAACCCTCCTGCTTTTATATTTTCCAAGCAGGGAGGAATCATACTATTGAACCTTCACTTTCACTTGATCAATGGCATTGTAGCCATATCCTTTCTGATTCCAAAAAGGAGTCTCCGGCTGCGCGCTGCCTTTTGAATCTGTTGCTTTTGTCATGATCGTGTATGTGCCTTTTTCAGAGACATTCCATTCGTATGACCATGGCACCCACTCATAGCTGGATGCTGGCTTTTCCAACCTCGCTACATCCCAGGTATTTCCTGAATCGAAACTGATTTCAACAGTAGTGATCTGTCCTTCTCCAGTCCAGGCGATGCCTTGAATAGCATGCGTGCCAGTATCAAGGACGTCTCTGTCTACAGGTTTTTGGATGGTTGAATTCACGTTTTGTGTGGTGACAGGAAAAGCACCTTCATCCGTTTCTTTGTCAGGGTAATACATATAATCTTTTGCCTGGAAGGGGCCTCTGAACCTGGATTCCAACACCCGTATTTGCTTGATCCATTTGACCGAAGCCATCGCATACCACTCAGGGACGATGAGCCTGAATGGAAATCCATGCTTAAACGGAAGAGCCTGCCCATTGTATTGATAAGCGATGATCGTATCAGGATGAAGTGCCTTGCTGACGGGCAGACTCCTCGCAAATGGATGCACTTCGTCTGTGTCTGTCCGTTTTCCTTGATCGTACCCTTCTACTACTACTTCCTTGGCATCCTCCGACATGCCGCAATAGTCGAGCAGCGTATGGAGCGGTACACCTGTCCAGGCCCCCTGGCTGATTGCGCCTTTTTCCCACTGCTCACCAAATGTTTTAGGTTCAAACAAGCTGCGTTTGTTTCCTGAACACTCCAGTACAACATTTATGGTTTTTGAAGGCATCTGCTTTAGATCCTCTAGAGAGAAAAGCAAAGGATTTTGAACAGCTCCGTTAACAGGAACCCAATAGTTGGAGGAAGAGAGAGTCGGATAAGAGAAATGGTTCCTCCGATAAAATAATCGGTTTTCGATATGGTCTGGACGTACGAAAGAAATCGGGGTCTCCTGGTTTTCAGGATGAATACTGCGCGTAATCAAGTACGGTTTAATAAAGGAATAATTCGCCATCATATCCTCCTTAGCAGTTAGTACTCATGTGAGGATTGTTTCATCAAGACTCAATCTCTTCCACAATCCTCTCACAGATCTCGTGCGTTTTTAGCGAATCCTGAATCGAAGGGGCAGGTGTACGATTTTTCTCAATGCAGTCGATAAAATGATCAGTGATTTGATAAAAGCCTCGTTTATAGAGAGTCGGTTCCCATCCGCCGTACTTCTCTATCTGGATTTCTTTGTTATGATAATGCGTTGTTTCTACGAGATCATTCACAACATATTTATGATGGCCGGTCGAATATTCGATTGTTTCTTCGGTAACCCCACCGTTCCGGTTCATTATCCCCATAGCTGTGCAATTGTCTCCGATCAGCTGGATAATCAAATGATTCATCTTGTCACCGTTTTTCAATGCCTGGACTTTTACCTCCAAGACTTCTGTATCCATCAAAAACCTCAGCGTATCGACGACGTGGATAAAATCCTCGACCACAAAACGTCTGACATAGTCAGCAGCGTTGAACCGGTTTTTTTGAATCAGCACAAGATCAGCTTTCCCTTTATCCTTGAGCTCATTGACGCGGGGAATGAATCGTCTGTTGAACCCAACCATGGCAATGGCTTCGTTTGTTTCGGCGAGCTCAACAATTTTTTGGGTTTCGTGAAAATTCATAGAAATTGGCTTGTCTATGTAGGTGTTGATTCCATGGGATAACAGCTTCTCCGCTATTTCGAAATGAGCTTCGGTGGCTGCACTGACAATGACGCCGTTAACCTCTTTCTCAATCAATTCGTCGACCGTCTGAACTTTTTCAGGGATCCGGTATTGGCTTGAAAGTTTATTCAAGGTATCTAAATTTCTCGTACATAAAACAAGGTCGATGCCTTCTTTCTCTGAGAGGACTGGCAAATAAGCTTTTTTAGCGATGTCTCCTAACCCGATAATTCCAATTT
This sequence comes from Halobacillus sp. A1-3, assembly GCF_050971765.1. Taxonomy (NCBI): domain Bacteria; kingdom Bacillati; phylum Bacillota; class Bacilli; order Caryophanales; family Bacillaceae; genus Halobacillus; species Halobacillus sp. A1-3. The sequence goes on along the minus strand of NZ_JBPCEO010000001.1, from coordinate 312,925 downwards.
TCATTTTCTTCACCTCGCTAATCATTACCCCATGCGCCCCCTTTTTACTCGTCTGTTGATCAAACCAAATTGGCATGAATTCTTTTCTTTTCTCCAGCGTAAATTTATATTGACCAATTTGGTCAACAGGAGTAAACTGAAATTGACCAACATGGTCAATATTCATATGGAGGATAAGATATGGATTCGAAATTCCTTAATTTAGAGCAGGAAAAACGCGACCGAATCTTGAATGCGGCCTTACGTGAGTTCGCTCAACGTGGATACAAGCAGGCATCGACGAATCAAATCGTCAAAGATGCCGATATCTCAAAAGGGGCTTTGTTTCACTATTTCAAGAATAAAAAGGATTTATATCTCGCTCTGTATGATCATTTTGTCGATTTGTTTATGGAACAGTTAGAGACACAGATGGATTGGTCAGAGAAGGATATTTTTGTTCGTAATCGAAGTATGGCTGCAATCAAGATCGAGCTGTATCACAGGTATCCGGAGATGTTCAATTTTCTAAATACAGCCTTTACAGAAAATGCTCGTGAAGTTCACAAAGCGCTTGAAAGCCGCAAAGATAAGTTTCTTCATCAAAATTATAGAACGATGATGGCTGATATCGATCGTTCCGCTTTTAAAGAAAACGTGGATATTGATAAAGCCGTAGATATCATCACATGGTCTCTTGAGGGTTTCGCCTATCGACAGCAGGCGAAGGTGAAAGGGCTTACGATCGATGAGATTGATTTAGATGGTGTGTTAGCTGAATTAGATGATTATATAGAGGTACTGAAGCAGTCGTTCTATCAATGACAAAGGGAGGCGTCGGGAATGAGTGTTATCAAAATTGATCACTTAACAAAAATGTATGGGAAATCAAAAGGGGTTTCTGACATCAGCTTTGAAGTGGAAGAAGGGGAAATCTTCGGCTTTATCGGTCCGAATGGGGCAGGCAAGTCGACGACGATCCGTACTCTGCTAGGCTTGATCCATCCGACAAGCGGGGGCGCAACGATTTTCGGCAAGGACATTACGACCGCAGGCCCTGAAATCGCTGCAGACATCGGCTATCTTCCGTCAGAAGTTTTTTATTACGACAACATGAAAGTGATTGATTTGCTCAACTATTCGGCAAGCTTTTATAAAAAAGACTGCAGCCAACGCATTAAAGAACTGGCGGAGTTGCTTGACCTTGATTTGAAGCGGAAAATTGAGGATCTCTCGTTAGGAAATAAAAAGAAAGTCGGCATCATTCAGGGGCTGCTTCATGAGCCGAAGCTGCTTATTTTGGATGAACCGACGAGCGGTCTTGATCCACTCATGCAGCAAAAGTTCTTCAACCTTTTGCGGGAAGAAAATGAAAAAGGTGTTACGATCCTGTTTTCCTCCCACATTTTGAGTGAAGTGCAGCGGCTGTGCGACCGTGTTGCGATCATCAAGGATGGGGAGATCGTACAGGTAGAGCGAATCAGCGTCTTGAAGGAAAAGAATCATAAAAGCTTCAAGATCGAACCGAAAGGCGAGCTTGATCTTGAAACCTTCGATCTCCCAGGAGTCACCGACTTGAAGTGGGAGCATCATGGGATCCGCTTTTTATATCAGGGAGATATCAATACGATGATGAAAAAAATTGCTGAAGTTGAAATCGCGAATGTGTGGATTGAAGAGCCAGATTTAGAGGAAATCTTCATGCACTATTACGAAAAGGAGGCGTAGGGAATCATGAACATTTTCATGCATGAACTGAAGGCCTACCGGAAGGCGACATCCATCTGGACGCTCTCGCTCATGACCGTTGCCGTTCTTTTCCTTTCGTTTTATCCGTCGATTGCGAGTGACATGGATGATTTCACGGCTCTCTTAGAAGGATTTCCTGAGCCGGTCCGACAAGCATTTGGCATTCAGCTAGAAAATTTAGGTACCATCAATGGTTTCTATGCGTACGTATTTTTGTATATTGCCCTTTGCGGAGCTATTCAGGGCATGAACATCGGCGTATCGATTTTATCAAAAGAAGTAAGGGAAAAGACGGCTGACTTTCTTCTGACAAAGCCTGTCTCACGGACGAAAGTGCTGTCAGCAAAACTATTAGCTGCCCTTGTCTCAATCCTTTTGACGAACGTGTTTTTCATCGCGACCGTCATGGTGACTGCTTCGATCATTCAAACCGAAGCCTACAGCACTGAAGTCATGCTGTTGATTTCATTTACGCTTTTGTTCATTCAGCTCATCTTTCTAGCGCTCGGCATCTTGATCGCCGTCATGTTCCCGAGAATTAAATCTGTGCTAACGGTTTCGCTAGGGACGGTATTCGGATTCTTTTTCATCAGCATGATCGTCTCAATAGGGGAAGAAGGGGTGAAAAGGTATTTGTCGCCGTTTCAATATTTTGACAGGCAGTATATTATCGAAAACTCCAGCTACGAAACAACTTTTTTAATCGTTACGGTTGGGATCATTTTAGCTTCGCTTATTCTGAGCTACGTCTTATATCGTCGGAAAGATATTCATACGGTGTAAAGGGAGGGAAACCATCATGAACCTATTTTGGCGGGAGATGAAGGCGCACAGGAAGTCTTTGATCATCTGGTGTATCGGAATGATTCTTTTGATCGCAAGCGGGATGGGGAAGTACGCTGGCTTTTCCTCATCGGGTCAGTCGATGGATGAATTAATGGGCGCGATGCCCGAGTCATTGAAAACGATCACGGGCATGGGAAGCTTTGACTTGTCGCTTGCTACAGGCTTTTACGGTGTACTGTTTTTGTATATGGTCCTCCTTGCGACGGTGCATGCCGTTCTTCTAGGGGCTACGATCATATCGAAGGAGGAGCGCGATAAAACGGCTGAATTTTTATTCGTAAAACCTGTCTCAAGAACGAAAGTTATCGTGACAAAAATGCTCGCTGCGCTTACGAATGTGCTTGTGCTGACAGTGGTATCTGCAGTAACGAGCTTGTTTATGGTCGGTTACTACAGCGACGGCGAACCGTATATCGAAAATGTGCTCGTCACGATCATCGGCATGTTGATTTTGCAAGTCCTGTTCCTTGGGATTGGCACGATGGTAGGAGCGAGTTACAAAAAGTCTGGTAAGGCCGCAACCCTTTCTTCTGCGATCTTGCTGCTTGCGTTTTTACTGTCCGTGGCGGTTGATTTAAGTGATGCGCTGGATGGGGTGAAATATGTGACGCCGTTCAAGTACTTTGAAGCGGATCAGGTGATGTACGGGGGAGGATTGGATCCAGTTCTTGTTGGTGTGTCGGTTGTGCTTGTAGCTATCTTGTCAGCGTTGACGCTGCTGTTTTATCGAAGAAGAGATTTGCACGTGTAAATGAAAGGTCAGCCTCCAAAATATAGAGGCTGGCCTTTTTCTATGGGAAAGAATAGGGGGTGGGAGATATTCCCTTTTGGGTGTCAAAGTCTTTCTTGTTACATTATGGAGTGATGCAGTTTTCCAGACTTTATGAGGAGGTAACTATGATGGAAGGTTTCTTATTTATGATCAGCTTTTTCGCCATTGTTATCTCTTCTCTGCTAGTAACAAGAAAATGTGTGAGAAATGGGATGAACGAAAAGTTTTCCAGACTGATCTTCGGATTGGCAGTGGGTTCAGTTGTTGCCTGTTTAATGCTGGTTCTAACTCGAAACGTCAATGATCCTAAGGATGTGCCCTGGTTATTTCTAATTGTAACTGTAGTGTTTGGATGTATTGCATGGTTCAATGCAAAGGGGTCTCTTCCTGTTAGAAAGCGTGGCACGTTCACATTTACATATAAGCGATACAACCTGCTGCGTGATGACTTCAACCTAAGCAGGGGAATTAGGAACTTCCCAGGAAAAATGAAAGAAATGTGGGAAGACTTATCCAGCATTCACAAAGTTCTGCCTATTCTTTTACTCGCCTTCTGTTTACTTCCTCCTTTACTTATGACGGTGATCGCTGTCTATATGGAATGGATAAAACCATTTGTTTCATGACTTCAACCTGGTACCACAGATACAAAGCTTTATAGATAGGTGTGTGGACAACGTGAAAGAAGTAACTCATCTACACGCAGGAACAACATGCTCTATTTGATCGCTCTTTTTGAAGCACATAAATCGTAAATAATTCTGCTAAGGGGAGTTATATGACACAAAAGGAATTTTGGACGACTATTGGCCCTCACTTTTTCATAATAGTGGGGATCTTCATGTTATATGCATCTTACGGATATACGGAAAAAGTTCATGAGGAAATGGATTGGGAGAATCAGAATTGGGCTGGGTTCACTTCAAAGGAAGTTCTACCCTACTTCCTTTTTGGGTGATCAAAGCATTCTTTGCTTTTATGGGACTTTCATTCTTCGGCCTTTATATTTATACTTTTTTCTTTATGGACTAGTGAAGGCTGGTGGAGCGAACGGATGAACAATAAGCAAAGTAAGAAGGATATGTGGCGGTCACGGATCGATAGTTTGCTTGAAGGCTGCATAGGGACGGGGTGTATCTTACCTTTCTTTATCTCACTAGGCTTAATAGGGCTTGGCTTTTGGATTATATGAAATCAATTACTCCGAAGTAATCAGTGAACAGGGGGGGGCGAATGAATTGCAATGACTCTAGGAATTGAGCGGATCTTTCAAATTCTGGTGTTCGCAGTAGGCGGATTTTTTGTGTCCTACGGCATCACCTATACTCGAGAAAAACATCAAGAAGCAAGAGAGCAGGCTAAGTTAGATCTCAGAGCCAAAAGAGACTTTCAGTATAAATGGCTGGCGAAGTTCGTGGTGAAAGCTCCGTGGTGGGTAGGCAGAATATTCTTTATCACTGTCGGAGGTGTAATTATTCTCCTTGCTGTAACAGGGAAAACCTTATTTTAATAAAGAATCCATAACCAAAAGGTCAGTCTTCTGGCTGACCTTTTAGTTTTATTCATTTCTATAAGACAATCAGGTTGAAAAATCCTCTGAATACGTTCAATCAGCGATGGGAAGGCCATGACTCCTGCATTTTTCTAATTTGAATGATTTGGCCTGTATGATAGGCGTCGTAGAGCATAATATCCAGTAAATCAGTTTCAAGGGAACGATCACTTAGTTTTTCATCAGAAGTGTCAACGAGGGTCTGGCGTATACTTCGGTAGGCATCTTCGGCTCGATCTACGACTTTCTTCCATTCATCATCATTTGACTGCTCAGTAATAAAGAAGGTTTCATCACCATCGAGCGATCGTGGCCCTTCATTTCCTTTCATTTTTGCAACAATTCTCTCTTTGTAATAAATGAGATGGTTCACGTTCTCCCAGATGGTGTGGGCTGTCCCTTCTGCTGGTCTCCAGCTTGCTTGTTCTGCTGTAATTCCCTCAATTGTATGTTTGAGCGGCGCAAACCAATTCTCTTTGCTGTAGCTAGTATCCAAGACGTGCAAAAGTAAGTCATTTTGGTTCAAAGTGATCTCCTCTTTCCTCCTTGAAATAGATACCGTAAACCCTTCAACACATTTTACCAATAAAAAACTCCCATAAGCAAACATACGTTCTGTTCAATTTAATCATACATGAAGCAGACAGATATTTCTATTAATTTTATATTACAAATAAAAAAGAGGATAGATGCTCTATTTTGAACATGCTATCCTCTATACATTTAAACTAATTATGCGTTTTGATAAGTCAAATTAGAAGCGGAAGCAGCGACTTTTTCAAGCCCTTCCTGTACGATCTCTTCAGCTTTATCTGGGTTCGCATTGTGCCCTTCGATGATCACTTCATCTTTAAGCTGCATGCCGAAGAATCCAGCGAATACGTTCTTCATATAGCTCATGGACATTTCCATTGGAGCCATAGCTGGGTCGGAATAGTTACCACCGCGTGCGTTCAGCAAGATGACGCGCTTGTCATCCATTAGTGGTACTGGGCCGTTCTCTGTATATTTGAATGAGAAGCCAGCTTCAGCTACATAATCAACGAATGTTTGCAGCTTAGCAGGAATCGTAAAGTTCCATAGAGGGAAAGCAATCACGACGACATCTGCTGCGCTGATCGCGTCCTTCGCTTTTTGCTTCGCATCCATCAAGCGTTGTTCATCTTCATTGAGTGCAACGCCTTCCTGGATTTTTCCTAGGGCTGTGAAGAGTTCCTGGCCAAGATAAGGCATGTCCTCATTGAAAAGATCATACGTGTTTACCTTTACCTCTTCTGTTGCTTTTATATTGTCTAGGAAAGTTTCATACATTTTGGTAGAAATACCGTCTGGACGGTTGTTGGCTTTAACGACAAGTACGTTCATAACTGAAAAAAACCTCCTGTTGAATTTTTACTAACAGAGCCCATTATAATATCTCGAATTCGAGGTTTCAACAAATATGTTCTGGTAAATGTGCTAAAAGGTACCAAAGTAGGAGAAGTGGATAAAGACGAGGACTATTCGCCTCGTCGTTTCGTTTCAGAAACCTTTACTTTCAATTCGACTTCCGTATTGCAGTGCGTTACTCTATAACTACGATGAATCCGCCTGGTAAAGGCCACCTGCTAAATGCAACAAAAAAGAGCGGGATGCTGGAGTGATGTCGCGCTAATCGTTAACACCAAACGATGATTCGGTAAGGAGTCGTTTGGGCGGGGATACTTTTTGTACTTGGCCCGTAGATGACGATCAAATTGCGGTTCGCCGGGTTCCGTGTGAACGGCTGCCCATTCGCGAGCAAAACTTGCGTGAATGGAGACAGGTTTACCTTTAGTAACCCATCACGACTCACAAGCTGCTCATTAAAATAATCCACTTTTACATTTTGAGCCGGGGTTTCCTTCACCATAACAAGAGCGTGGAATTGAGGCGGAAAGATTAAAGGAACAGGGGCATCGGCATCGTAATAACCGGTGACGCTGTCTCCAATCCGTACAATCGCCTGGTCTACGAAATAAGTGGTAGGTGAAATCACAAAGTTGACCATGGACCCAGCACCGTCATCGACAGCCATTAATTTGTAACAACCTGCTTCTTCACCATTTTGCCCAACAAAAAATTCGTTGATCATGGTGACTGTACCTCTGAACGGTTTAAAATTGACCATAATACATACTCCCCCAGTGATTTGTTTCCTGTGTTTACATCCTATGAAAAATGCCTGGGCGGGTGCACGAGTAATTTTATAGGAAAAGGAGACGTAACATGCCATCCATCAATCCAATCCAAGCTATTTTAGATAAAAACGAGGTTATGATTTTAGACGGAGCCTTAGCTACGGAACTCGAGACACACGGATGTGATCTAGATGATCCGCTCTGGTCTGCGCGCGTTTTATTGGAAAATCCAGACCTTATCTATCAAGTTCACTATGATTATTTTCGCTCCGGAGCTGATTGTGCCATCACAGCCAGTTATCAGGCAACAGTCGAAGGGTTTGCTGAACGGGGGATAGGAGAGAAGGAAGCGCTGGATTTGATCAAGAAAACCGTAGACCTTGCTAGAAAAGCGAGAGACGATTTTTGGCAAGAGGAAGGCGGGACAAACAGGTCGAAACCGCTGGTCGCTGCATCCGTCGGTCCTTATGGAGCTTATCTCGCTGATGGATCGGAATACAAAGGAAACTACGGCGTCAGTGATGAGAGATTACGAGAATTTCACGAGCCGCGAATAAAGGCTCTGATTGAAGCAGGAGCAGATGTCCTGGCTATTGAAACGATTCCTTCTTTCAAGGAAGCAAATGTAATCGGTTCGCTGTTAAAAGAATTTCCGGATACTTATGGATGGTTGTCGTTTACATTAAAAGATGGCGATTCAATCAGTGATGGTACGCTGCTTGTGGAATGTGCCAAAACATTTGAGAATCACGATCAGATCGTTGCTATTGGGGTTAACTGCGCCCCTGTAACAGCCGCCACCGAAGCGGTTGCGACTTTAAGTGCTCATACGACCAAGCCTATTATCGTTTATCCGAATTCAGGTGAAACCTACAATCCTGAAACGAACACGTGGCACGGGGAAGGCTCTGACGGTTTTCCCACAAGGGATTGGTATAAAAAAGGAGCGCGCATCGTTGGAGGCTGCTGCCGAACAGCGCCGGCACACATTACAGAGATGGCTAAAACGTGGCGATCCTAAAACTTTGTAAGAATTGAAATCTATAAAAAGACAGCTAATGAAAATTTTAGCTGTCTTTTTTTGCTTGATTATGTAGAATAAAGGATGTAGACATAATAGAATATCTCTCCTCGCCTTTTTTACAATAGGTACACATCCTACAATTTATCTATGGATCGTCAAATGCCGATATAAGAAAGGGGACTTCGTAACAGATATATCCCGCCACTAAAAATCTTTATGGAGGGTGAACCATGAATCGTCTCAGAAAGTTAATCATCGCAACCGCCACTGTTTTGCTCGCAGGAGCATCCGTCTCGATTTCTCCGCACGTCAGTCATGCCGAAAGCCACAAGGAAGACCGTTATCACCATCTCGAAGAACATCTTAATTTTAAGTATCCTTTGCACATTATGTTTGGGGTCATTATGACTTTAAAGAAAGAGCATAAAGGGTATCTTCCTTTATCAGAAGCGATTGATATCGTTCACTCTATGAAAAAGGTTGAAGTCATGGACAGTTATCTTGATTTTCGCAGAAATAAAGTTAACTCAAGAGAGATTCGTCGCATCGTGAAACAGGTATATGACATCGACTTGGACAGAGTCTCTGAACTAGGAGCTGGAAAACAAGTGGGCACATATCCTAAAGAGATTACCGACGGGGTGAAACTGGAGTTAGCCGACGAATCAATTGAGGATTTAGATGCGTATATCCAGTCCCTGACGAAGGTTGAAGTGATGGATCTCTACTTAGAGCATTACGGGAAAAAGATCGATGGACCAGAAATCCGCCGAGTTGTGAATCAAATTTTCGGCGTAAACTTAGACGGCATCTCTTCGCTGGAAGGCTCAGGAGTAGCCCTTTTTTCAAAAGACCAGTGGATTTCTAAGTACGACAAGGATTTATTCGTCGTTCACACCGGTCTTACGGATGTAGATGTATGGGTATATCCTACGGTGTACTTTACAGAGCAGACAGGTCTTACAGAGCTTCCCGCTGGACTGCAGAATGCTTTGAAAGGGTTAGGATTTGAATATAATCAAGAAAAAGATGCGCTTTATTATGCTAACCCGACAGGAGAGTCTGTGCCTGATCAATTCAAAGGACATACGCTTGGCACGATCATCGGATTCATTAAAAGTAATCATGCTAATCTATTAAAACCCAATCCTGATAAGGAAGACCACGAGTCAATAGACGTGGATTAGGGAAATACAGAAGCAGGCTCTTACATTCTATGAGTCTGCTTTTTTCTATGCACAAGGAGGCGATGATCATGGGCAAAATGAAAGTCTTGCAAGCTGACATTACTAAACTAGACGTCGATACGGTCGTCAATGCGGCGAACAAACAGCTGAAGGGAGGGGGAGGTGTCGATGGAGCGATTCATCGTGCCGGAGGACCTGAAATTATGAAAGAATGCCGGGAAATCGGCGGCTGTGAAACGGGAGAAGCCGTAATTACCACTGCAGGTCAATTACCCTGTGAAAAAGTCATCCATACCGTAGGCCCTGTGTGGAATGGGGGAGAAAAAGGTGAAGCTGAGCAGTTAGCTGGCTGCTACCGAAACTCTTTGGCGCTTGCTGCTGAGAATGGGCTGAGCACTGTTGCTTTTCCTAATATCAGTACAGGGATCTATGGCTATCCAAAAGACGAAGCTGCAGAGGTAGCGATTCAAGAGGTAGGAAAATTCTTAGAGGACCACGGAGAAATCGAGGAAGTCCTGTTTGTCTGTTTTGATGAGGAGAACAAGAAGATTTATGAAGAGAAGCTGGAAAACCCACCGGAGTGAGGACTCCCGTGGGTTTTCATTGCTTATTGGGCAACTCTAAAAGCTTCTTTTCTTGGATGTACCTTACCTAATACGTTTTCAAGCGATTGCGTTTCTTCCTCGTTTAAAGGAATCAACGGCAAACGGACACTGCCCACCTCTATGCCACGATTATTCAAGGCGGCTTTTACCGGAGATGGACTTGGTGCAGAAAAAATAGCTTTCATTACCGGGACAAGCTTCTGGTGCATACGGGCGGCGTACGCCCCGTCCCCAGTGTGGTAGCTATCGAGCATTTGTTGCATCTCGTTCCCGATAACATGAGCAGAAACGGAAATGATCCCCGTTCCACCGATAGATACGAATGGCAGAGTATTTGTGTCTTCACCGCTATAAACGGAGAAATTATCTGGAGTACTGCTGATGATTTCTGTTGCGGCATCCAGATCACCGCTTGCTTCTTTGACGGAAACGATGTTCTTGACTTTTGCCAGGCGGATAATCGTTGCGGGTTCCAAGTTGACGACACTTCGACCAGGGATGTTGTAGAGCATAACCGGCAGATTAGTGGCGTTGGCAATCGTAGAAAAGTGCTGATACATACCTTCCTGGGACGGTTTGTTGTAATACGGAGTGACGAGCATGACGGCGTCGACGCCGGCTGCTTCTGCCTGCTGCGTCAGTTGAATCGAAGCATTCGTGTTGTTGGATCCGGTTCCTGCAATGACAGGGACTCGATTGTCGACCACCTCTACAACGAATTTGAACAAACTTACTTTTTCTTCTGTCGTTAATGTCGGGGACTCACCCGTGGTACCTGCGACGACTAAAGCATCCGAACCGTTATCAATCAAGTAGTTGACGAGGGTTTCCGTTGCACCGAAATCAATGTTTCCTTGCTGATCAAATGGGGTCACCATAGCTGTTAGAACTTGGCCGAAATTCATTTACCTCACACCCTTTGGAAAAATTTTTTAGTATCTTTCGAGGTCGTGAGGGCCTTACGGCAGCAGAAAATCAAAAAGGCAGCAACGAGGGCTTCGTTGCTGCCGTAGAAACTTTTTTAACCGTTCCTGCGTAAGATAGCCCTCCATATAGTCTCCTATATGACAGTCCTGCGCCTCTTAAGCAACAGAACCAACGTCCAGAACATGAGGTTCCTTCCGCTTCGGCAAGATACCCTTTCCACATGGGTCGTCGGATCTCATTCTCCTCGACATGTGTACTCATGTACGTTGCACCTCTATCCTTACTTCAAATTTTCTTTGAAATAAGAAAAATATTTAGTTAGGGAAATTGTAGCAAAAATTCTGAAAGACGACAAGAGAGAACTTTTTAAAATTAGAATTTTTTGGGTGGGGGAGGCTTAGGAATGTGGCACATTCATGATAGTCTCTCACGAAAGGGGTTATCGCTCGCATTTAGCCTGAAATCAGCAATTGGCGTATGAGAATCACTTGGGTAAGGTCGAGAATCGCTCACATTCTCAAAAGAATCACTCAAATTAGCCAGAGAATCCCCCCACTATAAAAAATTAAACAAGCGTTTATTTAAACCATCCTTTTTCTTTAAAACGAGAAATCGCCTCAATCCGGTTGCTCACCTCAAGCTTATCTAAAATCACCGAGACGTAATTCCTTACAGTACCACGGGTGATGAACAACTCTTCGGAAATCTCTTTCGTATCCTTACCGTCTGCCATCAGCTGAATCACCTCACGCTCTCTCTCCGTAAGTGGATTTTGCTGGGTGAAGGCAAGATCGACGAGCTCAGGAGAAAAGATACGCTGACCGGCCATGATTTTTCGAATCGCGTCCGCTAAGTCTTCGCTCGGACTGTCTTTCAGCAAATAGCCGCTGACTCCGGCTTTTCTCGCTCGCTCAAAATAACCGGGGCGGGCGAAAGTCGTCAGGATGATGATTTTACAAGATTCATTGTTCAATTCTTCTGCAGCATCAAGCCCGTCTTTCACAGGCATCTCAATGTCCATAATACATACGTCAGGTTTCAGTTCTTTGACCAGTTGGCAGGCTTCTTCGCCATCATTGGCCTGACCGACAACCTCCATACCCTCCTCCAAATCAAGCAATGCTCCAAGCGCTCCGAGTAACATCCGCTGGTCTTCAGCGATGACGATACGAATCATGCGTTTCCTTCCTCCTTTGTATTTTGAATGACATTCGGGACGTGAAGAGTAAGTTTCGTGCCCTGCACGGACTCGATGTCGAGGCTTCCATTGACGAATTCGAGGCGTTCTCGCATGCCTTTCAATCCGTAGCTTTGCATCGGTTCCATGCCATCAGGAATCCCTTTTCCGTCGTCCTCTACAGTTACGGTAATCTCTGTCGGGGTCTGGGAGATGGAAACCTTGCAAGTGGATGCTTCACTATGTTTAACGACATTCGTTACAGCTTCTTTTAAACACATGCTCAACACATTTTCGATGAGGAGGGGAGCGTTCTCGATGGTGGGATCCCCTTCAAATTCAAATGACATTTCAGCTGCTTCTAAAATCTGCCGGACTCGGACGAGCTCATCTTCCAGATTAGTTCCTCTCATATTGGAGACCATTTCCCTTACTTCCTTCAGTGCGGTTCGTGCTGTTTGTCTGATATCCTGAATTTCTTGTATCGCTTTTTCAGGTTTTACAGGTACAAGCTTGCCGGCGAGGTCACTTTTTAATCCGATCATTGATAATTTCTGTCCCAGCGTATCATGTAAGTCACGGGCAATTCGTTCACGCTCCTCAATCACCATCAGCTGAGAGATCCGTTCATTCGCGTCCTCCAGCTCACCTTCAAGCTTTTGCTGCTTGTTGCGGTAGCGGATCGTGAAAGGAAGCAGAATCATACCGATCACCGTAATGATGATAAACGGAAGGTGAGGGAACATCGCATCCATCCGTGTAATGAACGTCATCGTGATCGCCGCTAGCGTCGTCGTCAAGTTGACGATGTAGAGAGATAGGAAACCGCCAAGATGCCTAATGTTTCCGATGAAAAAAGCAAGGAAAAGCGCGAAATAGATGTAGCCGTATTGATACGTTAAGACAAGACTAATCACTATTTCGATGCTTACCCATAAATAAACAAACTTGCTATTTGAAATAAAAGATAAGCGATAAGACAGAAAAAAGATCAGGATCATCAAGACTCCGAACAAGATCTCCAGAATTGATGAGGAACGGAAGATAAAGAAAAAAGGCAGCACACAGAAAATGATCCATACATATATACTGAGACCTGTATTTCTAGGGATAATTTGATACCAGTTTTGCAAAAGGTCCACCTCCTTGTTGTAAGTCGTTTAATTAGCACAAGCATATATGAAAACAGGGGTCTCTGTCACGATGTAAAAACAAAGAGCCTATCCATTAGGAATAGGCTCTTCAAGTCTAATGATTTACTTTTGCTGAAGGCTAGGACGTTTGTTATCCAGCATAGCCATTCGCTTCTTCTTCACTAACGGCTTCATTTCTTTGAAGGAAATGAAGGTTTTGTTTTTAGTGTCATATAAACGGAATCGAATCGACTCCAGGCTTGTTTTCAGCGTGATCGTTGTCGCATGCTTCAGCGGTGGAGTTTCGTCGTGGGCTTTTTCAAGATTATAGTTTGGTACGCGAGGGCTCAAATGGTGTACATGGTGGAAACCGATATTTCCGGAAACCCATTGGAGCACCTTCGGAAGCTTGTAGTACGAACTTCCATCGACGGCCGCTTTAACAAAATCCCATTCTGATTCATCTTCAAAATAAGAATCCTCGAACTGGTGCTGAACATAAAACAACCAGATGCCGAGCACACCGGATACATACAAGATCGGAAGCTGGATAAGCAAGAACGCCTGCCATCCGATTGCCCATACAAGCAAGGAATAAATCGCTAAAATAGCCACGTTCGTCACATAGGTGTTCATGCGTTCTTTACGCTTTGCTCCTTTACGGTTAAAGCGGTTGGAAACTAAGAACAAATAGATCGGACCTAATCCGAACATAACAATCGGGTTACGGTAAATACGATAAGCGATTCGCGTTTTAAGCGGAGCTTCGAGATACTCCTCAACGGTCATGACCCAAATATCACCTGTCCCTCTTTTATCGAGGTTCCCGCTTGTCGCGTGGTGAATCGAGTGGCTTCGTTTCCACTTATCAAAAGGAAACAACGTAATGATCCCTGTAATGGTGCCAATGATCCGATTTGCTTTTTGGTTGTCCATAAAGGATTGGTGCGTACAGTCATGGAAAATAATAAATAGACGGATGACGAATCCACCTGCGATCATCGCAACTGGGATTGTCAGCCAGACGGACACCGAATAGCTTACATAAGCCAAATACCAGAGTAAAATAAAGGGTACAAACGTATTCAAAAGTTGGCGTACACCTGCTGAATTATCAGGTTTCGCATAGCTTGCTACATTCTTTTTCAGTTCTTTTTGTTTTGCTTTATTCATAAGACGACTCCTTCTGTGAAGTTCATTCTTATCCTATCTTAGGCTAAACCGTCATACTTTATAAGACATAAACGTCAGGAACTACACATGACAGTTGTCATATATTTTTTGGGTGATAATGGAACTTCCTTCGTAGCGAGGACAGGTGAATCGCCATCATCGGAGTTTTGACTTCATGAATAATCTCATCCTTTTCCTGCTCGAGAAGTGAGTATAGCAAATGTGGAAAATGATTACTTTTTTAAAATGGAAATTCTTTTTCGCGAAAGTGCATAAGGATTAAAGGGTGGCCCTGGTAGTTCTCATATTAATAGAGATTCATAAATGTTAGGGTCAATCGTTTAAGAAGTCCGTAACTTGAGAGTTTGTTATAGTTATAGAAAAGAAACGTTGAGGTGAGTCGATGAGACCTGAAACGATTATAGAAAAAATGAAACAACATACACCGTCCATTCTTGGACAGCAGAGTTTAACCAAGTTTTCTATCCTTCTGCCGTTCGTTGAAAAAGATGATGAACTCCACCTCCTATTTGAAGTGCGGTCCCATCAGATGCGAAGGCAGCCGGGGGAGATTTGTTTTCCTGGGGGGCGAGTCGATCGAGAGGACCAGAAAGAAAAGGATACAGCCATAAGGGAGACAATGGAGGAATTAGGCGTTGATGAGGAAGACTTGTCTCAAGTTTTCCCGTTTGATTATATGGTCTCGCCATTTGGGATGAGAATTTACACGTACGTAGGATTTATTGATAAAGAAGAAGCGGATCTGGTTCCTAATCCTGCAGAGGTGGAGGAAGTGTTTACCGTACCGCTGTCGTTTTTCTTGGAAAATGACCCTGAAGTGTACCGCGTGAACTTTGAAGTGAAGCCGGAAGAGAATTTTCCGTTTGATTTGATTCCTGGTGGCCGCAACTATGAGTGGTCGGCTCGTCAGTTCGAAGAATATTTTTATAACTATGAGGACAAAGTGATCTGGGGCCTGACCGCAAGGGTTCTTTATCATTTTGTTGAGATGATGAGGAATTAAGTAGAACAGAAGCCCAGTTTCGAATATGTAAATTTAGCTTGAACCTCTGTACTCTTCATAAATTATTCAGGAGAGGAGATGATTAGTGTAGAGGTTCTAGTTTTTTTTTGTTAAAATAATATGAAACTGGTTTCATATTAGAGCTTGGAGGAAGTACAATGGTGACGATATCAGATGTTGCAAAGCGATCAGGACTTTCAAAGTCCACCGTCTCACGCGTTATTAATAATCATCCTTATATTTCAAAAGAAAAACGAGAGCTTGTACAAAAGGCGATGGATGAACTAGGATACTACCCTAATCCTTCCGCAAGAAGGTTAAGAGGTCAATTGAAAAGTACAATGGGAGTAATTGTTCCGAGAATTGTCAATCCATTCTTTTCTTATTTAGTGGATGCCATCGAACAAACAGCTTATCAGAATAATTATCAGCTTCTCATTTTCCAAAGCAATGAAAATAAGGAAAAAGAGTTGTCGTTCTTGAATTTATTAAAAACGAGACAAGTAGACGGGATTATCATGACCTCGGTGGAAAACAACTTTGAGGTAATAGAGCCCTATACAAAATACGGCCCAATTTTATTCTGTAACGAGTACTTAACTAATACTAGCGTGCCAAAAGTAAAATTAGATCAATCCATTGGAAGTTATACAGGAATGAAACATCTGATTGATCGAGGGCACACAAAGATAGGTTATTGTACTGGAGGTTTATTTGCTGAAGATGGGAAAGATAAAGATCGAAATCAAGGTTATCAAAAAGCCTTAGACGAGGCTGGTATCCCAGTTAATACGAATTGGATATTTATCAACCAGCACACGATTGAAGATGGAAAAGAAGTAATGAAACAGATTCTTTCTATGGATGATAGACCTACAGCCATTTTTACAGGTAGTGATGAGATTGCTGCGGGAGTAATGATAGAGGCAAAAGAGCAGGGGCTAACCGTTCCTGATGATATAGCAATCGTCGGTTTTGATGATCAGCCGATTGCTGAGATGCTTGATCCAAAACTGACAACAATCAGGCAGCCGATATCATTGATGGGAGAAAAGGCTGCAGAAGGGTTAGCATTGATGATGCAAGAGAATGCTGTCACTCCTGAAGATGTAGATTTACCAGTAGAATTAATTGTAAGAGGGTCCACATAAGTCTAACTTCTAAATTTCATTAAAAACAATAAATTTAAAATAACTATTGAAACCGATATCACATTCCTTTATAATTCAAAACAACACTAAAACGCCTTATAGGAGTTGATTTTTTTTAAACATTTATGAAACCGGTCTCACAAAAGTTTATGGGTTATTTAGCTTATTTTAAAGTTTATTACTTTATTTCTCAGTGTTAAATGGATGGATTTTTTTTAAATGCTTATGAAACCGATATCATACTTAAGGAGTGTTGAATGTGAAGATGAAAAAACTTATTTCAACTGTAGTTGTTTCAGGTGCTTTATTAACGGGCTGCTCATTTTCCTCCGGGTCTTCAGGGTCTTCGGATACCGACCAACTGACGATAGAAATTTTTCAGGGAAAAGTGGAGTTTAAAGATCAATTCGAGGCACTTGCGGAGAAATATGAAGGAGAAAATCCAGGTGTCGATATTAAAATCACCTCTGTAGGAGGAGGTTCTGATTATGCTGCCTCTCTAAAAACTAAGATCGCTTCAGGAGATGAACCGGAGATCTTTAGCATCGCTGGTCCAACGGAAGCTGCTAGATTCGAACAATATTTGAGTGATTTATCTGATACAAAAGCGGCGGATTTAGCTTTAGAGGGCAGTCTTGATCCTGTGACAAAAGATGGCGAAGTCCATGGGTTACCTTTTAATCAGGAAGGTTACGGGTTTATCTATAACAAGAAAGTATTTAAAGAAGCTGGAATAAATCCAGATGAAATTCTAACGTATGAGGATCTTGAGAGCGCCGTGAAGAAATTGGACAGTCGAAAAGACCAGTTAGGGCTTGAAGCGGTATTTGCTTTCCCGGCAAAGGAAAAATGGGTCCCGGGCAACCACCTCTCTAATGTATTTCTTGCACCAGAATTTAACCAAAAAGTTTTGGAAGCATTCCATTCAGATTCCGTGGCGTTTGAAAAAGCAGATGAGTTTAAACGGATGATTGATTTGCAGGCAGAATATTCTGTTCAGCCGGTATTGAGTTTGGATTATTCTCAGCAGGTGGAGGAGTACTTCTCTCTTCAAAAAGTAGCTATGATTCAGCAAGGGAACTGGATTTATCCTTCCGTCCAGCAAATGGACGAGGAGTTCGCTGAGAACAACATGGGGATACTGCCAATTCCAGTCGAGGGATCTGAAGGGAAACTTCCTGTAGGAATTCCAAACTACTGGGCCGTGAATAAAAACAGCGATGATGATGTGATTCAAGCATCGAAGGACTTTCTTAATTGGATGTACACCTCCGAGACAGGAAAAGAAGCTGTCTTAGAAGACTTTAAGTTCATTCCTGCTTATGAAGGGTTTGATACGAGCAAAATAGCGGATCCTATCTCGAAGGAAATTTATGAATATTCATCTGAAGGCAACACTACGGGTTGGGTACTCCTTGGATATCCAGGCGTGTGGGGAGATTATTTAGGAGGAAATGTACAGAAGTATTTGAGCGGAGAAATGACGTGGGAAGAATTAGAAGAAGATTCTAAGAAGAAGTGGGAAGAGTTGAGAAAATAAGCCCTTTGTCTGAGAAAAGCTAACAATCGAAAACAGAGGTTGTTAGCTTTTCTCTATCATCTATCGAACAACGTCATGTAAAAAACAATGAGGAGGAGTTCTATGAATAACCAAAGTAAGTGGTTCTGGATATTTCTTTCACCGGTGTTGTTAGCGCTGGCGATCGTTGTCGTCTTCCCATTTTTGTATGGATTTGTTTTTTCATTTTCCAATTGGAATGGCCTTACCGCTACATCATTTGTAGGTCTTGATCATTATATTAATCTATTTCAAGAAGAAGAATTTATGAATTCGGTTTGGTTTACTGTTAAATTTTCTATCGTAACGGTGGTTCTGTTAAACGTATTTGGTCTCGGCCTTGCATTGATTGTCACACGTAAAATCAAATCTGGTAATCTACTTCGAACAGTATTCTTTATGCCTAATTTAATAGGAGGATTAATTCTAGGATTCATTTGGCAGTTTATTTTTATCAGTGTGTTTGGAGACGTAGGAAATCTTCTTGGGTTAGAGAGCATGCAAGGATGGCTTTCGACACCAGAGACAGGATTTTGGGGACTTGTCATTCTAACGTCCTGGCAGATGGCTGGTTATATTATGATCATTTATATTGCTTACCTTGAAAATATACCTAAGGATTTAATTGAAGCAGCTCAGATTGACGGGGCAACGGCTCTTCAGCGGTTCAAAAATATTACTTTTCCACTTGTAGCTCCTGCTTTTACGGTCAGTATGTTTTTGACGTTATCTATGGCTTTTAAAATCTATGATCAAAACCTCTCTTTAACGAACGGCGGGCCATTTAACTCTACGCAAATGGTAGCGATGGAAATTGTACGAACGGCCTTTTCGGATAATGAAATGGCTTACGCTCAAGCGAAAGCTGTGATTTTCTTTTTAATTGTAGCTGTAATTGCTTTAACGCAGGTTTATTACAATAAAAAACGGGAGGTAGATCTGTAATGAAAAGGAATAAGGAAAAGAGAAATCTATTCTCCATCGAATTGCTTGGTCTATTATTGGGTTTGATTTGGATTGCTCCTTTCTACCTTATGATTGTAAATGCATTAAAAACAAAAAAGCAGATATTCACAGGTGTTCTTGGATTACCGGACTCACTTGCGCTGGGTAACTTCGTACAAGCTTTTGTTGATTTGGAATTTTTGAAGTCACTATTTAACTCTGTGCTAATTACAGGAGTAAGTGTTGCTGTAATCATTCTATTTTCAGCGATGGCAGGATATGCTTTAGCTCGGAACAAAAGCAAGCTTAGTGGAGGGCTGTTCTTTGTGTTTGTGGCGGCTATGCTGATTCCTTTTCAATCTGTAATGATTCCACTTGTCTCGATTTTTGGTCAAGTAGACATGTTGAATGCAGCAGGGTTAATTTTTATGTATCTTGGGTTCGGGTGTAGTTTATCGATCTTTTTGTATCATGGGGCAATGACCTCTATTCCAAAGTCGCTCGATGAAGCTGCCATTATTGATGGTGCCAACCGCTTTCAATTATTCTGGTACATTATCTTTCCGTTGCTTAAGCCAATATCCGTTACCGTGGGGATATTGAATGTGATTTGGATTTGGAATGATTATCTATTGCCTTCACTTGTCCTTAATGAAACCAACGCGACAATCCCTTTGAAAATGTTTTTCTTTTTCGGAGAGTACACGAAGCAATGGCATTTAGCCTTAGCTGGGCTGACGCTTGCAATCATCCCAGTCATCATCTTCTATTTCTTTGCACAAAAGCAGATTCTTAAAGGAGTTTCCGAAGGAGCTGTAAAATAACCAGTTTTTTAATATTCAAGTAAAGGGAGAAGAAAATGAAACAAAAATGGTGGAAAGAAGCAGTTGTTTATCAGATATACCCTAGAAGTTTTATGGATTCAAATGGTGATGGAATCGGTGATATTCAGGGAGTGATATCGAAGCTAGATTACTTACAAGGACTAGGCATTGATGTGGTTTGGATATGTCCTATTTATTGCTCACCTAATGATGACAACGGATACGATATTTCAGACTATAAAGCGATCATGCCTGAGTTTGGAAGTATGGCAGACTTCGATGAGTTGTTAAACGAAGTTCACAACCGTGGGATGAAGTTAATTATGGACCTTGTCATCAATCATACTTCTGATGAACATCCCTGGTTTATTGAATCTAAATCTTCGCGGGATAATCCATATAGAGATTACTACATTTGGCATCCTGGTAAAGGTGGAGAAGAACCGAATAACTGGGCGTCTATTTTTGAAGGTTCTGCATGGGAATTTGATCCTGAAACCCAGGAATATTACATGCACATCTTTTCTCGAAAACAACCAGATTTGAATTGGGAGAATCCTAAAGTAAGAAAAGATGTTTATGAAATGATTAACTGGTGGCTGGAAAAAGGAATTGATGGGTTTCGGATCGATGCCATCTCCCATATTAAAAAAGCTCCGGGATTTCCTGACGTCTCAAATCCTGAAGATAAAAGATATGCTTCTTCCCTTGAAGGGCATAGGAATCAGGAAGGGATCCAGTATTTTTTAGAGGAGCTTAAGGATGAAACGTTTAGCAAGTATGACATTATGACCGTCGGAGAGGCCAATGGTGTCACTGTAGAGGAAGCAGAAGAATGGGTTGGGGAAGAAGAAGGAAAGTTCAATATGATTTTTCAATTTGAACACAATGATTTGTGGCAAAAAGGGAAAAACAATGGGTTAGACATCCATGAGTTAAAAACCGTTTTTACAAAATGGCAAACGGGGCTGAATAATGTAGGGTGGAATGCTTTATTTTTAGAAAACCATGATCTCCCAAGATCTGTTTCTGTATGGGGGGATGATCAGGAGTTTCATAGCCAATCTAGTAAGTGTTTGGCAACCTTGTATTTCTTAATGCAAGGAACACCTTTTATCTATCAAGGTCAAGAAATAGGGATGACAAATGTGCAATTTCCTTCTATAGAGGATTATAACGATGTGGCCATAAAAAATCTTTATGAAAATGAAATGGATGAGGGAAAATCCCATGAAGAGGTTATGGAAGTGATCTGGCAATCAGGGCGTGATAATTCTCGTACACCCATGCAATGGTCCAATAGAAAAAATGCGGGATTTTCAATTGAAATACCCTGGTTAAAGGTCAATCCTAATTTTAAGGACATTAATGTAGATCAATCGATAAATGATCGTCACTCCATTTACCATTACTATAAAAATCTTATTCAATTACGCAAAGATCATCCTGTTTTAATCTACGGAGATTATGAGTTAATTTTGCCACAGCATGATCAGATTTTTGCTTATACAAGAAGTCTTGGTAAAGAGAAGGTTTTGGTGATAACGAATCTATTTTCAGCGGAAGCAGATTTCACATTACCGGATCACTTGAACGATAAATACGCAAAATTAATGATAAGCAATTATAGCGTAAATCCTTATCAAGGAGTCACCCGACTTAAGTTAATGCCGTATGAAGCAAGAGTATACAAATTAAATGAGTAAGAGTTAATGATGAGTCTTGTTCTAATAAAAAGCATAGGGTTAATTCAAGTGGCTTTTAGAACGGATTGAAACTTAATTGTGGTGAAGTGTATAAGACATAAAAAAGGATCAAAGCATGCTGGCTTTGATCCTTTCTTTGCGTTTTAATCAGACTTTTTCAGGTAAAATGGTACACTAATGGATAGAAACTATGTGTTAAGGGGATCACCTATGAAACAATTCGTAAAAGTATTACTGATCATCATCGGCAGTATCTCCCTTGGACTGGGTGTGCTCGGGATTGTGCTGCCTTTAGTTCCGACCACTCCGTTTTTACTTCTCACAGCTGCGTGCTATGTGAGAAGTTCGGACCGTTTATACAACTGGCTGATGACGAATAAGTGGTTTGGAAGCTATATACGAAATTATAAAGCAGGAAATGGCATTCCTATTAAGGCGAAAATATCAGCGCTCATTATGATTTGGTTCTCCTTCTTATTTTCTGCCATCTTCATTGCTACCAATATGTTCTTGAAAATTGGGTTCATTTTCGGAGCATGCTTTTTCACTGTAGTTATCTACAAAACGAAGACGTTGAAGCCTGAAGACGACGAGACATAATTGTTTCACGTGAAACAATTATGTAATAATCTCACTCATAAGCGCTTGAATATTACCTTCTGTGTCATGGAAAAACACCATCCAGGTTTCCGTATGGTCCATTTTGGCAATGAGGTGAGGTTCATCAATGAAGTTTACGTCTTCAGACTTCAATTTTTCATAACTTGTATGGATGTCATCGACAGAGAAGTAAAGGATGGAGCTATGGCTTTCGAAGTCTCCTTTTTCGGGCAAGGTCAGCATGAGGCGCTGGTCCCCGCATGAGAAAAAGGCCATGGTCTCTGTGTTGAAAAGTAGTGGGAGCCCCAGCGAGTGTTGGTAAAAGCGTGTTGCTCTTTCCAGGTTTTTTACAGGGATACCGATTTGGCCGATATTATGGATTGACATAAAGTCACTCCTTTTTCTCTTTATTATAACCCAAGCTACGTTATGCTTCGAAAATGACTTCATCTAATTTCTATTAAGCTGTCCAACAAGACTCCAATCTAGGAGTCTTTTTTTATACCTTCTAATTGTTCACAAATTCTAAACAGATAGGTCACAGATTAGTCATACTCCATTATTACTCTAGTCTTAATAAAAGGATAGAATAGAAGTGTCGACGTAGATTGTGAGGTATCGAGCAAGTTTAGGTAGAAAATTGTAATAGGGTTTGAATGGAAAATCAATGATTACAAGGAAAAGTACTGAATTCATGTTGTATCCATTGAATAATCCGTTTTAAAGAATTAAGTTAAGTAATTCGTTAGGAGGATCCTTATGAAAACAGTCATTATATATGCAACGAAACATGGAAGTACAGAAAAAGCTGTACAGTTGTTAAAAGAGCAGTTATCAAGTGAAGTGGAAATTGTGAACGTTAAGAACGCACGGGGAGTCGATTTGGAAGAATTCGATCAGGTTATTCTTGGTGGTCCAATTTATATGGGCAGATTACATAAGAAGCTCTTGGCTTATGTGTACAACCATCTGGAAACGCTTTTACAAAAGCGAATTGGATTATTTATCTGTGCTGGGGTAGAGGATCTGTTTGTTCAAGAAGAAGAGTTGGAAGAAGCGTTCCCTTATGAGCTTTACGTTCATGCAGTGGTGAAAGAAGTATTTGGATATGAATTTGATTTTCGTAAGTTAAGTGCTTTTGAGAAGATGACGCTCCGCGCGAGAGGCATCGAAGAAAGTGTCTCTAAACTTTCTTCACCAGTCATTAAACAATTCGCTCATACAATTGAAGGATAAAGGAGTGTTTTTGAATTATCCCCCACCTCAGCTCATCCAATTTCTGGATGAGCTGAGGTGGTAAATTGATGGTAAATAATTGTTTTCGAAATAGAAGGACATGTCTATCAAACTATAGTGTAGGATTTTCCCCGTCATCCAGATCGGTCCTGACTTACTCCTTTGATATCAACGTCTGAGAGCTGCCCCAAACCTTTCTCTAAAGCACAATTGTTTCAGTAAAAATCGATAAAGATATAGATTCCGACTCGTAAATGGTAAATAATGGCCCCTCAGGTCATCCAGATTATGGATGACCTGAGGGGCCTTTCCGTTTAGTCGTTGTGGTTAAACTATAAAACTTGGGTAGTATCTTTGTGGTCTCGACACGTTGTAAGGGCCTTCACTTATTCGTTACAATTTTCTTAACAATAAAAAATATAAAAATATTTGAATTTCACCTAAAGTAAAACCGCTTGGTTCAAATAGGCGAGATGAAAGGGGTGTGGTGATCTTGGAAGCCATCAGTAAGAATTTTTTCTTATACCTTTCTAACAACAAGTTGTTAGACCGCTTAGCAAAGCGTTTCGGCACGAGATTTGGGGCTGACAAGATAGTTGGAGGAGAAACCTTCTCCCAGGCAATTCCGTTAATACAACAATTGAACCAAGAAGGGTTACAGGTCACTGTCGACCATTTAGGTGAGTTTGTGAACTGTGAATCAGAAGCAAAAGAGCGAGCGCAGGAATGCATCCATACGATACAATCCATTGCTCAGCATCAGCTTCAATCAGAAGTTTCTCTTAAATTGACATCGCTCGGGCTGGATATCAGTCGTGAGCTTGTCTATGAAAATATGGAAAACATTTTGCAGGAAGCAGAAAAGCATGGGGTGACCGTCACCATTGATATGGAGGACTCCTCAAGGTGTGAGGCTACACTGGAGATCTACAAAACGATGAAATCCAAGTATTCCAATTTGGGTACAGTCATCCAGTCCTACCTCTACCGCTCATGTGGAGACTTAGACGAGCTTGATCCTTATGATCCATATTTAAGACTTGTGAAAGGGGCTTACAAAGAATCTGGTAAAGTGGCCTTTCCTGAGAAGAAAATGGTGGATGACAATTTGAAGCAGATGATTGAAAAGAATCTGCTGAACGGGAACTATACAGCGGTTGCCAGTCATGATGACGCCATCATTGAGTTTACGAAGAATTTAGTGAAGAAACACAACATCCCGACAGACCGGTATGAATTCCAAATGTTGTACGGGATGCGCAACCAGACGCAAGCTGATTTGGTGAAAGAGGGCTATAACGTCCGCGTCTATCTTCCTTACGGGGAGGATTGGTACGGATACTTTATGCGGCGTCTCGCTGAGCGTCCGGCCAATATTGCTTTTGCGCTCAAAGGTATTTTCAGCAAATAAAAAATTTTATCATTTTGAAAGGAGCATGTTCACATGGTACAGCCTTACAAACACGAACCATTTACAGATTTCACAATCGAGGAAAACAAAAAAGCATTCGAGGAAGCTTTAAAACAAGTAAAAGAAGAGTTGGGGCAGCAACACGACCTACTCATCGATGGCGAACGTGTCCGTACAGATGATCAAATTACTTCTACAAACCCTGCCAACACGAAGCAAGTGGTAGGAACGGTATCCAAAGCAAATTCTGAATTAGCTGAAAAAGCGGTCCAATCGGCTGCAACTGCTTTTGAAGATTGGAGAAAATGGGATCCGCGTGCTCGCGCTGAAATTCTATTCCGTGCAGCAAGCAAGATCCGCCGCCGTAAGCATGAGTTCTCTGCATATCTCGTTTACGAAGTAGGTAAGCCATGGAAAGAAGCTGATGCCGATACAGCAGAAGCGATTGACTTCCTTGAATATTACGGTCGTCAAATGATCGAGCTGAAAGAAGGCAAGCCGGTCGAGAGCCGTCCAGGTGAAGAAAACCGCTATATCTACACATCTACTGGAGTAGCTGTTGTCATTCCACCATGGAACCTTGCATTTGCGATTATGGCTGGTACGACGGTTGCACCGCTTGTTACAGGAAGCACGGTCGTGATGAAGCCAGCAAGTAACAGCCCTGTCATCGCAGCGAAATTCGTTGAAGTGCTTGAAGAATCAGGTCTTCCGAAAGGTGTCTTGAACTTTGTGCCTGGTAGCGGCGGCGAAGTGGGTGACTACCTTGTCGATCATCCGAAGACAGCACTTATTTCCTTCACAGGATCCCGCGATGTAGGTACACGCATCATCAAGCGTGCCGCTGAAATTCAAGCAGGTCAAAACCACTTGAAACAAGTCATCGCTGAAATGGGTGGTAAAGATACTGTCGTTGTCGACAAAGAAGCAGATCTTGAAACGGCAGCTGAGGCGATCATCGTTTCTGCATTCGGATTCTCTGGACAGAAGTGTTCTTCAGGATCCCGTGCGGTCGTTCACGAAGATGTCTACGATCAAGTGCTTGAAATGGTCAAAGAACGTACAGAAAAGCTTACAGTAGGTAACGCTTCTGAGGAAAATGTCTATATGGGACCAGTTGTTGACCAAAGTGCATTTGATAAAATCATGGGCTACATGGACGTCGGTAAAGAAGAAGGGCGTCTCGTTACAGGCGGTAAAGGCGACGATTCTAAAGGGTACTTCATCGAGCCTACAGTCTTTGCTGATCTTGATCCTAATTCCCGCATGCAGCAGGAAGAGATTTTTGGACCTGTCGTCTGCTTTACAAAAGCGAAAAGCTTTGATGAAGCAATCGATATCGCTAACAATACAGAATACGGCCTGACTGGCGCTGTAATCTCTGATAACCGCGATCACCTTGAAAAAGCGAAGTACGACTTCCACGTAGGTAACTTGTACTTCAACCGTAATTGCACTGGCGCAATTGTCGGCTACCAGCCATTCGGCGGATTCAAGATGTCCGGTACGGATTCCAAAGCTGGAGGCCCAGATTATCTTGCGCTTCACATGCAAGCGAAGACAATCTCTGAAAAATACTAAGGTGAACCATAGAGTGGAAAGCTCAGAGTCCTCGAGACTCTGAGCTTTTTCACACTCTAAGATCGATCGTCAAATTCACCACCTGTCACTCCTTTCACCTATCCAATCCAAGCAGGAAATGATTTTCCTTTTTCTTTCAAGACTAAATCGATATAATGGAGGGTAATATCTATGTACGTTTCAGCTCCCTTTGGAAAGGTTAGGATTCGAATGGAAATAAAAGATTTGATCTTGCAGACCGACGACATTCATAAAGCGACTGAGCTTATTAGTTCCAAGCTGGAGAAGCCAGTCATCATAGAGAATAAAAATTTTGAACTGATTTCGTATAGTTCGTCCTTTGATGATTTCGATCAAACCCAGCAGAAGACCATCCTCTCAAAAAAATGTCCTATCTTTATTATCGATCGTTTGAAAAAAGAAGGGATTGTCCAAAAATTAGAGAGGAATCCAGACCCGATCCGTATACACCCGATTGAAGAATTAGGTTTTGAGCAGCGGATCGTTATCGCAGCGAAGCATTTGGGTCACACGATGGCGTACATATGGGTTCAGGAGTCTGACCAAAGGATGAACCAGGAAGAATTGGACTTCCTTGAGGAAGTGACTCCTCACTTAGGTAAGCTCGTCTATGATGTGTATACGAAGGCCAATGCCAAAGAAGGAAAAAAGGAAAAGCTGCTCTGGCAACTGTTGCATCATGAGTACGGCAGTGAAAGCCAGTTTCGTCATGAAGCTTCGCTTGCTAAGCTGAATTTGCCGGAACGTTTCTCTGTGCTCGTCTTTTCGGTCGTCGCCCCGCAATACACGTACATGCTCGATTATTTGGAAAAGACGATTGAGCGCTCCAACTTTAGAAAGAGGATTCAGTTCTTGAAATCTGAGTTTCAGATCATCCTCGTTTTAGAAGGGAGTAAAGATGAGAAGTTCTCATCGAGGAGGCTCGCCCGTTCGTTCATTGAAGATGTGAAAGAAGATATGCAGGATGATAATTTCTATAATTATCTGATAGGCGTCGGGAAGGAATACACAAGCTTATATTTTATGAGAAAAAGCTTTCTTGAAGCGCTTGAAGTCATCGAGACAGCCAACTTCATCAGTCCGCGCCCGGAGTCGATGCCGCGTGAATTTGCTAAACTTGGTATTTATCGCTATTTGGCTGCTCTATATGAGAAAAACAGCTCCGAAGATTACTACAGTGAAGACTTGCTTATTCTCATCCAAAATGACGCAGAGAAGCAGACAGACCTGTTAAAAACGCTTGAGGTTTATATGAGTAATAACGGAAAAGGAAAACAGACCGCAAATGAGCTTTTTATTCATCCAAACACGCTCAACTACCGTATTAAGCAAATTCAGGATCTGACGAACATCGATTTTTCAAATTTCAATATGAAGGCATACTTGTACACAGAACTCTTGCTTCTCAACAACGTAGAAGCGTACTATCAGCGCTATATAGCTGCATTACAATAAAACAGAAGGGCAGCCGCCATGGCTGCCCTTTCCTTTATGATTATGATTGAACGACGCTTTCTTTCCATACGCGTTTACCAGCTTGATAGGTTTTGTATCCTCCACTCAAATTACTAGATTCATATCCATTGTGCTTTAAAACCCTCGTAGCGAGGTAGCCGCGAAGTCCAGCTTGGCAAGTAATGTAGATGGGCTGTTCCTTTGGCAGCTCCTCCATTCGATCTCGCAGATCCCCAAGCGGGATATTGATGGATCCTGGAATAAAGCCGATTTCTCTTTCTTCCGGCTCGCGGACATCAACAAGCAAGCCGCCTTGTTCAACAATTCTATCGATCTCATGATATTGAACGATGTTTACTTCTCCGTCAACGATATTGGAAGCAACATAACCCGCCATATTTACAGGGTCTTTAGCTGAAGAATAAGGAGGGGCATAGGCAAGCTCTAAATCTGCCAGATCTGCCACATTTAATCCGCCTTTGATCGCTGTAGCAATGACATCGATTCGTTTTTCTACCCCTTTGTATCCAACAGCCTGGGCGCCGAATATTTTGCCTGTTTCAGGGTCAAATATCAGTTTCAGCGCAAGTGGCTGGCCGCCTGGATAGTAGGTAGCATTGGAAGCCGGATGGATATGAACCACTTCTGATTCAATCCCTAATCTTGATAAAACTTTTTCATTATTTCCTGTTGCTGCAACGGTTAGATCGAATATTTTTGCAACAGAAGTCCCGAGCGTTCCCCGATAGGCAGCCTCTTTTCCATTGATATGATCAGCCACCAGTCTTCCCTGGCGATTGGCTGGCCAGGCGAGCGGTACCATTGTTGGTACTTGCTGAATATAATCTTTGACCTCGATGGCGTCCCCAATGGCATAAATGTCAGGATCTTCTGTTTGGAGATGCTCGTTGACAATGATTCCTCCCCGTTTGCCGACTTCAAGCCCTGCCTGTACGGCTAGCTCGTTTTCAGGACGGACTCCGATGGCTAAAATCGTAAGATCACTGGATAATTTCATCCCGCTTTCCAAAACGATGGTTTCTCCTTCGTCCTCAAAGGATTTCACTCCATCTTCTAAAATGAGCTGAACTCCTTTATCCACTAGTTCCTTATGAACTAGAGAAGCCATTTCATAATCCAGTGGTGCCATCACCTGATTTCCTAATTCGACCAGAGTTACTTTTACTCCGCGGTGGGCTAAGTTTTCTGCCATTTCTAAACCGATAAAACCTCCGCCAATCACTACAGCTTTCTCTGGTTGTTTGTTATCCACCCATGCCTTGATCTGATCTGTGTCTGGCACAGACCTCAAGGTAAACACATGGTTGGCTTCCTGAAGCCCTTCAAAAGGAGGGACGATCGGCCGTGCGCCTGGAGATAGAATCAATCGATCAAAGCTTTCGTTATATATGGCGCCCGTACGCAAATCTTTGATAGAAAGCGTATGATTCTCCCTGTCGATGCCGATGGCTTCACTTAGGTTGCGGATATCAAGGTTAAATTTCCTGGACATTCCTTCAACCGTTTGAACAAGCAGGGAATCCCGGTTGGTGATCACGTCACCGATGTAATAGGGCAGCCCGCAATTCGCAAAAGAGATGTACTCTCCTTTTTCAATCATAATAATTTCATCTTCTTCACTAAGTCTACGCAGTCTTGCTGCAGCTGTAGCTCCTCCAGCCACGCCGCCGACAATAATTATTTTTTTAGCCATCAAGCTTCACTCCTCCAGAATTAAATACATTATAGGGTATTAAATTAGATAAAAGATGTGAATTAATTCACAATCAGTTGATAAATAAATTGTACTACCGAATAAACCAGATTTCAATATACCCACCCATGTATATTTTGTGACAAAATTCACAAATAGGGTGAGAAGCCTCATATCCCATGGGAAAACGCTCTCAAATATGATAAAATAAAGGTGTAGGTTAGATAATAAAATCTTTAAACTTGGAGGGTTTCCCCATGACTAAAAAAATCCTCGTCGCTTATGATGGCAGTAAACCTAGCAAAGAGGCTGTACTGGAAGCGAAAAATCATTCAGTGGAAACACCGGAAAGAGAGATTCACATCGTCTCCGTCGTCAAACCTACAGGACCATTCACAAACAAAGCTGTTTCTAAGCAAATAGGCGATGAATTGGCGAAAAACTATGAATTTGAATTGCAGGAAATCAAACAAGAGATCGAATCAGAGAATGTCTCCGTTGTCACAACTGTCCTTGTTGGAGAGTTAGAAAATAACCCGGGGGAAAAGGTATGTGAGTATGCCGAAGACAATGATATTGATTTTATTATTGTGGGCAGCCGTGGGTTAGGTAACGTGAAGCGGATTTTCCTTGGGAGTGTAAGTAACAACATTGTCCAGCATGCGACTTGCCCTGTCCTTGTAATAAAATAATTTAAATGTCTTCCTTCTAAGTAAGGGAGACATTTTTTATGATGTGCATCGTTATGGCTTAAAAGCGTCAGAAATGAGATTGAGTCCTCGGATGCACATATTTCTGACGCTCCGTCATCAAATCATAGCTCAGAAAGTATTACTCAGAAATTGTGTTTACTTGCCATAGCACCCCAAACTTATCGGTCACTTGGCCGTAAGCAGCACTCCAGAACGTCTCCTGCAATTCCATATCTACTGAACCGCCTTCACGTAACTTTTCGAGGACTTCACGGGATTTTTCAACATTTTTGATTATAATGGCAATCGATAGTTGCTGTCCCAGTTGATAGGGCTGATCAGGATGCGTATCCGATAGCATCAGGTCCGTTCCTCCCACTTTCATATGGGCATTCATAACACGGTCCTTTAATTCGTCGGGGATCGGGTTTTCTGGATCCGAGGGCATTTCTCCAAATGTTTGAACGTTCAAGATTTCCGCCTCTACAGCCTCTTCGTAAAACTTAATAGCTTCTTGTCCGCGTCCATCTAAAATCAAATAAGGGTGAATTCCTACAATCATACCTATTCCTCCTTTTGAAAATAGCTTCAATTTAATCTTATTCTTACTCCTGTCCATGAGCAAGATTTTTCCATTCCTAGTCAAGATCTCTCAGCTCTTTAAATGTGAGAAAAACAAATGTGGCAAATAAGGAGACTAAAACAGCTCCAACCGCCATAATATGATCGATCGTAACTCCTAAAGCAAGCACCCCGGAAGTAACCGCATAACTTACAGGAATCAGCCCCATTGAAGCAAGAGAAATTAATCCCATCACACGTCCTAATATTTTTTCATCAATAATACTTTGAATCGCGGATATCGAAGAGATATTGGAAAAAGAGAGGCACATGCCGAATAGTCCCAACATGACAATACTTTGCCATAACTCGTTCGTGAAGCTTAATCCCGTAAAAGCGAGGCCAGATAGGACCAGTGTAGTTAACGTCAGCTTTCCGCGATTTTTCTTCGCATTCAAAACGCCGATCAGGATCGATCCGATGAGCATTCCACCAGCGAGGCCCGCCTCGAGAAAGCTGAAATCGACTGCTGTTCCGTTTAGGATGTTTTTAACAAATAAGGGAAGCCCCATCGACATTGGTCCTACGATAAACAAGTTCAGGAATATCGTCGCCATTACAATTAGCGTCAGGACGCGTGACTCTTTTACATAGACAATCCCCTCTTTAAACGTGTCCCAGAACGCTTTTTCTTTATTTTCTTGCTGCGAAGTCTCCTCTTTAATTTTCATAGAAAAGACGAGCAAGCTGGCGATGATTAGCATAACGGCGGTTGTCACGAATACTGTGACATAACTTCCATAAGCAATAAGGACACCAGCAATCATAGGTGCTAGAATAAATGACGTTTGGTTCGTCATCTGGATAATCGAGTTCCCACGCGTCAAGTTTTCTTTATGGACGATAGCCGGAATGACCGCACTTTCCGCTGCCCAGAAGAAAGCATCGAGAATTCCGAAGAAAAAGGCGAAGCCAACAAATGTCCATAACGTAATTCCACCAAACAAAAACCAGACGACAAGGCCTGCTAAAAGGATACCTCGCAGAAAGTCGGATAAAAACATGATTTTCGTTTTGCTGTAGCGGTCGGCTACGGTGCCGCTAATGATCATAAATAACAACCTGGGAATACTTGCTGCAATATAAATGAACCCGAGAGAAGCTTCCAAGTTCAGCACGTTGACGACATACCAGCTTTGGGAAAAAAGGAAAAAGGAGATCCCGAAGCTGGATAGAAGGGCCGCTCCCCATAAAAGAAGAAAATTCTTATTTTTAAAAACCGATGGTATGCTTTCTGTTTTTTCATTCGTAACCAATGCTGCTTCCTTTACTGACATGAATCATCCCGCCTTTGTTTGTTTTGTTACTATTAGTTTAAGACTCTGACTGTCATCCGACGATGAGCCAGGGAACGAAATCTATTCCGTCCAGAGGCGGAATTTAGAAAAGAGGAAAAAGATGATTACGATTCAATCATTATCCGGAAAGGATATAGACGATACGATGCTGAATAAATTTGATCGGACACACAAGACAACAAAGGTGTTTTATGAGCAAGGTGTAAAACTTCTGGAAAATCTATCAATGTGAACCAAGAGATATCCAATTGAAGTGCCCTCTCGAAAAAATGTAAACGCTATCAATCTAGTGTGATAGAATGAAAACATAATCCATAATGTACCATTTTATGAGGGAGGAAATGAACAGAATGTCCAATTTTGGCAACCAGGTTCAGTTCAAGGTTTATCAGACAATGCCAAATCCTGATCCCGAAAGGCTTCCAGTCAAATATGAAGAATGGGAGGCACTCGCACGCGAAAAGCTTGATGACGGTCCTTTTTATTATGTAGCTGGGGGTGCAGGCGGAGAAGAGACAATGGATGCGAATTTACGCACCTTTAACGAGTGGAAAATTGTCCCCCGCATGCTTCGGGATGTAGAGGACCGTGATTTATCGGTTGAATTATTTGGACAAACGTACGAGGCACCATTCATGCATGCCCCGATAGGTGTCCAGTCGATCATTCACCCTGATGGAGAACTCGCATCAGCTAAAGCATCGGCGGATATGGGAGTGCCTTATATTACAAGTTCAGCGTCTACGAAGTCGATGGAGGAAATAGCAGGTGTCATGGGGGATGCGCCGAGGTGGTTTCAGCTTTACTGGAACAAAGATCCGAAAGTGACAGCAAGTTTCTTGAAGCGGGCGGAAGCTTCAGGGTATTCAGCAATTGTTGTAACTTTAGACACTCCAATGATGGCCTGGCGCGAGTATGATCTGAAGAATGTATACTTACCATTTTTAATCGGAGAAGGAGTAGGGAACTACCTAACGGATCCTGCTTTCCGTTCTCAATTGCCAGTGTCCCCTGAGGAGGATCCGACCGCTGCGATCATGCACTGGACACAGACATTTGGAAATCCAGGGCTGACGTGGAGCGACCTTTCCTTTTTGAGGCAGCATACGAGCCTGCCGATTTTGTTAAAAGGAATCCTTCACCCTGAGGACGCTCAGCTTGCTATGGAGCATGGGGTGGATGGGATTATCGTTTCCAATCACGGCGGAAGACAGGTGGACGGTGCAATCAGTGCGCTGGATGCCCTCCCATTAATTTGTGATGTGGTCAGAGACGAAATTCCAGTGTTAATGGACAGTGGAATCCGTAGAGGGTCTGATGTCGTCAAAGCCCTGGCGCTGGGAGCGAGAGCTGTCTTAGTCGGAAGGCCATGTATGTATGGCCTTGCTGTAGCAGGGGAGCAAGGAGTGCATGAAGTTTTGAGAAACCTTTTGGCTGATGCGGATTTGACAATGGCATTGGCGGGTCAGAAGTCAATTGGAGATTTGAGTCGATCGGCACTTATGAATATAGATTGATTGTCAACCGGCGGTTTCCTGATTTTTCTGGGAACCGCTTCTTTTGGCTCTAACGGTGTTCCTGTGCTATAACTCTACTCTCATGCCTGTCCAATTACCGCATATATTGAAGAGAGACTTCATAAGAAAGGACGTCTCTCATGAGCCTCTCTCATTTCAGATTCGGTGCCTCCCTTTATGCATTGCTTTCCATCACCTTTTGGGGAGTCTCCTTTGTTTCCACAAAAGCGGTATTGGATAAAATGGATCCTTTCTCATTACTAGTTGTACGTTTTGGGATAGGAGCCATGTTTCTCTTCGGACTCGTTGTTTTGTTTCGTTATCCTTTAAAAATTAAGCTTGCTTACGTGCCTCATTTACTCGTTCTCGGCATTCTTGGAGTCTTTGTGCATCAGGTCGTTCAGGCATCTGCTCTTTTAACGATTCAAGCATCCGATGCCGGTTGGCTCATTTCCTTATCACCGATCTTTACCGTCTTATTATCCCTGATATTTTTGCAGGAAAAATTAAGTCTCGGAAAGGTGATAGGGGTCAGCATTGCTGTAGCAGGGGTTCTACTAATAACGACAGTGGGACACGGCCAATCATTCGGATTTTCACTTAGCATCGGCTATTTTTTGATGATAGCGAGCACATTAAATTGGGCGGTCTATTCTGTACTATTAAAAAAGCTCGCGATTCCCATGCCTTCTCTTGTCGTTACATTTTATATGAGCATGATCGGCTTTATCATGACTCTGCCTTTTTTCGTTCGGAACGACGGTCTCAACCAGCTTGCGACTCTAGAATCCGAGCATTGGGCCCATCTGCTTTTTTTAGGCATCTTCGTATCAGCTGTTGCCTATTGGTACTGGGCAAAGGCACTTGAAGTCATGCAGGCTTCTCAAGTGTCTGTGTTTATGTATTTTGAACCGTTAGCTACACTGGTTGCCGCTATCATCCTTTTGAATGAACGATTCATGGCATCCTCACTCCTTGGAGGATGCTTGATCATCCTCGGGGTCATGCTCGTTCAAGAAAGGTTTAGACCAGGGAAAACCTTTAAATAGGGAGGAACAGGAGATGGAGGTTAATAAAAGGATTCGTGAAAAGTTCTCGGGTCTTAAATCTCATCAGCCAGATGACTTGAAAAAAGCGCTTCTGGATTTAGATGTTTCACTAGAGGAACTGGAGGAATTTTTGCACGATCCCGATGGAAAACCATACTACCGCCAAATGCTCTATGAAGATGACCATGTGGAAGTGATCGTGATGAATTGGGCTGACATTGCATGCGCTCCTCACGATCACGGTCATTCCTCCGGCTGGATCCAAGTTATGAGCGGTAATACGAAGCAGACAATTTACAAAGCGAAAGGGGATGAGCTTCCGAGGCCGCTTTTTACAGAGATTAAAGAAAAGGGGAAGCTCTTTTTTGCCCCTAAAAAAGGGATTCACAAAATGGGGAGCCAGGGCGAAGAACCGCTTGTCACCCTGCACTTGTACTCGCCACCGATTCGAGGCATGAAAGTGTATGATCTTAAAACCTGTGCCGCCTGTGTTGTATCGAGCGATTGCGGGGCCTGGTGGCCAGAAGAGCAGAGGCAGCGCCTTGAAGAGATTAAGCTGCAAAGGGGATAAATAAAATAAAAGCTTGCAGGAAACGGTTCCTGCAAGCTTTTTACGTTACTATAATGGACGATCTTCAAAATCATAATCGACTGGTCCTGGAGCCACTTTTGCATTCTCCAGTGCAGGTGTATCTGGTCTGGCAATTTGGTATACACCAGAACCTACAATCTCAACCACTTCTTTAAGTTTCTCTTTACTGATTTTATCTAGCGTATCTTCAGGAGAGTGGTACCACGGCTCAAGCGGTGCGTGAATGAATAAGGCTGCAGGGATGCCGCGCTCAAAGAATGGAACGTGGTCGCTGCGTCCAAGCTGTCCGTATTCTACCATTTCCTCAGCAACTCTTGCACCAGCAGCAGCCCCGAGATCAGTCACAAGGTTCTTTTCTCCATCTGGTGTAAACATAATCAAGTCACCAGCATCTTTGCTGCCGATCATATCCATTTGGAAATGAGCAACCGTACGATCGACTTCATCTTGACTTAACGTGCTCGCATAGTGGTAAGATCCCACAAGCCCTTTCTCCTCTGCACCAAACGTCATAAAGCGCAATTCGGTATCTGTTGGTGTTTTGGCCATAATTCTTGCAAGCTCAAGAACCCCGGACACACCAGAAGCGTCATCATTTGCACCAGGGCCGCCTTCAACGGAGTCATGGTGGGCACCTACTGTAATGATTTGGCCAGTGTCTTTATTTTTGTGCGGCTTCTTCGTTGCAATGACGTTGTAAGAAGTACCATAGATCGGTTTGGATCCTTCTACAGAAACGGTTGCCGTTACTTCTTCTGTCTCTAATTGCTCAACAAGCTGAAGTCCGGCATCACGGTTGATGGCTACAGCAGGAATGTCCTGTCCATCGTATGTATAGCCAAAGTCATTACCTTCCTCTCCTTCACGATTAAACATAATAACTCCTTCAGCACCTTGATCCAGCACATTTTGAACCTTTTCATAAAAACTGATTTCTCCACGTTCGATCAATGCAATTTTCCCGTCAAGGTCAGCGGTTACGTCATTAGCCAGGCCGACATAAACAAGAGAACCTTGTGCTGTGCCATTAACAGAGCCATTAAAGGTGTGAACGTCCCCATCAAAATCTGTCCCATTTATAGAAATGGTCGAAGTCCCTTCCCACCCTGATTCGAATTCGAACGGTTGTAATTCTGTTTCATACCCGTAGCTTTCAAACTCGCTCTTAATGTACTGGACCGCATTGTATTCTCCCTGGGTTCCAGCTTCACGAGGACTTTCGGACAAGAGAGCAATTTGATTGTACATACGATCTTCTTTGATCTTTTTGATAATCTTGTTGTCAAAAGCATGGTCAGACAGAGCATTTGGTGCATGCGGGTTAGCATCAACAACGGCTGCAGGAGCAGAGCTAAGGACTAAACCTCCTGCCAGCAGGACAGTAAGCGCTTTCTTAGGCATTCTATTTCCTCCTTTAGTTAAGTTATAAATTTACTATATGGCAATTTATCAAAATATGGCAAATATTAGGTTTTATTGGAATTTTAGGATAGTTACTAGAGGATATACGAATTTCCTATATCGTCTTGTTAGAATTTTAAAGATGATGTCGAAAGCATAGGGAATAACGTACAGGAGAATGAAACCTTGGGAGTGTATGAGGGAGGGGGTGGTGCTAATGATTCATTTTTTCTACGCTAGGAGTTTGGCTTAGCTGTAAAAGAACCTTTTTGACAACAGAAAAAAGCTGCGGAGATCATTCTCCACAGCTTTATAGCAAGTCTATTCTTTTTTCTCCGTCTTATTGATGATGGACGTACCAACGAGATCCCCAGTTACGTTCAAAGCAGTCGCTCCCATACCCACAAGCACATCCACAGCTGTAAGAAGAGCAACAGCTTCCATTGGCAGGCCGACCTGGGAGAATACCGTGGCGATCATGATGATTCCGGCACCAGGTACTCCAGCCGTACCTACAGAAGCAAGTGTACCAACAATGACGACTTGCAAGATGGATACAAAGCTCAAGGGTTCTCCTATGACATTGGCGGCAAATACCGCTGATACGGCAATACGGATAGCGGCACCGTCCATGTTAATCGTAGCGCCTAATGGCAGGCTGAAACCATACAGGCTTCTGTTCAGTCCAAGGCTTTTAGCGGCGTTCAGGGTTACTGGCAGTGTTCCTGAGCTGCTCTGTGTTACAAACGCTGTAAGCATAGGTGTGCGTGCTTCGCGGAAGAAGGCCGCTGGTGAATTTTTCGTCACCGCAAGCAGACCGATATAAATGGCCAGCTGAACGAGCAACGCTACATACAATACCATAATGAAGTTCCCTAGTGAAAGCAGCGTATCAGCTCCCTGGCTGCCGACAATCTCAGCAATAATGGCAAAAATACCGATCGGCACATATTGAAGAATGCCCTTCATTATCGTTAATGTCACTTCATTCAAGGCGTCGATGACATTGTAAAGCTGGTTGGCAATCTCTTTATACGACGTTGTGGAGCGCAAGTAGGCAATAGCGATTCCGAAAACAATCGCTGTAAAAATAATGCCTAACAAGTTCATTTCCGTAAATGCCACCACAATGTTATCCGGTATGATATTTAACAGGACGCTTGTAACGCCAGGGTCTTCGGGTACTTCAACGCTTTCATTACCTGACAGGGACATCCCTTGTCCCGGTTTGAATAAGCTTGCGATCGCTGCTCCGACCAGAATGGCGAAAGCAGAAGTCGCTAGATAGTATAGAAAAACCTTTCCTCCCATACGTCCAAGGCTTCCGATATTGGTCTGGTTGACTCCGACGATTAACGTAAAGAGTATGAGTGGAATGATAATGAATTTAAGAAGACGAAGCAATAAATCGCCAAACGGCGCCAGGACAGCAGCGTCTTTTCCGAAGATCAAACCTGTCAGAATCCCGAGAATTAAGGCAACCGTGATCTTTTTTATCAAAGATGCCTCTATATATGAATTCCATAATTTTTTCATGTTAGCCCTCCTTTTACTACGAGTAAGTGGATAATTCCATTAATCCTTATCAAAATAGTAGAATTTATATTTCCTACATTAAGGTAAAGCATGAAAGAGAATATGTCAAAGTTCATGCTCGAACGTTAAGGCTTTTCGTATTTAGGGTACCCCAACTATAACGAAAGGAAAGGATGAGCTGATGGAAAATAGAAAACCCGTCGTCGCCTTAACAGGTGCTAGCGGCTATATTGGTCAAAACTTAATGAAGAAGTTGACGAAAAATACGAAAGTCATTGCGCTCTCCCGTAGTGGAGATCGGTATGAAGACAGTGAACATGTGACTTGGCGCTCCTGTGATCTGTATTCCATGGCTGATGCTGAAAAAGCCCTTGAAGGAGCAGATATCGCCGTTTATTTGGTACACTCTATGATGCCTTCAGCGAAACTTACCCAAGGCTCCTTTGAAGATATGGACGTCATCCTTGCTGATAACTTTTCGCAAGCAGCAAAAAAGCAAGGAATCAAACAAATCATCTATTTAAGTGGAATCATCCCGGAAGAAGCTTCCTCTTTATCACGCCATTTATCAAGCAGGCTTGAAGTGGAAAACATTCTACGAGCGTATGGAGTACCGGTTACGACTATACGAGCGGGGCTCATTGTCGGTCCTAAAGGATCCTCTTTTCCAATCTTAGCGAAACTTGTGAAACGGCTGCCGTTTATGCTGCTGCCTGAATGGACAAGAACAAAAACACAACCCATTGCCTTAGCCGATGTACTAAAAACGCTGCACAACAGTGTCGGAAACGATGAACTTCGCAACCGCTCCATTGATGTAGGCGGACCAGAAATAATGACCTATAAAACAATGATGGAAAAAGTAGCAGATATGAGCGGAAAAAACCCTAAAATGATCCCTGTTCCATTCATGACTGTGCATCTTTCCCGCCTATGGGTCAGTTTAGTTACAGGTTCTTCCAAAGAAATGGTTTATCCATTGGTGGAAAGTCTGATCCATCCAATGACTGTTCAGAAAGAACATACTCACCCTGTTTGGAGCCATGGAAGTACGTCTTTTGAAGAAGCGGCAACAGATGCGCTTGAGAAAAGTGGCACCCGTTCAAAAAAACAGCGGCTAACGCTATCTCCCGTACGTCATGACGTTCGATCTGTCCAGCGCGTGCCGATTCCAAATGGCAGGGATGCTGATTGGGTAGCTCAATATTATGTGAAATGGCTTGAACGAGTGTTAAACCCCTGGGTCAAAACACGAGTGGATGAAAACCTGAGCTGCCAAATCGGGTTCGCTTTTAATAAAACTCCGCTGTTAGAATTGACCTATTCTGAAGACCGGAGCACGTCAGACCGAGCTCTGTACTATATTACGGGAGGATGGCTTGCTGACAATCAAAAAAATATCCGAGGCCGGCTGGAATTTCGAAAAATCCCTCATAGAGCTGAAGCGATCGTAGCCATCCACGATTACATGCCATCACTTCCGTGGTTTTTTTACAAGTACACACAAGCAAAGGTCCATTTATTGGTCATGACTTTATTTCGTAATCATTTGCAGCAAGTCCAATCCAAGATAGAGCCTCTGTCTTCTCCGAGTTAGGGATTTTTATGTATAACTTCACCTGAACAGAAAAAAATAAACATAACCTGCTTAAGGAAGGTGAAGGCAATGAGTAAAAAGGACAAAAAGCCGAATCGGCAGTTCAAGGAAACGAAAAGCCATGGCGAGCACAGAAATGGGCGTAAGGCTCAATTTAAAAACCATAGTGTAGAGTTTGGCGAAGAACCAAATGAGTATTTAAATCGCGAGGCAAGACCTGAAATAAAGAATGATAATTAATGAAAAAGGGGTCTGCTCCAGGTAGAAGCAGACCCTATTTCTATTCATAAGGAAAATCTTCAGTTATCCAAAAGCTACATCTAAAATCATCATCATAGTGAAGCCTACCATTAAACATAAAGATGCCAGGTCATTGTTGCCGTTCTCTTGAGAGCCTGGAATTACTTCTTCTGTGACGACGAATATCATAGCTCCAGCAGCAAAACTAAGCGCGATCGGGAGGAGTGGCTGAATGAACGTGACCGTCAGAACCCCGATCATAGCTGCAAAAGGCTCGACCATCCCTGAAAGCTGTCCATAAAAAAAGCTCCGTCTGCGTGACATCCCTTCTCTTCGTAATGGTAGGGACACAGCTGCTCCTTCAGGAATATTTTGAATACATATCCCAAGCCCTAATACGACTGCTGCCGTTAGAGAGGAAGAGGGGAAACCAGCTGCAACAGCACCAAACGCGACGCCGATCGCTAGCCCCTCAGGTATGTTATGTAACGTAATTGCTAAGACAAGCAGTGTACTTCTCTTTTTTCTGATTGGATTGATGCCCTCAGCTTCCAAAATCGATGCGTTAGGATGAAGGTGGGGGATGACTTTATCAATGCTCCATAAAAAAAGAGCCCCCAACAAAAACCCTGCCGCTACAGGAATCCATGCAGGGAAAATGTGGCTTTCGGCCATCTCTAGTGCTGGGGACAGTAATGACCAGAAACTTGCAGCGATCATGACTCCGCCTGCGAATCCGAGCATAGCATCCAGCATTCTTTGGTTCATATGCTTCGTTGTAAAAACCAGAGCTGCCCCTAAAGCCGTCATCCCCCAAGTAATCGTTGTTACAAATAGTGCCTGGTGTAAAGGTGATAATGTCTCTATGTAATCGAACATGTCCACACACTCCTTTAAAAAATTCTATGAGTGTGCAGGATGTTTTATAATTGCAATCCATTGATCAGATGCGCATCTTTAACCTTCTTGTCTCATCTAGACAACTATTCCTGAGGACTCTCTTGGGTCCGTTACGTTATGAGGAGTGGGGTTGGCGGGAAAACGACTCGCTTTCCTGCGAGGGAACTGGCAAGCCTCCTCCTTCGCTGCGCTCCCTGTGGGGTCTCGCCTAGCTCCTTCTCCCGCGGGAGTCTCGCCGTTTTCCCGCCAACCCACCCTTTTTGTGGTGAACAGACCCATAAGATATATGTATGGGATATCTCGTCATAGTAAGGGTGCTTTCTTCAGTGCTCAAAACCGAGTCCTTCAGTTATTGAATAAGTTCCGCCATAGTATTTTTGCCAACTAAACTGTTGTTAAATATGCTCCACATAAAAAAGCTCAGAGCGCTTTCTGAGCTTTTTCCTATTATTGTTTATCCATTTCATGAGGAGGAACTTCCGTTACGTACGTTCCAGCAATAAAATCGTGGATCGCCCGGTGATCTTCTCTTATCGCGACCATGAACGCGCTGACGATAAATCCGATTCCTAGCGTGAGCGCATAAACGAGCCCTCCTACGACATTACGTAAAAACATCGTTAAGATGCCAACGTTTGAACCATCTTGTTTTACAATCCGAATACCGCAGATCCGCTTACCGACAACGTAACCACTCCATATAATCGGTAAAACGAACTGATAAACAAGATAAATGGTATTACTATAGGAGTTGTCGACCTCCCAGTTAAATAGGAGCTGCCCTAAAAGAGCGATAGGAAAACTCACAATTAAAACATCTAAAATTCCAGCTGCTAATCTTTTTCCAAAACCGACTGGCTGCTTCATTTCCTCTTCCTTTCTATATCTCTATGTCTAATTATCCATTTTAAAGAAAGGATATGCGGGTGGAAAGGGGGAGGTGCAAAAAAAAACAGCCCAAGACCTTATTTAGGTCTGGACTGTATTCCTGATTAATAGCGAGGATTTACTTCGACAACTTTTTCATCTGCTGATTTTTCTTCTTCTGATGTAGTCAGCTCATCTTTAGCTTCTTTTGCTTTCTCTCCTGCATCTTGTAGGTCTTCACCAGCGTCTTTTGCAGTTGAGATGATTTCTTCAGATTCTTCTTTAATGTCTTTTGCTCGTTCTGTGATTTCTTTTCCTTGATTGTTCATAACATCCTGTACGGTAGCGACAGCTTCATTGATGACGGATACGGTTTTTCGTACACGTGTCACAATGTCATCCTTTTTGCCTGATGGGTCTTCTTTTACTTCGGATGCATAACCGCTTACAGAATCTTTAGTGGATTTAGTTCCTTCTTTAAGGCGTCTTCTTTGTTCTGGATCTTTGATTAATACAAAGGCTCCTCCAATAAGTGCGCCTGTCAACATCGCTATAGGCAGCTTTTTACCACTGCTCTTTCTTTTCGTCGTCTGGGTCTTCTCCGTTGTAGCTGCTGTTTGAGTCGGTTGAGTCGGTTGAGTTGGTTGTGTCGTTTTTTCGTTTTGCATAAATCATTTCCCCTTTATTTTAATATTTTCCTGTGCTTCTGCCTTTAATCGATGTTTGGCAGAATCATAGATATGATAATTTGTTTTCCCGCTTTCATAAAGTTCATTCTTCTTACGGTCGTATTTCATTTTGTAGACAGGTGATTCTTTTTTTAGATTATGAATCCCTATCCCGCTTACAATCCCTGCGGCCAAGCCAGTGATCCAATCTTTTTTGCTCATCGTGTCTGACTTTCTAACTGGATAGATTTCAAGGCTTTTCTTCTTTTCATTAGGTAATAGGAGAGAGCAAGGGCACCATATATGCCTCGCCAGCCTTCTTCGTTAATCTTCTTTTCTCCTTCATGGGTGCCCTGTTTGAAAGAATAGGTCACGTCAACCAGCGATGAAGTCAGTTTCCTGGAGGATTCCCCGATATCTCCAACGATATAGAATAGAGGGCTTAGAGCTCTGATCTTTTCATTGACGTCTGAAAGTGTATCGTTACTGTTGTGTAAAACGTTTGATGTTTCTTTCATGACAGAGTCCAGCTGATCAGGAAGCTGATCAACGGTTTTGCGGACTCCTCCAAGTACATTAGCCAGATTGTTTAAAGCTTTAATTAGAAAAATGGATACGATCGCAAAAGCGATACCGATGATTAATACTCCTATTCCTAGATAATCCATTAGTAAAACCTCGCTTTCCTACTTTGTTTTTTTGGATTTGAGCCTTAAGTATAGCTCGATGGCTGCATCTCCCCATCGCATCGCCTTGGCGACTCGGTCATCAGACTGATCGGATGCATGAGCGACGCTTTCAGCCATTCCTTGGAGAGTATTGTTGACGTTCCCCATTGTGGATCCCATATGGTTGAGCGAATCAACAAACCCATTGAGGGATTGAGTCTTTTGTTGAACATCATCAGCAATCGTATTGGTCTTCTTCAATAGACTTTCAGATTCTGTTGTGATGCCCTGCATCTGTCCCTCTACTTTTTCAAGCGTCTTCGAGACACTGCTCATTGTACTTGATGCTGCTTTTAACGTTTTAACGACGAAAATTGCGATAAATGCGAAAGCGATCGCAATAATGAGTAAACTGATTCCCGCTAATGACATTACCATTCACCTCTTTATTCGTTTAGTTTGCTATACCACTAACCCTTTTGAATGAAACACAAAACCTATGAGACTATTTTCCTTTATCTGTCACCTCAGGTCATCCATAATTTGTAAAAAAATAAAGTGGCAAATTTTTGTATTCAAACAGGTTTAACAAGATTGATTTGGTGATAACGCTTACAATAGCTGAGATTATTCCAATAATAACCTAGAATACAAAATTTTCAGATTTTAGACAAAAACCGACAAAACTTTTCAGAAAATTTATTGGATTTATAATTGTAAAAGGACTACTGTGATTTTATGATAAGGATAAGAGACATCACAGTATGTCAAATTTTAT
This sequence comes from Halobacillus sp. A1-3, assembly GCF_050971765.1. NCBI lineage: Bacteria > Bacillati > Bacillota > Bacilli > Caryophanales > Bacillaceae > Halobacillus > Halobacillus sp. A1-3. The sequence goes on along the minus strand of NZ_JBPCEO010000001.1, from coordinate 268,992 downwards.
AGAAATATAATCCATAGAGGAGTGGTGGCGTGGTCAATGATACAACACTAGAACATGACATTTATTTATTTCATCAGGGAAACCTCCGATACAGTTATAAGCTTCTCGGAGCACATCAAGACACTCAGAATGGAGAAGAAGGAATCCGTTTTGCGGTCTGGGCCCCGCATGCCAAGCAAGTAAGCGTTGTTGGTAATTTCAATCAATGGGATGGAAGAGAGCATCCGATGGAAAAAATCAACGATAACGGTATTTGGATGACGTTCATTCCTAACCTTGATCAAGGAACCATTTATAAGTATGAAATTTTGACCCCTCACGGTCACCTGCGCTTGAAAGCAGACCCTTATGCTTTTTCAAGTGAGTTACGCCCCGAGACGGCCTCTGTGGTCCACCCGCTGGACAATTATACATGGAGTGATGATGAATGGATGAGAGAACGCAAGGCGAAAAATCCCTACGAATCGCCAATGTCCATTTATGAGATTCACTTAGGTTCATGGAAATACATTGAACCGGAAGTCTTCTATAATTTCCGTGAATATGCCGATATGGTCATTCCATACGTCAAAAACCTCGGTTATACACATATCGAACTTCTCCCCATCATGGAACACCCTTTTGATCGGTCCTGGGGATACCAAATTACCGGCTATTATTCCGTAACGGCACGATATGGATCACCGGATGACTTTAAATATTTCGTTGACCAGTGCCACCAAAACGGCCTCGGTGTCATTTTAGACTGGGTCCCTGGACACTTTTGTAAAGATGAACACGGTTTAAGACGTTTTGATGGTGAAGCTCTGTATGAATATGAGAACCCTAGCAAAGCAGAAAAGACCCAGTGGGGCACGTTAACCTTTGATTTTGGTAGAAATGAGGTTCAGAGTTTCTTAACTTCAAACGCAATCTACTGGCTGAAAGAGTATCACCTCGACGGACTTCGTGTAGATGCCGTTGCGAGCATGCTCTACCTTGACTTCGGTAAAGAAGAAGGCGAATGGGAGCTGAATGAATACGGCGGAAGAGAGAACCTTGAAGCTGTCGAGTTCATCAAGAAAATGAACGAAGCCATATTTGAGGAGATCCCAGATACCTTAATGATGGCTGAAGAGTCGACATCCTGGCCATTAGTCAGTGCTCCGACCTATATAGGAGGACTTGGCTTTAACTATAAATGGAATATGGGATGGATGAATGACATGCTCAAGTACATTGAAATGGATCCCATACATCGGAAGTACCACCATAATTTGATTACTTTTTCACTTATGTATGCCTACTCTGAAAATTTTGTATTACCGATTTCTCATGATGAAGTCGTTCATGGTAAGAAATCGTTATTAAATAAAATGCCAGGAGATTATTGGCAGAAATTTGCAAACTTAAGGGCGTTTCTTGCCTATATGTATGCTCACCCTGGTAAAAAACTTCTATTTATGGGAGGTGAATTCGGTCAATTCGATGAGTGGAAGGATTTAGAGGATCTAGACTGGGAACTGTTGGATTACGACTCTCACAACAACACGTTGAATTACGTTAAACAGCTGCATCAATTCTATAGAGATACGCCAGCTTTATGGGAGTTGGATCACAAGGAAGAAGGATTCTTCTGGATCGATCCTAATAACTATGAGCAAAGCATTGTTTCATTTGCACGCAATAGTCGGACTTCAAACGATCAACTACTTGTCGTTTGTAATTTTACACCTCAAGTTTACCACGACTATAAAGTAGGGGTGCCGAAACATGGCTCATACAAAGAAATATTCTCGAGCGATGCGGAACAATACGGAGGTTCAGGGCAAACAAACGGATTGCCTTTACACACGATCCCTGAGCCTTGGCAAGGGCAAGATCAGCATATAACCATGACGATTCCCCCGCTCGGTGTGAGCTTCTTGAAGAGAACTTCAGTATCTAAGGAGGAGAATCATGAAAAATAAACAGTGTGTAGCGATGCTTTTAGCTGGTGGACAAGGAACCAGACTGAAATCACTAACCAAACAAATAGCAAAACCTGCCGTATACTTTGGCGGCAAGTACAGAATCATCGATTTTCCACTAAGTAACTGCGCTAATTCTGGTATTGATACAGTAGGTGTACTAACTCAGTATGAACCGCTGATCCTCAATGATTATATTGGAATTGGGGACACGTGGGATCTAGACCGTAAATTTGGCGGGGTATCCGTACTTCCACCGTTTATGCAGGCCGAAGGTGGGGGCTGGTACACAGGTACAGCCAACGCGATATACCGTAACCTAAAATTCTTAAATCAATATGATCCTGAACACGTTCTTGTCTTATCAGGCGATCATATTTACAAAATGGACTATAGCGAAATGCTCGATTACCATATCGGCTCTGGAGCGGACGCGACCATCTCCGTCATTGAAGTTCCATGGGAAGATGCCAGTCGTTTTGGCATCATGAACACGGACGAGGGCGGCCGTATTGTCGAATTTGATGAAAAACCTGAAAAACCGAAGAGCAACCTGGCATCGATGGGTGTCTATATTTTCCGCTGGGATGTGTTGAAGCAGTACTTGATCGAAGATGCGGAAAAAGAAGATTCCTCTCATGACTTTGGGAAAGATATTATCCCTGCTCTTCTTTACGACTATAAAAAACTGATGGCTTTCACGTTTGAAGGCTACTGGAAAGACGTTGGGACAGTAGATAGCCTTTGGGAAGCCAATATGGACCTGTTAAAAAAAGAACCGGAATTGAACCTTAATGATCATAAGTGGCGCATGTATTCAAAAAATCCTAACCAGCCGCCGCAATATATCGCTCCACAGGCAACGGTGAATAATGCGTTGATCAACGAAGGGTGCCGCATATACGGAACCGTCGATACATCAATTATTTTTTACGGTGTACAAGTCGGTGAATCTTCCGTTGTAAAAGATTCAGTCATTATGCCTGATGTGAAGATTGGTAAAAACGTTAAAATCCATCGTGCGATTATTGCAAAAGGTACAGTAGTCGAAGATGGCGCAGTCATTGGCGATCCATCACCAGACAGTGAGATTACCCTTGTAGCCGAACAAGGAAGTGTACTTGCAAGCAGCTACGCAACTAACAGTTAAGAGGAGGATTCCATGGACCGTATAGCAGGAATTATCAATTTAGACCACGAACAAGATGTATTAGATGAGCTGACTTATTTCCGGTGCGGAGCTGCTGTTCCTTTTGCAGGCCGCTATCGGATGATTGATTTTGCAATCTCTAACATGACAAACGCTAGAATCGAATCAGTGGCTGTTTTTGCTCGCCGTAAATATCGTTCACTGATGGACCATCTGGAACAAGGTAAAGCGTGGGATCTGGACCGTAAATTCGGAGGATTGTTCATCCTTCCTCCAGACTGGAACGATCCAACGGATATTTCACGAGGCGACTTGCAGCATTTTCATAACAATATCGATTTTATCAACCGCACACTAGCTAATTATATCCTGGTTACAGGGTCTCAAAATATTTGTAACATCAACTACCAGGACGTCCTAGCTGAGCACAAAGAATCAGGGGCTGATGTGACGGTCATCTATACGAAAGTCGATGAGCTGTACCCTGAACACGATCGTGCCCATAAATTGGATATTGATGAGAACAATAGAGTCACAGCGATTCACAACGATCAGCATAACTCAAATGTCTATATGGATATGTATATCATCGATAAAAATGTGCTGCATAACTTGATTGATGAATGTATTGCTCATGGCTGTACTCACTTTTTCCTTGATGGAATTAAAGGCAACCTGCCGGATATCAATATTAATGCCTATGAATATACAGGAGGGCACGCCTTAATTAACTCCGTCGAGAGCTACTACCGCAATAGCTCTAAGCTTTTGGACCCGGAAGAGCAGGAAAGGTTCTTCAAAGAAGATAACCCAATCTACACGAAAGTGAAAAACGAAGCCCCTTCTAAATATTTGACTACTTCTAACGTAACGAACACGCTCGTTGCCAATGGATGTATCATTGAAGGGCATGTGGAGGACAGTATCTTGTTTAGAGGTGTGAAAATAGCTGAAGGAGCTGTCGTTAAAAACTCTATCATCATGCAGCGTTGCGAAATTGATAGTAATGCTGTGCTGGAGAACGTCATTTTAGATAAAGATTGCTCGATTTCTGAAGGACGCACGTTAATTGGTGCACCTGAGAAGCCGTACGTAGTTCCAAAACGAAAAACAATGTGATGGGATCCTTATAATAAGGTCTCCATGAACGAAGATAAAGGGACTGTCCGAACCGATTTTCTGGCAGTCCTTTTATCTTACTAGAGTTTAGTGATGTGTTGCACATAATTAAAGGAGTGAGAAATAGTGAACGTATTGATGATTGGATCAGAATGTACCCCTTTTATTAAAACAGGAGGACTTGCCGATGTATTGGGATCTCTGCCGCAAGCTCTCAAGGAGCAGGGAGTGGATGTCCGCGTTGTTCTTCCAAAGTATGAAAATATGGATGACCATTGGAAAATGCAATTGACCCACCTGGATGAACTGAACGTGAAGATGGGATGGCGGAACCAATATGCTGGCGTGGAATATATCGAATACGAAGGAATACCAGTCTACTTTATTGACAACGAGTATTATTTCAAACGATCAAACCTGTATGGATATGATGACGAAGCCGAACGATTCGTCTTTTTCAACAGAGCAATTATGGAGATGGTTGTTGGTATGGACTGGCGTCCTGACGTCCTTCACTGTCATGACTGGCAAACGGGATTGATTCCTGCTTTTCTACATACACATTATAAAGATGTAGAGAAACTTCAAGGAGTAAAGACCGTTTTCACGATTCATAACTTAAAATATCAAGGCGTTTTCGCACGATCCGTATTACATGATTTGATGGACTACGATGAGGGTATGTTTAGAGATGACACCTTCGAATTTTTTGGTGACATTAATTTCATGAAAGGTGCCCTGAATTTCTCAGATTTTATTACGACTGTAAGTGAAACTTATGCAAATGAGATTCAAACACCTTATTTTGGGGAAAACCTAGACGGAGTTCTAAGAAAACGCTCCAATGAGTTAATTGGAATCGTCAATGGGATCAATGATCAGAATTATAATCCTTTAAAGGACGAAGCTCTTGCGTTTCCTTACCGCACTTCCCTGATCAAAAAGGCGCAAAACAAAACGTGGCTACAGGAGCAATTAGGATTACCGGTAAGGAAAGATGTACCTATGATTGGCATCGTTTCCAGACTTGTAGAACAAAAAGGGTTCGATCTTATCGGACGTGTCATTGATGACCTTTTGTCCCATGATGATGTGCAAGTCGTATTGCTTGGTACAGGAGAATATCAATATGAACAGATGCTGCAATGGGCTCAGGATAGACATCCAGATAAAATGTCTACGAATATCCGATTCTCTGAACCTTTCTCCCGTCAAATCTACGCGGCAAGTGACTTCTTCCTCATGCCTTCTAGATTCGAACCATGTGGTATCGGACAATTGATTGCTCTAAGATATCTAGCTGCTCCGATTGTTCGTGAAACAGGAGGACTTGCAGATACAGTTATTCCTTTCAATGAGGAGACTGGTGAGGGAAATGGATTCACTTTTGAGAATTACAACGCTCATGACATGCTCTATACAATCCGACGAGGAATCGAATTCTATCATGAACCTGCTGCTTGGCAAAAACTATTGAAAAATATTTGCAAGAGTAAGTTCACATGGAAGGACTCTGCGGATCAGTACATGGATTTATATGAATCTATGTTTCAATAGCAGAGGTGATAGGAGGAAATCATAATGGTGATGTTCAGTGACAAAGAGGAATTTAAGCAGGCGTTTACATCAAAGATTGAAACAGAGCTGGGAAAGACAATTGAAACGGCAACGGAGTTTGACTCTTATCGGGCACTTGGAGCACTGGTGAAGGATAGGGTCAGCGAGAATTGGCTGAATACCGAACGCTACTACAAGGAGAATAAGACAAAGCAAGTCTATTATTTCTCTATGGAATTTTTGATGGGACGTCTACTAGGGAACAATTTGCTTAATATGAAGCTTCTTTCACTCGTAGATGAAGGCTTGAAAGATTTGGGGTTATCCTTGTCTGAGCTTGAAGAGGAGGAAAATGACCCGGGCCTTGGTAATGGTGGGTTAGGACGCTTAGCGGCTTGTTTTTTAGATTCGCTGGCTTCCTTGGAGTTGGCTGGACATGGTTATGGCATGCGGTACAAGTATGGCATGTTTGATCAGCGCATAATCGATGGGGAGCAAGTCGAGCTTCCTGATTATTGGCTGTCCAAAGATTTTATTTGGGAGGTTCGCCGACCGGAAGACTCTATCGATGTGAAATTTGGAGGTTACGTGTACTCCGACAAAGATGCTGATGGGAATTTAAATTTCAAATACAAAGATTATGAGCAAGTAAGTGCTGTCCCTTACGATGTTCCTGTTGTTGGCTACAATAATGAGACAGTCAATACGCTTCGCTTATGGTCAGCCGAACCCACAGCCGAAGATACGCTGGCAAGAGCTGAGAATGAAAAAGAATTCGGACATTTTTTAAATCATAAGCGATCTTTAGAGTCGATTTCCGAGTTCTTGTACCCAGACGATTCCAACGAGGAAGGAAAACGTCTGCGGCTCAAGCAGGAGTATTTTCTAGTATCTGCTGGAGTTCAGTCGGTCGTTCGATCGTTTGAAGCATTAGAGCTGCCATGGTCGTCATTCCCTGATCAAGTGGCTCTTCATATTAACGATACTCACCCAGCTTTAGTCATTCCGGAATTAATGCGCATTTTGATGGATGAAAAAGGGGTCGGATGGGAAGAGGCATGGGATATTACGCAATCCTCCGTTTCTTATACGAACCATACGACGTTAAGTGAAGCGCTTGAATCATGGCCGGTGGAGATGGTTCGTTCCTTGCTGCCACGCATTTTTATGATCATAGATGAAATCAATGAGCGGTTCTGTCAGGAATTGTGGCGTACGTATCCTGGTGACTTTGATCGGATTGCTGACCTTGCCATCGTAGCAGACGGCCAAGTAAAAATGGCTCACCTTTCAATTGTCGGAAGCCACAGTGTAAATGGTGTGGCAAGACTCCATACGGAAATTTTAAAGAAACGTGAAATGAAAAGATTTTATGATACATTCCCAGAACGTTTTAACAATAAAACAAATGGAATCACACATAGAAGATGGCTGATGCATGCGAATCAACCGCTGGCTTCGGCAATTACGGAGGCCATTGGAGACAAATGGATCGAACAGCCTAAATTGTTGAATAATCTCTTAGATAAGAAAGACGATTTAGCCTTTTTGGATCGTTTGGATGACATTAAACAAAAGAACAAGCTGGAACTTGCTGACTGGGTTCACCAGACCCAGGGGATTGCTGTTGACCCGAATTCTATTTTTGATGTCCATATTAAACGTCTTCACGGATATAAGCGACAATTGCTTAATGCCCTTCATATCATGCATTTATATAACGAATTAAAGTCGCATCCAACGATGGATATGGTCCCAAGAACCTTTTTCTTCGGTGCAAAAGCTGCATCCAGTTATTATTTTGCTAAGAAAGTCATTCAGCTCATTAACCGGATTGCTCATGTAATCAACAACGATCCGGACGTCAACGACAAAATAAAAGTAGTATTCTTACCGAACTATTCTGTATCCATTGCCGAACGGGTCATTCCTGCAAGTAATGTCAGTGAACAGATCTCGACAGCGAGTAAGGAAGCTTCGGGAACAGGGAATATGAAATTTATGATGAATGGTGCGGTCACTGTCGGTACGATGGACGGCGCAAATGTGGAAATTCACGAGCTTGTCGGAGACGATAACATTTATACATTTGGATTAAGCTCTGACGAAGTGCTGGAATATTACCGCAACGGCGGTTATTCATCCAAGCAGATTTATGATCAGGATGAACGTGTCCGTCATACACTGGATCAATTAATTCACTACAGTCCTTTTTCAAAAGGGGAAACACAGTTTCAGGATATCTATGACGCTCTCGTCCACCACAATGACGAATATTTTGTCCTGAAAGATTTTGCTGATTATATCCTTGCGCAAAAACGTATCAGTCAGGATTTTGAGAAAAAACGCCAATGGAATTTAAAGAGTCTTATAAACATCGCTCAATCTGGTAAATTCTCAAGCGACCGTACGATTCAAGAATATGCATCAGATATATGGAAAATCCAAAAGGTTCGTACGTTAAAGTGATGGTTTAGGGGGTCTTCAAGTGAGACAAAAGGATGTTTATCACAACAGTTTTGAACAATCATATAGAGAGCCTTTCGGTGCAGCGCCGAAAGGTTCTAATGTTACATTAACGATTGATGTTCACAACCACTTTCGAGTATCTCATGTCATGCTGCATTATATCTTGGATCGTACAGATGATGAGCGCATCAAAGAGATGGACTTATACAGTGAAGAACATCATTATAACTCCTATGAAACGACCATAAAAATGCCAGACGACCCACAGTTGATCTGGTATTTCTTTCAAATTATCTTAGAAGACGGAACGATGTATTATGGCCGGGAAAATATTTTTGAAAGCGGCGAGGGAAAAGTCTATGATCATATTCCTCCATCCTGGCAAATTACGGTCTACGACCACAAATATGAAACCCCGGATTGGTTTAAAAATGCCACCATGTATCAAATCTTTCCAGATCGTTTTTACGCAGCAGGTGAGATTGATTCATCCAAAGCCCCAAAAACAAGCCTCATGCACTCCCATTGGGAGAATGATCCCATCTATATTAGAAATGAAAGAGGAGAAGTCATTCGGTGGGATTTCTTCGGAGGCAACCTTCGAGGCATTATTGAAAAATTGGATTATATCCAATCCCTGGGTGTGACCGTCATCTACTTGAATCCAATTTTTGAAGCCGAAAGTAACCACAGGTATGATACAGGGGATTATCATACGGTAGACCGGCTGCTGGGTAGTAAGGAAGATTTAGAGCAGCTGATTAAAGAAGCGGCTGACCGTGATATAGAAATTATGCTTGATGGTGTCTTCAGCCATACAGGCAGCAACAGTATTTATTTTAATCGAGAAGGACAGTACGATTCTCTAGGAGCCTATCAATCGAAAGAATCTCGCTATTACCCCTGGTATAAATTTTATAATTATCCAGATGATTATGAAGCGTGGTGGGGTGTAGGCACATTGCCGACACTGAATAAGGAGAATCAAGACTACCAGAATTTCCTGATCCATAATGAAGATAGTGTCATCAAAACGTGGCAAAAGTCAGGAATGAAGCACTGGAGATTGGACGTTGCCGACGAGCTGACAGATGATTTGATCAGTCAGCTTAATACACAACTGAAAAAGCATGATCCATCGAGTGTTTTACTAGGGGAAGTGTGGGAGGATGCTTCCAATAAGACTTCCTACGGTAAGCGACGTGATTACTTCTTGGGCGGTGTGCTTGATTCTGTCATGAATTATCCGTTAAGAAAGATCATGCTTGATTTTATTAAAGGTGATATTGATGCCCATTATGTAGATCGTCGTCTCACGACATTATCCGAGCATTATCCAAAGCAGTATTTCTATGCGCTTATGAATATGCTGTCCAGTCACGATGTAGAGCGTATCAAAACGATGCTTGAAGGGTATTTGCCGGATCATTATTCCCAAAAACATAAAGCTGATCTTGTTGACCGCCAAGTGAGGGCACTTAGCTTATGGCTTTATGCATTTCCGGGTGTGCCGTCTCTCTACTATGGTGACGAGGCAGGAGTAACAGGAGGGGCTGATCCGGATAACCGCAAGCCTTATCCATGGGATAGGGAGGACCAGGACCTTTTAACATGGTATAAAAAAATAGGTAAATGGCGCAGAGAGCATAACGCGCTGCGTACCGGGCACTGGAAATCCTTCGCTTTTCATGGAGATATCTACGGATTTGAACGCTGGATAACCAATGGCGTAGATGCGTTTGGAGAAAAGGTATCCGACGAGCAGCTCATCTATTTGATGAACCGGAACCATCATGAAAAGATCAGTGTCAGCCTTGACGTCTCAAAAGGAAAGTGGCAGCACTTGGAAAACAAGAGAAGGATTTTCAAAGCTAAAAAAGGAAATCTTTCTTTAGATTTAGAGCCTGGTGAAAGCATGCTGCTTAGGCATATGCAATAACATCGAGGAGGCATCATTGTGGGATTTTTAGATGGATTGATGGGAAATGCCAGTAAGGTTGATATAGAAAAACTTGAAAAACAGCTTGAAGAAGTCCTGATCGAAGGAGAAAAAATTCAAAGCGGTTACAAAGTTCTTCGAGATTCCTTCATCTTTACTGATAAACGGCTAATACTGGTCGATAAGCAAGGAATGACAGGAAAGAAAGTGGAATACCATTCGATTCCATATAAAAGTGTGACTCATTTCAGTGTAGAGACTGCTGGGAGTTTTGATTTGGATTCTGAATTGAAAATATGGCTCTCGGGTTCGAGTGAGCCTATAGGGAAACTCTTCAAAAAGGATAGTCCGATAGAGGACGTACAAAGGACTTTAGCGGAAAATGTACTATAAATGCTATATCTAAACGTATTGCCCCACAGGTCAGAGGATCTGTTGGGGCTTTTTGTTTGTTCAGATTAGTAGTTGCACCTTCATTGAAGATTTAATTTAAGCGCTTGACTCTTTTGTCCCTTGAAATAAATCAAAAAATCATCCAATATAATAAATAGATTTTAAGAATAGTAAAAATATTAATGAAAGCGTTACCAAATAGGAGGGCATGAGATGAAGCTTGAATTGACTCAAAAGCAAACGACCGGTTTATTCATGACAACTGAAGTTCGTCAAGCAATTTCATTACTCCAGTATTCTGCGATGGATGTATGGGACTATGTACAAGAAGAGATGCTGAATAATCCGCTGCTGGCTGTGGAGGAAAGGGATTTTTCTGATTCTTACAGTTCTCGTGGTCGCAGTCACATAGGAGACACATTAAATAACGTGGTTGAATTTTACCCATGTAATGAGAAAGGCTGGAGAGAGAAACTGTTTGATCAAATCAAATGGCAGCTGAATTCAGAAGAAGATTATGAAGTCATGCAGTATCTTGTTTTAAATTTGAATGATCGAGGGTTTTTACCAATAGACGTAAACGAAATTTCTAAGTCATTAAACGTGCCATCATCAGCCGTTACGGATAATCTCGAACATCTCAAAGACTACGAGTCCATAGGATTGGGATCAGCCGGTACAAGAGATTATCTAATCTATCAAATCAAGCAGCAGTACCCTCAGGAGGGTCTGCTCATGCAGCTTGTGGCGTACCATCTGGACGATATAGCAAACCGCAGATGGAATCATTTATCAAGACAGTTAAGTGTTTCTCAATCGGATATAAAACAAGCGTTTACCTTATTAAAAAAGCTTCGTCCTCATCCCTATATTGATTCAATCAAGCAGCCGGTAAAATACATGGTTGCAGACATTATTGTAAAAAAAGAAGGGAACGACTATCTCCTGACAGATTCAAATTCACCTCTATCTTCGATTCGTATCGATTCCTCCTATGCCAGCCTGAAGAAGGACGCTAAAGCTGAATCGTTTCTAAATGACTGCTATAAAAACGCTAATTGGCTGATCCGAAGTATTGAGCAGAGGCGTCAAACGATTCTTAAAGTAGCTAAAGTCATCGTAAAGGAGCAAACAGCTTTTTTAGAAGGGGGACCGTTGCACCCTCTCACCTATAAGCAGGTTGCTGAACAGATTGACATGCATGAATCCACTGTCAGCAGGGCGGTATCGAATAAAGTCATGCAGACTTCCCGTGGTGTTTTTGAAATGAAGTATTTCTTCACTACAGGGCTTTCGCAAAATGACTCGACGATTTCTTCCACCCAAGTGAAGAATCATATCCAAGACTTGATCGATCATGAGGACAAAAGCAAGCCGCTCTCCGATCAAAAACTTGCTCAAGTATTGAAGAAAGACTATGATATTGAAATATCCAGAAGAACAGTGGCAAAGTACAGAGAAAGCTTACAAATTCCTTCTTCTTCTAAACGAAAGGAATGAGCCAAAAGCACTTATATGCATTCTGTAGATTAATGGTTTCCAAAAAAGGGGATAGACCAATACAGAATGCAATATGAGGAGGCGGATGGTTCGTGAAGAGGTTAATTACTTATATAAAAGAGTTAGTAGAGGAATTTCAAAAAGATAATATACCGATTTTAGGCGCTGCCCAAGCGTATTACTACTTATTAGCGGTTGTTCCTATGTTAATTTTGCTATTATCTATTCTTCCCTATTTAAATATAGATGCAGACTCGGCTGTACAAACCATGGGACGGGTTCTGCCGGATAATACAGCAGAAATATTCCGTGAAAATATCGTTAGTATCGTAGAGCAGCCCAAAGGCGGATTGTTGACGATTGGTATTCTTGGTACTCTCTGGTCAGCTTCAAACGGAGTAAATGCATTCATTCAGTCTGCCAACCAGGCCTATAACGTTGAAGAAACAAGGTCATTCATAAAGGTAAGGCTGATGGCGATTGTTTTGACTCTTGGGATGATCCTGGCGATCGTTGTAGCTTTGCTACTTCCGGTCTTTGGTGATGTAATTATTAATTTTATCAATAATGCAGTCAACCTCCCTGACCAAACGGTTATTCTCTTCCAAGTGCTCAGATGGGCAATCAGTGTGCTTGTGATTGGTGCTATATTAATGGCGCTTTATCATTACGCTCCAAATAAGAATATACCTTTCAAGCATATTCTCCCAGGAGCGATCATTACGGCGTTCTTGTGGCAGCTCATTTCTCTTGCTTTTTCTTTTTACGTCAGTAACTTCGGTAATTTCTCGGCCACCTACGGAAGTTTAGGAGGTATCATTATCCTCATGTTGTGGTTCTTCTTGACGGGCATCATTCTTATGATCGGTGCAGAAATCAACGTTATTTATCATCGAAAGCACGGTGGAGATAAACAAAAAGCCGCCTAAATAGAAAAAGGAACTTCCAAGAATGCAGGAAGTTCCTTTTTGTTTTTACTAACAAGCTGTGTTTCATATTTGTTTTTAAGACTGAAGTTTCAACTGAACAGTAACGCTTATTCAACAAATTACCATGTTTGAAGACTCGGTGTTGGGACAACTTGGGTTCTTCCTTTTAAAAGAGTCAGGGTTGGCTGGAAAATAACTCGCTTTCCTGCGGGGGAACTGGCAAGCGTCCTCGTTCGCTTCGCTCTCTGTGGGGTATCGCCTCGCTCCTTCTCCCGCGGGAGTCTCGTCATTTTCCAGCCAACCCTGGTGTCAATAGTCTAACGAACCCTTTTGGAATCGAGTTTCAGAATCCAGAAGGAGGCTTTATTGAGTTACTCTGAATGTTGGGAATCCCCCCTCGAAGCCTTCTCTTATGGTATTAACAAGTGTGCTTCTGAGATGGAGAATGAATCTTAGATGTTTTTCCTACTTCCTCATAATGGTGTTTCCGTTCTCCATTTAACGTGAAGGTGGTCTAAGAATTGTGAGACTCCTGCGGGAATGGTATGGCTGGCAAGACCCCACAGGTTGGCAAACCGAGGAGGCTTGCCGCCATCCCCGCGGAAAGCGAGCGATTTCTTCGACCACCTCTTCTGGTACTTGGTAACGGAAACAGAACTACTCAAAATAGTGAGTTAACTTGAATCTTAATTTTTCTCTAAGACACCATTACGTCAGAGACACATGATATTTTTCTAGTAAATGAGTAAGTGTCGGCCGTTCATTTCCATCTCTGCCAATGGTAGGAATCGCGGTGATCATTGAATTAAGCACAGCTTCCTCTGTCGCTTCACTGATTGCCCGAAAAGCCTCATCAATCTCTTCCTCATGGATAAAGGAAGCATTCAAAAGAGCACCCTTTTGTTCATGAGGTATTCTGGTAGCGGTCGAAAAACCAATGACTACTTCACCGCTACCTGTTGTAATCATCGAGCCTGTCCGGGATAATCCAGTCACCGATCGTTTGATGATCCGGTTCAGCTGCCGTTCAGTCACCGGTAAATCCGTTGCCACAATAACCATGACAGATCCCTTGTCGCGTTCTTCCTTTGCCTCAGTGAGATGATGAGCTAGTTCTCTTCCAACGGGCTTTCCATTTACGGTTAAGTCACTCAATAATCCAAAGTTTGTCAAAACCAAAACCCCTAATGTATAAACGCCGTGATTCAAATCGATCAAACGTGAGGAAGAGCCGATTCCTCCTTTCATAGAATAACAGAGCATTCCGGCACCGGCGCCTTTGCAGCCCTCTTCAAAGTCAAGGGACGTTTGGTCGAGCACGGAATGGACGTGATTTTTATCTACAGATTGAGCACGGATATCATTCAGTACCATATCATTGCACTCTCCCACCACTGGATTGACGGTTCCTGTCGTTCTGCCAATCTCGGGATTTCGTTCTAACATATATTCGATGAGGCTCTCGGCAGCGGTTCCGATACTTAGTGTATTGGTCAAAACAATTGGAGTTTCAAGTGTGCCGAGCTCCTGCATTTGAATTGTTCCCATTGTCTTTCCGAACCCATTGATCACATGACTTGATGCTACTAACTTTTCACGGAACACATTTCCCTGATGGGGAAGAATAGCTGTGACTCCTGTCTGAGAGTCCCCGTCTTTTAAAGTATGATGGCCTACTGTCACTCCTTCTACATCTGTAATTTTATTGCGCTCACCCGGTTTTAACCGGCCGATAGTTACACCGTAATCTCTAATACGTTTCATTTTTATTCCCTCCATATCTACTTACATTATTTCTGAGTATCTAAAGAGATGTCCTTCCTTCTATTAAAAATGTATGATCATGCATTAACGTTCGTTTTTTATGCAAAAAGTCTATGATTTTATCTTTTAGAAGGTTATTATTCTGTTTTTATACAAAAAATTTAAAAAAAATCCATACGTTTTATGGTTGCGCTTACATGATTGGAGTACAAGAGTTGAAGGCTGTCTTTAATTGTTTCACTTTAGTGAAAATTCGCTCATGTAGCGTCATGAACGCGTGAATCCTCAGTTTTTTCATGCTATACTAGTAAGAAACTGAAAAAACTGAATTTTTTAATTTCTGATTTTGACATGAAGGATTAAGACTGCTAGGGGGAATGAATATGCAAAAACACGGATATCCTGTGCCACAAGGTTTATATCATCCGGAAAATGAACATGAAGCTTGTGGGATAGGTGTAATCGCCAATATAGATGGCACGAAGTCTCACAGCATCGTAGAGAATGCCATTACTATTCTTTGTAACCTAGAGCACCGGGGCGGCCAGTCTGCTGACATTAGTACAGGGGACGGCGCTGGAATCTTGACTCAAATTCCACATTACTTTTTTGAAAAGCAATGTGAAAAAGAAGATATACAGCTTCCTGAGGCCGGAGAATACGGTATTGGAATGATTTTCATGCCTGAGGATCATGACAAGCGTCTTGAGTGCAAGAGGAATTTTGAAAGGGTCGTTCATGAAGAAGGCCAGAAGTTCCTTGGCTGGAGAACGGTTCCGATCAATGACTCTTTCGTAGGTAACGATGCAAAAAAAACGAAGCCTTTTATTCGCCAGGCTTTCATTGCACCTGCGGATAATGTAAAGACGCAGATGGATTTTGAACGACGATTATATATTATCCGTAAACGCGCGGAAATAGAGATTTCTACTATGGAAGGTTTCGATGATTTTTACATCAGCAGTTTATCGACGAATACGATTGTTTACAAAGGAATGTTGATTCCTGAGCAATTGGATTCCTTTTATATCGATTTGAACCATCCGGACTTTAAAACGGCCCTCGCTTTAGTGCATTCCCGTTTTAGTACGAACACATTTCCAAGCTGGAAAAGATCTCACCCGAACCGCTTTACGATCCACAATGGAGAATTCAATACATTAAGAGGAAATGTCAACTGGATGCGAGCAAGACAGGAGCTTTGTTCTTCCGAGTACTTCAGTGATGAAGATTTGCAAAAGCTTCTGCCTGTGATCGACTCGCAGGGTAGTGACTCCTCTATGTTTGATAACGCCTTTGAATTCTTATATCTATCTGGCCGATCCCTTGCGCACACGGCTATGATGATGGTACCTGAGCCTTGGTCAAACGATGATACGATTCAGGAGGATAAAAAGAGCTTTTACGAATATCACAGCTGCCTCATGGAACCATGGGACGGCCCGGCTGCTCTTGCTTACACGGATGGTAAGCAAATCGGAGCTTGCCTGGATCGTAATGGACTGAGACCTGCTCGCTACTATGTAACCAAGGACGGCATGATTGTTCTAGGGTCTGAAGTTGGGGCCTTGGATATTTTTGCTGACGATATTTTGTACAAAGACCGTCTGCACCCTGGAAAAATGCTGCTTGTCGATTTGGAAGAAGGAAAAATCATTCCTGATGAAGAAATCAAGCTGCAAATCGCTAGAGAACAGCCTTATAAAGAATGGATTGAAGAAAATAAATTCGACCTTGAAGACCTTCCTGAGCCGAAGGAGGAACACCGTCCTGTTGAGCCTCTTCTTGAACAACAGCTCGCATTCGGTTACACCACTGAAGAATTGAATAAAATTCTTGCCCCTATGGTTACAGGTAAGAAAGACCCTGTAGGATCAATGGGATATGACTCACCACTTGCTGTGTTATCTAAGAAGCCTCAGCTTCTCTATAGTTATTTCAAACAGCTTTTCGCACAAGTAACCAACCCGCCAATCGATGCGATCCGTGAATCGCTGATCACTATGGTCGAAACTACGATCGGGGCGGAAGGCAACCTGGTTGATCCTCAGCCAGAGAGCTGCAGACAAATCCGTCTGAAAACCCCAGTATTGACAAACCGTCAGCTGGAGCAGCTACGCCAGCAGTCTCTGCCAGGATTTGAAACGAAAACGTTGTCCATTTTGTTCGATGCAAAAGAAGGCAAAATGAAAGAAGCTTTGGACCGTCTGTTTGAAGAAGCGGATCAAGCCGTTGAAGAAGGTACGACATTGCTCGTGCTATCTGACAGAGGGGTTAGCAGCGAGCAAGCAGCCATCCCGGCTCTTTTAGCGGTATCTGGTTTACACCATCACTTAATCCGAAAAGGGACGCGTACAAAAGTTAGCCTTTTGATTGAAACAGGGGAAGCAAGAGAGGTCCATCACCACGCTACACTGCTTGGTTATGGTGCGGAAGGTATCAACCCGTATCTTGCTTACGAGACGCTTCGCGATTTGATGGAGCGAGGAGAAGTGGAAGCAGAATCTCACGAACAAGCCTTAGAAACGTATGTGAAATCTGCTACTGATGGAATCATCAAAGTTCTATCAAAAATGGGAATTTCCACGATTCAAAGTTATCGCGGGGCCCAGATTTTTGAAGCGGTCGGCATTCATAAAGATGTCATTGACAAATACTTTACCCGTACAGCCTCTCGTTTAGGCGGAATTGGTCTGGATATTATTGAAAAAGAAGTACTAATGCGCCACGAAGTTGCTTACCGCGAGGATCGCGGAGCAAACCGCACACTTGAAGCCGGTGATGACTTCCAATACCGTAAAAACGGGGAAGATCACCAGTACAACCCGCAAACGATCGCAACGCTGCAGCACGCGTGCCGAAGCAACGATTACAAGCTTTTCAAACAGTATTCCCAAATGCTAACAGATGAAAAGCATAATTTGCAGTCTCTAAGAGGATTACTCTCGTTCAAGAAGAGACCATCAATTCCTGTTGAGGAAGTAGAATCTGTTGAGGAGATTTGCAGTCGCTTCAAGACCGGTGCCATGTCCTACGGGTCGATCAGTGAAGAAGCTCACGAAGCTTTAGCGATCGCCATGAACCGGATTGGCGGCAGAAGTAACTCAGGGGAAGGCGGAGAAGACGCAAAACGCTTTACGCCAGAAGAAAATGGAGACTCCAAGCGCAGCTCCATTAAACAAGTAGCCTCCGGACGATTTGGGGTATCCAGCCATTACCTTGTCAATGCGGATGAAATCCAAATCAAGGTAGCTCAAGGAGCGAAGCCGGGAGAAGGCGGTCACTTGCCTGGTAAGAAAGTGTACCCATGGATTGCAGAAGTTCGTGGCTCAACACCAGGAGTGGAATTGATTTCTCCACCTCCGCACCACGATATTTATTCTATTGAAGACTTGGCTGAATTGATTTTCAATCTGAAAAATGCCAATCCGAAAGCCCGCATCAGCGTTAAGCTTGTGTCGGCTGTCGGTGTAGGAACCATCGCTGCAGGTGTAGCCAAAGGCCGTGCTGACCTTGTGTTAATTAGTGGATATGACGGTGGAACAGGTGCAGCGCCGAGGACGAGTATTAAGCATACTGGTCTTCCTTGGGAAATCGGACTGGCTGAAACTCATCAGACGCTCGTACTCGATCGGTTGAGAGACCGTATCGTCGTTGAAACGGATGGAAAGATGATGACAGGTCGGGACGTTGTCGTCGCAGCCCTTCTAGGAGCTGAGGAGTATGGCTTTTCTACAGCACCGCTTGTCGTTCTTGGTTGTATCATGATGCGTGTCTGTCACTTGAACACTTGTCCAGTGGGTGTCGCTACTCAGGACCCTGAGCTCAGGAAGAAGTTTACCGGTGAAGCCGATCATTTAGAAAACTTCATGCGTTTTATCGCTCAGGAAGCTCGAGAACTGATGGCTGAGCTTGGCTTCCGTACTATCAATGAAATGATTGGTCGTACAGACGTGCTGGAAGCGAATCAAGCGGTCGACCATTGGAAAGCAAAGGGTGTAGACTTATCAGCCCTGCTTTACCAGCCTGACGTACCAGCAGACTATGGCCGTTATGCAACGAGAAAACAGGATCACGGTTTGGACAAAACCTTGGATGTTGAAGAGCTTATTCCGCTTTGCAAACATGCGATTGAAACCGGGGAGCCGGTGGAAGGAACAGGTTCCATCCGTAACATCCACCGTGTAACCGGGACGATGCTTGGAAGCGAGATTACTCGAAAATATGGAGAAGCTGGCTTGCCTGAGGATACTATACGTTTAACCTTTAAAGGATCAGCAGGACAAAGCTTTGGAGCGTTTATTCCTAAAGGGGTAACCTTGAGACTTGTCGGAGATTCCAACGACTATGTCGGTAAAGGGCTCTCAGGCGGAAAAATCATCGTTCATCCATCACCGAGGTCATCGTTTGTCCCTGAAGAGAACACGATTATTGGTAACGTATCTTTCTACGGAGCTTCCGGAGGAGAAGCGTATATCAATGGACTCGCTGGTGAACGTTTCTGTGTAAGGAACAGTGGAGCCAATGTCGTCGTTGAAGGTGTCGGGGACCACGGCTGTGAGTATATGACAGGTGGAAAAGTAGTGGTTTTAGGCGGAACAGGTCGTAACTTCGCTGCCGGTATGTCCGGAGGAGTTGCTTACGTGCTTGATGAGACCGAGCGTTCTTTTGAAACGAAGTGTAATAAAGAACTCGTCCACCTGGAGGCGCTGAGTGATTCACAGGAAATCCAAGAGCTTTATGCCATGATTGAAAAGCATGTTCAATATACAAATAGTAAATTAGGTCAACGCATCCTTAATAACTGGAATGAGTACGTCTCTAAATTTGTACGTGTTATTCCGAGGGATTACTTGGCTATGCAAGAACGTATCAAACGTCTGAAAGATAGCGGGTTAGAGAAATTCGATGCTGAAATGACAGCATTTGAAGAAAGAAACAAACCGGTTGCAACCGTAAAATAGTACAGAAGGGGGATATCTGATGGGAAAGTCTACTGGATTTATGGAGTACGAACGCCAGACATTGCGTGAACGTGATCCTCAAACACGAACGAAAGACTGGGAAGATTACACGGTTCCCCTCTCAGAAGAAGAGGTGCAAAAACAAGGGGCGCGCTGCATGGATTGCGGCGTTCCTACTTGTCACTCCGGAATGGAGCTCAACGGCGTCACGACAGGATGCCCTGTTTATCACTTAATTCCAGAGTGGAATGACCTCGTTTATCGAGGACAGTGGAAAGAAGCTCTTAAAAAGGAACATGAGATGAACAACTTCCCTGAGTTTACAGGTTTTGCATGCCCGGCACCATGTGAAGGCGCATGTGTACTGGGAATCAATGAACCACCTGTAGCGATTCGGACCGTAGAACGTTCGATTATTGAAAAAGGGTTTGACGAAGGATGGGTGGTCCCTGAGCCTCCGGAAAAACGTACAGGTAAAAAGGTAGCCGTCGTCGGATCCGGTCCTGCAGGGCTCGCTGCAGCTGCGCAGCTGAATAAAGCAGGACATTGGGTGACTGTCTATGAACGAAACGACCGTGTCGGTGGTCTCCTCACATACGGCATCCCTGAAATGAAATTGCCTTATTCCGTAGTCGAGCGCAGAGTGAACATCCTTAAAGAAGAAGGAATTCAATTCATGACGAACACAGAGGTTGGCCGTGATTATCCTATATCACGACTTCGTGAGGAATATGATACGGTGATTCTTTGTGGCGGTGCTACAGTTCCGCGTAATATTGAAGTTGATGGGCGTAACTTGAAAGGCGTTCACTACGCGATGGACTTCTTGCACTCTAACACGAAGAGCTTGTTAGATTCTGATCATGAAGATGGAAACTATATCAGTGCAAAAGATAAGAATGTCATTGTTATCGGCGGAGGAGATACAGGTACCGACTGTATGGCCACTTCGATGAGACATAACTGTAAGAGCCTGACTCAGTTTGATATCTACGATAAAAAAGGGTCAGTCCGTGATAATGAAGTAAACCCTTGGCCGCAATATCCGGTCATTCACCGAGTGGAATACGGGCAGAAGGAAGCAGAAGCCACATTTGGTGATGATCCACGTGCTTATGCCGTGATGACGAAGAAATTCGTAGGTGATGAAAATGGTCGTATAAAAGAAGTACACACGGTCAATGTATCACTCTCCTATGATGAGAACGGCAACAAAGTACGTACTGAGATTCCTGGAACAGAAAAGGTATGGCCAGCAGACCTTGTCCTGCTTGCGATCGGGTTTACTGGACCAGAGCAGGATTTAATTGAGAAATTAGGAGTCGAGACTACGGTAAGAACAAACGTAGCGGCTCAATATGGCAAATACACGACAAATATTGATGGAGTATTTGCTGCAGGAGATATGCGCCGCGGTCAAAGCTTGATCGTTTGGGCCATCAATGAAGGACGCGAAGTCGCAAGAGAGTGTGACCGTTATATGATGGGAACGACTCAATTGCCATAAGGATATGTATACGAACCACTATCAAAAGCGTAATGTGCTTTTGATAGTGGTTTATTTTGTAAGAAAAGTTTAAATATTGTCATGCTGTGGAACAAGACATGTGTTCACTTTAAATTTAATATTTAAGAATAATTGTTTTAAAGGAGGAACTCATGTGAGCGATCAAAACCGTGAGCATAAGAATAAAAAAGATGCTCAGCTCGAGAAAGATCGAGTAGAGGATAAAGGCAAGAAGCTGACAACGAACCAGGGTTTAAAAATGGCAGAGGATGAATTTTCTTTAAAAGCAGGTGAACGTGGTCCAACGTTAATGGAGGATTTCCATTTCCGTGAAAAGATGACCCATTTTGACCACGAACGTATCCCAGAGCGTATTGTTCATGCCAGGGGATTCGCCGCTCACGGAGAATTTGAACTATATAAATCCATGGAAAAATACACAAAAGCTGACTTTTTGACGGATACATCAAAGAAAACACCGACGTTTGTGCGTTTCTCAACTGTTGCTGGTAACAGGGGTTCTGCTGAAACTGTACGGGACGCACGCGGATTTGCAACTAAATTTTACACAGAAGAAGGCAACTATGATCTAGTAGGAAATAACATACCCGTATTTTTCATTCAGGACGCCATTAAGTTTCCTGATCTGGTTCATGCATTGAAGCCTGAACCACACAATGAGATGCCACAAGCGGCTTCTGCCCATGATACATTCTGGGATTTTATTGCGAACAATCAGGAGTCTGCTCATATGGTCATGTGGGCGATGTCTGATCGTGCGATTCCACGAAGCTTCCGAATGATGGAAGGTTTCGGTGTGCATACGTTCCGTTTGGTCAACGCGCAGAACGAATCGTTTTTTGTGAAGTTCCACTGGAAGCCCGTACTTGGAACTCACTCAGTGGTATGGGATGAAGCACAGAAAATCAATGGAAAAGACCCGGACTTCCACCGAGGAGATCTCTGGAATTCCATTGAGGAAGGTGACTATCCTGAGTATGAGCTTGGAATCCAGGTTATCCCTGAAGAGGATGAGTTCAAGTTCGATTTTGATGTCCTTGACCCTACGAAGCTATGGCCCGAAGAAGATGTACCTGTAGAAATCGTCGGTAAAATGACGTTGAATCGTAATGTAGACAATGTCTTTGCTGAAACAGAGCAGGTAGCTTTTCACCCGGGGCATGTTGTTCCAGGTATCGACTTTACCAATGATCCACTGTTGCAGGGACGCTTGTTCTCTTATACAGATACGCAGCTGATCCGCCTCGGTGGTCCGAACTTCCATGAGCTTCCAATTAACCGTCCAGTTTGCCCGTTCCATAATAATCAACGCGATGGATATGGTCGACACACGATCAACAAAGGACAAGTAAGCTATCACAAAAACTCCCTGTGGGACAACACGCCTGAAACAACTAGCAAAGAAAATGGCGGATATGAACATTATCATGAGAAAGTAGAAGGTCGTAAAGTGAGAGCGCGCAGTGAAAGCTTTAAAGACCACTTCTCTCAAGCAACACTTTTCTGGAACAGTATGAGCGAAGCTGAGAAACAACACATTATCAATGCGTTCAGTTTCGAGCTTGGTAAAGTGGAAAGTGAATCTGTCAGAAAGCAAGTCGTTGATATGTTCGCAAACGTCAGCATGGACCTAGCGAAAGGATTCGCTGATAATATTGGATTGGATGCACCATCTAATGGTGGTTCAGACGTAACAAAATCCTCACCAGCTTTGAGTCAGGAAAATACGGTCAAGTCACCTAAGACCCGTAAAGTAGCTGTCATTGTAGGGGAAGGATTCAAAGGAAATGCGTTAAATGATATTTTCAATACCTTCAAATCAGAAGGTGTCATTGCTGAAATTGTCAGCAATAAGCAAGGCAAGCTTAAAGGGGAAGACGGCACAGAAATAGCCATTGACCATACTTTCCAAACTGCTGATCCTGTCTTGTTCGACGCTGTATACGTTGCTGGCGGAGATCTTAGTGATAAATCATTTAAACAGAGCGCCGTCTACTACTCAAGTGAAGCATTTAAACACTTCAAACCAGTTGGTGGATCTTTTGAAGGTACCCAACTTTTGAAAGAAAATGATTTTACTGATCATAAAGGGGTAGTGGTAGGAGATGATGCCTCTACATTTGCAAGTGATTTTGTAGAAGCGATCGCCGCTCACCGTCATTGGAGCCGACAACTCGTATAAGGATATTTTTGAGGAGACCACCCATTCTATTGGGTGGTCTTTTATTTTGTTAGGTTTCGGGAAGCGCTAGTCCAGGGAAGCTATTCACCTCAGCTTGGGCGGGAGCTGTTTTTTCAGCTGTCTTGATCCAATTGAAAACGGAATGATTAAATACCTGGGAGTTTTAAAGAAAGACATTCCGTATTAGGGAAATGGTTAAGTCATTTGAACCACCCTCACGACTGAGACGTTTTCTATCATAAAAACAGGAAATATGAACGAATTTAAGTATGAATAGTTTCGGAGTGTTCAAATTAAGGTAAAGAATTATAAATTACTTAAGAAGAGGGTGTTTGTATGATTCGTACGATTTTAATGATCATAGGTTTAATTGTAGTTATTGGCTTTATCCTTTCGTTATTATAATCCAGTAAACTCACCTTTCAATCAGGTGAGTTTTTCTCATGTCAGGGGCTGTTTGCCAGTTTGTATATTATAAAACGGATTTATATAATACGCATAAGGAGGTCGAATAAATGAAAGAATTGATCAAGTTACATAAAGAAGATTTCATAGAACAGTTAAAAAGCTTTTTATCCATTCCAAGCATTTCTTCTTTATCCGCCCATAAAGAAGATGTCCAAAAGGGAGCGGATTGGGTGGCTGACGCTCTAAAAGAGATAGGAATGGAGCATGTGGAACTAATTGAAACAGAAGGCCATCCGATCGTCTATGCTGACTGGCTGCATGCCCAGGGAAAACCAACTGTCCTAGTCTACGGTCATTATGATGTTCAGCCCGAGGATCCTTTGGATTTGTGGGAGACTCCGCCCTTTGAACCTACCATAAGGGACGATAAAATTTATGCCAGAGGCGCAACGGACGATAAGGGACAGCTCTTTCTGCATATTAAGGCGCTGGACCTATTGATGAAGGAAAACGGAGAGCTGCCAGTCAATGTAAAGTTCTGCATCGAAGGGGAAGAGGAAATCGCAAGCCCGAATCTAGGACCATTCATTAATGAGAACCAAGGTAAATTGTCCTGCGATGCCGTTGTGATCAGTGACACTTCTTTCATTGAAAAAGGCCAGCCTGCAATCTGTACCTCTTTACGCGGAGCACTAGCGATGGAAGTTACCGTAAAAACGGCAAATACAGACCTGCATTCAGGTACTTACGGAGGTGCCGTGCCCAATTCGATTCATGCATTGGTCCATATCTTAGAATCACTTCATCATGAAAATGGGGAAGTTGCGGTCGATGGATTCTATGAAGGTGTACCAGAAGTGACGGAAGCGTTAAGGGAGGAAGTAGCACAGATACCTTTTGATGAGGAAAAATTGAAGAACGAGCTTGATCTTGAAGCTTTGTTTGGTGAAGAAGGATTCACCTTCCACGAACGTGTGGGTATTCGTCCAACTCTGGAGATTAATGGCATAACGGGAGGGTTTCAAGGTGAAGGATTAAAAACGATTGTTCCAAGCCATGCCAGTGCTAAAATCAGTTGTCGTTTAGTCGGAGATCAGGATCCACAAGCCATCTATGAAGCCATTCAGAGGCATTTAGAAGCACATATGCAAGCAGGTGCTAAAGTCGAAGTGGAACAATATATTAAAGCAAATCCAGTTGCCCTTGATTCGAATGACCCTATGATCCAGACAGCAGCGGATGCCTATGAAGAAGTATACGCAGTCAGGCCGCTGTTTCCGAAAGAAGGCGGATCGATTCCAATTGTAGAAGTGTTTGCGCGAGTGCTTAATGCGCCGGTGGTCTTAATGGGCTTCGGCCTGCCGTCGGAAAATCTGCATGCGCCTAATGAGCATTTTCACATTGAGAATTTTATAAAAGGGATGGAAACAGCAAGTTTATATTTGAAAAAGCTTGGTGATCAGTAACCAGTTTTCGATCTGAGTGTGAAAGTCTTCAAACACTTCCCGGCTCTGCGAGAATCCGAACGGCCGCGTGAGTTCTCATCCACGATCATCGACGGGACAGGCCTAGTGCGTCCGTTTGGCGTTATCAATTCCAATCACCAGGGTTTCGTCTGTGATTTGATTTATTTTGTCATTCCTATTATGTTTCAAGGGAAGTCCTCCTTTTGATGTTTGTATTGGTGTACAAATGCATCTTAACGGAGGGCTTTTTTTTATACAAGAACCTCTATTGGAATCCTACAGGAATCTCCCGCGGGAGAAGGAGCTAGACGAGACCTCACAGAGAGCGTAGCGAATGAGGAGGCTTGGCAGTTCCCCGCAGGAAAGCGAGTTATTTTCCATGCACCCCTAACTCTTTTATGGGTACGAACTCAACTTAGCATAGAGGGTTAATGAGGAATCGACCCAGGACGGCATACAATGAGTCGTTTTTTTTGTTATTAAATTAGGAGTAAAGGGAGGAATATTAAAGTATACAAACAAATTTAAAAGAATTTATGGATTTATATTTACATAACGACGAAATTTGATATTATATACAAGGATTTACTAAATGATCAATGATGTAGAAAGGAGATCTAGCCTATGCTTACATCTCTTTATATTATAAGCTTAACGATTCTGCTAACGTTTTTAGTTTTATACGCAGCGGACAAGATCATGAGCCGTTTCAAGAAGATGAACAACACAGTCGCTCAAACTGAGCAAGTAGCTTCTGAAATGGAACTGACTGAGTCCTATAAATCATAACCACCAAAAAAGGCGGCCTTTCGAAAGGAAGGTCGCCTTTTTAGTAAGTAAAAAATGCCTATTGCTTCATTCCACTTTCTTCCACCTCAGGTCATACATATATTTCCAACAAAACAATCACTGAGTCTCTTTTCTTATCCTGTATGTTCTCCGTTTTGTTACTTAACAGAGTATGGTAAAATAAATATGTTTATAGTTTGGTCGAATTTTTTAAGAAGTAATGAAACATGCATGGGATGTGCTGTTTGATAAAGGAGTTTATTCATGAATAACAAAGCGGTTGTATTAGGTGCGAATTATTATATAGGTTTAAGTACGATTCGCTGTTTAGGCGTAAACGGGGTTCATGTAGCGGCGGTTGATTATTCTTGGACTGGCGCGTATGGATTAGAATCGAAATATGTGTCTGAAGCAATGATTGGTCCGCATTATAAGGAAGATCCTAAAGGGCTTGTCTCTTTCCTGATTGAATATGCGAAGAAAGAAAGTGTACCTCCTGTGCTTATACCGACAGCAGATCCATACGTTGAATTTGTTGATGAGCATTTACATGAATTACGGGAGTATTTCCTTATTCCACAAACAGAACAAGGCCTTTATACTAAAATAATGGACAAAGGCACCTTGCATGCCCTTGCTTCTGAGCATGGGGTAGCTGTGCCTGAAACCGTGAATGCAGAAGAAGAGAATTATGTTCAAAAAGTAGAAGAGACGATTCAATACCCATGTTTGGTTAAGCCGGTCGATTCCCCAGCTTTCGTCTCTAAATTCAGAAGAAAATTATTTAAAGTTTATAATAAAGAAGAGTTGATTGAAAAAGTTAATCTAGCGAAGGAAGCGGATATTGAGGTGATCATTCAACGCGTCATTCCAGGCTTTGATGATCATATGTACACCTTTGATGCGTACTTGAATCAGGATGCTAAAGTGACCCATTGGGTGACATGCCAAAAACTTCGCCAGTTCCCGATCAACTTCGGAGCTTCCGTCTATACTCAGCAAAAATATGTTCCTGAACTGTACGAGCTTGGAGCGAAGTTCTTAGAAGGGATTGGCTACAAAGGTTTTGCAGAGATTGAATTCAAAAAAGACGCAGAAACCGGACGCTTTTATTTAATTGAAATTAATGTTAGGATAACGAACTTAAATAGTCTACTTGATAAAACAGGGATTAATATTCCATACATTATGTATCGTGAGCTGACAGGCGACCCTGTTGAGCCAAAAGCGGTAGAGGAAGATAAAAATCTTGTCTTCTGGTATGCCTATGAAGACTTATTGGCCGTGCGTGAATATGTAAAAACGGGACAGCTTTCTATGAAGCAGGTATTTACATCCTATTTCAGGCCTAAAGCACATGCGATTTGGGATACAAGAGATCCAAAACCAGCCATTGCTTTTGGCAAGAAGATGGCCGGCCTAGTAGCAGGTAAGGTCCTTAAGCGCGGCTGACTGTTTTGAAGCATTAAAATAGGGAATATTGAGCTAAGGTAGTAAATCGCTAAAAAAGTCGAAATTAGAATGAAAATGTTTATTGGACAAGTTTTAAATATTTGCAGGGAAGGTAGATAGGTATGGCTAAACTAAATGAGTTGCTGAAATCCATTCATGTGCTTGAAGCATGGAATAAAAAAAATCTAGACATCACAGGATTGGCTTACAATTCGAGGTCTGTACAACCGGGGAATGTCTTTGTATGTATCAAAGGGTTCAAAACCGATGGACACACCTATATTGCAGAAGCCGTGTCTAATGGAGCTGTAGCCATTGTTGTGGAGGATTACCAGGACGAATGGAAGGAAACTCCTCAATATAAAGTCGCAGACAGCCGCAAAGCACTGGCAGCCTTGAGTGATGCCTTTTATAACCACCCTTCCCAGGCACTCAAAACGATTGGAATTACAGCTACGAATGGTAAAACTTCTACTTCCTTTATGACGAATGCCATTCTCGAACAACATGGTCTGAAAACGGGGCTTATAGGTACTGTTGTTGTCAAATACGGTGATTACTCCGAGCCGACAAAACTGACAACGCCTGAATCCTTGGATCTTCACCATTATTTTGCTCAGATGCGTGATCAGGATGTTTCTCACGTAACAATGGAAGTATCCTCATCGGCTCTCGATCTCAGTCGGGTAGGAAGTGTGGATTTTGACATTGTGACATTAAATAATATTAGTCGAGAACATATTGACCTACATGGCTCGTTCGAAGAATACTTTAATAGTAAAGCGAGTTTGATCCGCAATGCGGGACCTGACAAGTGGGCGATATTGAACTTGGACGATGAATACTCGGCTTCCCTTGTTGATGAAACCAAAGCCAAGCTGCTTACCTTCAGTGTAGAGACAGGGGACGGAGACCTTATATGCAAGGATTTGGACCTTTCTACAGGAAGAGCTAAATTCACTGTTGAAATCCGTAAACCATTTACTGTCGGGTCGACCACTTATGAACCAATGGAATTCGATATCGCTTTGTCTACACCTGGATATCACTCCGTTTACAATTCTATGGTGGCGATCGCGGCCGGGTTATTAAATGAGGTACCGATTACAACCATTCAGGAAGGCTTAAAAGCATTCGGCGGAGTCGAACGTCGCTTTGAAATGGTATTTGAAGAGGACTTCAAGATCCTTGATGATCACTTTGCCAACTATGGAAACATTAATGTGACGTTGAGTACTCTTCAGCAAATGGATTATGCGAACTTGAAACTCGTATACGCCATTCGAGGCAGTCGTGGAGTTACGGTCAATCGAGAGAACGCTCAGGCCATTAAAGAATGGGCGCCTAAGCTGGGTCTGACAGAAGTAATTGCAACGTTAAGTCAGTCTCATGTGACAGAGAAGGATGAAGTTCAGGAAGAAGAAGTACGTGTCTTTCAAGAAATGATGGATGAAGCTGGAATTAAAGTTGATTTATACAAGGAACTGGACGATGCGATTCACCATGCGTTATCAGAAGTCAACACTGATGATGTTGTATTATTAGCTGGCTGCCAAGGTATGGACCCTGGAGCAAAAATCGCACTCGAACAATTAAACAAAGCGAGACCAGAAATGGATGAGGAAAAATTATTTAAGCCTCTGAAAAACAGAGTAGCAGGAATTTTGTAATCACCAGGTCTTTTGCAAGGAGGCATTACATGAACGACAAAATCATCGGCATACTAGGTGGAATGGGGCCTGAAGCAACTGCAGAATGCTATATGAAAATTATTCGAGCTACGAACGCAAGCAAAGACCAGGATCATTTCCGTGTCATCATAGACAGTAATGCGAAAATACCTGACCGTACAGAAGCGATCTCTGGCAGAGGCGAAAATCCCGTACCCGAAATGGTTCATGCAGCGAAGAACTTAGAAGAACTAGATGTAGACGTTGCGCTAATTCCGTGTATGACTGCGCACTTTTTCATTGATGAAGTGCAAAAAGAAGTTTCATTTCCGTTGTTAAATGCTTTTCTGGAATTGAAGAAGTACATCAGTGATTATTATCCGAGTGTATCTAAGATTGGTGTGTTAGCGACGACTGGGACCTTGGAGACTGGACTTTTCGAAAAGTATTTAGATCATTTGGATGTAATTTATCCTTCACCCATTAGTCAAAATGACAAAGTGATGCAGGCCATTTATGGTGAAAACGGCATTAAAAGCGGCAATACGGATGGGGAACCTTTGCATTTATTGAAAGAAGCATCTCAGGAGCTGCTAGATAATGGGGCGGAATTGATCATTTCCGGTTGTACAGAAATTGGGTTGGTTCTAAAACCTTACCACCTTCCGACTCCTTTGCTTGATCCGATGGAGGTCGTAGCAAATGTTGTTGTGAAAGAGACGGTTTATCAGAAGTCTTAGGAAAAGTACGATAACCGTATAAAGGAGTGCTTCTTAATGGCAAAAAATGAATTGAAAGAGTTTTTGTCTGAGTCCTTTGGAGAAGGTGTGTATTATCGAGAGTTACGGTTATCTAATAAAGATATCGAGGAACTTCGCAAATTCTATCCTCAAGCCACTGTAAGGAAAACTTCAGAGATATGTGACGCGAATAGCAAAGCATGGTATGAAATCAATTTGTTACCGCTAAAAGGCCCTGGCTACGAAACCATTCAGGAAGAGAACACTAGGTTAAAAAAGGAAATAGAAGTACTTAAAAAAGCCAGAAACTAAATAAAACTATGAAATGAAGACAATTCGAAATGAATTGTCTTTTTTATTTTCACTCTTTATCTATTATCTGTTTAGACAAAGTTACTTAGAAAATTATGGTTATAACTATGAATAGGAAAAAAGAGCATTGTGTATATACATATGACAAATTGCATCGAATAGCGAAAAACCCTACAATTCGACACGATTTGTCACGATTGTGTAAATAGATGAAATACAAATGTAATAATAATTTGTCTTTATTTAGCGAATTTCTTTGTTATAATTATTATGGTAAATCGCAACATACGACAAAGACTACATACTTTTTACATCATAGATTTACAAAAATGAGTGTTAGTAGGAAGTGATTTAATATGCATCACCGCAAGACAGTGTTAAATAGTGCCAAGAAAACCGCCCAAAAGATTAATAAATATAGAGATATCAATGGCGTTGAGTTAAGAAGAGGTGACGTCAAGTATGAAGATTAAAACTTTCGGCCGCCATGGTAAAGAAGGCGTGAAGAACCTGGCGAGGAACCGCTGGATGTCCATCGCTTCTATTTCAGCTGTGACCGTTACACTTCTGTTAGTAGGAGTATTTGCTACCTTACTCCTTAACTTAAATGACATCGGGACCCAAATTGAAGAAGATGTCGAAGTACGCGTCTTTATTGATAGAACAACGGATCAACAAGGCCAGGAAGAACTGGAAGAGAAGCTGGGGAATATATCAGCGGTTTCCAGTGTGGTTTTCCAATCTAAAGAAGAAGGATTGAACAAGCTGATTGAGAGTATGGGAGACGAAGGGGAAGTCTTTCAATCTTTGAAAGATGAAAACCCGCTCAATGATGTTTTCGTTGTTAAAACAAAGGATCCTGAGGATACCATTCAAGTCGCTAAATCAATCGAAGATTTTAAGCATGTTGAAAAAGTAGAATATGCCAAAGAGACTGTAGAACGTCTCTTTAATGTGATGGATATGGCTAGAAATGTTGGTCTTGCCATTATTGCCGGTCTGTTATTTACGGCGATGTTTTTAATTGCCAATACAATTCGTATTACGATCGTAGCACGCAGAAGAGAGATAGAGATCATGAAAATGGTCGGTGCGACGAATTGGTTTATTCGATGGCCATTCCTGTTTGAAGGCATATTGATTGGTATATTAGGCGCCGTTATTCCGATTGGTTTAGTAATATTCGGATACGACTATCTCTATACAGAAATTACAACTCGATATCCGACTTTGTTTATTGATTTACTACCGGTTTATCCGTTCGTACTTGAAGTTTCCGGAATCCTCATTCTTATGGGAGTCATCATTGGATTATGGGGAAGTTTTACGTCAATTAGAAAGTATTTGAAAGTATAAGGATCAGAGCTTATATAGAGAAAAGTAACTTTTGAGTTGGGGGAGGAAGAACGATTGAAGTTTAAAGTTTTAGTCGCCGTTTTAACCGTCAGTCTGGGACTTTCCGGGTTGTCGACTGCGGGGCCTGTTTTTGCTAATGACTTAAAGGATAAGTTAAGTGAAAATAAGGACAAGCAGTCATCAGCTGAAGAAAAGAAGCAGGAAACAGAGCAGGAAATTGCTGAGATTAAAGAAGATCAAGAACGAGTCAGTGCAGAGATTGAACGCTTGGATAAACAAATCATGGAAGCCACTGACAAGATTGCAACAAAAGAAAGTGAAATCAAAGAAACCCGACAAAATATTAAGGAACTTAAATCTGAAATCAAAGTCCTTGAAGAGCGTATTGCTGAAAGAGACGAACTGTTGAAGGATCGAGTCAAGTCCATGTATCAAAATGGTGGAGCCATTGATTACATAGATGTCTTGATGGGAGCAGAAAGCTTCGGGAACTTCCTTGAACGTGTCATGAGTCTCAATACGATTGCCGAGCAGGATAAAGAACTTCTTGAGCAGCACAAAGCTGATAAAGAAGCTGTTGAAAAGAAAAAAACACAAGTGGAAGATGAATTAGCTTCCTTAGAAGATAAACTAGCAGAACTTGAAACTTTGAAAAAAGAATTAGATAGCAAAAAATCTCAAAAAAATAATCTATTAAGTGCGCTTGAGAATGAAGAAGAAGAACTTCATAACCACAAAATGGATATTCAAGAAGAGCAAGAGACGTTAGCGGCTCAAGAAGCTGCCATCAAGAAAGAAATAGAACGTCAGCGTAAAGCTGCTGAGGAAGCAGCGAGAAAAGAAGCCGCTGAAAAAGCCGCTCGTGAAAAAGCACAATCAGAATCCAAAGCTGAAGCTGCTAGCACATCAAGCTCAAACGATAGTTCAAGTAGTAGCTCGAGCGATAACTCTTCCCAATCAACAAGCAGTGGTTCATTATTCAGCTGGCCAGCAAGTGCTCCAACCACATCGGAATACGGCATGCGTTACCACCCAATTGATGGGGAGAACCGGCTTCACTCTGGTATTGATTTAGCTGCTGGCGGGACGATTCCGATTAAAGCAGCAGCTGACGGTACAGTAATCCGTGCAAACTATTCATCGAGTTACGGTAATGTTGTTTTCATTGCACACCAAATTAATGGTCAAACGTACACCACGGTGTATGCCCATATGAGAGGTACACCACACGTATCCGCTGGACAATCCGTATCTAGAGGCACTCAATTAGGGTATATGGGAAGTACAGGTGCTTCCACTGGTCAGCACTTGCACTTCGAAATTCACGAAGGTTCATGGAATGGAAGCCGTTCAAATTCTGTAAATCCGCGTAAATACTTGCCTTAAGGTAAACTTAAAACACTCTGACTTTTAAAGTCAGAGTGTTTTTTAATTGTTTAGCGGTTGTACCGATATAGATCTGTAGCCAGGGCAAAGTAGATGTCACCAGGACATCCAACGCGAAAAGAACAGCGTTAGGCTCCAAAACTTCATATTCCCGACTTTCAGGGTTAAACTTGAAGATTCCTACAGATGTACGCGTGTCTAATTTTTCACTTTAGGCTTAATACACTAGAGATAGACAATGAATAAAGCGGTAATGTAGACATAAACCTTAGCTAGATAACCGCAGATGAGTGTTTTATTATCATTAATTTAATGCATCTATTCATCTAATTTTCATCTAATTTTCATCTAATTTTCATATTCAATTGATAAAATCTTTATAGAGGTGACAGGTATGAGTTTTCCTCCTTACATAATGGCTAGAAGTATAGCATTTATTGCAGGAATCGTATTTTATTATTTTGCTTCCCATCATTCTTCACAGGTAAAAAAAGATAGGGTTTCTTCTTTCCTATCCTTAATCACAAGCTTCGTGGTTGTCATGTTTTTAATGAAATTCGTGACGAAGTTTCCAATGGTCTTTGAGTATCCTTTGGCATTACTCGCATATCCAAGTGGTACGCTCGAATTCTATCTAGCATCGGTAGTGATCGTATTTTTCTATCGGAAGGAATATATAAAAAGTAAAACAAAAGAAAGCTTTCATGGCGATCTTGTTTTCATGGGAACCGGGTCCTCGTTCTTTTTCTACTTTATCGTTGTTGTTTTCTTAAATGAGAAAGTGCTCTTAGAAATGGGGCTGTGGTTTTGTCTTTATCTCAGCCTTTTAATCTTTAAGTATTTCTGGCGTGAAGTGTTATTTGTCGGAATGATTATAGCCAGTGTCATTTCTTTCACTGTGGAAGTTCCAGCCGTCATGGGGATTCGAGTGCACGCCGCATTCTATCTATTCCTTACACTATTTTCGTTCATAGTCATTATAAAGAAAAGGATGGGTTCTAAATGGGATCAGACGTAACATTATGGCTTGCACTAGGGGCAGGGGTTATATCCTTTCTATCGCCTTGTACGCTACCGATTTTTCCGGCTTATTTATCTTACATAACTGGAATGAGCGTGAAAGAAATCCAAGGGGATAAAAGCATGAATGTAAGGAGAAAATTACTTTTTCATTCTATATTTTTTCTGTTTGGAATCGGATTAATTTTCATCAGCCTTGGTCTTGGAGCTTCTATGCTCGGAAACTTATTAAAAGGTTTGTTTACAGGAAATACGGGAGACTTCATACAAAGAGTTGCAGGCATTTTTATTATTGTTATGGGATTGTTTATTGGTGGGTGGATTAATTTTAAATGGCTGATGCGTGAAAAACGAATGAAGGTCAAGCCAAAATCTACTCTCGGTTATGCTGGGACGGTTTTCGTAGGCATGGGCTTTGCTGCTGGCTGGACACCGTGTATAGGGCCGATCTTTGCCTCTGTTCTTGTGCTCGCTGCTAATGAACCAACTAAAGGGTTGTTGTACACGGTTGCCTATGTAATAGGTTTTGCCATTCCATTTTTACTTTTCACCTGGTTTATCGGTTCTACACGGGCCATTGTAAGATATAGTTCTATCATTATGAAGGTTGGCGGGAGTCTGATGATCGTGATGGGCGTGCTTCTATATACAGGACAATTAACCCGTTTGTCTAACATCCTTCTTCGTCTTGTTCAGGATACGTGGTTTGCGAATTTAGGAACGATATTTTCATAGTCAGGAGTGATCAGTATGAAGAAATGGATTATCATTTTAGGGATTACAGCATTATTTGGATGGGCAGTCTATGACTTTACAGATAAGGAAACAAAGGAGAATCCTTCTTCTGAAGGAGAATCATCAGGGACGAAGATGGTAGCAGAAGGCGAACCGCAGTCAACTCCACAAACAGGCTTAAAAAAAGGTCAAGACGCACCGGATTTTACGTTGACTCAATTAAATGGAGAAACGGCTAAGCTTTCGGATTATCGTGGCCAAAAGGTATTGATCAATTTTTGGGCGACCTGGTGCCCGCCTTGTCGTGCTGAAATGCCTGATATGGAGAAATTATATAATGAAACTGACATTGAGATCCTTGCGGTTAATTTAACGGGAAGGAGAGTGCAAGAGGAGATGTTAACAACTTTGTTCAAGAGTTCGAATTAACTTTTCCTATCCTTTTGGATCACGAGGCTGAAGTGATGGGTAAGTATCAAGTTGGTCCTGTACCAACCTCCATCTTCGTTGATGAAGATGGGAAAGTGCAATCTGTTGTTCTTGGGGCAATGAACTATGATATGATGATGCAGCGATACGAAGACCTATGAGAAATGAGGCGTAAACGATGAATCCTAAAATAATGATTGTCGAAGACGACGCTAAAATTTCCAACCTCATCAAGCTTTATTTAGAGCGTGATTCTTATATAACGCTACAGGCGTATGACGGAATAGAAGCGCAGGATCTTTATTTAAGGCATGTGCCATGTTTAATCATCTTGGATTTAATGCTTCCAGGGATGAGCGGTGAAGAGTTTTGCCGTTGGGTGAAAAGTGAAGAAACACCAGAGG
Organism: Halobacillus sp. A1-3; assembly: GCF_050971765.1. Lineage (NCBI taxonomy): Bacteria > Bacillati > Bacillota > Bacilli > Caryophanales > Bacillaceae > Halobacillus > Halobacillus sp. A1-3. The sequence goes on along the minus strand of NZ_JBPCEO010000001.1, from coordinate 233,382 downwards.
ATCCTGCGGTCATTATGCTGTCAGCAAAAACTAGGACACAAGAAAAGATCAATGGGTTGAAATTAGGTGCAGATGACTATATGACAAAGCCTTTTAGTCCAGAGGAGCTGTTGGCCCATGTTGAAGCCGTATTGCGCCGAACGGGGAGGCTTTGTCAAAAAATTGTTCACGAAGGACTTGTCATCAAACCGAGAAAGGGAGAGGTTTGGCTGAACGGGGAAGAAATTGAACTTACCAGCTATGAATTCAACCTCCTTTTTCTTCTGATGGAAAGTCCGGGCCAAGTATTTTCTAGAGAGCAACTGATTGATCATATTCACCCTCGCTCGGAGGCGCAAATCTTCCCGAGAACAATTGATGCCCATGTAAAAAAACTAAGAAGAAAGGTTGAAGATAATCCCGGAGAGCCAAAGCGAATTGTAACCGTAAGAGGAATGGGGTATAAATTTGTTGGGGAATAAGTTTAAGCAATATATATCTTCCGATTTACGAGTTCGTTTGACTATGATTCAAATCTTTATTCTTGCAAGCTTTATTTTATTTAGCGGGCTTACAATCTATCAAACGGCATGCAGCTTGGTTGGCGAAATGAATGGGATTACTCGTTCTGTTCAAAATGGATTTCATGTAGATTTGCTCGCCTATTTTTGGCTCATTAGCGCTGGTGCCATTATTATAGGCGGTTTTATTTATTTGAGAGTCACACAATCAATGTTAAAACCCATTCAGCAAATGAAAGGATCGGTCAGAAAAATCCGTGACGGACGTTATCCTGAACCGATTTCTGTAGATGGTGAAAAGGATGATATAGGTCAGCTGGTCCAGCATTTTAATGACCTAAACCAAAAGCTCCAAATGAACGAAGAGCTTAGAAACCGGATGCTTAGCGATATGTCGCATGAAATACGAACTCCACTCTCGAACCTAAGGGGGTATCTGGAAGCACTTCAAAAAGGAGTTATACAAGGTGATCCTGCTATTTATCAATCACTGTTTGAAGAAACACAGCGTATCACTGATTTACTTAGTCAAATTGACTGGATTCGTGAATGGGATGGGTCTTCCCATGATACAATGATATCCCCAGACATGGTAGAAGCACGAGAGTTGATTGATCATGTGGTTAAACTTTATGAACTGGAGTTTCAGCAAAAAGGAATTATCCTTCAGGTAGATGTTGAGCCAGCAGAGATATTTGTAGACCAGAGAGGAATGCAACAGGTTCTCACCAACCTTTTGAGTAATGCCTTAAGTTACTATAGTGGAAACGGTGCGGTAGAGGTAAAAGGAGAAAGAAACGAGAACGACTACACGATATATGTAAAAGGTCCTGGACAATCGATTCCTAACGAGCAACTCGAGAAGATCTTTGAACGGTTTTACAGGGTTGATACTTCCAGGTCAAGAGATACAGGAGGATCGGGGCTAGGATTAGCAATTAGTAAAGAGATCGTCGATCGTCATAAGGGAAGCATAGAAGTAGAAAGTGATGGAAGTATCCACAAGTTTATTGTTTATTTGCCAAATGCCTTGAGCCAGAGCTGAGGCATTTTTCTTTGTTGACATTATACCGTATAGGGTATATAGTATAACAAGAATGAATGAGTAAGGAGTGGAACAATGATTGCTATTACAGTTAGTGGAGCTATACTGATGTTGTTGTTCTTTATGAATAGATACTGGCCTGTCCATGGAGTTAAAAAAATAGATGTGAATGAAATAGGATCAGATACGATTCTCCTTGATGCAAGGGATTACCAGACATCAAGCAGAGATCGTGTTGGAGATGCCTATTGTATTCCATTATCGTATTTAAACCGTCATCATACAGATTTACCTAATAGAAAGGTGGCATTAATTGTATCCGATCAGGTTGAAAGAAACCTATGTACCCGCCTTCTTCGTAAAAAAGGATATGAAGTGATCGGGTACACAGTGGCTGATCAAATGAAGAGTTATCATGCTGTTCCTTGTCTGTGTGAAAAATAGGAGGTGCTGAAAATAGAAAGTATTATTCAATGGATTATCATCATAGGTATTGCTCTATTTGTTGCGAATCGCTTGATGCCTGCTAAAGGTGTTCAATCGATCACTTCTCAAGAAGCTAAAAAGCTTATGGACGAGAAAAATGTACAATTTATAGATGTTCGTACACCAGGTGAGTTCAGAGCAAATCACCGAAAGCCATTCAAAAACATTCCATTATCAGATTTAAGAAAAAGATCTGATGAGATTAACCGTGAACACAGTGTAGTTCTCGTATGCCAAAGCGGTATGAGAAGCTCTAAGGCAGCAAAACTATTAAAAAAACAAGGCTATAAAAAATTATACAATGTAAAAGGTGGTATGGGAGCCTGGGTATAATTCCTGCATTGGAACTGCTTAGGGATGAAGAGCTGTGAGAATCACAGGACTTTATCCCTTTTTTCATGCTTACATATCTCAGAATTTTTAAACAAATGGTATAATGATGGTAGAGATTCCCTTTCATCATGATTGAACTCCAGAAAAGTAGAGATGTTACGAGGAGGAATAAAATGAGTGAAATGAAATTGATTCCATATCGTACGGTAGAGGTCTTGCAAAGTACATCAGAAGTTCCTAAAGGTGTACAGATGGTTGAAGCTGAAGATTTGTGGGTCGATAGCGACAGGGGCAGGGGAAGCGTAGTAGCCGTCATTGATACTGGGTGTCAATTAGACCATCCAGATCTAAAAGGTAGAATCATAGGCGGACGTAACTTTACTTCAGACTATGAGAGTGACCCTGAGAACTACGCAGACAACAATGGTCACGGCACTCATGTGGCTGGGACAATAGCTGCTATAGAGAATGGAGAAGGGGTGGTAGGTGTAGCGCCGGAAGCAAGTCTCCTTGTACTGAAGGTATTAAAGGGTTCTGGGAGCGGAGAATACAAATGGATTATTGATGCAATTGAGTATGCAACCCAATGGTCTGGTCCTAACGGGGAGAAGGTTCGTATTATTTCGATGTCTCTTGGCGGACCTGATGATTCCGAAGAGCTCCATGAGGCCATTAAAAAAGCAGTGGATCAAGATATTTCCGTTGTATGTGCCGCAGGTAATGAGGGAGACGGGCGTCCGAGCACACCTGAATACGGATACCCTGGCGCCTATAATGAAGTCATTCAAGTGGGGGCAGTAAATGAAAATCGATCACTTGCTGACTTTACGAACACGAATGATGAGATCGACCTTGTCGCTCCTGGAGTTAAAGTTTTATCCACTTATATTGAAGGTAAATATGCAAAGCTCTCTGGTACCTCTATGGCTACCCCTCATGTTTCCGGTGGTTTAGCTCTTCTTATCCCATTAGTAGAGAAGCAATTCGAGCGGAATATGACAGAGGCAGAAATTTTCGCTCAACTAGTTAAGCGTACAACACCATTAGGATATACAAAAAAAGCAGAAGGAAACGGTTTAATGACCCTCGCTTTAGTTCAAAAGCTTGAAGATCTTTTCAGTACCTATATTAATAACTAGCTTTCAAAATCCCCTGCTAATAACAGGGGATTTTTGTTTTACGAATTTTTGTATGTGAGTAGCGCTTATCGAAAGCATTGTCGGGGTTGCTAAAGGAGTAGGGGAGGACAAAAGAAACTTTTTCTGTTGCTTCATTCATTTCACGCTTCAAACCCTCCTTTCCATCTTCTCTTTCTCTTAATTTTTATGCATTCTTTTAACCTCCCTATACCTTCTTACTCTCTTCCTTTTACTATCAAATATATCTACTTTACACTTTAGTAATCCATCATCCCCTAATAAAATTTTTCTATTAATTACGCTTATAGTTAAATTTCACAATTTTCCTAACCAATCCTATATGATCTAAAAGACCCACACTCAGCCCGGATCTCTGAAATTAAGATCTAAACTCAGTCCGTGATTTTGTGCATAATTTTGTAGAATTGCCTGATTTAATAGTTTGTATACAATTATGTATGCATGTGTGCGTTTTGCATTCCTTATGTACACAATATGTTTGCTTGTATGCAAAAGCGCACGCATACTGGTATATCAATATGTATACTTATTTGTTTGCAAGTGTACATAAATGCAGGCATGCACACATATTCGAGTACATCTAAAGGCGCATTGACTTTGAAGGAATAGTTTTATAGATTAGAGGAGAACCAGGTAAAATCTAGTAATAAAAAGGAGAGCTGTTCTTATGACAAACTCGAGAATTGCAGCTGTTGACGTTGGTAATGATGCAGTAAAAGCTAACTTTGGAAAATTAGAATCATCCCTATATATTCCAAACGTAATTGCAAGAGACTTAGAAGATCGCCCTGTTATCGGAATTGAAGATTTAGATGAAAAAGACCCACTCGATAACTTACATATTCGAGTGCATTCCCCTGCATTAAAAGAAAATAATGCTATCTATCGTGTAGGTAATCTGGCTACGAAAACAACGAACTCTACGGAATTGGATCCAGGAAGCTATAAATCTGAAGAAGACCAGACGTTAATTATGCTTTTCGCTTCTCTGGCGATGGATGCTGTTGAAGGTAAGAATGCACAATCTGCAAAAAATAATGTGGTAGAAGCTAACTATACACTCGGCACAGGTTTACCACTTCGGGAAGTTAAAGAAGGTAAGGATGTAGGCTACCGTTCTCAACTGCTCGGGTCCGTACACCAGGTCGAATTCCTAGTAACGCCTAGATATCAAGGTATGAAAGTTAACATCAAATTTGACGAAGTGAAAGTTTATCCAGAGGGATTCGCAGCTTACATCAACCTAGTTATGGATAATGATTTAAACATCATCAATAGAGAGCTAATTGATAAGCAGATTCTTATCCAGGACATCGGGGGGTTATCTACAGATATTGCTGTCATCCGCAACCGTAATGTCGATGACGATAAAGCCTCAGGATTCAACCTGGGGGTTTCTGAGTCTCTTGAAATGATCAGAGATGAAATTCTTACAAAACATGGCGTCGAATTGGATAGTCGTCGTGATGTAGTAGACATTATTACTCGTAACAATGATCGTCACCACATTATGGTTAAAGGTAGTCGTACGAATGTTCATGATATTACTGACCGTATTCTGCTTGAACTGGCTAAAAAACAGTACCGCTATTTGAGAAATGTATGGCAGAAGAACTCTCAGTCTGAGATTTGCTATTTCGTTGGCGGCGGCTCAGCGGTCCTTAAAGAGTATATTAAGTCGTTAAACAACAAACTTGATGGATTTAATATTGAATTCTTCGAAGATGAGAATGAAAGTATCTGGATGATGGCGAATGCTTATTACAAATTGATCTCTGATTATATCCGAAAAAATTCTAAGCAAACTGGTAAAGAAAGCAAGAAACAAGAACAAAAAGCAACCTCATCTAAGTAAGTGATGGTATGCTATGAGTCAGTCTAAGAGAAGTGTGGAGAGGGGACAGTCGATCACGTTTCGCGTCCCCTCCGATACACCCGACCATTTATTACGCCAACTCTCTCATCTGAAAGATACAGAACGAAGAAACTTTTCTAGTAAAATTGCACAATTTGTACTTAAAGGAGTTAATGAATCACTTTCGAAAAATAAAGAGACCATTTCCGTCCCGCTACCGAAACCTCTTACAAAGGAACAACGGAACTGGATGAAGCATGAGCATTCAGAAGCGCTGATTGGAAGCATTTTATACCAGCTTATGATGGATCCTGTAAGGGCGACGACTCTTTTGGCTTCTTTAAACAGCAATGCCTATGACATCAATGAAGCTTTGTATTTACAAGAAGATGAGGCAGCGGCTGCGGAGGAGCTTGAGTCAGTACCAGTACCAACTATCGAACCTGAACCAGTACAAGAGGCTTCGGGCGAAGAGTGGAAGGACATTGATGATGAACTAGAAGGGCTGAGTCTGGATCATTTGCATGAAGATCTCCACGAAAATAAAGAGGAAAATTCGGTAAACGATGATGAAGATGAGGATGATCTTTTAGGTGACTTCCTTTCGAAAATGAATAAGTAATGAAAAGTCCCAGCTGAGTAAAAGCGGGGCTTTTTTTTAGGTGAAACGCAAGGGTCTGTTAATCGAATTCGTATCGAGTGAAGTGACAGCCTATCACCATTTTCAGATAGCTCGATAAATCACATACATAAAAATAAACCTCTGAGGTGTCAGAGGTTTGGCTTAGGATAAGCGGTTATGATTCGCATAGGCTATAAAAGATTGTTCGTTTTCGATAAGACCACAGGATCCACATTGGATTTTTTTCGCAGGGCCGTTGTAGGGCGTATGGAAAACATCCAAATTATTATCTGTATACTCAACTTCTACCTCGCCTGTTTTTGGGTTAATCTTAACGGATTTTGCACGCTGTTCAATAATGTTAAACCTGGAACGATTCGTCTTACAATTTGGACATAGATAAGCTTCCATTCTTTCACCTCCATGGATAGTTTCTCACTTGTATCCAAAATTATGCAGGAAATCTACTCCTTAAAATAAGGGAATGCCCTAATATCTGTTTGTCTCTTATGGATGTAGGATAGTAAGTAAGAATTTAAGTAGGAGAGGTGAATACGCATGACTGTCTCATCCCCCACCCAGGTAATTTCAAAGATGTACGAATCTATCCTGTTTGAGATGTCTTATGACTTGCATGAAAGATATGCACAATTATTGACAAGTGCTTTACATCATTTGGATGCAGATAGCAGCAAAAACGATATGAAGGATTTATTGATCCATTTAATTGAGGATATGAGAAACCGTTCTAAAGAAATCTACCCTCTTTCATATCAAGAATATGGTCTTCCCTTTGCGTTTAAAAGTTATATAAAACAAGTGGAAAAGCGATATGGGGTAAAAGTTGATTTGGCTGATCCACATAAGTTAAATCAAATTTTTGCACATAAAGGTGTATTGGCTTTTCGGCTATTGCAAATTACACTGAAGTTAATTCTTGAATACTCGGAAACGGATTATGTGGAGATTGAAGTTGATCAACTAGGGATTCTGTTCAGATACAAGTCTTATATTGAGAGCTTTTCATCAGCTCAGGAGGAATTGTTAGAGTTATTACAGAAAGACTTAGATATAGAGATGGAGTTCATAAGAAGGAAAGATCAGATAGAATGGCGCTGGTTCTCAGCTCATCTAGTGCAAGGAGGAAAACGCGATGATTTCAATTGTAATTGTCGATGATCATGCAGTCGTAAGATCCGGACTGACTATGTTGTTGGATGCGGTCGGTGATTTTGAAGTAGTCGGTGAAGCTTCTGAAGGGGATGAAGCCTATCAGCAAGTGGAAGAGAAGCATCCTCAGGTCGTATTAATGGATCTTTCTATGCCACATGGTAAAGACGGGTTATCAGCAACTTCGGAAATTAAAAAACAATTTCAAGATACTCAAATCTTAATTTTGACAATGCACGATGATGAGGAATATTTATTCAGAGCCATCGAATTGGGGGCGTCTGGATGTATATTAAAAAATGCACCGCACGAAGAGCTGGTGAAGGCGATTCGGCAAGTGGCAGGCGGGGATGCGTATTTATATCCATCGGCTACAAAACGCCTGATGGAAAACTACATGGACAAAATAAAGAACAATGGCAAAGCAGATTCCTACCGGCTATTGACCGATCGGGAACGTGAAGTACTCGCCCTTGTAGCAAAAGGATTTTCCAATAAAGAAATAGCAAATAAACTAGTCATTAGTGTGAAAACAGTCGAAGCCCATAAAGCTAAGGTGATGGAAAAACTTAAATTGAGAACAAGACCTGAACTTGTAGAGTATGCCTGGAAGAGAGGATTACTTGGGTATTCAATTTAGTAAAGGATGACAAGACATGAATGAAACCATAGGGGATGTCTGTAAAGAGCTTCAAAGAGCCACAGGAGCCTCATTCATTGCCATTGCCGAATGGGATGGGGCGACACGAAAAATCAAATGGACATACGCGTTGGATCCATTGAATGATAAATACACGCGGATGGAAATATCTTATGGGTATGGAGTAGCGGGAAAAGTTATGCAAACGGGGCGGCCATTTGCCTGCAAGCATCCCAGTCAACTTCCTGATGAAATCACCAAATATCCAATCATTTTGGCTGAAAAACTGCAATCATTCCTAGCGGTTCCATTGCTAAATACTAAGATTTTCGACTCTGTGCTGCTTATCGGTTATCGTGAAATTCATCCTTTACCCGATAAGCAACTATTACAAGAACACCTCACGCACGTTATCTCTCAACTCAAAAGGAAGGAGGCCTTATCATGACAAGCAGTAGTCCTCAATCGAATACTACAGCTATTGAAGAGCATGAAGGTTTTTTAGTTGTAGGAGAAAACGGTTATGTACTCAATGCTAATAAAAAAGCGAAACAGCTTTTTAAAATGACTGATACAGATGTTCATATTGCGGATTTATTCCTCGAGTTTGAAGTCAACGCACTATCGGATTGTTCAAAGGGAGTTCTCCTCCAGCGCTACGTCACTCCTTTACAAGGGAGTCCTTTTCCGGTATTCGTTGTGGTACAGGAATGGACGGATGAAAAAGGCAAGCGTTATTTTGTAACGGTGCAAAATCTCGAGTACCGGACAGTAATGGATAATGGATCGTATCAGCATTTAAAGGAATTGCTCGACATCAAATATGCGTTAGATGAATCATCGATTGTAGCTTTAACCGATCGTAGAGGAAGAATTCGTTATGTGAATGATAAATTTAGTGAGATTTCAAAATATGGAATCAATGAGTTGATTGGCAGCGATCACCGTATATTGAATTCAGGGTACCACTCTAAAGAGTTTTTCAAGAATCTATGGAGAACGATTGGGGCAGGGAATGTGTGGAAAGGGGAAATACAAAACAGGGCGAAAGATGGTACTTACTATTGGGTGGATACCACGATTGTTCCGTTCTTGAACGAAAATGGAAAGCCCTATCAGTACTTGGCAATAAGAAACGAGATTACAGAGAGAAAACGTGTTGAACAGGAACTTAAAAAAATGACCCAGCGTTTGATCCAAGTGCAGGAGGAAGAGAGAAAACAAGTGTCACGTGAACTGCATGATGGTATCGGTCAAGAACTATACAGTTTACTAATCAGCATGCATCGTTTACAGCAAGAAGTAGACCATTCACTCATTGAACAAATGACAGGGGATATCAGTCATCTTATTCAAAGTGTAAGGGATATGTCCTGGGGTCTTAGGCCGTCTGCTTTGGACGAACTTGGGCTTTTACCTGCTATCCGCTCTTTCCTTCACCGATTAGATAAGTCATTTGGTTTGAAGGTAGAGTTTTCTTCGACTGTCTCATCACGTTTGACTCCCACGATAGAGACCACAATCTACAGAATCGTTCAAGAGGCTCTGACCAACGTAAGAAAATATGCAGAAGTAGACCAAGCCTCCGTGAAACTTATAGAAAAAGAAAATGAGCTTTCCGTTTTTATTATAGATAAAGGCGTTGGATTCTCTGAAACCCACGCTGGAAGAGGGGTTGGGCTATTCAGTATGGAAGAACGAGCGAGAGCCGTGGGGGGAGCCTTAACGGTTGAATCCATCCCAGGAAAAGGGACGACCATTAAAATGACCGTACCCAAGGAAATCTGAGATTGACTCAGGTTTCTTTTTTTATGTCTTAAAAGTATAAAAAAATTCTGTGCTTATAATTTATTGTGAAGTAAGGCGGCATCCATCTCCCCCGTTTAAAGCTAGAAAGGACTTGTGTTCCTGAAATATCAGGGGATTTTACTACCTAAATGGGGGGATTCCCCAATACTTTTACAAGGCCCTCTAGACGTACAATGAATGTAGATCAACTACATAAATAAGGGGGCTTGGAGCTATGAAAAAAGACCATTCTTCACAGCCAAGTTTGAAGGGGACACTGATCAGCGTATTCGCTGTAGGAATTGTCATTATTCTCATGTGGGTAAGTATTTTCTATCTATATATTGACCGAATGTAGGGGGAAGACAAATGCATTTACACAAATACGAAAAAATTTGGCTGGCCTTTGGCGTTTTCGCACTTATCATCTTTTTGTCTGTAGTCGGAGTCAGTGCATTTCATCAGGGAAACATTCCATCTGGAGGGCACATGACCATTGACCCTGAAAAAGTCAGGGAAACAGCACCGTTTAACGAGCCTGGTCTTCATAAAAAAGAAGATGGTACCTACGAAGTATCCATGATTGCCATGGCTTTCGGCTATGATCCTGCTAAGTTACAAGTTCCGGCGGGAGAAGAAATTACCTTTACGCTCACCAGTGAAGATGTAACTCACAGCTTTTCGATTGTAGGAACAAATGTGAACATGATGGCTATTCCTGGTCAAATCAATCATAGAACACACACGTTTGATGAACCGGGTTCTTATCTTGTCGTATGCAATGAATATTGCGGCTCAGGTCATCATTTTATGAGTACAGAAATCGAGGTGATTCAGCCATGAACGTCATGCAAAAAGGAGATCGTCTGCTCGCATTATCAAATTTAGGATTTGCCTACGCGGCATTTTTAATTGGCACACTTTGTGGATTACTGCAGGTATTTATCAGAAATGATGCCTTGACATTACCGTCCTGGCTCGATTATTACCAAGTGCTTACTGCACATGGGCTTCTTCTAGCCATTGTATTTACAACATTTTTCATCTTTGCCTTCTTTCAGGCTGGAATGAGCCGGACGTTAGGAGCTTTTGGACCAAAAGTGCTGTTGTGGAATTGGATCGGCTTTTGGGTCACCTCCATCGGTACGCTGCTTGTCGTTGTCATGGTTATCTCAGGCCAGGCTTCTGTTCTATATACATTTTATGCTCCATTGCAAGCACACGGCCTGTTTTACGTTGGTCTCGCATTATTTGTCATAGGAACGTGGATTCAAGGATTTGCATTAGTAGGTCATTACATCGTATGGCGAAAACAGAACAAAGGAGAACTGAGTCCGTTATTTGCCTTCATGACAGTGGCTACAGTCATATTGTGGGTGATCGCTTGTTTAGGAGTAGTTGCCACCGTTTTGTTTCAATTTATTCCATGGGCGTTTGGATGGGCTCAGGGGATCAATGTAGAGTTAAGTCGATCTTTGTTCTGGTATTTCGGACATCCATTAGTCTATTTTTGGCTGCTTCCTGCTTATATGGCATGGTATGTCATTGTGCCGAAAATCATTGGAGGACGTGTGTTTAGCGATTCATTAGCGCGTTTGTCCTTCGTTCTCTTTATCTTGTTCTCGATTCCTGTAGGGTTCCACCATCAGCTGACAGAACCAGGAATCGCAAGCTTTTGGAAGTTTTTGCAAACGGTCTTAACGTTTATGGTCATCATTCCATCTTTAATGACAGCTTTCTCAATGTTTGCCACATTCGAATTAAGAGGCCGAGAACTAGGTGGTAAAGGATTGTTCGGCTGGGTGACGAAACTTCCGTGGAGAGATGTAAGGTTTACGTCGATTTTCATAGCTATGGCTTTCTTTATTCCGGGTGGAGCTGGTGGAATCATAAATGCCAGTTTTCAAATGAATGAGGTTATTCATAACACTTTATGGGTAGTCGGGCATTTCCACATTACTGTTGGAACACCAGTTGCCATGACATTTTTTGGACTCACTTTCTGGCTTATTCCTCATTTGACAGGCCGTCGTTTCACGAAGTCCTTACAAAAGCTGGCATTTTTACAAATCGGCACATGGTCTATAGGAATGCTTTTGATGAGTACTGCCCAACACATGTTGGGGTTACTAGGAGCTCCAAGGCGAACCGCCTATACAGGGTATGCCCATGAAGATGCACAAGCCTGGTTTGAAGGAGTATTGTCTAACCATGTGACCATGGCCGTTGGAGGATCGATTCTGTTTCTATCCGCTGTGCTCTTAATATTTATTGTTGTGCAGCTTTGGTGGCTTGCACCAAAAGCAGATGAAAGTACATTTATGCATTTTCCAATTGCTGATAGCGATTCGTCTTCCACACCAAAATTCCTTGAAAACTGGAAAATATGGATCGGGGTCGCCTTTATTTTAATTGCTCTTGCGTACACGATCCCTCTATCAGAAATTATTCAGCACGCACCGCCAGGCTCAGACCGATTCCAGACTTGGTAAAAGGAGGAGAGGAATAATGACATTTTCCTTTGCATTTACTGTAGCTTCCATTGTGCTTTTTACCGTGTTAAGTGCTATCATAGTTGAACTTCAGACAGATGAAGAATAGAAAAGAGCGGATGACCTCATGGCATCCGCTCTTTTCGTCACTCTATGAAGGTTAGTTCTGGAAGCCATTGGGACATATGCTCTTTCTTGGCTTTGTACTCATCACTTAGCACAGGGATATCTGCCATAGGAACTACCTGATAATCAGAGGTTACATAAGTGATTTGGAAACGAGGGTCCACTGCCTGGACCACGTCTTTGTTATCTGCTTTTTTGACAAAATCAAAAGCAAAAATCCCGCCTATTCGTTTATGTTCACCCAGTTGTCCTGAGAAAAAATTTCCCAGGGAATAAATCGTCAGCATTCGGTTTCCATTTTTACCTTCCACATACTTAATCGGCTGCAAAACATGGGGGTGGTGTCCCAGCACGGCATCGACTTCTTGGTCTGCAGCAAATTGCACGACATCTTTCTGGTACGGAGAAGGATAAAGCTGGTATTCATTTCCGAAATGTAAGCTCACTATGACAGCATCCGCTAATTTTTTTGCTTCTGAAATGTCTTTGGCCATCTTATCGTAATTAATGCGATTTACTACGTATTCTTTTCCTTCGGGTGAAGGAATGCCATTTGTGCCATATGTATAGCTTAGAACGGCCACATCCAAGTTTTCTTTTGTTTCGTAAACTAAAATCTCTTCACTTTGCTTCTTGTCCGTATAAGCCCCTGTATGTTTCATATCAATCTTATTCCAGTGGTTGAGCGCTTTCTCGATGCCTGTGACTCCCTTATCCAAGGTATGATTATTGGCAAGAGTAACTACATCGATTCCTAAACTTTTCAAGTTATCCCCGATTTCCTTTGGTGAATTAAATGTCGGATAACCTGATAAACCCAAATCTTTACCTCCAATCATCGTTTCTTGATTCGCGATAGAAATAGTTGAGGACTCAAGAGTAGGTTTTGTTTCTTCTAACATTGGCATGAAGTTGTAACCCTCAGACGTTTTTGCTTTTTGATATACCCTCTCGTGAATAAGCACATCACCAACTGCAGAAATGCTGATCCGGGAATTAAGATTTAGAGGTTTCTTTTCTGTCGTTTCTATGCTCGAGGTGGAATGGTTATTGATAGGTTCAGGATCAGACGATTCTAGAAATGATGGTGAAAAACTACAGCCTGACAAATAAAGACTGGATAGGACGATGAGTATAGTGAATCGGATTAGACTGATTAGACTCCCCTCCTGTTGGATGTTTGGTAGGTCTATTGTAACCATAAATGGGATGTCATTTCCAACTGGTTTATCACTTTTTCATCCTGGGAAGTCCTTCAATAAACTGGATCTTAATCATAAACGGAAGGAGATGGATCAGATGTCATCTACACAGCAAGAACCTAATGCTGATTCGCAAACGAAAGAGCAATATGTCGATATAAGTATGGGCAAACATGAAATCTTCTTTAAAAAAGAGTATAAAATATTATATACGGTTAATGAATTCCTGCTTGGCTTATGGTTCCTGATAGGAAGTATTTGTTTTTATTTTGAAGAACTTAAAACATGGGGCGTTACTCTATTTGTGCTGGGAAGTATGCAAATGCTAATCCGTCCCTCTATCCGGCTTGTCCATTCTTTCCATATGAGAAAACACTATGAAAGGGAATACGATGAGAAACAGTGACAGGATAATAACTCCCTATTTTATTTATTGCTTGGTTTGTTAGACAAATTCGCTAATATTTCTGTCTTCGGTTCATTCAACTTAATAGCAGGATAGTGGAAGCCTCGATTTTCGAGGTACTGTGACGTTTCCGCTGCCCTAAGTAGAATTTAAAGGTCCGAGAAATCGCTAGCTTTCCGTGGGTATGTGCTGAGCCTCCTTACTCCTGTTAAATGGGGCCGTTCACTACACTATAGATGGGGAGATGGAAAACGGCGCGACTCCCCCGGGAGAAGGACTTAGGCGAAACCCCACAAAGAGCGTAGCGAAAAAGGAGGCTCGCCAGTTCCCCCGCAGAAAAGCGAGTTGTTTTCCATCCAACCTTACGCTTATTACGAAATTCAAGTCTTCAGGTTAAGGAGGCTTATATTAAAGGTGTAGGATCTAATGTGTTGGCTATGATAAATTTTGTACACCAGGTAAATGTACATATGATGGTCTGTTGTATTAAGCGACGGTTTTTTTGTTTTCAGGAAGGAAACGGGCTTTAACTAATCTATTTCTAACGGTAATTCCAATCCAGCTTGCAAGGAAAGCTTTTATTAAACCAACGGCAATGAATGGGTAAACACCTGCCGCGAGGGCCTGATTCCAGGACATATCCAAGACAAACTTCAATTGAACGGTTCCGCAAATGAGCGTTACGATCATTCCGACGATATTGGCAACAAGGGCCATAGTCAGGTTGAACTTCGTTTTTTCTAAAATGAGACCCGTAATAAAGGCGGTAAGAATAAAGCCAAATATGTATCCACCGGTAGGACCGACGAGGACTTGGGCACCGCCTTTAAACCCTGCAAAAACTGGTAATCCTATCGCTCCGAGTGCTGCATAACCTACCATAGCTATCGCTCCTTGTCTGCTTCCTAAAATGGTTGCGGTAAGTCCTACTGCTAACGTTTGGCCACTGATGGGCACGACAGGAAGTGGAATTTCTACTTGTGCCAGGATAGCTGTAATGGCTGCGAAAATAGCACAATTTACGATAACTCTTAATTTTTTACGTTGATCTTGCATAAATAAACCCTCCTATTGTTAACTGTTTCAAAAATAGGTTAACATATTCTTTGTAAAGAAGGGTGTTTTTTTATGTGAAAAAATTTCGGTTTACATAGATTGATTGAAGGATACTATATAAAAATATACTTTTTTTCCAGACCCCGTAAAGTTTAAAAATCTTGTCAAACCGGGGCATAAGAGTACTTATAAAAAAGAGGATTACATATTGGATTTTAGTGGGATTAGTGGATAAAACTAGTACGTTTTATTCATTTTTTCATTACAAGCCCTTGATGGAGCTATTACAAATGTGTCAGAACGGTTAAACTATAAAATTTTGGTACAAAAAGCTGTTCAGATCATGTAAAATGGGGTAATGTAAAATTTAACGGAGGTTTTACAATGTTTACAAAAAATAAATACTTAAATAAAAACACTGCATTCAAATTGATAGCTTATGCCGTTGTCATCGGAATGTTTTGGTTAAAGATGAACTATATACAGAGCAATATTTTTACATTAAATGTTGAAAACTCTAATGAAGCTAGTATTCTAGCGTTCAATCCGCTAAGCAGTATTTTCTTAATCTTCGGAATTGGGATTCTGCTTGGTGGTCGTAGGGGTATGTTAGTGTCCTACATTCTAGGGTCTTTGCTTCTTTACGTAAACATACTGTTCTACCGTGAGTACAATGATTTCATCACAATTCCTATGTTGAACCAGGTAGCGAACTTGGCTGGAATGGGAGGCAGTATTCAAACGATCCTTGAATTTAGTGACATTCTATTGTTTGTGGATGTCTTGATAGCAGCATTCTTACTGTTTTATCTAAAGCCGCAGCGTTTAACCAGCTTTACACCGAAACGACGTGAAGGGATCATTCTAGCTATTATTGCGATTCCATTGTTCATGGTTAATTTGCAGTGGGCGGAACAAGAACGTACTGATCTTCTTGAACGTACTTTCGACCGCAATATGCTTGTTAAGTACATCGGCTTGATCAACTACCACGTGTACGATGCGGTTCTTCAAGGTAAGACCGAAATGAAGAAAACACTGGCAGATAGTAACGAATTAGTACCAGTCATTAACTACATGAATGAGAATAAGCAGGAAGATAGCGATCGTCTTGAAGGAGTGGCTGAAGGGAAAAACGTGATTTTGCTTTCCCTTGAAAGTACACAGACGTTTGTTGTCGATAATAAGCTGCACGGAGAAGAGTTGACCCCATATTTCAATGATTTGAAAGAAGAAGGTATTTACTTTGATAATTTCTACCACCAGGTCAAGCAAGGGCGTACATCAGATTCTGAATTCCTTCTTGCGAATTCTATGTATCCTTTGAATCGTGGTGCGGTATTCTTTACTCACTCAGGTAATGAATATGAAGGACTGCCTTCTCTATTAAGTGAAAATGGGTATTTTACAAATGTGATGCATGCGAATGACAAGACATTCTGGAACCGAAATGTCATGTACGATTCTTTAGGTTATGATGAGTTTTTCTCTAAAGAAGATTATGAAGTGACGCCTGAGAAGTCACACGGCTGGGGCTACTTAGATGAGTACTTTTTCTCTGACTCTTTAAACAAGATGAAAGAGATGGATAAGCCGTTTTACTCTAAACTGATTACACTTACAAACCATTATCCTTTCTCATTGCCGGAAGAGGAGAAATTCATTGAGGAAGGCGAAACCTCCAGTGGTACACTGAACCGTTACTTCCAAACGATTCGTTATCAAGATGAAGCGTTGAAGCAATTTGTCGAGGAATTCAAGCAGTCTGAACTCTATGACAATACGATTCTGGTTATCTATGGAGACCACTTTGGTATTTCAGAGAATCACCAGGAAGCGATGGGTGAATACCTTGGTAAAGAAATCAATGATTATGAGCAGTTCCAATTGCAACGTGTACCTATGCTGATTTATGGTAAAGGCATCGAAGCAGAGAAAAATCACACGGTAGGTGGTCAAGTTGACCTTCGTCCTACACTTACGAATTTGTTGGGCATAGAGGATTCTAATCCAGTACAATTCGGGAATGACTTATTGGACAAAGATCGACGTGAGTTAATGATCACACGTGACGGTGATTTTGCGAGTGATGAGTATGTTGGAATTCAAGGGGTTTGTTATGATCGAGAAACAGGGGAAGAAGTCGAAGCTGATTCCTGTGAACCCGGATTCGAAGCAGCTCAGGAGGAATTAAGCGTATCCGACTCTGTTATTTATGGAGACTTGTTACGTTATCTTGATGAAACCGAAATGGTTGATACGAAAGGTAAACAAAATAAAGAAGAATAACTTCTATAAATGGCTTGCAGTGAAACCCAACGTTTCCTGCAAGCCTTTTTGCGTTTAAAACATTCAACTATATATAAGGATTATGAAATGCTCGATTTCGAGGTCCTGTGATGTTTCCGTTGCCCTAAGTAGAATTTGGAGGTCCGAGAAATCACTCGCTTTCCGTGGGCATGTGCTGAGCCTCCTCAAGCTAAAGCTCTCCGGGGTCTCACCTATCATGTGCATCCCACAGGAGTCTCGCAATTTCTCGAACCTCCTTACGGCTGTTAGGAGAAACGGAAACGTTATTGGTAACGAAAATCTATCTGTACTTTAGAAAATCAAAGCCTCCTTACTACTGTTAAATGGGGCCGTTCATTACACTATAGATGGGTTGGATGGAAAACGGCGAGACTCCCGCGGGAGAAGGACTTAGGCGAGACCCCACAGAGAGTGCAGCGAACGAGGAGGCTCGCCAGCTCCCCCGTAGGAAAGCGAGTTGTTTTCCATCCAACCTTACAGTAATTACGCAACGGCCCCTAAAATATCTTGAATTCAAGTCTTCAGGATACGGAGTCTATAAATGAGTAAGGAAACACCAACAGGACCAATAATTGATAAACCTAAAAAAGGTAATGAACATAAAAGCATAATGGATGAGAGACCGCTCGGGGATGTTCTACAATAGGGATAGGTGAAGAAAAGAAGGAGAGAATAGAAACAGTGATGAGCGAGGTGGAACGATGAAAAAACCAGACGTAGAAGATTATTTACAGGAAGGTATATATGGAAGCAGAGAAACAAAACCATCAGAACGGAGAAGATTTCTCGGCACTTTGCGTGAACGAATCGTTCTTATGCTCACGAAAGCTCAAGTGATGCAAGAAGCAGGGATGGATGAATTGTCACAGCAAATGAGAGAACATAAAGATTCAAAGCTGCTATTGAACGGTAAAATCAGCTATCAATTTCGAAAACCATATTCCCGTTTAGCAGACCAGTATGGTATTCATACTACATCGGTCTCGGATCAGGAGACAGATACAGACGTAGGGGTGTTACTGGTCGTAGACTACCCAATAGAAAAAGAAAAGATTGAGGTAGAAATAAGTGAACCTTGTTCTCCTGAGGAAGAAACGCAAAAAGATAAAGGATTGAAAGGAATTCTAAAATCGTTATTTAAAACCCCAAAGTGATGGACGTGTAATGTGTGAAGTTTGTTATTCTAAGCTAAAAACATGCCTTCTCATAGAGAAAGCCGATGCTTAATTAAGCATCGGCTTTTTAACATTCGACTTAAAATATATCTGACCAAACTTTTACTGTCGTCGCCAGGATAAGGAGGGCCAATACGGTCTGAAGTACTTTTGTATTAACCTTCTTACCTGCATTTGCACCTAGTGGAGCAGCGATAAGACTTGCAATGACCATTATCGCTGCTGGGAAATATTCAACTTGCCCTGTAGTCACCTTACCTACCGTCGCTCCAATAGAAGAGATGAGAGTTATGGCAAGGGAAGAAGCGATGGTCATGCGTGTCGGAATTTTCAATACGACAAGCATGATAGGCACTAATAAGAATGCTCCAGCTGCTCCTACAATTCCTGCTCCAATACCTACAATAAGAGCTAGAGATGCAGCGAGCCAGCGGTTAAACTGAACTTCATCTAGTTTTTGATCGTCCAACCCTTTCCTAGGTACAAACATCATAATCGTGGCAATTAAAGCCAGGATTCCGTAAACAATATTGATACCGTCCTCAGACATGAACCGGGATCCATAGCCTCCGATGAAGCTTCCGATGAGGATGCTGACTCCCATATATATAATCAATGTTTTGTTCAGGTATCCTCCTTTACGGTAGGCCCAAACTCCACCAATAGTTGCGAAAAATACTTGAACGGCACTAATGCCTGAGACTTCGTGGGCCGTGAAAGCTGTAAAACCTACAAGTGGGGGAATATACAATAGCATAGGATATTTTATAATGGATCCCCCTATTCCTAACATCCCAGAAACATATGAACCTACAAATCCGATGATAAATATTGTAATGATTAATCCGAAATCCATTTTCACAAACCTCCTTAAAAAAGGGAACCGTTCAAAGGTTCCCTTTTTGACTATTTAGCCTTTTTGAATCCAGAATTTGAATACGCCGTTATCTTCTTCGTGTTGTAGAAGTTCGTGACCGCCAGACTTGGCCCATGCAGTAAGGTCGCTTTTCGCACCTTGGTCAGTTGCGTGAATTTCCAAAACATCTCCGCTTTCTACTTCTTTCATCGCTTTCTTCGTTTTCACAATTGGCATTGGGCAAGCAAGCCCTGTTGCGTCTAGTACTTTTGTTACGTTCATAATTAAATACCTCCAAATAAATAGTTATATTCTTCATATCTAAAATAGCTGCTAAGCTTTAAAAATAATGCGTTTTATCTGACTGCGCAACGGTTAGGACCGATTTCCATCTCGCGTTGCTTTTCGTTGTCAGGGTTGATTTTACCCATGTTTGTTTCACGAATTTCTTGATAAGCATTAGGTTGTGGCGGCAGGTTCTCTGTCACCATTTTTCTAAATTCATCTTGATCATCGATGTTTAAACCATGGTTCTTTTCAAAAAGTGTACCTAGTTTCTCAGCGACAGTGCCATCCTCGTTCATCTCATCCATAATCATAAAGTGAGCTGGAAGAACGACAAGCTCATCAGATAGCTCTTTATAACGTGTATAAAGGGTTTCTCTTAGGTCCATTACCCAGTCTTCTGCTTTCCCGGCAAGGTCTGGACGACCAATGGAATCCACGAATAGAATGTCGCCTGACATTAAGAATTGGTCGTCGACTACAAAAGAAGTAGAACCGATGGTATGACCTGGTGAATAAAGTGCATTGATATCAATCGTAGTATTTCCGATCGTTACTTTTTCACCATCTTCAAGCGGTTGGTAATCAAACGTTACTTCTCCTGCATCTTTCGGTGGCAGCCAATAAGTGGCACCGGTTGCTTCAGCAATTTTGCGTCCGCCTGAAATGTGATCCGCGTGCAAGTGCGTATCAAAGACGTGGGTGATTTTTACTCCCAATTTCTCAGCGAAATCTGTATAAGCATCAATCATGCGTGTGGAGTCGATAATCGCAGCTTCTCCGTTAGAAGTGACCATGTAGGAAAGGCAGCCCTTACCGATGCGGACAAATTGGTAGAGTTCGCCTCCATCATTCAAATCACTTACTTTAATAGGTTCTAGGTGTTCACTCCACGCTTTCATTCCGCCTTCCAGAGAGTAGACGTTGGATACACCCTCATCTTCAAGCATTTCAGCCACCATTTGTGAAGATCCGCCTTTAGCACAGGCGACAACGATGTCTTTATCTGATGGCAGTTGATCCAGAATTTCTTCAACTCCATCAAGCAATTCAAAATACGGGATATTCAAGTATTCAAAGTTCTTGCCTTCAATTTTCCAGTCGTTAAAATCGTCTTCTGTTCGTACATCCAAAAGAAATAGTTCCTCATTGTTAAGAACTTTTTTCGCCATATCTTTAACAGTCATTTCTTGTACTGTCATTTCATTTTACCCCCTCAGGTATATTAGTGTTTAAAATTTTTTATTTGTTAAGTGAAGTTGTTTCTCCAGACCAATCACTCATGCCTGGAACAACGTTATAAACATTTTCAAAGCCTTTTTCTACAAGTTTTTGAGCTGCCATGTCACTACGGTTTCCTGTACGGCACACAACATAAACTTTCTTAGAACGATCCAATTCATCAGCGCGATCATCTAACTCGCCAAGTGGAATGGACGTTGCTTCAGGAATATGCTCAAATGCGTATTCAGCAGATTCACGCACATCCAAAATTAGTGCATTCTCATCAGAACGAACATTTTGCAGTTCTTCATTATTTACAACTTTGTCATGTTTTGTTTCTTGAGTGTCCTCATCACTAGCTTTTCGTACATAGTGCTTCAGAACGTCTCCTTCTTCAACTGTGCCAAGGTACTGGTGGCCTGCGCTTTTAGCCCATGCAGCTAGGTCTGCTTTAGACCCTTTATCTGTGGCAAGCACTTCTAGCACCTGACCTGCTTCAATGTCTTTCATTGATTTCTTTGTTTTCACAATCGGCATCGGGCAAGCAAGGCCCTTAGCATCTAATGAAAGGTCTGTTTTAATATCCATTGATTAACATCCTCCTAATAACCCGTGTGGGTATGATTGTTATTTAATCGGTCCTTCCCAGCTCATCATTCCGCCTTCCATATTGGTGACGTCATAACCTTTATCTTCTAAAAGCTGTGTGGCACGGCCGCTGCGTCCGCCTGATCGACAGACCATAATATATTCTTTAGATGAATCCAGTTCATTTGCGCGAGTTTCAATGGAACCAAGAGGAATATGCTTCGCTCCAGGAATCATCCCTTGAGCGACTTCATCATCTTCACGCACATCTACAATGTTCAACTCTTCTTCTTGTTTCAAAAGGTTTTTTACTTCATTTGCAGTTAAAGTTTTCATTTTCCTTACCTCCTATTAGATAAACAGGTTCACATTGCCGTCTTCAGCGTCTGCTAAATAAGCGGCTACACCAGCGTATTCAATTTCATCAAGCAATTCGTCTTTTTGAAGTCCAAGCAGGTCCATTGTCATTGTGCATGCCACAAGGTTAATATCTTGTTCCTGCGCCATTTCGATAAGGTCAGGAAGCGGCATTGCATTGTGCTTTTTCATGACGTCTTTGATCATTTTAGGACCGAATCCTGCAAAGTTCATTTTTGAAAGACCCATTTTATCTGCACCACGAGGCATCATTTTACCGAACATTTTTTCCATAAATCCTTTCTTGGCAGTGATGGGTTCATCTTTTCTAAGAGCGTTCAACCCCCAGAATGTGTGAAAGATCGTCACTTCATGATCATAAGCTGCTGCACCATTGGCGATGATATAAGCAGCCATCGCTTTATCATAATCTCCACTGAATAGAATAATATTTGTCTTTTTTGTTTCCGACATGTAATCTCCTCCTTAATCTAAATACATATACGTGTTAGGGTATATTGTTGTTTAAAAATTTTATCTGCTTTTGACAAGCAATTGAACGGCCTCATTAATGGAGTCCTCTTTATCTTGTGAATCATCAGCATCTTGAATGCACTCCACAAGATTGGAGCTCACGACAAGACCAATCGTGCGATCAATCGCACTTCTGGAAGCAGACAGCTGTGTGATGACGTCTTTGCATTCTTTTCCTTCATCCATCATCTTCAAGACGCCTCGCAATTGTCCTTCTAAACGCTTCACTCTATTTTTCATAGCGTCATTGTATTCCATGGTATTGACCTCCTTTTGTGGAGTTTTTTAGGTCGTTGTTGACCAGCACATGAACAATAATATACCCCATAAGGTATAATGTCAACAGGTAAAACTAAAATATTTAGCATAAGGGGTTATCGCTTTTGGAATCTTATGATTAAAGGGGTGAGACAGTGGAACTATGGATGGATACGATTAAAGTTCTTGGAAGGATCGTTACAATTCTCCCGTTATTATTATTTATCGGTTTATTTATGGGTAAAAGATCTATTGGAGAGTTACCCGTCTTCGATTTCCTCGTAGTACTTGTATTAGGATCTGTAGTTGGTGCAGACATTGCAGATCCGAAAATTAACCATATTCATACGGTAATTGCTATGATTGCTATAGCATTCGTGCAGAAGTTCGTCATCTGGATCAAACTTAAAAATAGGAAGATCGGAAAGCTTCTTACTTTTGAACCTACGGTTGTGGTATTTAAAGGTGAATTAGTAGAAAAGAACTTGAAAGACATCAATTATTCCATTGATAACATCATACAAATGTTGCGGGAAGAAAATGTTTTTCATATTCAAGATGTGGACATGGGTATTATTGAAGCCAATGGTCGCCTCTCTATTAAATTAAGGTCTGGTAATGAACCTGTCACTAAAAAAGACATGAACATTTATACAAGAGGCGAGGGGTATGAAATGCCGATCATTATGGATGGAGAGATCCAGAAAGATATCTTATATAAAACGAATAAAGATGAAAAATGGCTTGAGAAACAGTTGAATGAATATGGGATATCAGATAGTAAGGATGTATTTTATGCGGCGATTTCCGATCAGGGAAAGTTTACATTGTTGAGAAAGGGAAAAGAGCAAGGTCCACTTCCTCCCATACAGCATTAAAAAAGTCATCTCGGAAAAAGCAGGAGGGTACCCCCAGGGACATCCAACTCCTGTTTTTTTTGTGGAGTTAAGAAGGAGGAGAATTAAGATAATGACTGGTACCCCGTGTCGCATTTGTGATTCAAATAAATCAGGAATAAATGCACCATTTGAGATATCTAATTTAGACAAAGGACCTATTGTGAAGAAAATAATACTAACAAAACCAATAAATAGTAGATAGATGAACCTATATTTAGAAGATTCAACACTTCAATCAACAAAAGAGTAGCACTAAGAGTGGTGAAAACACATGACAATTAACCTGAATGTGGAATCGATTCCTGTATCTTTAGAATTATTTTTGTAAGTAATTGAAACCGTTCTATCACATTCTTATCGAGCGCTTACATTAAGGTTACTGTCTGCTTCGGGTGCCAAAAGTCCCTCTCCATTTTTATCTTTTACATCCATTTGCTTCCTGTTCATCCATGCATTAGGTTTAAATCGAAAGCTTTCATCCATAAAATTTTTAAGGAGTGTGAATGATGAAGAGAGGTAAAAAGTTATCTGTAGTACAAGGGGTAGCGTTATCAGCTATCATGCTAGTAGGAGGATTGGTTCAAACACCAGGAATCGCAAGTGCAGCAGAGAAAAGTGAAACAGAAACGGCGGTTTGGTCTCGTGAAGATGCTCAGAATTACAACTTGAATAAAGACAACACCGCACCTGATATCGACAACGTTGATCAAGTCGCTCCTGATTATTGGGTATGGGATACATGGCCGTTACGTAATCGTGATGGTTCCATCGCGACCGTAAACGGGTATAAAGTTGTTTTTGCGTTAACAGCTTCTAAAGAATATACATGGAGTGGCCGTCACGACGAAGCGAAAATTCGCTACTTCTACTCTAAAAACGGTAAAGACTGGGAGATGGGCGGTTTATCTTATGATCCAGACAAAGCATTAGGATCACGCCAATGGGCTGGTTCAGCAATGATGGAAGAGGACGGAAAGGTCCACTTGTTCTACACAGCTAGTGGACGTAAAGGAGAAGAAACCACGACGTTTGAACAGCGATTAGCTAAAACGACGTTTGACATTGAGGTAGACAAGAAAGATAAATCCGTAGAGCTAAGCAATCATGGCGAGCACATGATCCTTGCTGAAGCGGATGGAGAGTACTATGAAACACAAGATCAAAAGACAGGGGATATCATTTATTCCTTCCGTGATCCTTGGTTCTTCAAAGATCCAAAAACGAAAAAGGAATACATCATTTTTGAAGGAAATTCTGCAGGTTATGAGAAAACCTTAGATCCAGAAAATATCGGCAGTGAAGAATTCAGAAAAGACCATGAAGTACCAGCAGGTGCTGAGGACTATAACGGAAATGTCGGAATTGCTTCTGCAGAAAATGAAGACTTAACAGAATTCGAATTGCTTCCCCCGCTTCTTGAAGCAGACGGAGTAAACCAACAACTGGAGCGTCCACATGTTTTAGTTAAAGGTGGACAGTATTACTTGTTTACGATTTCTCACCAGTTCACATTCGCTCCCGGTCTAAATGGTCCAGATGGTCTTTACGGATTCGTTAACGATTCCCTTCGTGGAGATTATCAGCCGTTGAACGATAATGGACTTGTTGTTGCGAACCCAGAAGATGATCCATTTATGACATATTCTCACGCTGTGATGCCAAACGGAACCGTCATCAGCTTTGTAAATGAGTACATTGATGAAAACGGTAATAAACAGCTAGGCGGTACGTTCGCTCCTACATTGAAACTGTCCATTAATGGAGACGAAACAAAAGTTAACGGCACTCTTAAGCCTGGTCAAATTATTCCATCACACTAAAAAGGAGGAATTTCTGTGAGTAAAAAGAATAAAGTCTTCGGTTCGATTCTTGGAATGGCAACTTTGTTTTCCTCCATACTTACTCCTGCTTCTGTTTTTGCAGAAGAAGGAACGACCAATTGGACTCGAGAAGATGTGACGAAGATTGAACAGAATGGTGATAACACAGCTCCTGAAATTTCAAACGAAGATTTAGAACAGATTGCACCAGAATACCACGTGTGGGATACATGGCCGCTTCGTAATAAAGACGGTTCCATTGCCACGGTAAATGGTTATAAAATCATTATGTCCTTGACGGCTCCTAGTGATGTCCTGCCTGGGAAACGCCATGACATTGCTAAAATCCGCTACTTTTATTCTAAGAACGGGAAAGACTGGAAGTTAGGTGGAAAGGTATTTGAAGATGGTGAAGCGCTAGGCTCAAGGCAATGGGCCGGATCTGCAATGATCGATAATGGAAAAATCCATTTCTTCTATACGGCTACTGGCAGGAAAGGGGAGACCCAAATAACTTATGAGCAGCGTCTAGCTAAAGCTTCTGCAGATGTAGACGTATCAAAAGGTGAAATCCAATTCTCTAACTGGTCAGATCATGAAATCATTTTAGAGCCAGAAGGGAAGTATTATCAAACAAAAGACCAATCAGATCAAGGTGACATTGCTTACGCATTTCGTGACCCATGGTTCTTTAAAGATCCTAAGTCAGGCAAGGAATACATTTTGTTTGAAGGTAACTCGAATGGTGCACCTGCCGAGCGCTCTTGTCAGACAGAACATATTGGATCCGAAGAATTCGCTTCGGGACATGACGTACCTGAAGCTTCCAAGCTTTACAATGGAAGTATCGGGATAGCGGAAGCGAAAAACAGCGACCTGACTGAATACGATATCCTTCCTCCAATCATGGAAGCGAATTGCGTTAATCAGGAATTAGAGCGTCCGCATATTGTTACAAAAGGGAATCAGTACTACTTATTTACAGATACGCACAAGAATAAGTTCGCACCTGGAATTACAGGTCCGGACGGGCTTTATGGTTTTGCTTCTGATTCATTGACCGAAGGATATGAGCCGTTGAACGGAGATGGGTTAGTTGTAGCGAATCCAAAAGATGAGCCATATCAGACGTATTCCTGGATGGTTATGCCGAATGGTACAGTTATCAGCTTTGCTAATTTCTATGACTTGGATGGATTGACTATTAATGAAATCGGTCAGCAATCTGAGCAGTTCCAATTCGATCACTTTGGTGGAACTTTAGCTCCTTCTCTTAAACTTTCTATTCATAAAAATGAAACTAGAATAGTCAAAGAGATGGACGCTGGGGTATTCAAATAAACAAAAAAGTCAAAGGCCCTGAGCCTTTGACTTTTTTCCTGTCTATAGGAAATAATAAGTTGATTTTTTTGTGGATAATTCTTTCGCTGAGTGGTTACATCCAGCTTCTGTGTCTAGCCCTCGAAGTCATAAGTCAGGCACGTGCTTTTGCTCTAACTATACCGTTTGATCGATACAACCAATTAGACGTTCTTCGATATCTTTAGCAATTGCCTGAATGTTATCATCTTCTACCATCTGAATAAGGGACGTAGGCTTAGGCATGCCGATTTTCGTCGTTCCATCCTCAGTGTAGACGACCATTTTACACGGAAGGAAATAGCCTGCAAGTGTGTTTTCGTTCAAAACACGCTGAGCTTCTTTAGGATTACAAACCTCTAAAATCTTAAACTCTTTTTCAAATTCTAACCCTTTTTCATGAAGCTTATCCTTTAAGTCAAAGTTCCAAAGGACCCCAAATTTCTGCTCCATCAGATTTGCTTCTAAGCTTTCAACGGCTTCATCCATACTTTTCTTCGTTTCCACGGTGTAGTCAAACATAAGTAACCTCCTTAAAGATTAGACTCATTTTTATATACCCTTACATGTATAACGGTAATCGTATCTTAGGATAGAAAATCATCATCCTTCTCATAGTGATAGCCGTCAACTTAACTTTTCGTTGGATCGGGATCATATAAGACATACTTTTTCCTAAGTGTGCGTAAAAAATTCAAAACCGAGAATGGAACCCCAATAGGAATGTCTATGTAAATGAGGATAGGGCTATGGGTTAAGTAGGAAATAAAAATATACCAGTTACGAATAGTAATAAGATTTCAATAATGATTAAAACAAGATCTCCAGTGTTGTTTCTCTACAGGTAAGATGATTGGAAAAGTGCGTGCCAAAATTTTTTTAATTTTTATAACAAATTTACTTGTAATAAAACGTGATTATATGTAATAATAAAACCACAATATAAATGAAAGCCCTTTCTAAGGTCGGTTGAAGGGTTTTTTATAACATTAAAAGTTGTAACAAAAGGTGGGAAGAGGATGATTGATGCAAAACCTCTGTTAGCAAAGAAGGATAGTCAATCCGCAGAGTACCCGAGACCACAGTTTAGGAGAAATGATTGGATTGATTTAAATGGCACGTGGAAGTTTCAATTCGACGATGAGAATGTAGGCGAACAAGAAGCTTGGTTTAAGCAAGGGGTGCAGGGAGAAGGAATACAAGTTCCTTATGTCTACCAAAGTGAAATGTCCAAAGTGAATGATCAAGAGCACCATTCAATTATCTGGTACGAAAAAACATTCGAATGGCAAACTACGAATAACGAAGTTTACCTTCATTTTGAAGCTGTAGACTATTACACAAAAGTCTGGGTCAATGGACAACTCATAGGAGATCATGAAGGTGGACATACTCCTTTTAGCTTTCTTATAACTCAAGCGCTAAATAATGGTGAGAACACGATTACTGTAAGAGTACAAGATGAAAATAGTGTGGAACAGCCGATTGGGAAACAATCATGGAAGTCTGATAATTTTCTATGCTGGTACACACGGACCACTGGCATTTGGCAACCGGTTTGGTTAGAGGAAGTATCCTCCATACATTTGCAAGACGTGGGAATGACTCCAAGTGTGGAAGATTCAACGCTTCATTTGCAAGCACGTGTAAAGGGACACCAATACCCAGTCTATCTAGAAGCCGAAGTATTTTTTGAAGACGAATGGATTACCACGGCTGGGACCTGGGTCAAAGGCACTCAGTCTTCTATTGACTTAACGTTAGATGTACAGTCTGACGAAGCGGATTTTCGCGTGTTCTACTGGTCTCCGGATCATCCTAATCTCTATGATATTCGATTTACTGTAAAAGACCGGAGCAAAACGTATGATCAAGTGGAAAGTTATTTTGGTATGAGAAGCATTGAGGTCAAGGGTGAGAGAATCCTTTTAAATCGCGAGAGTTTTTACCAAAGACTATTATTAGACCAGGGCTATTATCCAGGCGCATTAATGACAGCAACATCCAAACAGATGGAAGAAGACTTGAAAAAAGTAAAAGAGATGGGCTTCAACGGAGTAAGGCGCCACCAAACGATCGCTGATCGACAATATATGTATTGGTGTGATCGTTTAGGTTTAGTCATGTGGGCTGAGATGCCTAGCAGCTTTCTTTTCTCAACGACATCGATGTCTCGAATGATGGAGGAGTCCAGGGAGATGATCGCTAAGCATTACAATCATCCATCCGTCATCATTTACACGCTGATGAACGAATCTTGGGGTGTAAACGAAATTTATCATCGCGATGATCAGCAAAACTTTGTAAACGCTTTATACTATCAGGCAAAAGCTTTCGATCCGACTAGACTGATTGTTGGGAATGATGGCTGGGAACACACATTGACTGACATTTTAACGGTTCATGATTATAACTCAGATCCCGAGTCCATGAGCCGCAGCTATAAGAATAAAGAAGAATTTGTAAACGGCAGTCCATCAACAACAAGCTGTAAACAAAACTACGCTAAAGGATATAAATACGGCGGAGAGCCGGTCATCATTAGTGAATATGGTGGTATAGCTTATGGCTCCACAAAAGGAAATGATTGGGGTTATGGGACAAGACCTGAGTCTCAGGAAGAAGTTCTCCTTCGTTTGGAACAATTGACAAACGTGATAAAGGATACGAAATATATTCAAGGGTTCTGCTATACCCAATTAACGGACGTCGAGCAAGAAGTAAATGGTCTACTGGATCATAATCACGAATACAAGTTTGATCCGGAAAAAATTAAGAGGATTATTGCACAGCAGTCCAACGGCTTTGTTTTTGAATAATATGGAGGAGGTAATAAACGGTGGAATCAGCAAAATCAACGGTTTCAAATGATGTGGATAAGCGTGAGGATATTAGTAAAAAAGAGTTTGCCTCTTATTTTGGGTACGGTTTTGGTCAATGTATCAGTTTTGGATTAGTCGGTTCGTATATTCTGTTCTTCTACACGGATATCTTAGGGATTTCGGCAGCAGCAGCAAGTATGATTTTCTTAATTGCTCGTACGTGGGATGCAATCAATGATCCAATGATGGCTTCTGTCATGGATACCTTGCACTCCAAACACGGAAAGTTCCGGCCATATTTGAAATATATGCCCTTTTTTATCTCACTCATCACAATTGTTTGTTTCCTCCCGTTAGACGGGTTAAGTGATACAGCCAAAATCTTATTTGCCGGGGGTACTTATATTGTGTGGGGGATGATCTATACGGTTTCTGATGTACCGTATTGGTCGTTATCCACGGTAATGAGTCAGGATGCTCAGCAGCGTACAAAGCTTATCACTTTTGCCAATATGGGAGTTTTTGCAGGGATCGGTCTATCTCCTGTAGTATTCGTTCCACTGGCTGAGTGGTTAGGCCAGGGCGACCAAGGACAAGGGTATCTGCTGGCTACTGTCGTCTTGATGGCATTTGCACTTCCTATTATGCTCAACGGCTTTAAAAATACGAAAGAAAGAGTGCAGCCTCCAAAAGCAAAAGTTAAGTTATCAGATGCGGTACGAGCTGTAAGGGCCAATAAACCGATGTTCGCAGTGCTAGTTGTTTTCTTTTGTAATGTCTTTATGAACATTACCCAAGCTTTAAACGTGTACTTTTTTACTTACAATCTTGGAAACGCTTCCCTGATGTCGATATTCGGAATCATAAGTTTGGCAAGTTGTATTGGATTCTTTGTAATCCCGAGTCTTGCCAAGAGATTTAAGAAAAAACATTTGTTGATGACCATTGTCGCAATAGATATTGTCATTCGAATCATCTGGTTCTCTGTTGGTTATTCTAGTGTCATTGTTTCCTTTGTCTTCATTGCTATTACCATGCTTCTCTATACAGCTACTGGACCTTTAATTTCTTCCATGTTAGCGGAAACGATCGAGTATACAGAACTGAAGACAGGAAAAAGGAACGAAGCGGTAACTTTCTCTGGCCAGACCTTTACAGGAAAATTATCTGTCGCTGTCGCAGGTGGACTGACAGGTGTCATTTTAACCTGGATCAACTACTCACCAAATCAAGATCAGTCCGTGGCGACAATGAATGCTTTATTCTTCGTTATTGCCTTACTGCCTGCACTCGGTTCACTGATCAGGTTAATCGTCATGTACTTCTATTCTTATACAGAAGACGAATACAATGATGTGGTTGAAAAACTTGAAGAAAGAAAGTTAGAAGAAAATCCTGCACAATAAGCATCGCCCCTCTGCCATCTGGCAGAGGGATTTTTGTGAAGATGATCCTTCCCGTCTGCTATAATAAATATAGATTATGCAGATTCCCAGGTGGTGTCAGAGTGAAAAATTTACAATTATCATTTGATAACATGCTCTCGATTAGCAAGGCGTTAGCGAATCAGACGCGTATTGAAATGCTAAAGATTCTTAGTGAAAAACCCCATAATGTAAACGAACTGAAAGATAAATTAGGCCTCCCTTTTTCTACGACGGCTTCACACGTCAATAAATTGGAGGAGGTAGGTTTGATTGTAACGGAACTTGTTCCGGGGAGAGGTACACAAAAGGTGAGTGCGATTAATTACGATCGAATCATCATGGATTTATTCTCAGATGATCCTGAAGTGAATGGCCACGAAATAAGATTTGAGATGCCTATTGGCGATTACTTAGACTGCCATGTTGTGCCTAACTGTGGATTAGTGAGTGAAGAAGGGTACATAGGTATGCAGGACGACCCCAGATCTTTTTACGAGCCTGAACGAAAAAAAGCTCAGCTATTGTTCTTTAGAGATGGTTATGTAGAGTATCGTTTTCCAAATCGAATTCCTTACGGATATCAGGCAAAAGAAATTGAGTTCTCTGCAGAAATTTGTTCAGAAGCCCCTAATTATAAAATGGACTGGCCTTCAGACATCACTGCATGGGTGAACGGGCAAGAAGTTGGAACGTGGACGTCTCCGAGTGATTTTGGTGGAGAGAGAGGGGTTCTCACTCCTGATTGGTGGAGAACAAACTACACCCAATATGGTCTGTTAAAACAATGGAAAATTACGAATGAAGGTTGTTTTATTGATGGGTCCAAAGTGAATAACAGTCTCACATTAAGAGATTTTATGGCAGGGAACCAACCTTACATCTCTTTTAAGCTCGGGAATAAAGAAGAAGCCGTAAACAAAGGCGGGATGAACTTATTTGGTCCGAAGTTTGGAAACTACGAACAAGGCATCGTCATGCATTTAAAGTACGAAAAACGAAATGAATAACTCTAAAGAAAAAAGGCATATTTAGAAGACAAAGCTTTAATCGAGTGTTTGTTAGGCCTAAAGCAAACTGAGTGGGAATTGACCTGCAGTTTATAGAAAATTTATATGTGAAATACATTCAGTCATCATTCTTCTTGGTGTTTGATTGTATGATTCTCTCTTATTGTATTAGAATAGAGAGAGCAAAAGAGAGGGCGTGAAGACAATGGAAAAAAACATCAAGCTAATTGCTTTGGATTTAGATGGAACACTCGTTAATTCAAAAGAAACGGTGTCAGAAAGAAACATTGACGCTATATTGAGAGCAAAAGAACAGGGTCTTCAAGTAGTGTTAAGTACAGGACGGTCTCTATCGCGTTGCAGGCATATAGCGGATGCGCTAGGAGAATCCTCTTATATTGTCACGATTAACGGGGGAGAAATTTATAACGGTCGATTTGAATTAGTAGAACAGAATAAATTGAAAAAAGAGCATGTACGACGTTTATGGGAGTTGAAAGAAGAGCATGGGCTGTACTTCTGGTCTTCCACTGTCCAAGGCCTTTACAATACTCAGAATCCATTTGAAGGAGAAGTGGAAGGATATGACTGGCTGAAATTCGGTTACGATATTGAGGACAATCATGTCCGCCAAATCATCTTAGACGAGCTGAACAGATTCGATTCCTTTGAAATCACTAACTCCAGCCCTACCAACATTGAAATTAACCCAGCGGGAGTCAATAAAGCTGCTGCTCTAGAAAAAGTTTGTGAGTGGCTAGAGCTGAAGATGGATGAGGTTATGGCTGTAGGTGACAGCATGAATGATATCGCAATGATCCATGAAGCTGGGTTTGGAGTGGCGATGGGTAACGCACAGGAAAAAGTGAAAGAAGAAGCGGATTGGGTTACGCTGACCAATGATGAAGACGGGGTCGCTCACGCAATTGAAAAAGTACTGAAAAACTTATAAGTGATAAAGATAACGTAGAAACCTGAGGTTTGCAAAAGCAGCCGCCGGTTTCTTTTTTAATTTATTGAAAGCGTTTACTTAATATCTGAAGGGAATGTAAGAAAAAGGTAGAATACATACACTGAGTGGTTAAATTCGAAAATTCCGGCATAGGAGGAGCTTATGAAAGCACCGTACATAAAAGAAGAGCATGAAATATTACGCAGGTCGTTAAGGAAGTTCCTTGATAAAGAAGCTTATCCCTATTTTGATGAATGGGAGAAGCAAGGGGGAATTCCGCGAACCTTTTGGCAGAAGCTTGGAAAAAACGGATATTTATGTCCTTGGTTAGATGAAGAGTACGGGGGATTTGAAGCCGATTTTGGCTATTCGGTTGTGATTAATGAAGAGCTTGAAAAAGTAGGAACAGGTCTTATTGGGATAGGATTGCACAATGATATCGTTGTTCCATATCTACATGCTTACGGAACGAAGGATCAAAAAAAGAAATGGCTTCCTAAATGCACGACAGGAGAACTGATTACGGCAATTGCCATGACTGAACCAGGGGCCGGATCCGATCTCGCGTCTATTCGGACAACGGCGGTGAATTCTGATGGGCACTACATTCTAAATGGTGAAAAAACATTTATTACAAACGGTGTTCACGCAGATCTTATAGTCGTAGTATGCAAAACGGATCCTAAAGCATCTCCCGTCCATAAGGGAATCAGTCTTATGATTGTAGAAAAAGATACTCCTGGTTTTAAGAGAGGGAAGAAGCTGGACAAAATCGGCCTGCACAGTCAGGACACCTCTGAACTGATCTTTGAAGATGCGAAGGTACCTGTTGAAAACCTTCTTGGACAAGAGGGTCAAGGGTTTTACTACTTAATGAACCAGCTGCAGCAGGAGAGGCTGATTGTAGGGATCGGAGCCATTGCTGCCTGCGAGCGTATGCTTGACTTGACGGTCGAATACGTAAAAGAGAGGCAAGCCTTTGGGAAGACCATTGCATCTTTTCAAAATACGCAGTTTACATTGGCGGAACTTCAGACGGAAGTTGAAATCGGGCGTACCTTCCTGGACAGGACGATCGAGGCCCATATGAATGGGGAGGATGTCGTAAAGGAAGTGTCCATGGCCAAGTGGTGGACAACGGATTTAGTCAAGAAGGTAGCTATGAGCTGTATGCATTTGCACGGTGGCTATGGCTATATGGAAGAATATGAAATCGCAAGACGCTTCCGGGACGCACCTGTGACTGCCATCTATGCGGGATCTAATGAGATTATGAAATCAATAATAGCTAAAAAAATGGGATTGTTATAGGAGGAAATTCATCATGAATGAAGTGGTTATTGTAGAAGCAGTTAGAACACCGGTGGGAAGAAGAAATGGACTCCTCAGCAGCATGAGACCAGATGAAATGCTAAGTCTCGTGCTCAAAGAATTAGTTTCAAGGGCCGATATAGATGCAAAAGAAGTAGAAGATGTCATCGCCGGATGCGTCACCCAGGTAGGTGAACAAGCCAGTGATGTGGCACGCATGGCTGCTCTTATAGCAGGATATCCGATGGAGGTACCAGGAGTAACGATCGATCGTCAATGTGGATCCAGCCAGCAAGCGGTCCATTTTGCTTCACAGGCTATTGCAAGTGGGGATATGGATGTAGTCATTGCAGGTGGAGTCGAAAGCATGTCTAGAGTACCAATGTTTTCTAATATGAAAGGAACCTCTTATAGCGAGCGATTGAGTGAACGGTATGAAATGATCAATCAAGGACTATCTGCTGAGCGTATTGCTGAGAAATGGGGATTATCAAAACAAGAGCTTGATGATTACGCTGTGAAGAGCCATGAACGTGCTTTGAATGCCATAAAAGAAGGAAGATTTAAAAAAGAAACAATGACAATTGAAGTGGTAGATGAAAGTGGAGAAAAGGTGACAATGAGGCTGGATGAAGGACCGCGCCCTGGAACCAGCTTGGAAGTGCTTGCGGAGTTAAAGCCTGCATTTCAAGAAGGTGGAAAAATCACGGCTGGAAACGCCAGTCAGATGAGTGATGGAGCTTCGGGAGTTTTATTAATGTCACGTAAAAAAGCAGAAGCACTCGGCTTACGACCGAGATTCCGTGTTATAGCACGATCTGTCGTAGGCTCTGATCCTACCTTGATGCTTACTGGACCTGTCCCGGCTACTTATAAAGTTCTTCAAAAAGCCGGACTGACCATTGATGATATTGATCTGTTTGAGGTGAATGAAGCATTTGCCCCCGTCCCTTTGTTCTGGATGAAAGAGACCGGGGTCGATCATTCCAAATTGAACGTCAATGGAGGGGCAATCGCCTTAGGCCATCCTTTAGGAGCGACAGGAACAAAATTGATGACAACCTTGATGTACGAATTAGAAAGAACCGGAAAGCGATATGGGCTGCAGGCAGTTTGTGAAGGATTAGGAATGGCCAATGCCACTATTATTGAACGATTGGAGATGGAATAATGATTGTCAATGAAATCATTGCTGTTGTCACAGGAGGAGCATCCGGGCTAGGGGAGGCAACTGTTCGTAAGTTGGTTCGTAACGGGGGAAAAGTAGTTATAGCGGACCGCGATACGGAAAAAGGGGAGAAGCTTGCCAAAGAGCTTGGTTCACAAACGCTATTTGCAGAGGTGGATGTCACATCTGAGGAAGATATCACCGCAATGCTGGATAAAGCTATTGATCATTTTGGAAAAGTGAATGCAGTTGTTAACTGTGCAGGTATAGTAGTAGGAGAAAAGATCGTAGGACGTGAAGGCCCGCACCGATTGAGCTCTTTTTCTAAAGTTGTTGAAGTAAATCTGATCGGGACATTTAATATGATCAGGCTCGGTGCTGAACGAATGCAGCACAACGAGCCGAATGAAGAAGGAGAGCGCGGAGTTTTCGTGAATACAGCATCTGTTGCAGCATTTGAAGGTCAAATCGGTCAAGCAGCTTATAGCGCTTCAAAAAGCGGGGTTGTCGGTATGACGCTACCGATATCACGAGAGCTTGCCCGATATGGATTACGGGTGATGACGGTAGCCCCAGGGCTTTTTGAAACACCAATGTTCAGCCAGCTTCCAGAAGATGCGAGAGAAGCTTTAGGGGAGAGGACTCCATTTCCTAAACGTCTTGGTAAACCATATGAATTTGCAAAGCTTGTGCTGAGTATCCTTGAAAATCCTATGCTAAATGGGGAGGTGATCCGTTTAGACGGAGCGATTCGAATGCAGCCAAAATAAGGAGACAAGGTTCTTTTACTATGGGACTAAAACATATGGAGGAGTCGATGATACATGGGACCAACATTAAAAAGTATGTTTGAGCAGACTGTGGTGAAGTATGCAAATAAAGAAGCGTTAGTGGATACGCGATTAGGTACCCGTTGGACATACAGACAGTGGGATGAAGAAGTAAACAGGACAGCGAATGCTCTAATGGCGTCAGGTGTTGAAAAAGGAGATCGTGTTTCAACTGTTCTCTTTAATACAGCTGAATTTGCCACCACACTGTTCGCTTGTATGAAAATTGGGGCTGTTTTTAATCCAATCAACTTTAGGCTGATGGCTAATGAGCTTGAATTCATCTTGCAAGATGCAGATCCGAAAGTAGTTTTATTCGAAAAAGCAACAGCTTCTCAAGTAGAACTCATTGTGAATAAGCTACCGAACATAGAATTTTGGTCCATCGACGAAGAAAACCTCTCTTATGCTTTCCATTACTATGACAAAGTGAGCAGACAAGATACGAAAAGACCTGAATGTGAGCTGGAGGAAAACGATCCTTATGCGATTATGTACACCTCTGGGACTACTGGACTTCCAAAAGGGGTTGTCCATTCCCATCGCAATATGGTCGATCAGGCTTTACTAATGACCGCATGTTTACGCTTGACCGATAAGGATCGTGGCCTGACTGTAGCACCTATTTTCCACTGTGCCGAGCTGCATTGTGCGTTTTTCCCTCGAGTGATGACAGGGGCATCAAACGTCATTATGCACCACTTTGATGCCCCAGCAGTTATTGAAACAGTTAAACAAGAACAAATCACTTCCTTCTTTGCTGCTCCAACAATGTGGAATATGATGATCCAGGAGGAATTCAGTAAAGAAGATTTTGAATCTCTTCAGAGAGGATTATATGGAGGAGCACCAATGGCACCTGCACTAACAACAAGACTGCATGAGGTGCTCGGAGTACAGCTTATCCAAGCCTATGGAATGACAGAGATGGGACCAGCAATTACGGGGTTAATGGAAGATGAGCAAATTTCGAAAGCTGGTTCTGCAGGGAGACCGCTTCTGAACCATGAGGTGAGGGTTGTTCAGACGAATGAACACGGTCCAGCGGAGCCTGAAGCGATATGTAAACCAGGAGAACTTGGGGAGATTATCGTCAGGGGGCCGAGCATGATGCTGGGCTACTATAACCGACCCGAAGCAACGGAAGAAGCTCTTTATAAAGGCTGGTATCATAGTGGAGATATTGGTTCGTATGACGAAGATGGGTATTTATGGGTGAGTGATCGGGTGAAGGATATGATTATTTCCGGAGGAGAGAACATCTATTCAAGGGAAGTAGAAGACGTTCTTTTCGATCACCCTGGAGTACTTGATGCAGCAGTCATAGGAGAACCAGATGAAATGTGGGGAGAGCGGGTGGTCGCCTTCATTGTTAAAAAAGACACTGACTTGAATGATAAAGCCCTCGACGAATTCTGCACAACGGGAAGCAGACTTGCCCGTTACAAACGGCCGAGGAGATACGAATTTGTAGACGAGCTGCCGCGTAATGCGAGTGGAAAGCTTCAAAAATTCAAGCTCAGAGAAGGGACGAAGGCTCTTTCTGAATAAAATAACTTAAAAACCTACAGCTCCTGACATGAGCTGTAGGTTTTTTATTAAGAGGGTCAAAAACTGATCTATTTCCCGGGTAATATTCGACATATTTTCACTGTAAATTCAATTAGGTTCTTTGGAACATTGCCTTCATCTGCTTGATGGGCTGTCGTTGGCGGGCATTATCGTAATCTTGAAATGGGCAGCCGAAGTCTTGAACTCGTTTTAATGTAGTTTCGATTGTAAACTGTTCAGGAGTTAAGCCTTCTTGTACTTCGCTCCAAAATAAGGGGGCAGCTACCGTTGCTTTTTCTGTCGCCCTTGCAGAATAGGGTGCAACGATCGTTTTACCTTCTGCATATTGAACGTAATCTAAATATAAGCGGTTGCCTCTATTTTTCTTTAATCGTTCAACTGTAAAGAGATCCGGTTTTTCATTAATAAGTAATTTGACCAATGAATGGGTGAAGTGACGAGTTTCCTCATAATTCATGCTTCCTTCTTCGATAGGAATATGAATTTGCATTCCTTTATTGCCGGACGTCTTAACAAAGCTCTCGACTTCTAACTCATCCAAAAGGTGCTTTAGCAACTGAGCAGCAAGGATTGCAAGGGGAAATTGTTCTCTCCCAGGGGGGTCCAGATCAAAAACGATTTCATCGGGGTCTTTACCGCCAGCTTTTTGAAAAGGAATATGAAATTCAAGTGCCCCTTGATTTCCAAGCCAGAGAAACGAAGGCAGGTTTGAACATGTGATAAAAGCTTCCCCCGCTTCAACCCATTCCCCTACAAAATCAGGAGCATAATCAGGCAAATGCTTTTGAAAGAAAGATTCTTTATATATCCCATCGGGGTACCGAATAAGCGTAACCTTCTTCTCTTTTATGAATGGAAGGAGGTAAGGAGCGATATTACGTAAATAGATCAAATAGTCTTCTTTTGTTTTCCCTGGCCACAGCTCTTTATCTGTATGAGTAAAATCGACTTCATCAGGAATAAGGGACAGATCCCAACGTAATTTTTCCTTTGTACACTCTTCGGGAGAAAGATCAAAGCGGAAGCTTGAAAACATCGGTTCTCTCAACTCCCCTTGGTTAGCATCGAGACAATGAACATCCACACAGACACTTGGTTCAAGAAACCAGGACTTGCCTTTTTTTATGCCTTCTTGTTTGAAAAAGGTGCGTAACGTATTCTCCTCTTCTTCATCAAACCCATGTTTAAAGGTGCCAATAGGGAAATGCTCGTCTTCATCAGTACCTTCGATTAGATAGTACCCATTTTGAGGGTTGAAGGAAGTAAGAAAGCCAGAAACCGATCTCCAATTTTTATATTTAATCCAATTTCTCACTCGTTTTCCTGGAGTGTAGATGCTATTGGTTGTTTTAGCAATTATCCCTTCCCCGAGGTGGGTATGAACGATGGATTTGATTTCACTACTATCCGTATATTCTTGTACATACTGAATCCTTGGACTGTTTAGGCGATGGATGATTTCCTTCAATTGTTTTTTTCGCTTCTTATAAGCTGCGCTAGTCTCGTTAAGGAAGTCGAAAGCCATGAATGTTGCGGGGCGCTGGCTGGCAAAATCATGGATCTTATCTATACTTCTAAGTCGGCCTCTTTGCTGTAGAAGAGGAAAATTGGCTTGATAAGGCGTATTAAGGATAACCAACTCTCCATCCAATGTAATAGGCAGGGATGGCGGGGAGAGTTGTTCAGAAAGAGTTGTAATTTCTGGGAAACGTTCGGTTAAATCTTTTCCATTGCGGCTCGACAAAGTTATTCCTTTTTTTGTCCAAGTTAAGATTACCCGAAAACCATCATATTTGACTTCATATACCCATTTTTCTCCTGTTGGAAGTTCCTCAGCCATCGTCAGAAGCATTGGTTCTATCATTATTCACCACCTACCTTTTTCTTTAGTTTGAGGCAGTGGGTTTCTTTTAAACATAAATTTCTTTCAAACGTTCATGCTAAAGAAAAAGGAGTGGATGCCATGCATACGATGTGGAAAGGATCCATAAGTTTCGGCCTTGTTAACATACCCATAAAGCTCCACGCAGCAACAGAAAATAAAGACATCAAACTTCGACAGCTGCATGAAGAATGTAAATCTCCCATCCAATATAAAAAACGCTGTCCGGTCTGCGATCGGGAAGTAGAGAAAGAGGAAATCGTCAAAGCTTACGAATACGCGAAAAACAAGTTCGTCGTCTTAGATGAAGAGGATCTCGAGACATTAAAGAAAGAACAAGAAGACAAAGCAGTCGAAATCCTTGATTTCGTACAGCTCGAGGAAATTGACCCGATCTATTTTGAACGAAGCTATTACATGTCTCCCACAGAAGGTGGTTCGAAAGCCTATGGCCTTTTAAGACAGGCCCTGAAAGATACGAATAAAATTGGTGTTGCGAAAATTATCATTCGCTCTAAAGAACAGCTGGCAATCATTCGAGTTTACGAAAATACGCTGCTGATGGAAACCATCCATTTCCCTGATGAAGTCCGTCAAGTACAGAATGTACCTAACGTTCCTGAAGAAACAGAACTAAGTAAAAAAGAGTTGAGTACGGCTGTGACGCTGATTGATCAGCTTACCGAGAAATTCGACCCTGAAAAATATAAGGACGACTACCGTACAGCGCTTTTGGATCTTATCGAAGCGAAGAAGAACAACGAGGAAATTACGACAGCAAAAGAGAAGCCAAAGCCGGATAATGTTACGGACCTTATGGAAGCTCTAGAGAAATCGCTTGAAAAAACAAAAGGAACGAAGAAAAAGACGACCAAACCGAAAACCCCTTCTAAGAGTAAAACTAAAACAAAGAAGAAAACCTCGTAAAAAAGGCTATATAACAGGCTTTTGTCGAAGTTTACTCCTGTATTTTTCCTTAGAAATGTAGTATAATATATTATAGAAAGACTACGTTCGGAGGGTATATGGATGGGTGTACGTACAGAAGAACAAGCGGAGCACTTGATGCGGTCCGCTAAAGCTTCGATCGCAGTTGAGGGGCTTCGTCTCAATCAAAAACAAGAGCTGTTAGTGAAAAAGTGCTTAACAGGGGCCATTACACATAAAGAATTTATCAAGCGGGCTTTGGAATTGTCTCGTCATGCCTAACTCAAGGTATGGGAGCGGTTCCTCCCGCTATTGTTATGTAGGCACAGATGTATTTATTAATCATTACGATATCAAAAACGATAAGCAATTACAGGCGATGGAGACTATTCTATCCACACAGCGCTTATCAGAACTTCAGGAGAAACCAATTACTGGGGATCTTGACTTAAGGCATCTTCAAAAGATTCATGCTTATCTGTTTGGGGACTTATATCCTTTTGCGGGTGAGATCCGAACCGAAAACATTACGAAAGACGGTTTTTCGTTTGCACAGGCAAGATTCATTAAGGAAGCTTCTGTTTCTCTATTTGAGCAATTAATGAAAGAGGACTGGGAGCATATGGATCGAGCCGTTATTCCTATGAAATTAGCTTATTATATGTCTGAACTCAATGTGTTGCACCCATTCAGAGAAGGAAATGGGCGCAGTCTTCGTGAATTTATTCGCTGTGTCAGTCTTGAAGCCGGCTATGATTTAGATTGGTCTGCCGTTACTCACGAAAAAGTACTTCAAGCGAGCATCGAGTCTGTCCACGACGTTCGAAAACTAGAAGAAGTGATTAATGCTTCATTAAAACCCTTATCATCGTAACCTCTGGCTTTTTTAGCTAGAGGTTTTATTTTGCTTATAAGAATCAACATTAGGGCTGTAGTGAACCTTCGTTCTAAATAAGAGTTGTTTTACTATAAAATTTCCAAGACCTGTTTTCCGAACGATAGCATGCTTCAGTATGTAGAGAAAGGGGTAACTGCATAAATATTACAAAAAAAGCTGTTGGATGATCATATCCACCGGCTTTTTCTCTTTAAAGAATGGCAGATCATACACTATAATAATAATTAATACTATAAAATATCTGAATTATCTGAACAAATAAGAAAAGGAGGATGCCTTATTCGTGATGTGTCTTTTTCATTTAGAGAGGTGTGGAAGGCTAAGCAGCGGCTGAATTCAGTGGTAGAAGCGACTCCACTCGTTTATTCTGAGTCCCTATCAAAAAGCTTGACTAATGATATCTACTTAAAGCTTGAACATACACATCCTACAGGGTCTTTTAAACTGCGCGGTGCAGCAAACAAGATTCTGTCCTTATCAGACGAAGAAAAAGAAAAGGGAGTAGCAACTTTCTCCACAGGAAACCATGGCATATCTGTTGCCTACGTAGCGAAAAAATTTAATATTCCTTGTATCGTCTGCATATCCAATCGAGTCCCCCTTGAAAAGGTGAATCGTCTAAAGCGGTTGGAGGCCGAAGTCGTCGTTGTCGGTAGCAACCAGGATGATGCTGAGGCTCATTGTTATCAATTAGAAAAGGAAAAAGGCATTAGTGTAGTCAAACCATTTGAT
Organism: Halobacillus sp. A1-3; assembly: GCF_050971765.1. Classification (NCBI taxonomy): domain Bacteria; kingdom Bacillati; phylum Bacillota; class Bacilli; order Caryophanales; family Bacillaceae; genus Halobacillus; species Halobacillus sp. A1-3. The sequence continues at coordinate 191,308 of NZ_JBPCEO010000001.1, read as the reverse complement.
GACAGGGAAGTGATTGCAGGCCAGGGTACAATTGGACTTGAAATTATGGAACAGCTTCCAGAAGTTAAAGAGGTAATCATTCCATTGTCGGGTGGAGGGTTGCTCTCTGGCATCGGATATACGCTCAAATCGATTGATCCTTCCATTAGAATTACAGGTGTATCAATGGAGAAATCAGCAGTTATGTACGAAAGCTTAAAGAAAGGAACTCCTGTCGTTTTACCCGAAGAAGATACACTGGCTGATAGTTTACTAGGAGGGTTGGGGCCAGAAAATCAATACACATTTTCGATGACTGGCAAGTATATGGATGGGGCAGAACTTGTTTCTGAAAAATCCATTGGGAAAGGCATCCTGCATATGCTTGAATATCATAAGATGGCAATTGAAGGGGCGGCTGCTTCAGGTATTGGACTTCTATTAGAAAAAGGCAGACGAGCCAATAGCCCTGTCGTTCTCATCATCAGTGGCAATAATATAGACCATCAAACAATCGAGGACTTAATGATCAATAAATAGAGAGGTGTAGCAGATGGGAGTGACAGTGGAAGATGTGATGCAGTTGCCTGTCTTTAAGAATGCAAAAGTCCTGACGGAAATCCAAGCAATACCTGTAGAGTGGATCTCTGTTATTGAAACGCCTGTGGAGAATTTTGTGAGGAATCATGAATTTGTCCTTAGTACAGGAATTGGATGTGGAGAAGATATCGCTGCTTTAGAGCAGTATGTACACGATGTGATCCGTTCAGAAGCATCAGCCCTGGCTTTTGCTACGGGCAGACATATTTACAAAGTGCCGGATAGGATTATTCAACTGGCAGAGGATAACAACTTTTCGCTTATAGAAATTCCATGGGAAGTCCGGTTTGGAGACATTCTTCAAGAAGTCTTCCGCTTAATTGCTCGTGAAAAAGAGACAGAGCAGCAACAAGCCGAAGCAGTCAGACAAGAATTGATCAACTGTGTTTTAAATGGAAAAGGGTTGCAAGAAATTACGACGATTCTATTTAATAATACGCGCATTCCAATAGCAATCAGTGATCATAATAAGCAAATTCGAGCTAATCAGCAGTTCGATCGTTACTTTATTGACGTTCTCAATGGGAAAAGAGAAGAGGAGTACCAGCTTGTCACACCTTCTGCCTTCAGTGATCATCCTCTGTCCCACTATATAGAAAAGTACCAGATCAAGGATGAATCATGCTACCAGTTAACGATCCTTTCAAACTATAAAAAACAAGGCTATCTTCTTTTTAAGCCGGTGGAAGATGAGCAGTTGAGCTGGATTGTGCTGACAATCCTGGAGCATGCTTTGACGGCCTGTGCATTATATTTTGTTAAAGAAAATGCAATCGAAATGACAGAAATCAGGCTAAAGGACAATTTCTTGCTTGATCTTGCTAAAACGAACATAGAGATTGATAAATCCCTCTTATCCAAAGCTCAGCTATTAGGGTATGATCTTGATAAATCCTATATATGTCTCGTGGGAGATATTCGTTTTAAGAAAGCAATCGATGATCACATCGCTTCAGACGATCATAGTGTGAAATCTTCTTCTATGCATAGTCGAAATTACTATATTCAAAAGGAGGTCACTCACGCGGGAGATGTATTGAAGCGGGATACGATGACGACTTTTGATGAAGGAGAGGTCATAGTTTATCTTGATGCCGACGCTAGTACGTATTCAAAAACGGCGAATCAATTCCTTGATTTAGTCGAGAGAAGGTTGAATGAATTACTAGCTGGCATTACGATAAGCTGGGGGATTTCTTGCCCGAAAGAAAAAGACTACACTTTCCACCAAAGCTATGAGGAGGCAAAGGCTGCATTAAAAATCGGCCGCCAGCAGCACGAGGATGGTGACAGGACTTTTTTTAGTGATACGAGAATGAACCGACTACTTATGGCCTTGTCCCACGAAAGAGAGATAGAAAATATTGTAGAAGAGACGCTGGAGAAATTGATTCAATACGATGAGAAAAGACAGACCGATTTGATTCATACCTTCATTGTCTACAACAAATACAACAGCAACGTCAGCCAAACAGCTCGGGCCTTAAATTTACATCGTCAATCGTTGTTACATCGACTCCGAAATATTGAACAATTGACTGGCCTTTCCTTATTAGATGCTGATGATCTATTCCTTTTAGAGTTGAGCGTGCGATTATGGATGTTGAAAAAAGTAGAAGAATGAGCGTTTCAGTAAGCTGAAACGCTCTTAAAGGTTTTATTTTGAGTCAGGGATAAACTTTTCTACTTCTCCATTGCCTGTGCCAACTTTAGACAATTGAACAAGCCATTCGTCTGAATCGATATCAAAAGACAGCATTTTTACAGATAAAATATCCTGGGTAGACAGGTCCTTCAGGGCATTGGACAGGGCCTCGTAGGCTTCCAGGTCTGCCCCTTCCACTGCACTCATTTCCAAAACAGAGACGTGATCCGCAGCTGCCTGTTCAGGATAAGATTCCTGTATATCACCTTGGGTCCAAACCTCCACTTGCTTACCAATAAAGGAATCACCTGAAATTCCTGAAACCCACATGGCTCTAGGATTCCCTTCAGAGTCAGGATCCACCGAGTCAACGACAAGAATTCGGTCGTCTTCCTGTTCCATTACATAGCCAGTGATGTCGGGAGGAAGATTTTCATCGGAATCGCTCGTACTGGATGATTTCGAATCTTCCCCGCCATTAGTGGAGCTCGTTGTATCTGTTGAGCAGCCTATCAAAGTGAGTAGACATACCATGCTAATGATCCACCATGCTTTCAAAATGATCGCTCCTTTTCAAAAAAGCTTATCGGTTTTTGTTTACGGGTGACAAAAAATAACAACTCTGTTATGCTGAAATCATCCAAGCGAATACCAATTCATTTACTACTAGGGGAGCCTGAATGGGCTGAGAAGAAAGCATGATGCTTTCTGACTCTTATGGACCTGATCTGGTTAATACCAGCGGAGGGAAGTAGTTGGACGATACGTCTATTTACTATATACCCATTCAAAGTCAGGTCCTCACCAGGATCTGACTTTTTTTATAGCTTCCCTTTAAGAAGGGAGGTATAACGATGAACAGTACAAGGTTGCTTACAACGATGGCCGTTTTTGTAGCTATTGGTACGCTTGGTTCGCAATTGTTGTGGTTTCCAGCTGGGATTGCTAAAGCATATCCCGTCCAGCATGCAGTCAACGTTATGGCTGCGGTCACTCTAGGTCCCATCCCGGCAGTGGTCATTGCCTTTACGATTGGATTATTGCGAGTGCTTCTAGGGTTAGGTACACTGCTCGCTTTTCCTGGGGGAATGATTGGTGCATTTATGGCGGGGTTGTTTTACAAAACCTTTAGGAAAAAAATCTTTGCCGTTGTTGGTGAAGTCATTGGAACAGGTGTAATCGGAGCTCTGTTTGCTGTTCCTTATGCCCAAGTGTTAATGGGGAGTACAGCAGGGGCTTTCGCTTTTCTCCCACCTTTTCTTGTCAGCAGTATAGCAGGTGCGATGCTCGGCTGGGTAGTCGTCTCACGAGTCAATCAGAAACATTTACTTTTACCATCATAATACACGGAATCTACTAGGGGCGCGAGTGTTCGCTGAGAAAAGGTCATCCTTTGTCCCTCAGAACCTGATCTGGTTAGTACCAGCGGAGGGAAGTAGTCAGTATCCACATCTATTTTCCCCTCTAGTGGCTTCCAAATCATTAGGAGGCTTATTTCCATGACATTTACAGAGTTGTTAAGAGAAGAAAATAACGATATTTTTGAAGAGATTTTCACACATCCATTTGTTAAAGGAATCGGAGAAGGTGTTGTTCCACCTGAATCCATAGCCCATTACATCAAAGCGGATTACGAGTACTTGAATGCGTTCATGCACGTCTATGGCATTGCTATGTCCAAGTCTTCGAAGCGTGAAGATATCGAGTTTTTTAACGATCAAGTCAGCTTTGTTCTTCATAGTGAAGTCCATCCGCACCATAATTTCTGTGAACACATTGGAGTGCGCTATGAAGAGCTACAAGGGTATCCACTTCCACCGACTGCGGATCACTATATCAAGCATATGATCTTTCATGCCAATCAAGGCAGTTTAGGAGAGATACTAGCCGCCTTGCTTCCATGTCCGTGGACTTACCTTGAAATTGGACACACACTTATGAAGCAATATCAGCCGACAGAAAATCACCCTTTTCACCCTTGGATCAGCTTCTATGCAAATGGAGAAATCGAAACGCTGACGAACCATTTACGTGCCAGATTAGATTCACTTGCTGCTGAAGCTTCTGAATCTGAACAGCAAAAAATGAAGGAAGCTTTTAGAAAGAGTTGTCAATTGGAATGGTTGTTCTGGGAAATGTCCCTGACCTGTGAAGAGTGGCCGACTGCGGGGGTGACTACAAAATGAATCAAGTCTCTTGTGCGTTAACGATTGCCGGGACAGACCCAAGTGGTGGAGCTGGGGTTCAGGCAGACCTGAAAACCTTCCAAGAGTTAAAAAGCTATGGAATGTCTGTCATCACATCGGTTGTGGCACAGAATACGACAGGGGTGAAGGGAGTTCACCATCTCCCTATAAATATGCTGGATAATCAACTCGAAGCCATTTCTTCGGATATGCCTGTGCACGCAATAAAAACCGGGATGATTGCAACAGAAGAGATGATGGGAGCTGTCGCGGAATGGATAGCGAAAATGAACGTGTCCTATGTAATGGATCCTGTAATGGTTGCTCAAAGTGGTGACCCTTTAATTGAGAAAGAAGCAAGGCTGTATTTGAAAAATCATCTCGTTCCCTTAGCTTCACTCCTTACACCAAACATTCCTGAAACGGAAGATCTGTTAGGAGAGAAAATCGAAACGAAAGAAGACATGAAGCAAGCGGCAGTATCCATTGTAGAGAAACTCGGTTGCGGTGCAGCACTGGTGAAAGGCGGCCATTTCCAAGGAGATGCTGTGGATTATTTATACGACGGAGATTGGATTCACACCTTCCGATCAGAACGTATCGAGACAAAAAATACACATGGTACAGGGTGTACGTATTCTGCCGCGATAACGGCTTATTTAAGCCAGGGTTATCCGATTGTAAGGGCCGTTAAATTAGCAAAGTATTATGTGACGGAAGCGGTCAGACATTCTTTTGATTTAGGTCATGGAAGCGGACCAACCAATCATTTTGCTGTGCGAGCGGAGGTAGTTAACAAATGAATCTAGGAATCATAAATGAAGTGCGAAAAAACCAGCCGTTGATTCACAATATCACCAACGCTGTAGTTATGAATTTTAGCGCTAATGGTTTACTTGCTTTCGGAGGTTCCCCAATCATGGCAAATGCCAAAGAAGATGCAGCTGATGTAGCAAGGCTTTCTCAAGGACTTCTGATTAATATAGGAACACTGACAGAGGAACAGCTGGAGGCAATGATAAGAGCGGGAAAAGCGGCAAATGAAGCGGAAATTCCTGTCGTTCTTGATCCAGTGGGGGTAGTCGCAACGGAATTCAGAACCAGATCCTTTAGATCAATCTTGCAGGAGGTAAGACCTACAGTAATTAAAGGAAATGCTGGTGAGTTAGCTCACTTGATAGGTATTGAAGTAGAAACCAAAGGGGTCGAATCAATCGGCACCGGAAATAATGAAGAAATTGCTCGTAAAGTAGCAGAAAAGTATGCAACAACAGCCATCCTTACAGGGGAGGTTGATGTAATTTCAGATGGATCAGAGATCAAGACAAACCACACCGGTCATCCGCTGCTTGCAAAAGTGACAGGAGCTGGGTGCCTGCTCGGATCGGTTCTAGCTGCATCCTTGACTGGCTCTGGTTCTGTCATGCACAAATCGCTTGCTGCTGTTGAATATTATGGTTTAGCTGCTGAATATGCAGCCTCTCAATCTACAGTAATCGGTCCTGGCACCTTTGTCCCGGCTTTTCTTGATGCTTTAGCTATGGGTGAGAAGGAATGGGAGCAGAGGAATCGATGAATCTTTCTAGCAAACTTCGAAAATATTTAGTGATGGGAAGCCAAAACTGCAAAAGAGATCCTCTCACTATTTTAGAGGAAGCCATTGATGGAGGCATTACAGCCTTTCAATATCGCGAGAAAGGACCAGGGTCACTGAATGGAAAAGAAAAGTTGGACTTGGGCAGGAAACTTCGAGAGATATGTAAAGAGAACGATATCCTGTTTTTCATTAATGACGAACTCGCCCTTGTAGAGCCTCTTGAAGCAGATGGGATTCATATTGGTCAGGAAGATGAAGACGCTGACAAAGTTCGCGCACTCTTTCCTGAAAAAATCATCGGGTTATCCGTTTCGAATACTGAGGAAGTGACGAACAGTTCTATTGATTCTGTTGATTATTTAGGCGCGGGTCCCATATTTTTGACCGATACAAAAAAGGATGCTAAGCCTGTCGTAGGGACAGATTGGATCACAGCTTTACGAAAAGGTTATCCGGATTTACCTATCGTTGGCATAGGAGGAATAACGACTAGCAATGCCAGTGAAGTCATTCGTGCAGGGGCAAACGGTGTAGCCGTAATATCTGACATCACCCATTCAAAAAATATTTCGAAGACCGTAAAGAAACTATAAACGATAAAGGAACCTTCTTAGTAGCGGAAGGTTCCTTTTTTATAATTTCATCTCTTCCCAAACATTCTTTTATTTATTGAGCTTCGCCCCCTTTGTCCACACATTTCCCCACTTATCCAAAGATCTATCCACTATATATAGATATCCACATGTGCATAAGTTTTCTCCACTGAGCACGTCTGCCTGCAGAACCTCTCAGTTTCAATACACAATGTACTAAATGCCAAGCTTAAACTTCATACAATTTTTACATTACATTAAAAAGTAACATTGAATACAATGAAATTAATCGTTGTTTAAATATTCAGATAAAAGAGAGCAGGAGGGGATATAATGGTGCTTCCATTTGATATTCTGGAATATCACCATCGCTTAAAACAAACAAAAGAGCGTATGGCTGATAAAGGTATTGAGGTACTGTTGATTACGGATCCCGCAAATATGAATTATCTTTCAGGTTACGATGCATGGTCCTTTTATGTGCATCAAATGCTTGTCATTATCATCGATGAACCACAGCCTTTATGGATCGGTCGTTACCAAGATGCTAATGGGGCGAGGGCGACCACGTGGATTTATGATGAGAATGTGATCGCATACCCTGACTATTATGTTCATTCAGATACGTATCACCCTATGGATTTTATTGGAGAGATTTTGACTCAGATCGGTCAAGGCAATCGGTCAGTGGGTGTTGAAATGGATCATTATTATTTTACGGGTATGGCTCTAGAACGTTTGAAAAAGGGATTGCCTAATGCAACGTTCAAAGACGCTACTTTGCTCGTCAACTATGTAAGGATTGTGAAGTCTGATCAGGAAATTGAGTATATGCGTCGTGCTGCCCAAATCGCGGACTTAGCCATGACAAAGGGAGTAGAAAGCATTTATCCAGGTGTCAGAGAATGCGATACAGCTGCAGAAATTTATTACCACATGGTTAAAGGAACTCCGGATTACGGTGGTGAATATCCGGCGATCGTCCCTTTACTTCCGACAGGTGACCATACTTCCATCCCTCACTTAACGTGGACGGACCGTCCTTTTGTTGAGGGGAATGCTGTCATTATTGAGCTGGCCGGCTGTTATAAACGGTATCACGTTCCGCTTGCCCGTACCGTTTCTATCGGCCCTGCCAATGACAAACTGAAGCAAGTGGCACCAGTAGTACTTGAAGGAATTCAAAATGTACTCGATACAGCAAAGCCCGGAGTCACATGTGGAGAGCTGGAAGAAGTTTGGCGGAAGAGTATCCTGAAACATGGGTATGAAAAAGAAGCGCGGTTAGGCTATTCTGTTGGCCTTAACTATCCTCCAGATTGGGGCGAACATACTGCTAGTATTCGAAAAGGTGATCGTACCGTATTAGAACCGAATATGACCTTCCACCTCATTCCTGCTCTTTGGTTTGATACGGACGGAATAGAAATCAGTGAAACTTTCCGTGTAACTGAAACGGGAAGTGAACGTTTCACAACGTATCGACAAGACTTGATTGTAAGAGATCATATGGACCTTAGTGGTCAGATTAGTTAGGGAGGTGTCGGTGATTCAACTTTTTCAAAGACAAGAGATAGAACGTGTCATTCGTTTAGATACAGAAGTCGTAAACGTCGTTGAAGACGCTTTTTCTGCACTCATTACTAAAAACGTGCACATGCCTCCGATCATGCGTGTGGATATACCCACAAACAATGGTGAAGTAGATATTAAATCAGCTTATATAGAGGGGGACGATAGCTTCGCTGTGAAGCTATCCTCCGGTTTTTTCAACAATCCACAGAAAGGCTTGCCTAGCGCCAATGGGATGATGATCCTGCTTAGCGCTGAGACAGGGGTCCCGAAAGCTGTACTCGCTGACAATGGTCTGCTAACGGACATAAGGACAGCTGCTGCAGGGGCAGTGGCCGCAAGATATTGCAGTCGTGAAGACAGCCATACAGCCGGAATTATCGGAACTGGGGCTCAAGCCAGATTACAGTTGCAAGCGCTAACATTAGTTCGGCCGATCGAACAGGTGCTTGTGTATGGAAGAAGAACGGAAAGAGCTGAAGAGTTTAAACAGGATATACAAAATGTCCTGGGTCTTAATGTGAGCGTGTGTGAGAGCCCACAAGAGGTTGTGCAAAAGAGTGACATTGTGGTTACTACAACACCATCAAAAGAACCAATTGTGAGAGCTGAATGGCTTCATCCAGGTCTGCATATTACAGCGATGGGCTCTGATGCGGAGCACAAACAAGAACTGGATTGTAAAGTCATTGAACAAGCTGACGTTTTTGTGTGTGATGTAATCGAGCAGTCCAAGAGGCTGGGTGAACTGAGAAACTGTCCATCTTACTCGATTGAAAAAGCTATTGAATTGGGTGAGATTACAAGTGGCAGTCAGCAAGGGCGATTAACAAATGAGCAAGTGACAGTCTGTGATCTATCTGGTACGGGAGTCCAGGATACTGCGATCGCCCGTCATGTATATTCATTACTGGTATCTAAGGAGGAGACGATTCATGAAAGACGCTAAATTCAGTACAAAAACTATTTGGGCCGGAGAGAAAGAACAGTTGGCATTTGGTGCTACACAGGTACCTGTTGTCCACAGTGTTTCCTTTGGCTATGACGATATGGATGAATGGTATGAAGTAGCAGTTGGCAGAAAGCCAGGCCACATTTATGGCCGTAATACGAACCCTACCGTTCAAGCCTTTGAGGAAAAGGTACGAATTCTTGAAGGGGCAGATGCTGCGACAAGCTTTTCAACTGGTATGGCAGCCATCTCGAACACATTAGGAACATTACTATTTCCAGGCGATCGGGTGGTCTCTATCAAAGATACGTACGGGGGGACGAACAAAATCTTTACGGAGTTTCTCCCTAAGCAGCAAGTCGAAGTGGTGCTAACAGAGACCGGTAATCATGAATTATTAGAAGAGGAGATTGCAAAAGGATGTAAGGTTTTATATTTGGAAAGTCCGACAAATCCTACAGTGAAAATTACAGATATTAAAAGAATGGCTGAAGCAGGCAGAGCTGTTGGTGCGATCGTCATTGTTGATAACACGTTTGCGACTCCTGTCAATCAGAACCCTCTGGAATTAGGAGCGGACTTAGTTATTCATAGTGCAACTAAATTCCTTGGCGGTCACGCGGACGCTCTTGGCGGAGTGGTTTGCGGAAATAAAGAATTGGTAGAAGCCATCTATCATTACAGGGAAATCAATGGAGCAACGCTCGATCCTATGGCCGCCTATTTACTGCTGCGTGGAATGAAAACATTGAAGCTGAGAATCGATCAGCAAAATAAAAACGCTCAAGAAATCGCCGAATACCTGAAGACATTTGATTTGGTGGAAGCTGTCTTTTATCCTGGTCTGCCGGAGCACCCGCACCATGATATTGCCAAAACACAAATGAAAGGATATGGCGGGATGCTTAGCTTCGCGGTCAAAGGTGGAGTTGAAACAGTTAGAGATCTTTTACCAAAACTGAAATTTGCAAATCGTGCAGCTAATCTGGGCTCAGTTGAAACAGTTGTCGGACCTTCTAGAACAACGAGCCACGTCGAATGTACGCCAGAAGAGAGAGCTGCAATGGGAATACCTGAAGGATTAATCCGTTATTCAGCAGGGATTGAAGATATCGACGATCTGAAACAGGATTTAGCCCAAGCCTTTCAGACGATTCAAACCTACGCAAAAAGTTGATGGAGGAATCGTTATGGTTACCAAAAACACGGACTTAGCCTATAGATCTAAACAACTGCATGAAAAGTTAATTTATTGGAGAAGAAATTTTCATAAATTCCCCGAGCTCAGTTTTCAAGAAAAGCGAACGAGTGAAGAAATAGAAAAAGCTTTGCGCTTAATAGGTGGATATGAAATTGAGAAAGGAGTGGGTGGCTATGGAATCATTGCCACCCTTCATGCTGGTGATGGTCCAGTGATCGGGCTTCGTGCTGACATGGATGCTTTGCCGATTCAAGAACAATCAGACGTTTCTTACCACTCCAGATGCGATGGGGTTATGCATGCGTGCGGGCATGATGCCCATGTGTCTATTTTGCTTGGAACCGCCCAATTGCTAGCGGAGGATGCGGCACGCGGAGCGTTAAATGGAACGGTTCGATTGATTTTTCAGCCTGCAGAAGAAAATTGTGATGAGAAGGGTGAGACCGGTGCAATCAAAATGATTAACACTGGCAAGCTCAACAATTTGGATGCTGTATTGGCCCTCCATATGTGCCCATGGAGAAAAAGAGGGGAAATTCAAGTTCATGATGGACCGAGTATGGCCAACAATGACGACTTTCATTTAATTATTGAGGGCAAAGGAGGGCATGCTGGTTATCCCCAGCATGTGACTGACCCCTTGTGGATCGCCACTTATCTGTTGCAAGCCCTATATAGTTTGAATGGCAGAAAAATCGATCCTCTTCAGGTAGGAACGCTTAGTGTAGGACAAATCAACGGTGGTGACGCCAATAATGTTATTCCTAATTCTGTTGAGATCAAGGGCACCATGAGGTCTTATACTTCGGAAGTAAGAGAAAAAATGATTGCGGAAATTCATCAGGCAGCCCAGATTGTCACTTCCTTAGGAGGCAACTATAAACTGACGATCCATCGCGGAGAGCCTGCTTTGTATAATAACTCAACCATGAACAAAATTATAAGAAATTCAGCCTCTCCTATGGCAGTATATGATGAGCCGTTCGGCATGGGGAGTGAAGATTTCAGCTATTTCACAGAAAAAATGCCCGGAGCTATGTTTTTCCTAGGCTGCGGTCTAGAAAGAGAGAGAAGTCTGCACCAGTCGGACTTCGACATTGACGAAGAGGCTATGCAAGACGGTGTAAGGATATTGACTCAGTGTGTTTATGAGTGGCAGAGGTTAAAAGGAGGAAGAGGATGACGATTAAACTTGCTTTCATCGGTTTTGGCGGGGTAGGTCAGGCACTGGCAGAAATTATTTTAGAGCGAAAAAGATTGTTGGAAGAAGAGCACGGCTTAAATGTTTCAGTTGTAGCCGTTGCAGATATGATCAAGGGTTCAATTTATAATCCTGAAGGTCTTGATGTATCAAAATTGTTATCTTGTGTAAGAGAGTACGGTTCTGTTGAGAATTATCCTGATGATGCCAAAACGATCAAAGGCTGGACGAATACCGAAACAATCAAAAACTCCAATGCCGATGTCATTGTCGAAGTTACTTTCACGGATGTAAAGACAGGAGAGCCCGCTATTACCCATTGCCGAACAGCATTTGAAAACAGGAAAAGCGTGATCACAACGAACAAAGGTCCGGTTGCTCTGGCATTTGAGGAACTTTCAGAGCTAGCAAGAGAAAATGGCGTGTTTTTCGGCTTTGAAGGAACGGTGATGAGTGGCACACCTGCTTTAAGGATGCCTAAAACAACACTGCTAGGTAATAAGATTAAGGAAATCAAGGGAATCTTAAATGGAACAACAAATTATATGATCACAGAGATGGAAAAAGGGCTTTCTTACAAGGAAGCATTAGAAAAAGCCCAGAAGCTGGGCTACGCTGAAGCTGACCCTACAAGTGATGTAGAGGGCTATGATGCAAGATATAAAACAGCTATCTTATCTAACTATATCATGGGGGTTCCAATTTCCCACACAGATGTAGAGTGTATAGGAATATCCGGTTTAACCGTTGAAGATATCCAGTCCGCTTTGGAAGATGACGAAAAATACCGTCTTCTAGCCAGGATCACAAGTGAGGGTGGAAGTGTGAAAGCTAGTGTGAAACCGGAAAGAATAGCTATTGACGATCCACTAGCTAGTGTGACTGGTGCAACGAACGCCATTGTCTATGAATGCGATCTAGCAGGTCCAATCATGCTTACTGGAGCAGGGGCCGGTCTGAAAGAAACAGGTTTTTCTCTATTAATCGATCTCATTCATTATCATCAGCAGCTTATTTTAGCCAAAATTTAAGGGGGGCCCATCATGCAGACAAAGGTTAAAACGATGAAGATGTTACTCGGAGGAGTGTGGACCGATGCGCAGGATACATTTGAAGTCCGTAATCCACAAAACAATGAGTTGATTGCCCTTGTTCCCCAGGCTTCTAAAGAAGATATGCTCGCTGCTATTGAAAAAGCAGATCAGACGTACAAAAAAATGAAGTCATGGCCGACTCATGAACGAATCAAAGTGCTGAATAATGTTGTGGACTATATGCGTCAACACAAAGAAGAGTTCGCACAGATTATTGCCTCTGAAGGAAGTAAAACGATAACAGAAGCAAGAGGTGAGGTGAGGCGAGCTACACAGACTATTCAAATCAGCGCAGAGGAAGCAAGGCGAATCAATGGAGAAACCATTAACTTTGATCAAAACGAAGGCAGTGAGGATCGAGTCGGTTACTACTACCGTTTTCCTGTCGGAGTCATTGGTGCCATTACGCCATTTAATGATCCACTGAATTTGGTCGCTCACAAAATTGGTCCCGCAATAGCATCAGGGAATGCTATAGTTTTAAAGCCTGCCTCTGTCACACCTCTAAGTGCATTGAAATTGGCAGAAGCTTTTATAGAAGCTGGTCTACCTGAAGGATTATTGTCCGTCATACCTGGACCGGGTAAAGAAATAGGGGATACGCTGGTCACTCATTCAGCCATAAAAATGGTCACGTTTACTGGAGGTTCTGAAGCGGGCGAAAGGATTACTCAAATCTCAGGAACGAAAAAGGTAAGCATGGAGCTTGGCTCCAATTCTCCTGTTATTGTGTTGAAGGATGCCGATATGGATGAAGCGGTCTCTTCATGTGTTTCGGGAAGCTTTTCTGCCGCTGGGCAAAATTGTATTGGAGTTCAGCGGATATATGTTGATAAAGAAATATATCAAACGTTCCTAAAGGGAGTCGTTGATCTTGCCAGTCAGCTTAATGTCGGCGATAAAATGAATGAATCAACAGATGTCGGCCCAATGATCAATGAACGGGAAGCCATTAGAGTGGAAAATTGGGTTGAGCAGGCAGTTGATGAAGGAGCAGTCATTGCCGTGGGTGGTAAGCGAAATGGGGCTTTTTATTCTCCTACAGTTCTGACGAATGTTCCTTCTCATGCTCGAATTGCGCAGGAGGAAATCTTTGGTCCGGTAGTCATCATGGAAGCGGTGGATGATTTAGAAGAAGCTGTTGAAAAAGCGAATAACGTCAATTATGGACTTCAAGCTGGGGTTTTCACTAATGATATTCAAAAGGCTTTCTATACGATTAAACATATGAACGTCGGGGGCATCATGATTAATGATAGCAGTGACTATCGTATCGATGAAATGCCTTTTGGTGGAACAAAGAATTCGGGGATTGGAAGAGAGGGTGTACGGTACGCTATTGAATCCATGACAGAGCAAAAGGTAGTATGTTTCAAGTTGAAAATGTAATTCTTTAGTCAGAGCCGCTATAAAAAAGCGGCTCTTTTTCTATTGCACAAGGAAATGTTTGTAAAAAGGTCTAAGGGTAAACATCTAATAAAACTAAAGGAGGTTATTTACTTGGCTCAGTTTTACGTGAACCAAAACCAACAAACAGGTGGAGATCATGAAGTACACAAAGAAGGATGTAAATTCATGCCATTTGAAAAAATCTGCTCGCCCTTGGCGGTCATACCGATTGCGCAAGTGCACTAGAAGAAGCTAATAATACTTACGATCAGGTGAATGGTTGTCAAACATGCTGTCCTGATTGCCATACAACCACATAAATAGTAGCCGCTATGTTGTTACATAGCGGTTTTTTTAGTGAAAAATGGAACGCTCTAATCAGGATAAAAAAATACCTCAGGCAAATAGTAAGAGTGATGAATTCCTGAGGAGGATGAAAGATGAAAAAAGGTTTACTGTTAGTAATCTTTGCTGCTTTCATGGTATTCATGCTTGCAGCTTGTAATACAACTGAAGAACGGGCAAGAGAAAGCCAGCAAAATAACTTGAATGAAGTTAGTTTTGGCCCGCAAGATCAAGGGATTCAGCCTAACCAGAGTCCTGGGAAAGAGGATCTTGCACCCGGACAGAATCGTTTTGATGCCAATATTCCTTATGAAGGCATGAACCCGAACGGTCCTAATGGTCCATTCCAGGGTCCTAATGTGTATGAGGATGCGGATCGAAACCAAGGTAATGAGAATGCCAACCTGGGTACAAATCGGGAGCGAACCGACCAAGTTGACGGAGCTTTCCGCGAGGAAGTCATTCAGCTGACGAACCAGGCTCGAGAAAAGAATGGATTAGCGCCTTTAAAAAATAGTGCGGATGTTGGAGAAGTAGCCCAGACAAAAGCTGAAGATATGTCTGATAACAAATACTTTTCACACACATCTCCGACCTACGGAACGCCTTTTGATATGTTGAAGGAATTTGGAGTCGATTACCGTACGGCTGCAGAAAATATTGCTGCAGGGCAGCAGACACCTGATCAAGTGGTCAAAGGGTGGCTAAACAGTCCTGGACACCGCAAAAATATCATGAACAAAAACATGACGCATATTGGTGTGGGTTTTGCACAAGACGGACAGTATTGGACACAAATGTTCATTGGCAAAAAATAATTAAAACATGACGCATGGCATGTCCAGCGTCGTGTTTTTACATAATAAGAGCATGGAAGTAGGAGAAATGGATATGGTGAATAAGGTGGCTATTGTATTAACGCTTATCATAACTTGTTTTCAAATTCATACGAGTTCTGCAGCGAAGTACAAGCACATCGTTGCCTTAGGAGATTCCATTCCATATGGCTATAATTTGGAAGAGGATAACCAGACTTCGCCAAAGGAGGCTTTTCCTTATATTATAGGATCGGAAAAGAATGTGGAAGTTACGAATATGAGCGTTCCAGGATTGACTTCAAGAGAGCTCCTAGCTGCTGTACAGTCCAATGATAAGATAAGGAGTACACTTCGAAACGCAGATTATGTCCTTGTCTATGTAGGCGGTAATGATCTTCTTAATTTAGTTAAGAAGAATAAGGGGGGAATTGATGGAATTAAAATCGAACAAGTAGCACCGGTGATTCGTGGTTTTATTTATAATATGTATTCGATCATCCTTGAAATCGATAAACTTACAGATGGAAAAGTGCTCGTCTATAATCTGTATAACCCTTATCCAGCTGCTGGTGATAAAATGAATGCCCCTTTGTATTATCTTAATCAGCAATACGCTTCTTTAATAAAAATAATGAATCATTTCACTTCTATCCAGTTGATTGATGTGTACCACTCATTCAAAGGCCATCCGGAATACATCATTAAAGGCGATGTTCATCCTACAAAGGAAGGTCAAAAGGCGCTTGCCGAGTTAACCATACCTTATATTCGATAATGGTCTGCCTCTGTGCAAGCTCTTTCATTCCTGTATAATGGAATCAACTTGATTAGTAAAAGGAGTATGAAGAATAATGGTTCGTTTCGGAATTATTGGTACGAATACAATCACTGAAAAGTTTCTCCAAGCAGCTCAGCAGCATCCTAATTTTGAATTAACTGCGGTCTATTCTAGAACAGAAGATCGGGCAGAAGAATTTGCTGAAAAACATGGAGCAAGTCATACGTTTACTTCTGTTCAGGAATTAGCAAAAAGTGACGTGCTAGACGCTGTGTATATTGCCAGCCCTAACTCTTTTCATGCAGAGCAAGCGATCATATGCATGGAACATAAAAAACACGTCTTATGTGAGAAACCAACAGCGTCTAATCAAAAAGAAGTTGCTTCGATGATCAACTCAGCAAGAACCGAAGGAGTACTTCTTATGGAAGCTGTTAAGTCAACACTCTTACCTGGGTTTGTGAGTCTCCGTGACAATTTACATAAGATTGGACAAGTCCGTCGTTTTGTAGGAAACTTCTGCAAATATTCATCTCGCTATGACGCATACAAAGAAGGTACGGTCTTAAATGCTTTCAACCCTAAATTTTCAAATGGATCATTAATGGATCTAGGTGTCTACGGCATCTACCCTATGGTTGTTTTATTTGGTGAGCCTGAGACGATCCATGCCAATGCGGTTATGCTGGAATCTGGAGTTGATGGGGAAGGAAGCTTGATAGCGGAATATGAAGGAATGGAAGCTGTAGTTATGCACTCGAAAATACAACATTCCTACGCACCTAGTGAAATTCAAGGAGAAAAAGGATCCATAATCATTCCTGATATCTCTGAACCAAAAGGTATTGAAATTTATTATAAAGACGGTACAAATGAGTCTTTAACACCTGAAGATGTGAATGACCCTATGTTTTATGAAGTCCAGGAATTTATAAGTCTCATTGAAAACCGACAAGGTCAATCACTTGTAAATTCTCATGAAAATTCGTTGGTAGCAGCAAAAGTGATGGAAGAGGCACGGAGAAAAATCGGACTTGTATTTCCGGGTGATTTATAAACCATGAAAAAATGAACACTCAACTTTCTACAAATAGAAAAGGCTTCGTTTTATTAACGAAGCCTTTTCAATATACACAATGGGAATGGCTAACCTAACTCATTTTCTTTTTCATCATGTTTCGTATTTATCATATCAGCCATTTCACTTTTTGAAGCAGACATCCGTTTATGAGCCATTCCCCACTCATTCATGGACTCTAAGAATGAGGCCGTGGTTTTGCCGTAAGGAGTGATGCAATATTCAACTCTTGGAGGCATAGTTTCAAAATCCACGCGTTCCACAAGTCCGTCTTCAATCAACTTCCTTAATTCGCGTGAAAGAATACGTGACGAAATACTCCCATCAAGGGATCGGCGCAACTCATTAAATCTCAGTCGGTCTTTGTGAAGGAGCTGCCACAAAATAGCCCCTTTCCACTTGCCGCAAACAACCTCAAGAGTAATATCAATCCCATTCTCCATTTCGCTCACACGAGTCACCTCATCTTAACTTATTTTTTTGTTGCATTCTTTTCCATGGCTTTCTGATATCCTTCCATAATTCCCTGAGCATAGACCCTGTTTAACACAGTCATGGTCTGAGGTATCACTTGATCCTCCTGGGAATCGGATATTTGATTTAGCAAGTCAACGAGTTCTAGCAGTTCTTCCGTGACGGGGAAAATAGGCTTTATATTATCCCTCACTGTATCACCTTCCATTCGGTTCGGAAATACTACTAGTATAATTCTATTGCCTTTTTCTTGAATTCTCAAGTACTTACAGGGTTGTAACTTGTACACCACAACAATATAAAACACCAGTATTTAAAAACGTTAGTCCGTGATTTTGTTTATAGTCGACGTTTATCTGCTTAAGTAGTGGTGTACAAAAGTTATACCTATATCACTAAAGTTCAATATGTTTGTACAAGGAGAGGTAAGCTTCCTTAGTTCTATCCTACTCTATTATCCTGTATAATGAGAGGAACTTTCATACTTGCGGAGGAAACTTTATGCAAAAGATCATCGCCTATTCAATGAATTATAAAACGTCGGCCGGTATAGCCTTAAGTTTAATGCTCATTGAACTCATAGTGGAATTGGTTCAACCTTTGATTTTGGCAAAAATCATTGATGGTGGAATTTTAGCGGAAGATTATTCAACCGTTGCTCTGTGGGGAAGCGTCCTTATCGGCTTGTCCCTGTTAGCTTTTACCGCGGGTGTTACGAATTCCTTTTTTGCTGCAAATTTCAGCCAGGGAGTAGGCTATGACTTAAGAAGAGATTTGTTCGCTAAAGTACAGAAATTTACGCATGAAAACTTCCAGCAATTTTCGACTCCGGGTTTAATTACAAAAATGACGAATGATGTAACTCAAATACAGAGTCTCTTATTTATGTTTGTCCGTATTGCTCTTAGGGCACCACTTTTTATTATTTTTGGTCTGATCATGGCTTTTACGATTAATGTTCAACTAACATTCATTCTTGTTGTTGCTGTACCTGCTTTTTTAGGATTTCTTTTCTGGGTGTTAAAAATAGGTGTGCGCTTATTTAAGCGTGTCCAGCTTAACCTTGATAGGCTGAATACTGTCATACGTGAAAATTTGACAGGGATTCGTCTGATCAAAGGGTTTAATAGAGAAGATTATGAGAGTGATCGGTTTTTACATGTGAACAAGCAATTGATGGGTGTCAATAAGCGCGCGCTTTGGCTGATGGAAGTAGCTATGCCAGTCGTTATGCTTGGGATGAATGCTTCTATCCTCCTTATCCTATGGCTTGGAGCCGACAAACTCAGCCTAGGAAACATTCAGGCAGGTGAACTCGTAGCCCTTATTAATTATGCGACAAGGATAATGTTTACGTTTGGTCTTTTTACTTTTCTAATTATGATCTTTTCCAGAGGGAATGCATCAGCAGAGCGAATCAGTGAAGTACTTGATGTAGAAGCGCCTTCTTACTTAGAAGACAGTGAAAAAATTCACCAGGAGTTAAAAGGCGAAGTTCAATTTGACCGAGTGTCCTTCTTTCATTCCGCCCATCCAGTGCTTCAAAATATCTCCTTTCATGCCCAACCAGGACAAACCATTGGACTGCTAGGGGAGACGGGAGCTGGGAAAACATCCTTACTTCATCATATACCCCGGTTATACGAAAAACATTCCGGCGAAATCTATTTAGATGACATTCCTATCGAAAGTTTTGATATAAAAAGCTTAAGAAAACAGATCAGTCTTGTTCCTCAGGACATTCATCTTTTTTCTGGAAGTGTACGTTCGAATATAGCATGGGGAAAAGAAAATGCTAAAATGAGTGAGATTGTTGAAGCGGCTAAGCAAGCACAGATTCACTCGTTTATTAAATCATTACCTGACGGGTATGATACGGTGCTTGGGCAAAAGGGAGTCACTTTCTCTGGAGGACAAAAGCAACGATTATCTATAGCCCGAGCGCTTGTAAGAAAGCCTAAAATATTGATTTTAGATGACAGCACCAGCGCTCTGGATGCTTATACAGAAATGAAGCTTTTAAATAGTCTGAAAAACCAGCAATGTACCGTGTTTATCGTCGCACAAAAAATCAGTTCATTGAAGGAAGCGAATCAAATCTTGCTGCTCCACCAAGGCAAGTTGATTGCCCAGGGGTCACATGAAGAGCTGCTAAATGAAAGTCCATATTATCGAGAGGTCTTTCAATCTCAGCGAGAGGATGTGATGTAATGGCACGCCAGCCCCGCCACATGGGAATAGGGACACCCCCTCCAAAAGTTGAAAATATAAAAGCTACCCTTAAAAGAATTTGGAGCTATATGGCTCCAGAGAAGAAACGTTTCTCTTTGGTCATTGGGTTGATCATCATAAGTTCTCTCTTGTCATTACTCGGTCCTTTTTTACTCGGAAAAACCGTGGATATCGTTATCGCTGAGCCAAAGACCAACACACTGATGGTTATGATCTTCCTGTTGTTAGCGGTCTATTTTTTCCACTCTTTAACGTTGTGGGTGCAAAATTATTGGATGATCGGTATTGCCCAGACGACAGTGTATCAAATGAGAAATCATCTGTTTTCCCATTTGCAAAGACTTCCGATTTTATTTTTCCAGAAAAGGCAGCAAGGAGATCTCATGAGTCGATTGACTAATGATATGGAAAATGTGAGCCGGACTCTGAACACAGCTGTTGTACAATTCGTAACGAGCGTGTTGACGATAACGGGTACGATCGGAATGATGATTTGGCTTAGTCCTCTGCTCACTTTATTGACCTTGACGATCGTTCCAGTTATGTATTTTGGGATGAAATGGATAACGAAGCGAACAGGCACTTATTTTAAAGAACAGCAAAAACATTTAGGTGAACTGAACGGTTACGTGGAAGAGATGTTTACAGGTCAGCCAATTATCACGATGTTTTCCAGAGAAGAGCGGGTGATTCATGATTTTGAGGAAAAAAATGAAGCTTTAAGACAATCGGGGTATTGGGCACAAGTGTATACAGGTTTCATTCCTAAGCTAATGAATATGCTGAATAACGTAAGCTTTGCCATCATCGTAGGTGGGGGAGGTTTGTTAGCTCTTAACGGTTATGTATCCATTGGGATCATTGTTACGTTTACTACCTATTCCCGTCAGTTCACACGCCCCCTGAATGATTTGGCTAACCAGTTTAATATGATACTTTCGGCTGTAGCTGGTGCAGATCGTGTTTTTCATATTATTGATGAATCAGAAGAAAATGACACCGGAGAAAGATCCTCCATTAGAGGCAACATTGAGTTCCGGGATGTTTCCTTTTCTTATGATGGCAGTGAGCAGACGTTAGCTCACGTAAACTTTCATGCCGAAGCGGGGGAAACGGTCGCACTAGTCGGACCAACAGGGGCAGGGAAGACGACGATCGTCTCCCTGTTGTCTCGTTTTTATGATCCCGATCAGGGCAGAATTCTTGTAGATGGAAAAGACATTCATTCTATTACCCGTGATAGCTTAAGGAGTCAAATGGGGGTCGTTCTTCAGGATGCCACGATGTTTAATAAAACCATTCGCGAAAACATTCGGTATGGAAGAATAGATGCAACAGATGAAGAGGTTGAAAAAGCGGCAAAAGCTTCTCATGCTCACGAATTTATTACAAAATTACCAAACGGTTATGACACGATTCTCGACCCTGATGGGAAAGGGGTCAGTCATGGCCAAAGACAGCTGCTTTCCATAGCCCGCGCAATGATTGCCAACCCTTCGCTGTTAATATTAGACGAAGCGACTAGTAGCATCGATACTGTCACCGAAATGAAAATCAACGATGCGCTAAAGAAATTGATGAAAGGGAGAACAAGTTTTGTCATTGCTCACAGACTGAATACAATCCGTTCTGCCGATCAAATTTTAGTATTACAAAAAGGACGAATTATTGAAAAAGGTACCCATTATGAGCTGATTGAAGAAAAAGGATTCTACGCAGATTTAGTAAAGACACAGCAGGCAGAGAAGAACGTAATGCTGTAAAAGGATCGAAAATCGTTTCACCTATACCCTTGTACGCCCATAAAGTAGTAAAAAGGGGGGTGAGACAATGTCTCATAAGAAGAGAACCTATCCTCTATGGACGGAAATTCCTTATGCGGGGACGGCTTATGCGCCGACTGTGGAAGAGGGTGTCGAACCAAAAGCAGGAGAATGGCAAACTTATTATATTAGAAAAAGCCGGAGGCACGGGTTTAAAAAATTAGATGGACATCCGATTCACTTAGAGATTAAGCACCCTGAAAAAATTGATTGGCTAGAAGAATTGAGAGTTGTTCAACATACACTGAAGAATTTAACAAAGCAGCAAAAAAGAATCGCCATTTATTGGGGTGAAGGACCTCCTTCAAAACAGTGGATCCCGATTGTTGACCGGTTGATTGATACGTATGGAGTTGAAGCACCGCGAGCAGCTCGAATCTTAGGAGCTCTTTTTGCTGGGATGAATGACGCTTTAGTTGTTTGCTGGACTTTAAAGTACAAATGGCTTGTCCCAAGACCAAATCAGCTTGACCAGAAATTAGCCACGGTGATTTGTACACCTAAGCATCCATCCTATCCATCTGGGCATGCCACTATTTCTGGGGCGGCTGAAGTTATATTAAGTTATTTCTTCCCTTCAGAACGAAGAAATTTGCATAAACTTGCCGAAGAAGATGCAATATCAAGACTTTATGCTGGGGTGCATTATCCAGTCGATAATGATGAAGGACTTCGACTAGGCAGACAAATTGGGAGAATTGTAGTAGATGAGTTAAGGAAAGATCGTGTGAATGGTCTGCCGGTTGATTCTCCGTATAGGGATTTCCGAGGGGCAGATATTTTTCCAACGACATATGAGCAGGCTATACCTTTTGAATTCGATCGCAGTTGTGATTCTTTGCTGCTCGGAGAGGATTGGGATGAGGATGAATCTTCATTAGGAGCCTGGCTTAATAAAGATTAAAGTAAAGAACAGCCCTTCCGCTGTTCTTTTTTTATTGGATCGTTATTCCAGTTAATAGCAGTATTCTGGAAGATTCGATTCCGAGATACCGTGGGTTTGTATATGCAATAGTGTTAGGGATGGCTGTAAAATAACTCGCTTTCCTGTGGGGGAACTGCCAAGCCTCCTCGTTCGCTACGCTCTCTGTGGGGTCTCGCCTAGGTCCTTCTCCCTTGTTCTATCCAGTTCCAGCGCCTAGCGGCTAGTGAGACTTCCCTCGCTTCTGTACGATAAGTCAACATCGAATCACTTCGTTCTTCGTGTTTCCTTTATCTCCGACAGCTCAGTCCAGTCCATACGCCGCTGTTCAAGGCGCTTCCACATTTAAATTGGGAGTCTCGTCATTTTCCATCCATCCCCGCTGTCATTAACCTCTCAAACCCACCTGGTTTCAGAATTTAGAGTGAGGCTAATTGAAATTCTGTAATATAAGCATCTTGAAATCCATTACAATCCTATTCCGACAGTATACTTTCAAAGTGAATCTCCAGAATAAAAAGGGCAGTTTCTACTTTTGCATGGGTTTCCGTTCCGCCAAAAAATAGCAAGGTGAGAGGGGAAATGGTGAGCCTCCTAATCTAAAGGTGGAGGTGCCTCGTACAGAAGCGAGGGAAGTCTCACTAGCCGCTAGGGGCTAAAACTAGATATAACTAGGGAATAGTATGGTTGGCAAGACCCCACGGGTTGCAAATCGAGGAGGGTTGCCGTCATCCCCGCGGAAAGCGAGCCATTTTCCCTCTCACCTCTCCAGATTACTAAGTAACGGAACACCCCCATCCAAAAAATCTATTATCTTATATTCAAGTCTTCAGGATAAGGAGGCATATGCTGAAGATGCAGCTTCTGTAAAACTATCCTAAGTAAATGGATTTAAAAAAAGAGACAAGTTCTTAAGGATGTGTTGCATATACATTAGCAAACATACTTAGGAGGGATGCAAATGGACGCCATAATCTTGTCAGCCAGAAAAATTGCTTGGATAGCGGGAGCTGTCCTCATCGCGTTAGCTGCCTATTATCTAGGAAGCTTCTTCTGGAAAGGCGCCGTAGCTACTACATCGGAACCTGTCAATACCGAACCCCGAATGATCAATCTCGTTACAGGAGAATTTAAAGCAGAAACTGCTGAAGGTAAGAAGATTGAAGCTTACCGCTGGGATCCAGGGACAATTTTTGTAGAGAAAGATGAATCATTCAGGTTAAGCATTTATGGAGTAAATGGAAAAGAACATCCATTCTACATTGAAGGGACAGAAGTGAAAGGAGTTGTACAGCAAGGAAAAGAGACCATCGTAGATTTGAAACTTGAAAAAGAAGGGATATATCGCCTGATTTGCAATACTCACCCCGACATCGCATCAAACGGGCCGATGATAGCATATATTGTGGTGGACTAATTTATTTATTATAGAAAAGGGACAAGCCATTGTCTCTTTTTTTATGTTCTATTTTGTGGACCTCTTACATGTATTTAACTAATTGTTTGTCCAAAGGGGGACCCCTATGATAGCAACTACAGTTGGATATATCATACTTGGATTGTCTATTGCAGCTCCCGTAGGGCCGATTAACATAGAAATTATCAAAAGAGGACTTGCTTTTGGATTCTGGCCGGCATTGTTTGTAGGGCTGGGAGGCATGTCTTCGGATCTATTATTAATGGGGGCGATGTTCTTGGGCATCGCTACACTCTTATCATGGATGTGGGTAAAGGTTAGTCTGATGCTTGTAGGGTGTATCGTCCTTATACAGGTTGGACAAGCCTTCGTTCATCTCATATAGACCAAAGTGAAAGGAACTCATTAGAGCAACGGGGTGGTTCAAATCATGTTAGAAGGTCATCTTTTATTAGAGGATTTCTCATAGCTGGAACGAATCCAATGAACTTGCTTTTTTGGATTGGGATATATGGGTCTGTATTGAGTGGAGCTTTTCGAGAAGAGAATCTATTTCATTCTTTTCTGATCAGTTCATTAGTCTTCATAGGGATAGGCTTATGGAATGTAAACCTTGCTTTTACGACTCACTTTGGGCGACTATTGGCGAACCCCTCTCTGTTGAAGTGGGTGCATGGTATTGCGAGTTTAATATTGATTGGTTTTGGTATCCAGTTTGGATACAAAGGGGTTACGCTTCTAATTGCAGTTTGGAACTAGGGAAATTATGAAGTGTAAACGAAAAAGGAAAGGCGTACTACTCTAAATAAGTAGTACGCCTTCTGTTTAACTAGGATGCATGAGACTCTTTTAATATGCGATTGATTTCGTTTTTGTATAGATCAGATCGTCCTCCGAAGATGGCTTGAATGTTGTGGTCTACTTTCACGACGCCAGCTGCTCCGAGCTCTTTTAATCGTTCCTCTTGAATCTGTTCTACTTTAGCCACTTCTACTCGCAGCCTTGTAAAGCAGGCATCCACATGTTTCAAGTTTTCTTCTCCGCCAAGTGCTTCCATGATAGCAAGAGCTGTTTCCTTAGTTTGTTCAGACTTTCCGCCTTTTTTCTTCTCATTGAAGTCTTTTCGCGTATAAAGTTTATTTTCTTGTCCACCGCGCCCTGGTGTAGCGAGATCCCATTTTTTAATAGCAAAAGAGAATGAGAAATAGTAGATGACGAAAAATATAGCGCCTGCTACAAGATTCATCCACCAGTTTCCTGTGCCTGGAATCGCATTAACTAATACATAGTCAATCAGCCCTGAGCCACCTGCCCATCCGAGATGGACATCAAGCATATACATCGCAGCGAAGGAAACACCAGCAAGAAGAGCGTGAAACAAGAATAGTAATGGAGCCACAAATAAGAAGGTAAATTCGATTGGCTCTGTAATACCTGTAAGAAAAGCTGTCCCTGCTGCAGCAATCAGCATTCCTTTTACAACAGGTTGATTCTTTTTATCTGCACGACGGTACATGGCTAAAGCTGCTCCTAACAGACCGAACATGATAACAGGGAATTTACCAGCCATGAAACGTCCAGCTGTAACTTCAACTCCTTCAGCAATTTGAGCTAAGAAGATGTACTGGTCACCGGATACCATACTACCCGCAACTTCGGTGGTCCCGCCTAAAGAGGTCCATAGGAATGGGGCGTACCATATGTGGTGAAGGCCGGTTGGAATTAATGCACGTTCAAGAAATCCATAGAGTCCAATGTATAGCGGATTGGTCGCTCCGTTTGCAATGACATTAGCTACAGCATTAATTCCGGTTTGAATTGGAGGCCAAACTACCATCATAGCTAAGGCTAAAAAGATGGAAGTGAATACCATCACAATACCTACAGAGCGGTCTCCTGCAAAGAAACCTAATACTTC
Source organism: Halobacillus sp. A1-3 (assembly GCF_050971765.1). Classification (NCBI taxonomy): domain Bacteria; kingdom Bacillati; phylum Bacillota; class Bacilli; order Caryophanales; family Bacillaceae; genus Halobacillus; species Halobacillus sp. A1-3. The sequence goes on along the minus strand of NZ_JBPCEO010000001.1, from coordinate 165,494 downwards.
AGGAGGATCAAACTCGTGGAATTTATTATAAACCCAGACTGCTAAAAGCCCGACAACAATTCCTCCAAGAACTCCGGTTTCTAGTGTTGGAATACCGAGGGCCATTCCATATTCTCCGCTTTCAGCCACCATATCCGGGGTAATTTCTAAAGCAAATGAAATAGTTTTATTCATAATGATGTAGCCTAATAGAGCAGCTAAAGCAGCAATACCTGAGCCGCCTGTCAAACCAATGGCGACACCAATAGCAAAAATGACAGCTAGATTATTAAATATGCTGATTCCGATATCTGACATGCCATTACCAATTAGTTGAATGATGTCATTTTGTAAAAAAGCAAGAGAATCAGCCAGGGGACCTGTAAGGGCAGCCCCGAAACCAAGCAGAATCCCTGCAGCTGGAAGAAGAGCGACAGGAACCATAAGTGACTTTCCGAACTTTTGCAAACTACCAAAGTATTTCTTCACTTCTTATCCTCCTTATAAGGAAACGCTTTCTTGTTTGGTTGAGAGGAGACCCGGACAATTCAATGCCCGGGTGTACTCTTATTGGTTTGTAACGACTTGCTTATTTGCATATAGCGCTGGCCAGTGCTCTTTATTGGCCTCGATCATGTCGTCAAGAATCTGACGGGCACGAGGTGCATCTACTACAGTTCGATTTAAGGTAAGAGCTTGTAACGCTTTTTCATAACTATTTTCATAGTAAGCATCCACAACTAGTTTTTCGTAAGCCAACTGTCCTTCAATTAATCCTTTGTAGAAAGTGGAAATGTGACCGACAGCAAATGGTTTTGGACCACGGCTTGTGATCATCGCTGGAACTTCAACCATGGCATCGTCAGGCAGGTTAGCAATGGTTCCGTTGTTTTCCACCATGACAATGAAGATATCACCATTGTTATAAGCCATGGATGCTGCCACGCGGATCATGTATCTCCCGTGGATGTCGACTTCAAGCTCCACGTTATCTGTTGTACCATCGGCAATAATTTGATCAGCCAGGTTGTGAACACGTTTTTCACGACCATTGATAACTTGTCGAGCTCTTGTATTGGCTTGGTCTTCTTTTTCCACCATTTGAGATGGATAGAGATAGTACTGCAAATACGTATTTGGCAAGTACTCTGGAAAATCTGTCACCATGCGTTCTACTTGTTTAAACGTATGGATCCAGGATGGGTCGTTTGCAATTTCAGCGTCCTCCGGAATAAAACCGTCTTCAGTAATGGCACGTTTGATGGTATTCGTATGATCGTTCCCATCTTTGTCGAGAATCTTTGTGAACCATCCGAAGTGGTTGAGGCCGAAATATTCAGGAACAAGGTCGAATACATCTTTTCCAAGAATCCCTGCATAACTCACCATAATTGCCGCGGGCATATCACAAATGTTCAGCAATTTCTTATCTTCTGGGAATTCTCGGCGAAGCGCTTCCGCTACGATTGCCGCAGGGTTTGTGTAATTTAAAATCCAGGCATCAGGAGAATAATGGCGAATATCGTTCACAAGGTCAATCATGTCACCGATAGAACGCAACCCGTATGCCATTCCTCCTGGTCCACACGTTTCTTGTCCTACAGCTCCGTAGCGAAGAGGGATTTGTTCATCCTGCTCACGCATTGCCAGGCCGCCTGTTCGAATTTGTACAAATACGAAATCTGCATTAGATAATGCTTCTTCTTTGTCGGTTGTATAGTGGAAAGAATCCAATTTAGGATATTTTTCTTTTAGGATGATCTCTGTTGCTTTTGCGATCTTTTCCTGTCTTTCTGAGTTCGTATCGTAAAACGTAATTGATTTCAAAGGAAATTGATCTTTTTCAGCTATCAGGCTCATAATCATTCCAATCGTGTACGTACTTCCGCCACCGACTACAACAAGGTTTTGCCTTTTCATATTTCTCGCCCTCCAGTAAAGGTATTATATTTGTATTAATTAATTGTTAATATGAATATAATACATATTATTGAAAGCGTCAACATTTGTATCGAAATAAAGTGAAAAATTCGTTATAATTAGGCTAGAGATGGAACGGGAGGAATACGTATGGCAGCACCTTTGTATCGAAGAATTGCCCAGCAGATTAAAGATGAGATTGAAAAAGGGAATTGGAGGGAAGGGGAGGCCATCCCGACTGAGAAACACCTTTCTGAACAATACAATGCCTCTCGCGTGACGATACGCCAGGCGATCAAGGTGCTTGTAGAGGAAGGTTTACTTGAAAAAATCCAAGGAAGCGGAACCTATGTGAAGGAACAGAAAATCGAACATAATATCTTTGAATTGCTTAGTTTCACTGAAGAAATGAGGAAGTTGAATAAAGAACCTGTTAACCATATTCTAGACTTTCAGCTAATCGAACCCCCTGATTATATAAGGAGACGACTGCAACTAGCTCCGGATGAAAAAGTTTTTTATGTGCGCAGGCAGAGGCTCGTCGATGAAGTGCCCTATGTTTTAGAGGACACCTATCTGCCTGTATCCCTTTTTCCAGATTTATCGTACAGCATTATGAAGGGCTCTAAGTACGATTACATTGAAAAAGTTGTAGGAATGAAAATTAAAGATAGTTTTCAGGAGGTTATTCCTGTTCTCCCTAGTAAGGATGTAGCTGAGGCTTTAAACGTGGATGCATCGATGCCGATTCTGAAAATGCAGTCGTATAGCGTATTCGTAGATGGTACGATCTTTGAATACAGCGAGAATCATTTCAAGAGTGATGAATACAAATTCACCTTGAAAGCTTCCAGGCCGTAAATGTGTGAACTCTTCTCATGTTGGGAATCATACCCAAAACATAGAGAAGGAGTGAGAAGATGGAACATCGGATTTCACATGAAGATATGGACCGAATCCTTAAACAGTTGGAGGATGACTACGTAAAGGCATTGAAAGACAATTCCAGCTCAACACTAGAAGACTTTATTGAGCAATTTTTATATGATTCCTGGGAGTATAATGACCGGAATATTGATTTGATCAAAGCCGTCATGAGCCTTTATACACAAGGAGAAATATATCGGACAACATTCAGTGGAGCTTTTAACGAAATGGTGGATCATTTACAGGAAAAGCTCACGGAGTTGGACAAAGAGGGCAGGTATCCAATGATTCATACGTCAAATGGAGCGTCCTATCTGGTGGCTTTTGTAGACGGACTCGTGATTCAATATTTTACAGGTATTTATAATGTAGAGGACCTGCAAAAGCTGACCCCGCAACTGAAAAAAGTGATACTAAATGCTCTAAGTACGGATGAGGTATAGAAGAAAGGTGGCGTGCCTGTTCAAGGAACGCCACCTTTTTATGCCGTTAGCTTTTCTTTCTTTTTCTTTTTTATGACAAGACCGATCCATAATAGGAAAGGCAAGAAGAGCCCATGAGTGAGTGCATAGGATAACCATATGTCACCCACAAATGTCTCGAAATAGGCTACGTCAGGATAGGCAATGATCGATAGGACCACCATTCCAATTCCTAGGGGGAGAAGCAAAGGTCTGTGGTCGTCTATCTTCAAAAATTGAGCGATGCCAACGGAAGATGCATAATAAAGAACGATCAGCTTGAAGAAGATGGTGATCATCCATATGATAGCTACAATGATTTCCAACCCTTCTAAAAAGCCTGCTATATTGATTTTCTGCCCAATCCTATAAATAGGGTAAGCGTTTAGGGCAGTAAGATCACTACCCAGCACTAGAAGGCATAATAGAGTAATCAAAAATAGCGCACCCCCGCCAAACAACATTCCCAATAGCCACCCGTGTCTAGTTTTTTTGCTTTCTTTTACATACGGAAAAATCATTAAAAGTGCGACCATCTCCAATAGTGGCGTTCCTACAAGAATGGTTGAAGCACTTAAAATTGGAGTCACACCATTTCCGAACATAGGTTTAAGGTTATCCGGACTGATTTGGGGTGCCAAAGAAATGGTCAAAAACAGCAATAATAGAATTAACCACGGCATAAATATTTCTGCGGAGCGTCCGATCGTTTCTATTCCTAAATAAGCACTTCCGATTATGACAAGTAGAAAGAGAATGTGTGTAAACTGCAGTGGAGTTTCCGGAATGATTTGAGTTGTCATGAAATCCCCGATGTTTCTTAGAACAAGTGCCGCTAGAATATAGATGAAGGATAGGTAAAAAAAGCTGAGAATTCTGCCAAACCATGCGCCGAATACATCATTAGCCGCTTGAACGAAAGTTTTTCCCGCAGATAATTCACCGATTTTATTGTAAAAGAGGATGAGGCAGCTTCCTACCAAAATCGAAATAATTAACGAGATCCAGGCATCTTGCTTTGCTTGGGCAGCTAGAGGAGTTGGGACGATTAGGATCGAGCTTCCGATTGTAAATAGGATGACAATCAGCATGTATTGACGGGGACTTATTTTTTGATTATCCATGATTTGTTTATCCATACCATTCGATCCTTTCTCCATTTGTTATAACCCAAACCACGAGTGAATGGTCCGATAAAAAGATTGAATATAATCTAGCGGGTTTGGCAGTTTTACTCCTCTGCTTTCTAGAACGGCAATGAAGGTCATAATGAAAAGCAGGATGGTGAAGTACCACATTTCCTTCTTTTTTTTGGCTCGTCTCAGCCTTGGGAATTCTAATAGAAAGATACCAAGCGAAGCAGAAATTACTAATATGGTGTGCCACATCTTTCGATCACTATCCTTCCTTGTTAATTGGCTGGGTGATAGTTCCTTTTCTTCGGAGTTCTGTCTTCACTTTTATTTCGACTTCTAAATCTTTGAATTGGCTATCCCAGTCTTTTTCGACTTTTTTAAAATACTTAGGGTTATCACGATGGACAACGTTCCCAAATCCAAAGATATCACTGCCGGACTCTTTGCCTTTTTCAATACTTGCTACAATAATCTCTTTAATTGCTTGGTCTATTTTTTTATTGAGCTTATCAAGAGACTCCGGTTTACTAAGGTCGATCTTACACTCTACTTCTCCCACATTTCCTTCTGTTTCGACGTCAATAGTCACAACAGGTTTGTCACCATTGATCTTTGACTTCATAGAAGCCTGCGATCTTAATATTTCAACGCTTAACTTACCATCCTCACCTTCACAAGAATCTGTGATAATGGTACTGCTCACGTTTCCTGTAACAAAATTCAATCCCCGGCTCTCTTCTTCCGTTAACCATCCAATCAGCTTGTCTTCTTTAAAAATAGCAAGCTCATCAATTTCCAGTTTTGTAGGCGAATCAACGTTTTCAACGTTGCTGATGTTTGTTCCGATATCTTCTTCCCCGATTAAGACGATGCCGCTTAAGACAGGGTTTTCTCCTTTACTTTTAATGGCCGAGATTAACTTATCAATCGATACTCCTTTTGTAGCGGCCCAGTTCTTTTCTGTTGTTTCTAAGGTGCTCATCATTTTATTTGCTGGAATTTTTTCATACGGAGTAATGATACTCAACACACTTTCGGCAGGAGCATTCTTGGCGATTATGGCGTAAAACGATGTTCTAAATTCATGATCTCTATATAGAAAATCTAAGATAGGCATGATGCCTTCTTCTGCAACTTCACTCCCCAGGACAGCTAATCGCAGCTGCGAGAAGTAAATTTTCCTTGGAGATTTTTTGGCAAGCTTACGGAATGCTTCAAACAACGTCTCACCAGTTGTTGTATAAGTAGATACTGGAGGTCGGGTAGTCGGCGCATCTGTTGCAATTTCAGAAGGGTTGATCACCTGTACGGAGACGTGATAATGATCATCACTGTCCTTATCAATACCAATAGCAACAGCAATTCCCAATTCATCCAATTCACGGCTGTTCCAACATCCTGACAGGATTAGTAAGCAGCTCATCACAAGTATCGTTCGCGTAATGATAGAAAGAGACTTCGATTTACACTTCATGATTAGTTCTCCTTTGATGATGGGCTTGTTCGTTTTTCATTTTCTTTCACAAGCGAGCTTGGTCTGGAAAACATCCCCCAGTGGGGAAGGCGAAGCAAAACGTCCTTCTGATCCTTGGGTACGAAAGGAGCGAAAGGTGACATGTAAGGGACGCCGAACGATTTTAAACTGCATAAGTGAAAGACCATGGCTATTAAGCCAAGGATGATGCCGAACAAACCAAAAGTAGCTGCTAGGGTCATGAAAATAAATCTTAAGATTCGGATCGGAATCGCCATGTTATAAGCCGGAACAACGAAGCTGCTGATCGCTGTAATTGCAACGACGATGACCATTGCTGGTGAAACAAGACCCGCCTGCACGGCGGAGTTCCCGAGTACGAGAGCACCAACAATGGAGACGGCTGAACCTACAGGCTTCGGTAACCGGACACCGGCTTCTCTTAAAATCTCAAAGGTTAATTCCATAATCATTGCCTCAACGAATGCAGGGAAAGGAACTCCTTCTCTTTGAGCAGCAAGACTGACCAGTAACTGAGATGGGATCATCTCAGGATGGAAGGTCGTAAAAGCGATGTACAAAGACGGCATAAATAAAGCGATGTTAAAACAAATCAATCGTAAAATACGGATTAGTGTTCCGATGTCTGCACGTTGATAGTAATCTTCACTAGAATGAAAGAAGTTGACGAATAGGGCAGGGCACAGTAAAACATCAGGTGTTCCATCGGTGATGATGGCTACACGTCCTTCCATAATTCCTGCTGCAATCGCATCGGGTTTTTCTGAATAATAGACCGTTGGAAAAGGCGAATACTGGGCATCTTGGATATACTCTTCTAAATAGCCGCTTTCAAGAATTCCATCGATATCAATTTGGTCGAGCCGTTTATGAACCTCTTTGACGACAGATTCCTGGGCGGTCCCCTCGAGGTAAATGACGGCTACATCCGTGTTTGTCATCTTTCCAACTTTTTTAGCATCAATTCTGAGTTTCGAGTCTTTAATTTTTCTCCTTAGCATGGAGGTGTTGGTACGCAGCGTCTCTGTAAAAGCCTCTTTAGGCCCGCGAATAACACTCTCTGAAGTTGTCTCCTGTACACCACGGTCTCTCCAGCCTCTGGTGCTTGCTGCTAGAGCTTTTTCTTCTCTGTCTAACAGAAAGATCGTTTCACCAGATAATAATCGTTTGAACAAATCTTCATAATTATCTAGTTCACTAAGCTCACCGATAGGTAATGAAGCATCTTTGATCATTTCATATAAACGACGGACAGAGGCACGTTTAGGCGGCATCTCAAGCATGAGGGCTTCCATAATGAAATTCTGAATCGTATCCTTATTCACCATTCCGTCTATATACAATACAGCGCACGGAGACTTACTGATCACAAATTTTCTTATAACAAGGTCGGAGCTATTTCCGAGTGATTCTTTAATGAAATCGACACTTTGCTCTACAGAAGGAATGAGTGGGCGAGGGGGAGTCTTATTATCTTTTTGGTTGTCGTTTTGCTTTTGGTTCTGGCCTTCCGTTTTATCCCGTTTCACCGCACATGCCCCTTTCAAGTAGATTTTTGGTTAGCATGTGCACATTTTGGTTTTTTATGAAAATGATGTCTTGCTTATTAGGGATAAGGAACAATGCGAGTAAGTTAGGGAACAATTGGAGCACGCTGGGGAACAATCTTTCGTAGTTAAGGAACAATCTTTCAGAGTTAGTGAACAATCACACACAGTTAAGGAACAATAAAAAAAGCGACCCCACAAGGGCCGCTTTTCCTATTAAAACTTATACACGACAGCTTCGTAAGGACGGAGTGTCAGCTTGCCATTTTCAACTTTAGGAGCTTCATCGTAATTCTGAATCAAAACATCACTTTCATTGTAATTGAAGCTGTCTGGCCAATCTCGTTCAAGCTCTCCTTTTTTGAAGTTTGCAATTACGAGAAGAGACTGATCTTCGTAAGAACGAGTATAAGCATAAACTTGCTCATCGCCTTCCCAGACGAGCTTGTATTCACCATAAACCATTACATCATGCTCTTTACGTAGCTGGACGAGCTTTTTATAGTGATAGAAAATAGAGTCTGGATCCTTTAAGGCTGCTTCCGCATTAATTTCTTTGTAGTTTGGATTCACCTTGAGCCACGGGGTTCCCTCTGTAAATCCACCATTCATTGAATCATCCCACTGCATAGGGGTACGTGCGTTGTCACGACCTTTTTCATGGATAGAGTGGAGGACTTTGTCCGGGTCATAGCCTCTGGTTTCCACAAGGTCATTCCATAAGTTAATGATTTCTACGTCTTTATAATCTTCAATCGAAGGGAAGTGGACGTTCGTCATACCGAGCTCTTGCCCCTGGTATATATAAGGTGTCCCTTGCATCATATGGTACCAGGTAGCAAGCATCTTCGCGCTTTCCTTGTGGTACTCACCATCATCGCCGAATCGCGATACCGAGCGGGGCTGATCGTGATTTTCCAGATACAAAGAGTTCCAGCCTTTATTGTAAAGCTCAACTTGCCACTTAGACATGATTTCTTTTAATTCGGTAAGCTTCCAGTCTTTGATCTCCCACTTGCCCATTTGTCCGCCAGGCTGAGCATCGATGTCCATATGTTGGAATTGGAAGAGCATAGACAGGACACCATCATCTTCGTTGGTAAACTGTTTTCCTTCTTCAGGGGTGACGAATCCAGTTTCACCAACAGTGAGAATATCATAATGGTCCAGCACTTCTTCTTTCATTTCATTCATGAATTCCATAAAGCGGGGACCGTTTGCAAAATAATCACTGCCCCATTGATATTTTTCTTCAGGTTTAGCAATAGGGGCATCTGGCAGCCCTTCCACTTTGGAAATGAGATTAATAACATCCATTCGGAAACCATCCACACCGCGATTCAGCCACCATCTCATCATATCGTATACTTTATGACGAACTTCAGGGTTCTCCCAGTTCAAGTCCGGCTGCTTTTTCGTAAACAAGTGCAGATAGTATTCTTCAGTCGCTTCATCATATTGCCACGCAGATCCGCTGAAAAACGACTGCCAGTTATTTGGCTCTTTTCCATCTTCGCTTGGTGGTCGCCAAATATAGTAGTCTCGATAAGGATTGTCTTTCGATTTCCTTGATTCCACAAACCATGGATGCTCATCAGATGTATGATTGACAACGAGGTCCATGACGAGCTTGAGGCCTTTTTCATGCATTTGAGTAATCAGTCTGTCCCAATCCTCAAGTGTTCCGAACTCTGCCATGATGTCTTGATAATCACTAATATCGTATCCCATATCATCATTCGGAGATTTGTAAATCGGGGAGAGCCAAACCACATCGATTCCGAGTTCTACGAGGTAGTCAAGCTTCTGAATAATCCCTTCAATATCACCGATCCCATCCCCGTTACTGTCATTAAAACTCCTGGGATAGATTTGATAGACAACTGATTCTTTCCACCACTGAGTGGATTTTGACATAAATTTATTCTCCTCTCATTACTCTTTGACGGCACCTGAAGTCAAACCAGAGACAATACGACGCTGGAAGAATAGGACCATGATGACTAACGGTACCGTTACGATAACTGTAGCAGCTGAGATTTCTCCCCAGGGAATCGTGTATTGACCCTGGAACATCCCGATTCCAACAGGAACAGTTTTGTAGCTTTCCGCTGTATTGATCGTCAAAGCGAATAGGAATTCATTCCATGCTGCAATAAACACAAGAATCGCTGTTGTGAAAATCCCAGGGATCGCTAACGGCAAAATGATACGGAAATACGTTTGCATCATAGATGCCCCATCCATCTTTGCTGATTCTTCCAAGTCAAAAGGAATCTTACGGAAGAACGTCACTAGTAACCAGATCGAAAGTGGCAAAGCAAATGTCGTATAAGGGATGATCAACCCTAAGTAGCTGTTTGTAAGCCCTACATTTTTCAAGAAAATATAGATAGGGGAGATGGTTGCAATTTGCGGGAACATTGAAACGGATAATACAACTCCCAGAATAATGGATTTCCCGCGAAAGCGAAGCCTCGCAATTGCATAGGCAGCAAAAGCTGCTACGAACACGGTATAGACAGTCGTAATAGTAGATATCACTGTACTATTCCATAAATAAGTTAAGAATGGATAGTTTGTAAATACGGACACGTAACTTTGGAACGTCGGATCGCTTGTAAACCAATTGAACGCTTGAGGACCGAAGAGCTCCGATAAAGGTTTAATGGAGCTAAGAAGGATCCAAAGGAACGGGAACATAATGACAAATACAAAGATCGCTAAGAACAGGTAAAAACGAACGCCTGCTTTTTTATTCATTTCTTCTCACTCCTTTATTTTTTAGCTCCGTCCCCAAGAAGGTCTGAACCAAGGAACTTAATATAGATCGCCGAGATAATCGCTACACAAATGAAGACAATAACGGCAAGCGCAGAGCCTTCTCCGAAGTTCGTTTGTGAGAACATGACTTTGTAGGCGAGTATCGAGATTGTTTCCGTTGAGTTCGCTGGTCCACCGCCTGTCAAAACGAAGATCAAGTCAAATACGCGGAACGCATCTAACGTACGGAAAAGGAGAGCTACTAGAATACTAGATTTCATTAAAGGTAACGTGATCTTAAGGAACTGTTTCCACTTGTTGGCACCATCAATACTCGCTGCTTCGTACAGAGAGGTAGGAATGGTTTGTAGTCCTGCTAGCAGCAATAATGCCATGTATGGAGTGGTTTTCCATACATCTGTTAAAATAACGGCTGCCATAGCCCCCACCGGTGTGGTTAAAAGACTACTCATAGAATCGATAATTCCAATCTGTTCAAAGAAGTGGGCAACAATACCGTTCTGACCATCATAAAGGAATTTCCACATGAGGGCGGATACCGCTGTAGGAATGGCCCATGGAATCAGAATCGAAGCACGCACGAGCCCACGTCCGAAGAATGCTTTATTGATCAAGAGTGCTATTCCCATACCAAGTACAAGCTCAAAACCAACGGAAACGAGGGTGAATATCCCCGTATTCATTAAGGAACGCCACATACGTGTATCCGTTAGATTTTTTTCATAGTGGCTAAAACCGATGAAATTTGGTTCGATAATGCTGTCATTTATTGCATTTGCTAAACCTGTCAGTCGGTTTGCATCAGTCAATGCTTCTTGATCTTCAAGTTCGTTCAAACGCCGCTCTACTTGTTCAAAGGTTTCCTTGAAGTCTTCGCCAAATGAGCGATCGATCTCAACGAACTTTAAATCATCACTAGGGATTTCAAAGTTGAAGAGTTTTTCATTCACTTGCTCATATCGTTCTGCAATATCTTCATCCTGTACTAATTCTTCATCATAAGCTTGCATGTTGCTCTTAATATTTTCTAATGTTGAAGCAACTTGTGGAGGTGATTCTTCGATTTCATCTTCAAGTGCAGTAATTAAGAAAGGCTGACTGTCTAAATACTGTTCTAAGTCTAAGGTGTAGGAAAAGTGGATATCGGATTTTGCAGGGTCGTTCAAGCGATAGTCAAATAAACTAAAGTAAAAGGACTGGATAACAGGCCATATTGCAATGGCTAAAATAAGTATCAATGAAGGGGCGACGAGTAAATAACCAAGTCTTCTTTCCTTCTTCTGCGAGTCGTTTAAGCTCTTTGCCAAGATAGTCCCTCCTTTTGGGGCATAAAGGATTCAGCCTCCAAGTTGTCGTACAACTTGAAGGCTAAATCGGTTTAACCAATTTATTGCATGACGTTGTTTAGTTCTTCTTCCATTGTTGCCGCTGCTTCTTCAGGAGAAAGCTCGCCAGCGATTGCTTTTGATACGTTGATCTGAATGATTTCAGAAACTTCAGGGTAGTTAGGTGCAACTGGTCGGGATACGGCACCTTCTAGTGCTTTTTGGAAACCTTCTTCTTTGAAGAATGGGTTGGCTTCTAGAATTTCCTCATCTTCAAATAATTCTGGAAGGGTAGGAGCTAGTCCACCATAGATCGCAGAGATTTTCTGGCCTTCTGGTCCTGTCATGAACTTAACGAATTCCCAAGCTTCTTCTTTATGCTCAGAATATTTGTTAATTCCAGCCATCCACCCGCCTAAAGCGGCTGCACTGCCTTCATCACCAGCTGGTAGAGGAGCGACACCAACATTTCCTACGATTTCAGACTCATTTTCATCGTTGGCAAGGTTCCATTGGTAAGGCCAGTTACGGATGTAAGGAGATTGACCTTCGATGAACGCTGTGTGAGATTCTACTTCTGTAAATGTGTTGATGTTTCCAGGAACGAAATCAGAGTTTGCAATTTCGACTAGTTTAGAGATTCCTTTGATTGCTTCAGGGCTGTTAACTACTACTTCTCCGCTATCATCCAGGATTTCGCCGCCATAAGAAGCGATGTATTCAACAACATTTGTCACTAATCCTTCATACTGTTTTGCTTGCATAAGGTAACCAAATTCAGTACCTTCTTCACCTTGTTTAGCCTGTGCTGATTCAATTAGCTCATCCCATGTCTGAGGTACTTCATCTTCACCGACAATATCTGTACGGTAGAAAAGCATACCAGCATCAATGAACTTAGGCATTGCCCACTGTTTTCCGTTGAAGTTTGCTGCAGAGACCGCACCCTGGTTGTACTTGTCCATATCAATTCCATCGCGTTGGATAAAACGGTCTAGTTCAAGAACGTATCCTGCTTGAGCGAACTCTGCAGGCCAGATAACGTCCATATCCATGACGTCGATTTCAGAGGATTCAGCGTTTAGCTGAGTTACATAAGCATCGTGCTGCTGACCTGTGTCTGAAGGCATTTCACGAAGTTCAACTTGGATGTTAGGGTTCATTTTGTTGAACTCCTCAATCAATTTTTCAGAAGCTTGTGTAGAGTCTTGACCACGTGCCCACGTTAATGTGACGACTTCATCGGAAGATTCGCCTTCACTGTTTTCTGAAGTTCCTTCTTCTCCACCTGTATCTTCAGAACCTGAGTCATCTCCGCCTCCGCTGCAGCCGACTAATGCTAATACCAAAATGAAAAGGATAGACAAAAACCATAGTTTTGCTTTCATCAATTAACCTCCTAGTTATTGTTCAATGTTATATAGCCCTTAATGGGCCTCGTACTGTTGATTCTCGGATGATGAGTTCGAGAGGGAATTCGTACCGCTCTCGTTTAGGGAAATCCTGCCTTTTAATCGTCTCAATCAAAACCTGAATGGATTGTCGTGCCATAAGCTCAATCGGTTGTTCAACAGTGGAAATCTTCGGATCCATGATCTTTGAAATCACTTGATTATCAAAGCCGATAACTGAAAGGTCTCCAGGGACATCAACGCCATATTCTTTCGCACCGGTTATGATACCGGCAGCAACTTCATCACTGCCTGTAAAAACTGCGGTAGGAGGGTCTTTCATCTGGTGGATCTGCTTAAATACTTCAATACCATGTTCAATGGAGTAGGCATTGAAAAACCCGTACCTTTTATCAAACGTTAAACCATGTTCTTTCAGGGCTTTATCAAAACCAATTTTTCTATGTTTGCCAACCATGCTCTTATGGCCGCCTGTACAATAGGCAAGCCTGCGGTGTCCTTGCCTTAGCAGGTGCTTCGTCGCTATATATCCTCCGTGGATTTGATCCAGCTTAATAATAGGGATATTAGCGGAATCCTCAAACTCGTTACACATTACTAAAGGTCCATAAGGTAAGTATTCAGAAACGGTTTCCCACTCGTTTTCCAGGGAAGCTAATATCATGCCATCCACTTGTTTCATCTTCAAAAGTTCCAAGTGACCAAGCTCTGTCTCCTTGGAATACATCGTCTGACAAATCAATAATTGAAACCCGTTTTTAGTAGCTTCGATCTCCATGGATTCAACCAACTGACCGAAGAAAGGGTTCATGAGTCTTGGGACAAGGACTGCAATCATTTGCGTTTTTTTATTCCGGAGACTACGTGCAGAAGAATTCGGGACATAGCCAAGTGTATCCATAGCCTGATATACCTTTTGTTTTTTTGCTGGAGAAACGTGGGGATAGTTGTTGATCACCCTTGAAACAGTTGATTTAGAGAGTCCAGCCAACCTGGCTACATCGTCAATCGTTACCACTATCAAACCTCCTCTCTTGCTTATGAATTATTGAAACCGATTTCAAAAATATCTAAATAAATAGAGATAAATGCTTGCTAAAACAATAGTTGTTTTTTTGAAACCGTTTTCAATAACTTGAGTAAAGTATATTTCAACTCTATTGAAATTTCAACAGTATTTTTAAAAATTCTGAAAAATATTAGAATTTTCTAATAAATTATAGCGAATCTTGACAAAGATTTTTTCCAAGTTAGTTTCCTAAGGGAAGTTGGAAAACAATCATGTCCATGGCTCTTATACCATTCTCAAAAATGGGTTCAGGATAAGTGAGAAAGAAATTTTTTCGGATATCATAAAAACGGAAGCCGGCTTTTTGATAAAAGGCAAAATTCCCAATGCTTGAATTAGCTGTGCCAACGAGAAGCTGCTGAAAGCCTTTCTCCTTATAATAGGTGACAGCGCTCTGAATAATCTTGCGGCCTATTCCTAAGCCTCTGTAATCCTCAAGGATCGCTATATTTTTAATTTCGGCTGTTTGCTGATCATGAAAAGTAAATAAACAGACGCCAACGGATTGGCCTTCGTAGAACACCTCAAACATTTCTCCTTCATTGATGTATTCTAGAACAATGGCCTCAACTTCATCTGCCATCAGTAAATAATCCAATAAGTCATTTCGGTTCGTTACCTTTTCCAAAGTTATTTTGTTCAATAAATTCACCTCTGAATGCAGCTGTTTTATCGCTATTATAGTTTTCGTGTGATTATGGTACCATATAACTAGCGTAAAGATTTCTGAAGAGGATGTTTCTTCGGAAAAAGGAGTAGTGAATTTTGATGGGACAACAAGAGAAGATGTATGACTTAATTGGCGTAGGGGTTGGACCTTTCAACCTCAGCTTAGCAGCTTTGCTGGATGGGTTTGAACAGGTGGACAGTCTGTTCTTTGAACAAAATGAAGGGTTTGACTGGCACCCAGGGATGCTTATTGAAGGGACGAAATTGCAGGTTCCTTTTCTTGCTGACTTAGTAACGATGGCAGATCCTACGAACTCGTATAGCTTTTTGAATTATATCAGCAAAAATGACCGGATGTATCAGTTCTATTTTTTACAAAGGTTAGATATTCCACGGCGTGAATACAATGACTACTGCCAATGGGTTGCAGAACAATTGGACAGCTGTCAGTTTGGAAAGCGTGTTACAGGTGTGCGCCACATCAAAGAAACGGAAGCTTATTATGAGGTGGAAGTGACAGATCTATCGACAAATGAAACATCGGCTTACCGTGCAAAAAATTTGGTAATGGGGACAGGGAGCGAACCGGTCATGCCGAAATCCTTCCAGGGCCTTCCTGAAAATGATGTCTTCCATACAGCAAATTTCCTTCCTAATCAGGAGCGCTGCCGTCACGCGAAATCCATCACAGTTGTAGGCTCAGGGCAAAGTGCTGCGGAGACCTTCCGTGAATTGTTGAAGGAGCAGAGAAACTGCGGATTTCGACTGGATTGGATTACCCGTTCACCAGGCTTTGCTTCTATGGAAGAATCAAAACTAAGTTTGGAGCACTTTTCACCTGACTATGTGAATTACTTTTATCAGCTTCCACAGAAGCAGAAGGACGAAATCTTCGCCTCCCAGGGCCTTTATTATAAAGGGATTAGCAATCATACGATCAACGATATATACAATTTGTTGTATGAATATTCGATCGGCCGTGATGAACTGGATGTTGGCCTCCAGGTGCTTAGTGAAGTCAATGATATTAAGCAGAAGGCAGATGGTACTTATGAGTTAAGCTGTTATCATTGGCAAAAGAAACAGGAGTTCAATCATGAGAGTGAAATAGTCATTGCAGCTACAGGATATAAACCGAACGTACCTGCTTTTGTCCATCACCTGGAGAATTTTCTTGAATGGGACGAGGATGGCCGCTATAAAGTTACAGCGGATTATCGTCTCAAACAGCAGGAGCCATCAGAGAACGAAATTTATGTCCATAGTGGAATTTCTCATACCCATGGGGTAGGGTCCACGAACCTGGGTCTTGCCGTCCACAGAAATAAGGTCATCATCAATCATCTTATGGACCAAGAAGTGTATCCTATGAACGAAAAGAACATTTTCCAATCGTTTTCTATATAATTCTATTTGGTTTCGTACAACTATTAGAGAAAGTGGTGGAAGAGAGACCGGTGTATTCCCGGTCCACCTTTCTCAAACAGGTTGGAATCGTTATGCCTGGATTAAGGCTTAATGGAAAAGAAGTTCTAAGCTGAAAAATCATTTAATAAAAGTGAAAATAGACCGGGGCATGTCCCTCGGTCTATTTTTTTATTTGCATGGTCTTGGATGGCATAGAAATCGTTACAGAAATGTAAATTGTCGAAGAAGTGGAAAAATGGCTATTGACATATAGCTGAGTAGGGTTAATAATATTGTAAATATACAGTTATTATTATAAATATACATAGAGGTGGTTTTAAATTGAAGGCAGGAATAGTTGGAGCAACCGGTTATGGCGGTATAGAGCTGTTTCGGCTGCTCACCTCTCATTCACAAATTGATGCACTCACCTTATTTTCCTCATCACAAGCAGGAGAATATTTTGAAGATATTTACAACCAGTTAAATGTGGATGGTAAGCATCAGCTGGAAGACCTGAATCCTGAGAAAATGAAGGAAGACCTTGATGTCATCTTTTTAGCAACACCAGCAGGCGTATCTAGTAATCTCACACCAAAGCTTGTTGGAGGGCATGCGAAGGTCATCGATTTATCTGGAGATTTAAGGCTTAAGGATTCAAGCACTTATGAAAAGTGGTATAAGAAAGAACCGGCACCGGGATCATTGTTAGATCAGACGACATATGGTTTGCCGGAGTGGAATAAAGAGGCAATTGAAAAGGCAGATGTCATTGCCAACCCAGGGTGCTATCCAACCGCTGCACTACTTGGTTTGGGTCCTGTAGTAGAAGGGCAATTAGCAGATCCTTCTTCCATTGTCATTGATGCAAAGTCAGGGGTTTCAGGAGCAGGTAAAAATCCTAATCCGATTACCCACTTTGCTCATACCCAGGAGAACTTCCAAATATACAAAGTCAATAAACATCAGCATATTCCAGAAGTAGAACAACAGCTGAAGCAGTGGAATCCAGAAGCCAAACCGATTACATTTTCTACTCATTTAGTACCGATGACAAGGGGAATCATGGCCACGATTTATCTCTCGCTAAATGAAGATTTTTCAACGCAAGATCTTCTTGATCGTTACACCTCTTATTATGAATCTCACCCATTTGTACGAGTAAGGGAAGAAGGAGAATTCCCTTGTACGAAAGACGTGTACGGTTCGAATTATTGTGACATTGGATTAACTGTTGATGAAAGAACGCGAAGGGTGACCATCGTTTCTGTTATCGATAACTTGATGAAAGGCGCAGCCAGTCAAGCAGTACAAAATATGAATCTATTATTCGGATATGAGGAAAGAGAAGGTCTTCCTCTTTTACCTACCTATCCATAAGAAGGGGAGAAAAGGATTGGTTCAAACAGTAAAGACACATGAGATCGAAAAAGTTGAAGGTGGAAACATCTTATCACCACTTGGATTTCAATCGGGTGGAGTCCATAGCGGGCTCAGATACAAGAAGAAGGATTTCGGACTGTTGATGAGTGATACCCCTTCTTCTGTGGCCGCGGTCTATACACAAAGCCATTTTCAAGCTCCTCCTTTGAAAGTTACGCAAGAAGGGATTGAAAAGTCAGGTAAAATTCAGGGAGTGGTCATTAACAGCGCTGTTGCGAACGCCTGTACAGGAAAAGAAGGCCTGAAAAATGCTTATAAGATGCGGGAAATGGTCGCTAGACGGTTTGACCTTCCAGAAGAATATATAGCTGTTGCTTCCACGGGCGTCATTGGTGAACAGCTCCCAATGGAGAAGATTTCTTATGGATGTGAAACGGTTGAACTGAGCAGAGATGGCGCTAATGATTTTCAAAAATCGATCTTAACTACAGATACATGTGAGAAATCAGCTTGCTACCAAACGAAAATTGATGGCCAAACGATAACGATCGGTGGTGCTGCAAAAGGTTCGGGTATGATTCATCCGAATATGGCTACAATGCTTGGATTTATCACGACAGATGCGACGATTGAGACGGAGGCTTTGCAAAAGGCGCTTAGTCAATCGATCGAAAAATCGTTCAATCAAATTACTGTCGATGGTGAGACTTCTACGAACGATATGGTCCTCACGATGGCAAATGGGAGTGTTGAACATCATCCACTTATTGAGGACCATCCGGATTGGGAAAAGTTTCAGACAACTCTTCAGCTTGTTTGTGAAGACTTAGCAAAGCAGGTTGCGAGAGATGGAGAAGGGGCGACCAAGCTGATTGAAGTGAACGTGAATGGGGCTGCAACCAATGAAGAGGCCCGTATCATCGCTAAAAAAGTCGTCGGTTCCAGTCTCGTTAAAACTGCCATGTATGGGTTAGATGCTAACTGGGGACGTATTGTAGGAGCGATCGGTCACAGTGATGCGACGGTAGATCCGAATGGCTGTGATATTTATATTGAAGACCAGCTCGTATTCAGTGATGGCACTCCTTGTCCTTTCTCGGAAGAGCAAGCGACTGAAGATATGAACAATACAGAAGTGAAAATCGATATTCGGCTGCATGAAGGAGAAGGAAAAGGGACGGCTTGGGGGTGCGACTTGACGTATGACTATGTCAAAATCAACGCAAGCTACCGCACCTGATCGAAAACCGATTATCGTGGTAAAGATGGGTGGAAGTATTATTGATCAATTGACTCAGGAGTTTTATGACAGTTTTTCTGAGCTTCTTGGTCACTACCACTGCATCATTGTCCATGGAGGGGGACCTGCCATCACCTCTCTTTTAACGCGTTTAGAAATCGAAGGTGAATTCCATAAAGGGTTGAGGAAAACAGATGAGCGAACCCTTGAGGTCGTAGAAATGACGCTGGGAGGCAAAGTCAACGCTCAAATCACCTCAGAGCTTCTAAAACAAGGGATTAAAGCAGTCGGTCTCAAAGGTTCAGATGCCTCCTTAATAACGGCTGATTATGAGGATGAAGAGAACCTTGGTTTTGTTGGAAAAGTAGCAGAGGTAGAAGCGGACATTCTTTATCAGTGCCTAAACGCTGATTATCTTCCTGTCGTCGCCCCGCTTGGGAAAACGAAGACAGGGCAAACCGTTAATATTAATGCGGATATTGCAGCAGGGGCTATTGCTCGGGCCGTTCAGGCGGAGAAGCTGCTTTTTGTGACAGATGTTCCTGGGATATTGCGTGACGATGAAGTGATTGAACATTCTACTCCTGAAGAAATCCAATCGTTGATCGAGCATGGATGGATTTATGGAGGCATGATCCCGAAAGTCCAGTCTGCAGTAGAAGCCCTTTCTGACAAACTTGAAGAAGTCATGATTGTCAGCGGAAAGCAAGCGCTGATTCAGGGCGATCGTATGAAAGGAACGAAGATTCGTTCGAAACGAAAGGAAGGGGTCGAATGAGTTTATTTCCAACCTATAATCGTTTTCCTCTCACTATCGTTTCCGGTTCTGGTACAACAGTAACCGATGATGAGGGAAAGGATTATCTAGATTTTGTATCCGGTATTGCAGTATGTAACCTGGGTCACCGACCTCCAGAGGTCCAAAGAGCAATACAACAACAGCTAGATCAAGTCTGGCACGTATCGAACTTATACCAAATTCCGCTTCAGGAAAAGGCTGCGGATAAATTGACAGAAGGAAACAATTTAGATCATGTTTTCTTTTGCAACAGCGGTGCGGAAGCGAATGAGGCAGCCATTAAGCTGGCCCGCAAACATACAGGAAAAGAAAAAATTATTACATTTAAACAGTCCTTTCATGGAAGAACGTTTGCCACTATGAGTGCAACGGGACAAGAAAAGATACAGCAAGGTTTCGGAACATTGCTTCCTACCTTTGAATATCTTCCATATAACGATGTGGATGCTGTGAAGCAAATAGAGGATGACGAAGTAGCGGCTATTATGGTTGAAGTCATTCAGGGTGAAGGAGGAGTCGTACCTGGAACGGCCGCCTTCTTACAGGCTATTCAGGAAAAGTGCCGAAATATCGGAGCCCTATTGATCATTGATGAAGTTCAGACAGGGATTGGGCGTACAGGCGCTCGCTTTGCTTATGAGCATCACCAATTGGATCCTGATATTGTTACCTCGGCAAAAGGACTCGGCAGTGGTTTTCCTGTTGGGGCCATGCTTGGGAAAGCAGAGCATAAAGATGCTTTTTCAGCTGGCTCACACGGGACAACATTCGGAGGGAATCCGCTTGCTTCTGCGGCGGTAAACGCCACACTTGAAACCATTTTTTCTTCTGAATTTCTTGAAGAAGTTCAACAAAAAGGAGAACAGCTTCAAGGGAAACTACGGGAAGAGTTAGGTGATTTGAATGTGGTTAAAGAAATTCGTGGTCAAGGACTTATGCTAGGCATTGAATTAGATGTAGAAGCAATCCAGATCATTCATACGTTGCGTGAAAAAGGATTACTGGCAGTCCTTGCAGGCCCTAAAGTTGTGAGACTACTCCCACCTTTAAATGTGTCGGAGGAAGAAATCGTTGAAGCCGTAAAAATTTTAGCTGCCGTTTTGCAAGAACAAGACCAAATGCAAAGTGTATAAAATTGAATAAAAAGGCGCGGTGATCGCTACCTAACAGTGAACACCGCCTTTTTAGACTCTAAATTGTATAAAAATACAGTATATATAATAAATATTCATTTGATGGGGTGAAATGATGCAAGGATATCTTAGTTTACAAGACGGGCGTTCCTTCCAGGGGGAAGCCTCTCAGGAATGGAACGTACCTGTACAAGGAGAAATCGTGTTTTTTACTGGAATGACAGGCTATCAGGAAGTGTTGACTGACCCTTCCTATAAGGGACAAATCGTTGTCTTCACGTATCCATTAATCGGAAACTACGGGATTAACGAGCATGACTCTGAGAGTGAGGAAATACAAGTGAGCGGAGTAGTTATGGCTCATTGTGCAGAACGAGCTGCTCACTACCAGTCGACCATTTCTTTAAAACAATATTTAAATAAACATCATGTCCCTTTCCTGACTGGAGTGGATACACGGGCGGTAACGAAAGTGATTCGCCAGGGGGGAACGCGCCAGGCGTGTCTGACCCATCAACCTTCAAATGCTTTTGAGGTTCCAATGAAGGATCATGTTTACCAATCCAAAGGAGAAACCATTCATACGTATGGGGAAGGGTCAATGCATATTGCACTCATTGATTTCGGCTGGAAAAAGTCGATATTGGCTTCTCTATTGGAAAAAGAGCTTAAAGTTTCAGTAGTCCCGTTTACTGAGATCAAGCATCTTGATGAACTCAAACCAGATGGAATCGTTTTGTCCAATGGGCCAGGAAACCCGAAAGATGTGGAGCCTGAATTACCTAAAATTAAAGAAGTACTAAATTGTTATCCCGCTTTTGGAATTTGTATGGGGCATCAAGTTATTGCTCTTGCCTATGGGGCAAATACGAAAAAATTAACTTTTGGCCATCGCGGAGCCAATCATCCGGTTAAAGATAACGTCACAGGAAAAGTCTTTTTAACTTCACAAAATCACAACTATGTAGTTGATGATCATAGCCTTGAAAATACATCTTTGGTGTCCCGTTTCTTCAATGTAAATGATGGATCCAATGAAGGTGTAGCTCATAAAACCAAACCGATCATGTCTGCTCAGTTTCACCCGGAAGCGAACCCGGGTCCAGAAGATGCGGAATGGCTATTCGGTGATTTTATAGAAATGATTAAGATGAAAAAGGAGGAGAAGGCATATGTCTAAAAAAGTATTAGTCATAGGTTCGGGGCCGATTGTAATCGGGCAAGCGGCTGAATTTGATTATTCTGGAACGCAAGGATGTCTTGCTCTTCGTGAGGAGGGATATGAGGTTATCCTCGTTAATAATAATCCAGCGACGATTATGACCGATTATACGATTGCTGATGTCGTTTACAGCGAGCCGCTGACAGTAGAGAGTTTGACATCCATTATAAAAAAAGAAAAGCCTGATGCCTTACTGGCGGGACTAGGGGGGCAAACGGCTTTAAATCTAGCTGTAGAGTTAGAAAAAGCTGAAGTCTTGAAAACGTATGGTGTGGAGCTGCTAGGTACAAGTGTAAAGTCCATTCAGCAAGGAGAGGATCGTGAGCTTTTCCGTGAATTGATGGACCAGTTGGGTCAGCCTGTACCTGAAAGCGAAGTTATCTCTACGGTGGAAGAAGCCTTAAAATTCGCTGAACGTGTTGGATATCCAATTATCAGCCGACCTGCTTATACGCTTGGAGGCCGTGGAGGCGGTATTGCTGAGAGTGAAAGCGCACTTGAAGAACTAATTCAAAACGGGCTTAAAGCGAGTCCTATCAAGCAAGTAATCATTGAAAAAAGTATCGCTGGTTTTAAAGAAATTGAGTATGAAATTATGCGTGATACGAATGGAACGTGTATCTCGGTTTGTAATATGGAGAATTTCGATCCAGTTGGTGTTCATACAGGCGATTCTATTGTAGTGGCACCTTCTCAAACGTTGACAGATAAAGAATATCAAATGCTTCGTACAGCGTCGCTCCAGATTGTCTCAGCGTTAGAGGTAATCGGCGGTTGCAATGTCCAGTTGGCTTTAGATCCAAACAGCAATCGTTATTATGTGATTGAGGTTAACCCTCGTGTCAGCCGGTCTTCTGCTTTAGCATCGAAAGCTACAGGATATCCAATAGCAAAAATGGCAACAAAAGTGGCACTTGGTTATCCACTAGATGCCTTAGAGAACCCATTAACCGGTCATACGTATGCCAGCTTCGAGCCTGCTTTAGATTATGTCGTTGTAAAATTCCCGCGCTGGCCGTTCGATAAATTCTCTGAAGCAAACCGCAAGCTTGGCACGACGATGAGAGCTACTGGAGAGGTTATGGCAATCGACCGCACACTTGAAGGGGCTTTCCAAAAAGCGGTTCAGTCTCTTGACACGAAACCACCTGCAATCACCAATGCAGAAGAACACCTGACAAAACCGACGGATCTCCGCTACTTTGCTATTTTGTCAGAGTTGCGTGCAGGGAAAACGATAGAGGAAATTCATAACGTCACAGGCATCGATTTGTTTTTCCTCGATGTGCTTATGAACATGATTAATCTTGAAAAGTCACTCAGCAAGTTTTCCTTGGATACTTTGCAAGTTGAAGTGTTAAAACAAGCGAAGGTGTACGGATTCTCTGATTCTACGATCGCTTCATTGATCGGGGAGTCTGAAGCAGAGGTGGAGAATTTAAGAAAAATCCATCAGATCCATCCAAGCTATAAGATGGTTGATACGTGTGCAGCGGAGTTTGAAGCTGCCACAAATTATGTCTATGGCACCTATGCGGGAGAAAATGAAATCGAACCCCTTGAAGCAACGAAAAAAGCGTTGATTATAGGATCAGGACCCATCCGTATCGGCCAAGGAGTTGAGTTCGATTATAGTGCTGTTAAAGCTATTGAAAGCTTACAAGGATTAGGCTGGACGACGGTCATGGTTAACAATAATCCGGAAACCGTCAGTACGGACTACGAAACGGCAGACCGTCTTTACTTTGAACCGATCACTAAAGAGGTCATTGCATCAATTGTTCAACATGAAAATATTGATCTCGTCTTTACGCAATTCGGTGGGCAAACGGGCATTAATATTGCAGAAGAATTAGCGGCAGCAAAGATTCCTTTAGCAGGCGTCAGTGCTGATACCCTTGCTGATCTTGAGGACCGTGATCGCTTTTATACAGCTTTGAATCAGTTAGATATTCCACATGTTCAAGGAAGTACGTGCTATACAAAAGAGGAAGCAATTCGTGCCGCTGATGAGTATAACTATCCACTGCTTTGTCGTCCTTCCTATGTCATAGGCGGGCAGGGGATGGTCAAGATCAACAATGATGCAGAACTTGAAAATGCATTACAAGGGACGGATGCTCGCCATTATCCAATTGTGCTTGATGAATTTATGATTGGAAAAGAAGTCGAAGTCGACCTGGTTGCAGATGGAGAGCACACCTTCATTCCAGAAATTATGGAACATATCGAGCCGGCCGGGGTGCACTCGGGTGACAGTATGGCGATCTACCCAGCCGCCATTCCAAAAGAAATAAAAGAAATGGTTTATCAATACAGTGAACAGATCGTAAAGCATTTTCATTATAAAGGGATTATGAATATCCAGTTTTTATGGCAAGGGGACGAAGTGTTCGTTCTAGAGGTGAACCCGCGAGCAAGCCGTACGGTCCCAATTATCAGCAAAGTGTCCAATCAGTCACTGGTGGATCTCGCTATAAAGGTGTTAGCAGGAGAGACTGCCTTTGATTTTAAGGCGTTCAGTAGCATGGACCTGTCTTATGTCGCGGTTAAATATCCACTTTTCTCGTCTCATGCTTTACCAGAGCTCGACCATAAACTGGGAGCGAATATGAAATCTACAGGGGAAGGAATGGCGATTGGACGTACCGTAGAAGAAGCGTTAGCTAAAGTGTTTTCGCATTTGCCGAATCCTTATCAAAATAAAGATAGTTGCTTTTTGGATGAGCAAGCGGTCTTTGATATACCCACAAGTACCTTAAGCTTTGAAGACTGGATTCAATCCAATGAAGCAGCCGTGTATTATAACGATCAAGATACCGAGAAAGCCAAAGAACGCCGAATTCAAGCGTTGAAATATGGCATAACGGTTTTCAGTGAAAAATCAACTTTTGAAGCTTATTTAAAAGCTCTTACGTGTGAACAATTTGAGCCGACCCCATTACCAGGGAAGAAAACGGAAGGAGTGCAAGCAGGATGAATTTAATGGAACAGATGATGTCAACAAGTTATTCACTAAAAGGGAAGAATGTATTATCATGGCTTGATTTTACTCAATCGGACGTTACCCAGCTGTTAGCTCAGGCACAATACGTAAAGGAAAACCCGCATTCCTCAGCGTTGAGCGGCAAAACGCTTGCCATGATATTTGAAAAATCTTCAACTCGGACTCGCGTATCATTCGAAGTCGGCATGGTTCAAATGGGAGGGCATGCGCTTTATCTGAATTCAAGAGACATTCAGATTGGTCGCGGAGAAACCATTGCGGATACAGCCAAAGTATTATCAGGTTATGTAGATGCGATTATGTTTCGTACAACTTCTCATGAAAAATTAAAAGAACTCGCTGAACATGCTAGTGTACCTGTCATCAATGGACTTTGTGACATTTATCATCCTTGTCAGGCTCTTGCCGATATTTTTACGATCTTAGAGCTAAAGGGACGTCTGTGCGGCATTAAGCTTGTGTACGTAGGAGATGGAAACAACGTGGCCCATTCCCTGATGATCCTTGCAGCTATGATGGGGATGGAATTTGTCATTGTGACACCGAAAGGATATGAGCCGGACGCTGATATTGTTGAAAAATCCCAAAAGCTGGCTAGCCTTTATAAAGGGTCGGTTACTATAAGCCATAATCCGATAGAAGCAGTTGGAGCAGCCGATGTTATTTATACAGATGTATGGACCAGCATGGGGCAGGAAGAAGAAGCAGAAACTCGCCTAAAAGCTTTTGAAGAGTTTCAAGTAAATAAAGCGTTGTTTTCTAAAGCAAAATCGAACGCTTCTTTCCTTCATTGTCTGCCTGCCCACCGTGATGAAGAGGTGACGGGCGAGGTGATTGACGGGCCGCAGTCGGCTGTTTTTCAGCAGGCTGAAAATCGTATGCACGTACAAAAAGCTATCTTACAAGCCGTTATAGGTTCCTGGTAATTTACAAATAATAACAAGAATAAAAAGATGGGTACAGCTAGTATGATATAGAATGAGAGGGTATGGCTAAGAAAAAAGTTAAAAACTTTATCGAATGGCTACGAATATGATCGAATGGGGATTTTTTAAAAGGTAAATGGCATTTTTTGTGGAAATAGTTATGGAGAGTGATCAAACAAAAAAGGAGTGGCCCTATAATGAGCGAGCAAGTTTCAACAGCTGTGGAACCTAAAGTCGTTAAGAAAACCAACTTCAAAGTGGTCGGCACTTATTGTCAAACGATGATGGATGAAAGGGAAGTGAAAATTCCCCGGTTGATGGAGCATTTTCATACGTCAAAGTTGCACAAGGTGAAGAATCGAATCAATAACCCTAATTCTATTGGAATGTTTGTCGACCCACCGAACTGGAACGAAGCCACAGAAGCTTTTTATTGGATTGCCGCCGTTGAAGTTGACAGTTTTGAGAAGATACCACAAGACATGATCACAAAAACCATTCCTGCTCACAAGTATGCTGTTTTAGAATATGACCCGTCTGTTCATGATTTCAATCCATACCCATATTTGTTTCAATGGATTAAAAGTAAAGGCTATGAGCTTGTTGAAGGATTTGGGTTTGAAGAATATCACCCTTACACCGGTACAGAAACAAAATTTACACTCTATCTTCCAATTAAATAATTAAAAAGCAAGGGCGTCTTAAATGGCGGCCTTGCTTTTTTTAGTTAAGAATAAGTTAAAAAGGAAATGCCAAAGTAAAGAACAGCAGCTGCACCAGCCGCAATCAACGCTGGCTTCAGCTTAAATTTTGCATACTTGATCGCATTCAAATTCAAAATGCCGGCTGTCGTATTCGTATCATCGCTGAGGGGAGAAGAAAAAGCTCCGAATGTTCCGCTAGCAAATACGGCACCAATGACCATAGGCAGTGGACTGCCTGCCACTGTTGCAATTGATACTCCTACAGGCATTAAAATCCCCCAGGTTCCCCAGGAGGAGCCGATAAAATAGGATAACCCGCAGCCGATGATAAATATAATAGCAGCAACAAAACCTGGAGGAATCCATTCAAAAGAAGTTGAAATCGTTTCAGCGAATTTCAATTCCTCTGACCCTTTGCTTAAGCCCCAGACCATCGCAAGTAAGAGAATGACCCCCATCATCTCGTTTCCGCCATCAATCAAATAATTCATCATTTTTCGAAGTGGCTCTGAAATAAATTTCAAATAGATCACAAAAAGGATAACCGTTAAAACGACTCCTAAGACCATCGCATCAAGGACGTTCGCGTTGATTAACGCTTCAAACCCTTCTTTTCCGTTCTGTATTCCGACCATATACATAAAAAAGAAGGTGAGCACGATGACACTGGCAAGCGGAATGATCAAGTGCCAGGGTTTTGACGGAAGATCCTTTGTCACAGCAGGGTGGCAGTCTTCCCATTGATCATCATCTTCCTTGTTTTCTTCGGCACCTTCTTCTGCATCAGTGGCTGATTTCTTGCTATGATGAAAAAAGCTTAAGTAAAAGCCTAAAATGAGCATAGAAAAAGCAAAAAAATTGTAAGGAATGCTTTGGATGTATAGAGAATAAGCATCTCCTTCGGTGCCAGCTTGCTGCAGAGATAATTCAATGACTGAAGTCATATACCCAACGAATGCTGTTGCAACAGGAATTAAAACGACAAGAGGGGAGGCGGTTGTTTCAATGACGAATCCAAGCTCCTGCTTTGTCATTGGGATTTTCTTTCTCATCGCTTTCATGACAGGACCAATGGTAACGATTCGAAAGCTCGGGGCACTGAACGTTCCAAGGGAAGAAAGCCAAGTTAAGATGAAGGCGCCTCGCTTTTTGTCAATTCGCTCTGTGGCGGCCTGCACGAACCCTTTTATTCCTCCGGACATCTTCACGATTCCAATTAAAGCAGAGAAAGCATAAAGGAAGATGATGATCTTTAGGTTGTTTTCATCGGTCAAGCCTTGAATAATAAAAGAAAGAGCAGTCATCATTCCTCCAAGCCAATGAGGATCGACTAGGTATCCAGCGACAATCACAGCAAAAAGCAGGCTTGGGATGACTTGTTTTGTCCAGATGGCTGCGATGATAACAACGATGAAAGGAATAACAGAAATCCATTCCATTTTATGTACCTCATTTCTTTACCGTGATTTAATTAGCATGTGTGAATTCAGGAGAAGCTATTCTTACTTAAACGTCTACTGTAAAAGGATTACGCTATAACAAAAGCGAATATAAACAAAAAGATATATTGGTAAATGGGAGTGGTTTTTGTGTCATTTTTGGAAAAAAATGTTGTCATTAAAAAGCCGATTGAAGAAGTTTTTGAAGCGGCTACAGATTTCCGTAAGAGTCCTGAGATGATGGACGCTGTGGTAGAGGTGGAAATTCTCAGTGATGGCCCTGTCAAAGAGGGGTACAAATTTAAAGAGACGCGAGAAATAAGAGGAAGAAAAGCTTCTTCTGTTATTGAAGTCACTGATTTTGAGCAGAATAAGCACTATTCAGTGCGCAGTGTACAAAATGGATTGGATTTGCGCTACCACTACAAATTCGTAGAGACGACAGAGGGGACGCGTGTCGAATTCAAGGGGGAATTGTACACGGAAGGATTGCGTAATAAACTTGCCCAGCCTTTGATTAAAAGGATTATTAAGAAGGAAGACGAGCACCATCTGGAAGATATGAAAAAGCATATCGAAACGACAGGATCATAATGGTATAATAGAAGTAAGCTATGGATTTTATATGAAAGGTCTCATCGCCATCTTGGATGGGATGGGACCTGTTTTTTTAATGGAAGAAGAAAGGAAATGAATAGATATGATGAATAATAAACAGGAGTGGATGGATTCGCTGCCTTCTTACTTGAAAGAGGCATGGGAAGAAGCTGCTTATGAATCTTTAACAGCCGTTCAGAAGCAGGCGATTCCATTTATCCTGAATGGGGAGGATGTGCTGGCGGAAGCCCCTACAGGAAGCGGAAAAACTTTGGCCTATCTCATTCCTCTGCTCAAGAATATTAATCCAGAACAGAAACGTACCCAAGTTCTAATTATGGCGTCTTCTCATGAGCTTGTTATGCAAATTTTCCATGAGGTGCAAGCGTGGACAAAAGGAAGCGGCATAGCTAGTGCTTCCTTAATCGGCGGCGCGAATATAAAGCGTCAGATGGAAAAGTTGAAGAAAAAGCCGCAAATTGTCGTCGGTACACCTGGGCGTGTCTACGAGCTTATGAATAAGAAAAAGCTTAAAGCACACGAAATTCAGTCTCTAGTCATGGACGAGGCTGACCAATTGCTTGTCCCCGAGCATATTCAAACGGTAAGAAGTATTTTGAACAGTACGATGAAAGAGTGTCAAACACTTCTTTTCTCTGCCACCTTACCAGAGGAAGTTCTAGAGCTAGCCCATGACTTCATGGAAGAAAATGCGGAAGTGATCCGTGTTTCAGAGGAACAGATGAAGCCAGAAGTCTACCATACGTACATCGTATGTGAAGATCGTGATAAAAAAGAGATGGTTCGTAAACTAGCTCATATGGACGGTTTTAAGGGGCTGGCTTTCATGCAGGATATTGCTAAATTAAATATTCTAGCTGAAAAACTGACCTACCAACATCTTGACTTAGGGTTGCTTCATAGTGATGCAAAAAAAGAACAGAGAGCTAAAGCGATTAGGGAATTCCGTAATGGGGAATACCGTTTACTACTAGCTACAGACGTTGCAGCAAGAGGACTCGACATTAAAGACATCACCTATATCGTCAATTTGGACATGCCAAAAGAAACGACTTCGTATATTCACCGATCTGGACGTACAGCTCGTATCGGAGCGAAGGAAGGTACTGTCGTATCCCTTGTTAACCCTGTAGAGGAGAAGCGGCTGAAGAAACATGCACGGGAGTTAGACATTCATTTAGAAGAGAAGGTAGTGTACAAAGGCTGCTTGAAGGACGCTTAAACTTATATTTATATACACCTTAGATAGGAGAGGCTGACATGCTCAAAAAAATCTTTGTTACTATCGTTGCCGTCATTGCCATTGGACTCCTTTTTACAACAGGATTTTATCAACAATTTCAAAAGCCGAAAGCAGCCCTGGACAATATTACAGAACCTGTTCAAAACTGGTTTGAAAGAAACGATATTGATCACACAAGTCCGTTATTAGAATCTTTAAAGGAATTCTTCGAGACAGGAGAAATGCCTGAATGGACAATTGAAAGAAAAGAGACTATTCCGGCTGAGCCTGTGAGTGGAAATAAAGAAGGAAACACTCAGGAACCAGCAACCAAATTAGAAGAACAGTCCCCTTCTGTCTATGAGAGAACCGTAGTTGAGCTTGTGAATGAGGAGAGGAAAAAGCAGGGGCTGGCTCCTTTAGAAATGCACGAGCGCTTAAGTGATCTGGCAAGAGAGAAGTCTCAAGATATGGCTGATAAACAATATTTCAGCCACACTTCTCCGACCTATGGTTCACCTTTTGATATGATGAATCAATTTGATTTTAACTATCGTGCTGCTGGGGAGAATATTGCTGCTGGACAGCGAACTCCGGAAGAGGTTGTTGAAGGGTGGATGAATAGTAAGGGGCATCGGGAAAATATATTGAATGACGCTTTTACGCACATTGGTGTTGGTTACGTAGAAGATTCCGGCCATTATGGTACGTACTGGACACAAATGTTTATGAAACCTATATAATCAAAGGAAAAGCCTCTCAAGATATGGTCGGATGGCCATGTCTTAAAGAGGCTTTTTTACATGTTTTTTTCATTGGTTAAGGAGTGGACATAGCCTTTTACAGTCATACGGTCTGTTTCTTTTTCTGATTGAGACCATTGAAAAACAATTAGCCAAAGGGTTACTAACATGAAGATCATCCCGGAGTACATATAACCTGAAGTCGGACGTGATGCGTAAAAATAATAAGTCAATTCATGATAAGTGAAAAACAGTATCGTCGTAAGCGTGAAGTAGCCAAACTTATGGATAAATGACAAAGGTTTTAAAAATTTACATCGTAGTATGAGAGGACCCCAATAGACAATGGAACTGATGGTAAGCAGCATGAGGTGAATAGGGTAACCGACTGCTTTAGGCATCATAAGGGAGAGTTCATAACTGAGTAGGGTACCCACGAAAAAAATAAAGGTGCTCAGTAGGAGTCGCTGGCTGAGATGGACCACCCAGCGGAGTGATCTTCTAAACCAAAGGTGGTATCGGTTAGCCCACAAAATCAAAGAGGGAGCAATAATGAACGAACAAAAGCTTCGTATTACATTTTCGACCGTATGGCTCCCGTTTATGTTTATAAAACCTACCGTAATGATGCATAAGGTGATGAGACTGATCCAAAGCGTTCTAGTCTGGAATCCTGACTTCATGAAAAGCATTCGATGATCATCTCCCTGCAATCTTTGGTTTAATTTTCCCCATATAGTCTGGATTAAACGCTAGAGTCTTTCACGTTTACATAAAATTTGAATTATTTGAATTTTTATAATTAAATGTAGGAAGTTTGTAATAGTTAATGGTATAATTTCATAGTTGAATTCAGAAATTTTTGTTAAAATATGGGATAGATGTGAAAATCAAATGAATAAAGAAAGAAGTGGAATGTGATGAGTGGTATCGATCGTTTGATGGCTAAAAGCTCTGCTATCGCAAGCGTTCTTCATATGACCCAAGACTCCATCGCAATCATTGAGAGGAAGGACAGTGGCTGGTTCTATACATATATGAATAAAAGTATGATGAATCAATATGGAGATCAGACAGGGAAAGAGATTATTCACGCACATTCCTACCTATTAGGTAACCAACTGTCCCTAGCTGTAGAGAAGGCTGATAAAGAGGTTACGGCTGAACTGCAGTGTTTTTCCTGGTCTAATCATGAAGCTTTTTTACACAGGTTGGAGAAGTCAAAGGCCTACCTGATTACTTTCAAAACCTTGCTTGGAAGTGAAAATGATAATGGTGATACTCCCTATGAAGCTCTTGTAGAGAAGTCGCCGGATTCGATATTTGTATATGACCACTTGGATCAAATCGTCTATGTAAATAACGCTGCTTTAAGGTTGTTAGGGGCGTTAAAGAAAACAGATATCATTGGAAAAGACATAGATGTCATCTTTGGTGATGGGCATCAGTCACGAGGGAGATTAATCTCTGAGGATAAAAGCTTTTCTCTGGAAGAGAGACAGATTAGACGATTTGACGGAAGGCTCGTCGATGTAGAATTAAACAGCGGGTTAATTGGTCGTGGAAACAGAGAACTCACACAAATCACTTGCAGAAATGTTACTGAACGAAGAAGACAACTAAACGAGCTGAAGGAAATGGCCTATTACGACCAATTGACTCAAGTTTACAACCGCAGGTATTTTTATGAGCAGCTTCAGAGAGAAATAAATAGTACAGAGGAAGTTAGCTCCTCGCTCTCCGTTTTATTTATTGATCTAGATAACTTTAAAGAGATTAACGATCAATATGGTCATCACATTGGAGATGAGGTCCTAGTCATTTTTACCAAAAGGGTAAAACAAATGTTACGATTAACGGATACTTTCTCGAGGCTTGGCGGCGATGAATTTGTTGTTTTACTTTCGAATCTAAAATCATCAGAGGTTTCTCAACGGATTGCCGAGCGGATGATGGAAAGTATTACTCGGCCAATTACTATAAACGGGTACACTTTGTTCATCAGTGTTTCGATTGGTATTGCAAGCTATCCTGAACATGGTGGAAGTCTTGAGATGCTAATGACAAATGCTGACCACGCTCTTTATGAAGCGAAGAAAAAAGGGCGGAAGTGTGTAGAAGTGTACCGGATGTAAGAAAACAGAGGCTTCTCAGTAGAGGAGCCTTTTTCTTTCTAAAAACTGATCGAATAAATATGCATATAATAGGATTTGTACCATTAAATAGTAGTTAGTGAAAGAATCTAATAAAGATAACTTAGTTTAGGAGGTTCCCGTTTGCTATAGATGGAACTTGGGTGTACGGAAATTGAATCGTCTTAATAAATGGGTCCGTTCATCATAGTACAGGTGGGTTGGCTGGAAAATGACGAGACTCCCGCGGGAGAAGGAGCTAGGCGAGACCCCACAGAGAGCGTAGCGAACGAGGAGGCTTGCCAGTTCCCCCGCAGGAAAGCGAGTTGTTTTCCAGCCGACCCTAACTTTTATCACGCAACGGACCGAAAAAGACTGTCTTCAGGAATAGGAGGGTTTGTGGTGGAAGGGATTAATTATCGAGATGGATAATGTTTGATATAGTAAGGTTTAATAGAATGTGGAAAGGGGAGACGGTTATGGAAATTAGAGAACTCCATTCTTTTGACGGAACAGAGCTGCTGAAAATGATGAAAGAAAATAAAATCAGCCGTAAAGAAATCATTGATCATTTTAAAACAGTGATAGATAGAAAAAATCCTTTTCTTAACGCTGTCGTACATAAAACCTATAAGGAAGAGGCGATAGAGGGAGAGTTTCAAGGACTTCCGTTTCTCATAAAAGACTTAAACGCCATGAAGGGTTATCCTCTCAGCTTTGGATCCAAAATCATGGAGGGGTTTGAAGCTTCTGCGGATGACGAGATCGTCAGACGATTTAAAAGGGCTGGCTTGACGATTTTAGGCAAAAGCAACACGCCGGAATTCGGTTTTACTCCCGCTACAGAATCCGTCCATCTCGGTTTTACAAAAAACCCATGGAACCCGGATTATTCGCCGGGCGGATCCAGTGGAGGAGCGGCGACGGCCGTAGCTGCAGGGATGGTTCCTTTCGCTCATGCAAGTGATGGAGGAGGTTCCATACGCATTCCTGCATCAAACTGCGGACTTTTTGGATTGAAGCCTACGAGAGGGCGGACTCCTTTTTCTTTAAGATTAAATAGTTTAGCCGTCAGCCACGCACTGACTCGTTCGGTCCGTGACAGTGCTGCTCTCCTGGATGAATTGGAAGGACCGCAAGTAGGGGATTTATTCGCTACTCCTCAACGAGAAGGTTCTTATGCTGAAAGAATCAATGAAATGCTGCCTCCTCTTAAAATTGCTTATCTAGCGGACTTCAAAGACTTGATGGATATAGATAAGGATGTTGTAGAGGCTGTGGAACAAACCGCTCGTCTGTGTGAATCTCTTGGGCATCATGTAGAAATCGATTATCCAGACTTTGACCTCCATCGTTTTATGGAAGCGTTTGTGACTGTATGGGTAGTGGGAGGGGCACTGGCAGTTAAAGAGGCTGCAAGGATAAATGGAAGAGAAGCTTCTGCTCATAACCTGGAGAAGATGTTATATACGTTAATCAAAAAAGGCTCTGGCTATTCAGCTATGGAGTACGAAAGAGCGCGTGTGTATCTTGCTGATGAGAGTGCAAAAGTATACAGGTTTTTTGAAAAATATGATGTGCTATTGACTCCTGTAACATCGAAGTCTGCCTTACCTTTAGGGTGTTACAACGGAGAACAAAAAACAATCGATGAAATTCTTTCGGTCTCTGCTCAATATGCTCATCTTTCGCCAGTGGCCAACGTAACAGGACAGCCGGCCATGAGTGTCCCGTTGTATTGGAATGATGTAAATGTTCCAATTGGCTCTCATTTTATGGGAAGGTTTGGAGATGAAGCAACTTTATTTAAATTGGCTGCGCAGCTGGAAGAAGCTCAACCATGGTGGAATCGATATGAAGAGTTGGTCTAACAAAAAGGGAACCCTATCTTTCAGGATAGGGTTCCCTAATTTGTTTCATTACGAAGCTTGGTGATTTGCTCATTTAACTGTTCGAAATCGATCTCTGTTTGCTCATCTTTCGATAGGTTATATTTCTCTTTAGTTCTTAAGATTCTGGTGACACTGTCGTCAATTTGTTTTTTTGAAATTGTACCTTCCTTGACCGCTTTTAACAAAGCTTCTTTCACTTTATCGAAATTTCCGTTTCTTGTATCTGTTAATAATACCATATCTGACCCTGCCTGAATCGCTTTAACCGTAGCTTCATTTGTTCCGTAGTTTTTCGAAATGGCTCCCATGCCCATATCATCTGTTATAACAAGTCCATCGAAGTTTGCTTTCTCTCTCAAAAGGTTCTGGATAATTGTTGAAGAGAATGTGGCCGGCTGTGCTTTATCCAATTCAGGAAATAAGATGTGAGCAGTCATTACGGCCTCTGCTCCTTGATCAATGGCTTCCTTGAATGGTTTTAATTCGAAGTCATCAATCTGAGACATTGACTTTTCAATAACAGGCAGATTGACATGTGAATCCACGGAAGTATCGCCGTGTCCAGGAAAGTGTTTGAGAACAGGAATAATCCCTTCTGATTGAATCCCTCTCATTTCAGCTACTCCCATTTGAGTCACATGCTTAGGCGTATTACCGAACGAGCGGTCACCAATGACTTGATTTTCAGGATTATTATTGATATCCAGGACGGGTGCAAAGTTCATATTCAGTCCAAATGCTTTTACTTTCCTTGCTAGCAGTTTCCCTGCAGTAAACGCAAGTTCAGGATCATTTTCCGACCCGATCTTGTAGCTGGAAGGAAGTTTTTTAAGTGGCGTTGGAATTCGGCTGACACGCCCGCCTTCTTCATCGACACCTAGAAACATTGGGGTAGGGTTTGATTCGTTCGCTTTTTTCGCTTCGTTAACTAGTGTTTGAAGTTGATCCGTGTTTTGTATGTTTCTGCCTAAAAAAATCACACCACCAACTCTGCCATCAGCTATCATTTGTTCTTCTGATGGGGCGAGGCTAGTTCCTTCCACCCCGACATACAACAGTTGAGTGATCTTTTCTTCTAAAGGCATATTTGAAACTTTGGTAGACACAGCTGGCTTTATTTCAGGAGTAGCAAGTGAGGTCTCTTTCCACAAATGTTTACTGTGTGAAGCCGCTGTTTTTACTTCTTCCTTTTCCGCTTGCAGAGAGGATTGGGTGGTCACAAGGATGAAAGTCAATCCTATTACAACCAACGCTCCTAAGATTATGATAAGTGGTTTCATACAGCCTCCTAGTTATGTAGTAGTAACGATCCGTTTAATTATATTTTTTACTGCCTCTGACATTATTAAACGGCCACGATGTTAAAAATGTTTTCTAAGCCATGCGCATGTAATGGCTTCTACTTCGTTTAAGTGCTCCATAAAGCTGTGTTGAGCACCTTTTATTACTTCGAGCTTCGAATTTTCCGGAAGCCATTTCATTCCCTTTTTGGTGAGCGGCATCAGAATTTCCTCTTCCCCTTGGTCGCCATGAACAATCAGCGTCGGACATGTTATGTTAGACAAAAGCTCCTGCTGGTCACATTGTTCAAAATCCAATAACATTTGACGAGCAATTTTAATTTCAGGTCTATACGGATCTTCCACTGGTAGAGTCAGGACGCCTGTTGCCGTGAGTTCCTTCAATTGAGTGGAGCTAAATTCGTCAGTCCAGTCATAGCGAACAGGCCCAGTGCCGGCCCCTGTTAATAATAGAGTATTAACATAGGAAGAGTTGTAGGCTTCTAGACAAACACGCGCTCCTAAACTATGACCATACAAAGCAATATTCTCAAACCCAAGTCCAACAGCGTAATTGATGGCAGCAGTTAAATCCATCACTTCACCAGCGAGTGTGAGAGGGCGGTCGTCGCTGTTACCACATCCACCAAAATCAAATCTCAGAACATTATAACCCATCTGTTGGAACGTTGAGGAGAAGCGGTCAAACCGCCCTCTGGACGAGCGATTAGAACGGAAGCCATGACACATGATCACCAACTTTCCATTTGTCCCCCTCTGGAAAACCCCAGAAAGCCGTAAACCCGCATTATTATAGAACGTGATATTATCCATTATTTACCACCTCAAGTCATCCAGGTATTACCAAATATATTTATTGTTATTTCTATCTTAACATGGAAAAGAGCGTTTTAGTTTTACGTTTTAAAGTAAATTATTTTACTTTATAATTAAATTTTTATTGCTTTATAACGTAATAAAGATTACTGTAAAACGTAACAGGAGGTAAAACATGGAACAACTACACTTAAATGTATCACTGTTGAGAAGAAGAGTGCCTAATTTAACGAAAGCGGCCAAATCCGTAGGGCTAAGACCAGCTACAGTCTCTAATCTTTGTACAGGAAAAATCTCTGTAGGGAAGACAGAGGTGCGCACATTAGTCGCTTTGGCGAATTTAGCTGGCTGTAGCTTAGATGAATTAATAATTCGAGGGGAGCGATATGAGATGATTGAAACTGGAATCAAGTCGATCGATTTATTTGCACCTTTAGCTAAGAAAGGTACAGCTGGATTAGTAGTAGCCAGGCCGGGGATGGGACAATTAGTTGTCCTGGCTGAGATTTTCCATCGATTGAAGAACCATGGATATAAGATTGTCTTATTGCATCCCGAAGGAGATTACCCAGAAGTCAGTGATCTTAAAGAAGACCTTGATGTAATATGCTACACGGTTGAAGAAGCAGAAGAGGAAGTTCTGAATATAGGAAAGGCAAAAGAGGTCCTTTTTATTGCAGATCGATCCTATGTAATAGATGGAACCATCGTCAAGCTGCAGGAGAAGTGGACCGACCTGAAATCTGTCACTACGTTTCTGCTTGATCTTAAAGGGGAGGCTATAGATGAAAATCTCCCTTATGGTCCATTAGAAACGCTCTGGCACTTTGATAGCGACTTGGCAGCGAGAAGGATCTATCCTGCGATCCACCCGTTACAATCAACCTCTACTGTATTGGAAGGAGCCAATCTAGAACAAAATCATTTTTATATTCAGCAAAAGGCGAAGAAGCATCTGCGCCGCTACAAGGAATTACGTTCGATCGTTCAAGTTAGCGGGATGGATCCTTTATCCTCAGCAGACCAACAGGTGTACAAAAGAGGAGAACTCCTTGAAGCGTATTTAAGTCAGCCCTTTTATGTAGCAGAAAATTTTACTGGAATAAAAGGTGAACACGTTCCTCTTGATCAAACCCTCAGGGATACTAGGAAAATCCTTGACGGTGCAGAAGATCACAAGTTAGCCAAGGAGCTTATGTCTATAGGAGCTCTTTTATAAAAAGGAAGGCTGCCCTGTTCATATGTCGGCCTCGCAATCTATAATGGTTGGGAAAAGGAGGAGGATAATGGATTATATTACTTATTTACGTTCGATGGTCGGAAAAGAAAAAGTATTGATGACGGTTTGCGGCACCTTTGTTATTGATCAGGAAGGACGTGTTCTCTTACAACTGCGTTCAGATACAAAAGAGTGGGGGATCCCAGGTGGGTTTATGGAACTAAATGAAACAGTCGAAGATACTGCTCGTCGTGAAACAAAAGAAGAAACAGGGTTAAATCTTGGGGAATTAGAACTTTTCGGTGTTTATTCAGGACCAAACTTACATAAAACCTTCCCAAATGGCGATCAAGTAGCACTTGTGCAAATCCTTTTTACCTGTCGTGACTTTTCTGGTTCATTTGATCTTAATGATGAAGAAACCCTTGATGCGAAATTCTTCCCTCTTGATGACCTTCCTGAGAATATTTTCGAAAAGCATCGCTGGTTTTTAAAAGACTTAATGGAGAAGAAACCTCCTGTCATTGGATGATGCAGAAGTGAATATTCTGTGGTAAACTGAATATAGATAAAACGTGTCTTGAATAAAAAAGAGGCTGCAGCGACAACTGCAGGCCTCTCCGATAGCGGTCCTCAGGGATCGGCTACTCACAGAGGAATAGACCTCTCCCGTTGGCAGACAGGAGGTCTATTTTTTATTGGTCAATTTAATGACCAACGCAAGCAGAGCAATAAGGAAAGTTCCAGACGAAAACAGAACCATGAACACCTCATAGATACTCAAAAAAGGCATCACCCCCTTTCACATAAAATAAGGGGGCAGCCGACCTCCATATAATCGAACCGCTATCTGCTGTCATTGTATCATAGGAAACCTAGGTCATTGGGACGAAAATTAACCCATAAAAATTCTTTTAATAGAGTTATTTAAACATAAAATTATTTAAGAACCTAAGACTCAGTTTGAGACATTTATGTGAATAATGGTGGGTGTGAAAACGACTCGCTTTCCGTTGTATAAGTAACAGATCCTCATTGACTTGAACAAGCCCTTTACCATTAGCTAGGATTACATACTCTCGTAATATAATAAAAATACGAAACTAATGGAAAATTTTTTTCTTATAAAAAAACGGTTACATAGTTTTAGGTAAAAATGGCCGGGGTATCTCCTGAAAATGTATTAATTAACAAACATCCAGGAGGTATCATCATGTCGAAAGGAAAGAGTATACATGCCCTTGTCATCCTTATGTTCACCCAGTTCATTTCAGGTGGGGTAACGAACACTAAGGGTATTGTACTAGATCAAGTAGAAAAAGACTTAGGGCTGGATATGAGCCAGTTCGGTCTTGTCGTTTTTATTTTTCAATTAGGTTTTACGCTAGCCAGTGTGCTTATTGGCTATTATACCGATAAAAAAGGATTACGGATTATGACAACAATAGGGGCCATTATCATGGGAATCGGATTCCTTGGCACAGGTTTAGCCCCTAATATTACGTTCTTCTTAGGCTTTTATATGATTGTAGGTTTTGGCTTAGGATCTTTAGGCGTGGCATCGAACGCGATTGTACCTGCAGCCTATCCTAAGAAGCAGAACCAAATGTTCAACTTTGCGATGGGAGTGTATGGACTGGGTATGGTCCTATTTCCTCAATTCTTGAATTATCTCTTTCAGTTTGCCTCTTGGCGTTATTTCTATATAGGAATTGCTGCAAGTCTCATTGCCGTCATTATTTATATTACGTCAGTCTCCTTTCCTTCAGGGAAAGGAGAAAAAATTGATTTCAAAGCATTTATTCCAATGCTTAAGGATGCTCAATTTGTATTTTTAATGGTTTTCTTGGTCTTTGAGGTTTCCGCTGAAGTATCCTTTATGAACTTTTTCCCAACTTATCTCAAATCCCTAGATTTAGGTGGGTTATCTACGGCTGAAAAAGAAGATATGGTAGCGGCTATTCTCTCTCTTTTCTCAGTATTCTTTATGGTTGGAAGACTAGCCATCGCTTATCTTACGAACTGGGTCAACGAACGAGTCATTCTTATTACGTTCTCAGCTGGTTCGTTACTGATGGTAGGAGTAAGCTTTTTGGTAGCCAATGATTTTCCTTACTTGTTCGCTGTAGCAGGGTTATTTTTCTCCACGTTATTCCCGACAGCCACAGCATTTGGAACACAGATTTCTAAAGCGAGCGGTTCAGCGCTTGGTTTAATTTATATCGCTGCGGGAATCGGTGGAGGAATTGCGGGTTATATTGTAGGTCTAGCCTCCGAAATTTTCGGCCAGGCCGGCGGTTTCAGTATCGTAATTGTATTCCTTCTGTTAATGTTCCTGACAACATTCTTTATGAATAAAAATAAATCTAGTTATCATACCACCTAAGGCAAAGCATCGTCTGTACTACAGGCGATGTTTTTTACTGCTTCTTAATTTAAAGTGATATGCTTGTAATAAATATAAATAACAAAATATGGTTATCAATCAGGGGGGTCTTTTATGTGGAAATGGGTGCCGGGTGTGATGGTATTTCTTTTACTTATTGCCTCGGGATGCGGTGAAGGTTCAAATGTTAAAAAGGAGGGGGAGAATAAAATGAATACTGAAGATATTGCAGGGGAGTGGAGGGGAGCGATTCAAGTCCCTAACCAGCCACTAGAGATCGAGGTTACATTTGAAAAAGAAAATGGAATAAAAGGTTCAATCACGATTCCTGCTCAAAATGTGGAAGGATTCTCGCTGACAGATATCCAGCTTCAAGAAAAACAGCTGTCTTTTCAGATGCTCATTTCTGGCCAGTCTCTTAACTTCAGCGGAGTGATGGAAGGCGATGAGATTAGAGGGACGTTTACTCAAGCAGGACAAAGCTTCCCATTCAATTTGAAGAAATCCTCTGGAGATCATAAGTCAAAACAAGATGAAGAAGAATTCATGACTATAGAGACAGATACTGGAACGTTATACGGCTCCATTGCACTTCCAGAAAAAGGGAGTATCTTTCCGGTAGCTTTGATCATTCCGGGATCAGGACCTACAGATCGTAATGGTAATGGTCCCGGTGGCAAGAACAACAGTCTCAAGCTTTTGGCAGAACAGCTGGCAGCACAGGGGATTGCTAGTGTACGGTATGACAAGCGAGGAGCAGGGAAGAATGCTCAAGCGGTTATTCCTCAAAAAGAAATAAGGTTTGAACAGTTTGTTCAAGATGCTAGTAGGTGGATGGAAAATCTGAACAATGATGGACGTTTTAATAAGTTAGCTGTTATTGGTCATAGTCAGGGGTCTCTGGTCGGCATGGCGGGAGCAAAAGAAGCAGACGTAGACGCTTTTATATCGATTGCTGGAGCCGGGAGACCGATCGATCAAATATTAAACGACCAGCTTAAAGATAGTTTGCCAGAGGATGCCTATCAAGAGAGCTTATCCATTCTTAATGCACTACGAAAAGGGGATACGGTACCAGAAGTTAGTAACTCACTCCAGAGTGTCTTTCATCCAACTGTACAGCCATTCCTTATGTCCTGGATGGAGTATGACCCTCAAGAGGTAATCAAGTCGTTGGATGTGCCGGTGCTTTTAGTGAGCGGAGAACATGATATACAAGTACCTGTAAAAGATGCTGAATTACTGAAAGATGCTAAGCCTGACGCGGAACTGTTGATGATTGAAAAGATGAACCATGTGCTAAAAGAAGCCCCTGAAGATCGTGAAGAAAATCTCACAACATACGGAGATCCATCGAAGCCTCTCGCAGAAGGACTCGTACCAGGAATCGTGGAATTTCTAAAAGAAAATGGCTTCAACTAAATACTTCATAATACTATAGTGCTAATTTTTGATTTAAGTGGCTTATTCTATAAAAGCTCCCTTATCCTTAGGGGAAATGGCTCGCTTTCCGCGGGGATGACGGCAAGCTCCCTCGGTTTGTCAACCTGCGGGATCTTGCTAGCCATTCTAATCCCGCAGGAAAGCGAGTCGTTTCCCACACATCAAACCTTACCCTAGGTAACGAACCTAAGTTAGCTCGAAATCTAGTCTTCCACAATCCTGCTATATATAACTAATTTATTGAAAAAGGAGCGCCTTTCAGCACTCCTTTTTATCTTCTGATCTTTTGTAAAAGGCGAAGGATTTCGATATACAACCAGACAAGGGTGACAATCAGTCCGAAAGCTCCGTACCATTCCATATGTTTCGGAGCTCCTCTTTTAGCACCTTCTTCAATAAAATCAAAGTCCAAAACAAGATTCAGTGCCGCGATCGCTACGATGAATAAACTAATCCCAATTCCCACAGGTCCGCTTGAGTGGAGATAAGGGACTTGCATGCCAAAGAATATATTCAGGATAAAATTGATTAAATAGACAACAAAAATGCCGAGGGTAGCGGAAACAACCATCAACCTGAAATTCTTCGTCACTTTAATAATTCTTGTTGCATAAAGAACCAGTAGAACGCCCATCACTGCTAGTGTAAGGGAAGCTGCTTGAATGACGATACCGGTATAACTGGCTTCGAAAAAAGCGGAAATACCACCAATAAAAAAGCCTTCCAGTGCTGCATAAATGGGGGCAGTGATAGGAGCGGCTTTAGGGATGAAGGCTGTGATTAATGCAAAGATTAAGCCGCCAATGGCACCAATAACCATCATCAGCGTTACATTAGCACCTAAAGAATACTGATACCATGTGTACGCTGCCGTCCCGAGCAGAAAGAGGAATAATAAGCTTATTTTTGCTACTGTTCCTCCTAAAGTCATCGTAGCTCCTGCACTTCTTGATTGAAAGGTATCGTTTTTAAGCACCGGATTTCCTGTTCTCATAACCTTCACTCCTTTCTGATAAAATCTATTAAATTATAATTGCGGTTATTCTTAAAAGCTATACAAGATGATGAATGTCAAAGCTTCTCGCTTGATCAGCTTCTTCGTCCCACTCCACGTGGATTTCGAAAGTCCCTTCTTTTAAAAAGTAGGGGAGGCGTTTGCGAAAGGAAGGCTGCATAGGTACTTGGGCTAGGTCTTGAATTTTTACCCAATGAAGATCTCCCTCGGAGGAGTTTCCAAAAGTTCCCCTGAAAAGTCGTTTGTTATGTAGTTGAATATCAAATAGTGGTCCAACGTTTCAGGGTTAACATACTCATTGATTCCTTTGAAGCGAAGGTTCTTCACGTCAAGTCCTGTTTCTTCTTTAACCTCACGTATCGCACCCTCAACAATAGCTTCAGGGAAATCTACCTTTCCTCCAGGAGGGATAAAGCCATCGAAATCGTTCCTTTTTCTGTCGATAAGCAAAATGGAATCTCCGTCCTTGATCATACATGCCATCCATGCTTTGAAGTTGATTTTAGCCATTTGAATCTCCTAGTGGGTGTACCATTTGTACAATTTCTTAGGTCTGCCAATTTTTTGATGACTGACGACTTGCTTTACTTTTCCTTCCTCAAGAAGGTGCATCAAATAACGGTAAACTGTGGGATAAGCAAGACCGATTTTTTTAGAGATCACATCGACAGAATATGGTTCGCGGTTTTCTTTTAAGAAATTAGCGATGGATTGAAGGGTCCCTTTACTGATCCCTTTAGCTGTAAAGACGTCTTCCTCTTCTTCTTGAACATTTTTCATATTCGCGATTTGTGCATGTAGTTTAATTCGGGAAATCAAGTCTGGGGCTTTTACTGGTTTTAAGGCAAAATCCGTTGCTCCTTCTTCAAGAAATCTGTCGGCAATTTCCTGTCTCTCATCTACAGTTAAGACGAGAATGGGAATATACTCATTTTGTTTCCGGATTTCACGGACAGTTTGTAGACCGTCCATT
The DNA here is from genome assembly GCF_050971765.1 of Halobacillus sp. A1-3. Lineage (NCBI taxonomy): Bacteria > Bacillati > Bacillota > Bacilli > Caryophanales > Bacillaceae > Halobacillus > Halobacillus sp. A1-3. The sequence continues at coordinate 121,750 of NZ_JBPCEO010000001.1, read as the reverse complement.
TCAGGCATATGGTAATCTACTAAGATGACATCATATTCCCCTGACTTGAATTTCTCGATGCCTTCTCGACCGTTCTCTGCTGTATCAGAATCCCACTGGGCATGTTTACAAAATTCGGTCAGCATATATCGAAGTGATTCATCATTATCAATGATCAAAATTTTCATCGCGTACCCTCTCCTTCGGTATATGAATCCAGAACGTCGTGCCGAATCCTTCTTCACTCTCAATCGTCAACTCAGCTCCGTGTTCCTTCACCACACTTTTAACAAATGTCAATCCTACTCCTGGATGGGATTTCGTGCTGTATCCCGTATTCCAGATTTTCTCGATATTCTCTTGGCTAATTCCATGGCCGTTGTCTTTCACGCCAATTAATATGCCAGGATGATCCATCTCAGTACAAATGGTTACTCTTGCATCCGATTGTCCTTCTACAGCGTCACTGGCATTATCAATGAGGTTGACAAGGGCCCGTGTCATACGGATTTTATTAATATGAATTTCAATACGATCATCGGCCTTAAGGTCAAACTCATAAATGGTGTCAGATTCGGATAGTTTATTAGCTCTGACATATTCAATAAAAGTTTTTAATGTACACCAATTTTTCTTTTCATGGTACAAGATTTCTGAAACCATATCACTGGTGGATTGGATGGAAGATGAGATTTTATTCGTATAATTAAGAATCTCAGGGTCTTCTGTCTTCATTTGAATGAGAGAATTCAAGCCTTCCATCAGTGATAAGGGGGTTTTCAAGTCATGGACAAGGTGAAGAGCTTCACGTCCTGATCGTGACTCAACCATGTCGAGCCTTGCGATGTCTAAGTCCTGTCTCATCTTTCGTTTTTGCTCTGATACAGTTAAATAGATAGTGAGGACGAGGGCATTAATAAACGAAACCCCACATAAGACAAGGCTGTAAAAAGAAAGAGCTCCATTAAAACCGAGCTGCTCGGCAATTAATTTAACCTCTGTGGATAAAGGGCCGCCTCCGAACCCGAATGCAGTCAGGAAGGCTACCGTGTCTAGCCATTGAAAGCCAAATAGCAGCTGTGTAAGGATAAAAGCTTTAAATAATGGTCGCAACTGTCCTTTTCCTAGCAAATGTAAGATAGCTATAGATAATAACAAGAGTAACGCCGGTCCGCCAAAATGATAGTTTAATACACTATAACCGTTTATGATGAGATAAACCAGAGGGATAACGGTCAAAGGGACAATAAATTTGATCCATCCCTTTCCGGTATGGGCACTCAGTTCATCTCCTAATAGCAAGGCCCCGATATAGTGAGGGAAAGCTCGTATAGTGTTGAGAAGGACTAGAGCGAAAGCTGCGAGCATCAAAGTAGTGCCATCAGGTTCCTTCCTGAGTTTTTCCATTAACGATCCAAGGCCTGACAATTCAACAGTAAGCCAAAGGGGCATCGTAGCCCCAATTATAATTAAAGCTATATTGATCCAGAAGCCTTTTGATTGAATTATGCTTTGCTTCATTGAGTCTACCACCTAACGACGATCAATCTTTCTTTATATTCTAATACAGCTACCAGTATTTTTCGATTCTTTTTTACTTGAAACCACTAAAAGTCTAATGGAAGAACAGGCAGCAAATGGGATGGATTTGGTCGTATTAGCTTGTATAATAGAGGAGTAGGACAATTTTTGATTTGAGGGTGCGCGTATGATTTTAATCATCGATAATTATGACTCATTCACATACAATTTAGTTCAATATTTTAAGCAGTTGGACAACCATGTAGTCGTCTATAGGCATGACAAAGTGACGGTAGCTCGAATAGAGGAAGCAGACCCGGACCTGATCGTATTGTCTCCTGGGCCTGGCCACCCTGAAGAGTCGGGCGTATGTAAAGAGGTGGTAGATGTCTTTCATCAGAAAACACCTATACTTGGGATTTGCCTGGGGCATCAGTTGATTGTGGATTATTTTGGAGGAAAAGTAGCAAAAGGCCACAGACCGATGCACGGCAAAGTTAGTGCCGTCACACACGACGGGAGGACGGTATTCGAAGGAATGGAGACCCCATTAAATGTCACTCGTTATCATTCCCTTATTACACCTGCTGAGAACCTCCCTTTATCACTCGAAGTCAGCGCACGTACAACGGATGGTGTCGTCATGGCGATTCGCCACAAAGAGCTTCCGATAGAGGGCCTTCAATTTCATCCAGAATCCATTTTGACAGAGAGTGGGTTTGAAATGCTGGAGAATGTTTATCGTAATGCTTTAGCCATTAGAAACAGGCAGTTAAGTGGGGTGCTTGTATGAATGATCCTTATCTATTATTTGAATTCAAAGATTCAGATGGGATGCAAAAGTCAAAAGTGTTTACCAAACCAGAGCAGGTGGTTAAGGCAACTACCCTGGGGGAAGTAGAAGAGGCATTCCAACGTGTAGAAAATTTTCTCGCTCAAGGGTTTTATGCAGCCGGCTACGTCTCCTATGAAGCTGCTCCTGCTTTTGACTCTGCTTTTACAGTTTCACCGAATGCAGAGTGGCCTCTTGTGTGGTTCGGAATATTTAAAAGCCCCGAATCCTTCCAGGATCCTGGGCAATTAGGCTCTTATGAAATAACAGAATGGCAGGCTGATGGGAATTTCCATCAGTATGAAGAAGGAATTAAGAAAATTAAACAAGCGATTGAACAAGGAAATACGTACCAGGTTAATTACACGACAAGACTTCAATCGACATTTCGTGGGGATGATTTCTCGTTTTACAGACAGCTGGCCGATAATCAGAAATCTTCTTACAGTGCCTATTTAAACATGGGGGATTATCGGCTATTGTCCGCTTCCCCTGAGTTGTTTTTCCGACTTGATGGAGATACCATCATGACAAAACCCATGAAAGGAACAGCTAAACGGGGAAGGTGGACAGCTGAGGATGAAGAGCAAAAGAAGGGGCTTTATTCATCTGAAAAAGAACGCTCAGAAAACCTAATGATTGTAGATCTCCTCAGAAATGATCTTGGTAGAGTAGCTGTACCGGGGTCTGTAAAAGTTCCTCGTTTATTCGAAATTGAAACATACCCTACCCTTCATCAGATGACCTCCACCATCACAGGAAAGCTTGCGAACAGCATAACGATGATGGAAGTATTTCAGGCCCTTTTTCCTTGCGGGTCGATTACTGGGGCTCCAAAAGTAAGGACGATGGAGTACATTGAACAACTTGAACAATCTCCCAGGGAGGTATATTGCGGTGCGATTGGATATATGACCCCTGATCACGAAGCCGTATTCAACGTCCCGATCCGAACAGTAATGATCAATCATGTTTCTGGAAAAGCCATTTATGGCACAGGGGGAGGGGTGACATGGGATTCTACATCGAAAGGAGAATACGAAGAAATTTATACGAAGGCACGCCTCCTTACTGAAAAGAGACCAAGCTTTGAGCTTTTAGAAACGATGAAGCTTTTAAATGGAAGTATCCCTTTGCTTGAACGACATCTAGGCAGAGTAGCCCTGTCCGCCCGTTATTTCGATTATCCTCTGGATATTCAAAAGCTGCGTACAGAACTTGTAAAAATTGCTGCTGAGTATGAGAGCGGATCATATAAGGTTCGGATATTAATCGACTCGTCTGGAATGCCAAGCTTCGAAGTGACTGCTATAACGGAAACCATAGAAGAAGTCACATGTTCACTTGCAAGAAAGCCGATCGACGAAAGCAACCCTTTCTTTTATCATAAAACGACTAACAGGGCGATGTATCGTGAACACGATGATCCTCAAGCTTTTGCTGTCTTATTGTGGAATTCAAAGGGACAGCTTACGGAATTCACTATCGCAAACCTTGTTGTTAAAGAAGGAGAGGATTATTACACGCCTCCTGTGGAATCGGGTTTACTCGCAGGGACCTTCCGACAACAGCTTTTAGAAGAGGGCAGAATTAAAGAGAAGGTTATGTATAAAAAAGATCTCCATCATTTTAATGAAATATGGATGGTTAACGGTGTGAGGGGATGGGTGAGAGTTAAGATGGCCCGTCAAAAATTATAGAAGATTAAAGGAGATGAATAAATGAAGCACATAGTATTTTATGATGCCCAATGCCCCTTTTGCTTTCAAGTGAAAAGGATTTTTCGTAAATTTGATTGGCTCAACCAAGTGAAGTGGGTGTCTGTTCAGGAAGTGGAGAAATCTGGGAAGTATCCATATCTTGAAGGACTTAACACCTTAGATGAAATACACATGCTTACGAAGCAAGGGGAGATCAAGCAAGGGTTTGCTACCATTCGTCACCTTTTACTCGTACTTCCTCCGGTCTCGATTCTAGGTCTGATTTTATATTTGCCGGGAATGAATCGAATTGGATCTCCTTTATACAGGTGGTTTTCCAGCCGTCGGTATCAGTGGTTTGGCCGCTATGATATTCCGCGATATGCATAAAAAAAGATCTCCAGTTGGGAGGTCTTTTTATTTTTTCTTCTTTTTTTTCCTGAAGCTAAATATCCCTAAAATGATAACAATGATTCCAAAAATAAGTGCTTGCCAACTATCGTTTACAAGCCCTTGATAGAGTCCATTTGCTATGAAAAGAATACTTAACAATATAAAAATGAACAGAGAAACCTTATTCATCTACAAACCTCCTTTTTCTGTATCTAATTCACAATTAGAACTGGGTTAGCTCCTGCTCTACTGGTAACTCCATAATAGAGGCCCGCTACACCTGTTAAATGATTAAGCCTATCACTCAATATTTTCATCTTTTTCAAAAATAAATAAATCTTCAATATGACAATCGAAAATTTGCGTTAATTTGTGAGCAAGCACGAGAGATGGCTTGTATTTTCCCTTCTCCAGTGAGATGACGGTCTGTCTGGAAACGTTCAGTAATACGGATAGTTGTTCTTGGGTCAGTTGATGTATGCTTCGTTTCTCACGAATCACATTTTTCATAAAGCCCTCCGTTTAGTAAAGTTAGCTTTACGTAAAGTTTATTTTACTAAACCTGTGTTGGTCAACACATCATTTCTAAAATAGAAATGGACAGATAAACAATTTACAAAACATCAAAGCCCATTTATTATATAAGTATAATAATTAAGAGGAGAGCGGTTATGAGTATTCCTTACACCTATATAGGTGAAAAAATTACTGAAAACAAAGAAGAGGTAGCATTAATCTTGACCCAATTGGAGAAGGAAGAGAAAGCGGGCGAATTAAGTACTCGGCTGAACGAAAAAAGGCTGGAGATGCTGAAATTTATAGCGGAAGGACTTCTAAATAAAGGGATGTATAGTGTAGAGAGAGTGGAGCAATGGATTTCAGAGACCGGAGAAATAGGCTGGGAAGAGGGAGTTCCGCTTCAATATCTTCAAACATCCATGAATCTTTTGAAAAATGCAATCTGGTACATATTCGAAGAGGACCGACTGAACCAATCGTTCTCTTCTGCAACGATTCTCTACGTCATTAAAACCATTTCACCTTTATTTGATACGGTTACATCGAAGCTTAGCGACGTTTACATTAATCATCACCAGGAAGAATGGGAAAAGGCTCAGGAGGTAGTGGAGGAGCTCTCTGTTCCGGTTGTCCCGATAACAAAGGGAATTGCTGTTTTGCCGCTCATTGGAGAAATTGATTCTAATCGTGCTCAATTAGTCATGGAAACATCTTTACAGCAAAGTACAGAACTGGACTTGAGTCATTTGTTTATTGATGTTTCCGGAGTTCCTGTTATTGATACAGTGGTTGCTCATAATATTTATCAGGTTGTTCATGCTCTTGAATTAGTAGGAGTGAAAACGACCATGACTGGCATTCGTCCGGAAATTGCGCGCTCTGTTGTAGGGATGGGAATGAAATTCACGGAAATCCCAACTAAAGCTAGTTTGCATCAGGCGCTAGATGACATTGGACTCATAAAAGAATTGAATAAAGAGTAGAAAAGGGTCTCATAACGAGACCCTTTTCTTTATGATTACCTTTTTATGATGAGTGGGATGGCTCGGCCACCTTGACGAGCTGCTTTCCTAAATTGGAACCCTCAAATAAGCCGAAGAAGGCGTCTGGAATATTTTCAAATCCTTCTACAACCGTTTCTTCATAAGTCAGTTTTCCTTCTTTCAACCATTTAGAAAGCGCATCGAATCCTTCTTTAAAACGATCCTGATAGTCACCTACCGTAAATCCTTTGATCAAGGCGCTGGATTTGATTAAATGCATCTGCATTCTTGGTCCTTGGTCATTCGGTACATTGTAGGAGGCGATTGCACCGCACTGAGTAATTCGCGCAAACTTGTTGAGCTGTGGGTACACAGCGTCTGAAATGTCTCCGCCTACATTGTCAAAATAAACATCAATGCCATTTGGGCACGCCTTTTGGAGCGCTTCGTACACATTTTCTGTTTTATAATTGATGGTTTCATCAACGCCTAGCTCCTCTTTTAAGTAGCTGGTTTTCTCATCAGAACCAGCAATGCCGACAACTCGACAGCCAACGATTTTACCAATCTGTACAACAGTAGTTCCTACAGCACCGGCGGCCCCAGAAACGACAATCGTTTCTCCTTCATTAGGCTGTCCGATATCCATTAATCCAAAGTAAGCGGTTAGTCCAGGCATACCCAGGACTCCTAATGAAGTTGTGATCGGTCCTAGACTCGGGTCGATTTTTCGAAGAGAATCAGCTTTTGCTACGGCATATTCCTTCCAAGGAAGCATCCCTGTAATGATATCTCCTTCAGAAAGGTGAGAGGCCTTTGATTGTACGACTTCTGCTATAGCACCGCCTTCGATCGGTGCGTTCAGTTCAAAAGGAGCAATATAAGACTTCGCGTCACTCATCCGTCCCCTCATATAAGGATCGACGGATACATATAGCATTTTGACTGATACTTCCCCTTCACCAGGTTGTGGCTTTTCGCTTTCTACCATTTCAAAATGTTCATGGGTAGGTGCAGCTTCTGGTCGTTTTACCAGATGTATTTCATGGTTCATCTACAAAACTCCTTTCCGAAATCTATTCCTATTGTATCTTGGAATAGGGGAGAGATGGAATTGATTTGATTACCAAACAAGATTTGGATGCGTTACTATAGACATAATGAGAGGTACTCAGGGAGGAATCAGTGTTTTGAAGAAAGAAAGATTATATGAAAAGGTAAAATTCGTACAAGGGGAGAATTTTGTTACGATTGAAGATACTCATCAATTATCGGCTGAAGAAGTCCTAATGTTAGCTGAAGAACTGGTAAAGGATGAACGTATCCAAAAAGTAGATCATTTAACGATATTAGTGCAAAATTCTTTCCCGGCGCAGGTTGGTACGCTTCTTGAAAATCTTCAATTCAAACTCCACGATGAGAGTATTTTCTTCCGCTGTGATTTGCAGCACATAGAGCCTGAAGACCCCTTTGAACTAAAATCGTTACATGAAGTTTCGGTTGAGCAGTTTAATAACATTTGGGAAAAGGCTATGCAGGGTTCACCAAACGCTTCTCCCTCCTTAAGTATGGAGGAACAGATGAAAAGTGTAGAAAAAGAACTGGGACCATCCTATAAGGACTCATGCTGTATCGCCTATGAACAGGGACGGCCCATAGGCGTTGTCATGCCTCACATCGAACCAGGAACAAAGGAAGAGGGTCGTATTTTTTATTTCGGGCTGATTCCTGAGGAGCGGGGAAAAGGAAAGAGCTCTGCTTTATATCATCAAGGCTTATTTCTATTGAAAAATAAATTTGGAGCTTCTTACAGCATTGGAGCAACAAGCCTCAGAAATGTTCCGATGCAAAAAGTATTTGAAAACAATCAATGCAAGGTTATAGATCGTGTGAAAGTATACAGACGAAAGAATGGAGGGGAGTAGGTTGCAGTTACATACGTCAGTTAAAGGTGAAGGAGACCCCATCGTCTTTTTACATACAGGACTTCAAACAGGAGAAACAGACTTTCAATATCAATCGGAGTATTTAAGTAATTATTATCAAGTGCTCTTGCCTGATTTGAGAGGTCACGGCAATTCTTTTAGCGATGATTTCAGCGATTTTTTTGAAGACTCAGCGAAAGATTTAGAAGAAACTTTAGACGGTCATCATATTGATTCTGTTCACTTAGTCGGCTGCTCGCTGGGAGCCCTTGTCGGGATCTTTTTTGCTCAACTCTATCCAAACAGGGTGAAGAGTCTGTGCTTATCAGGAGTATTGCCTGAAAAGCCTGCAAAATGGAGGTACATGCACAGACAAGATGTGGAGAGGCAGCGTCGGCTGCTCAGGAACGAAGAACAGGTCCAATATTTTAACCAATTACATAATACCAATTGGCGAGAATTTATTTATTTAGCGCGAGATGAGGAATGGTATCCTTTTGCACAAACAAAGGCTGTAAAGGAATTGCAAGTCCCTATTTTATATTTAACTGGAGAAAACAACTATTATGAAATAAAGGGCGTCTCCATTTATGGTGAATGTGAACACGTCCATGTGGCTGTTTTGCCATTCGCTGGTCACTTAGTCCATCAGGATCAGCCGGAGCTTTATACATCCATACTAGAGCAATTTATAAAAAGACACACATAAAAGACGCGTCCCCGCTTCATGAGGGCGCGTCTTTACAATTAGACTTGATTAGCAGCTTTCAATTCTTGATACTCTTCATCTGTAAAGGCCCTTGACCTTGATAAAAATCTCTTTCCTTCAACCCCTTCCAAGGAGAACATTCCACCTCGGCCATCAACGACATCAATGATTAACTGAGTATGCTTCCAGTAGTCATACTGTTGTTTATTGATGTAAAAAGGGGTTTGACCGATTTCCCCAAGTAAAACATCTTGACTGCCAATCAGCAGGTCTCCCTCTTGGTAGCACATAGGAGAACTGCCATCACAACAGCCCCCCGATTGATGAAACATGAGAGGGCCGTGTTTTTCCCTTAACTTACCGATCAAATCGAGCGCGGCATCCGTAGCGGTTACACGTTCGACCATTTTATTTCATCTCCTCACGTAATGTTGTATTTCCTTGAAGAGAGAGGACAGGACGTTTAAAAGAACCCAAGCTTCTGAGGGCTGTAGCTTACGAGCATATTTTTCGTCTGCTGATAATGATCGAGCATCATCTTATGGTTTTCTCGTCCTATTCCGGACATCTTATACCCGCCAAAAGCGGCATGGGCAGGATAGGCGTGGTAGCAGTTGGTCCATACGCGTCCTGCTTCAATTCCTCTGCCGAAGCGGTAAGCTGTGTTCATATCACGAGTCCAAACACCTGCACCTAAACCGTAAAGAGTGTCATTTGCAATACTCATGGCTTCTTCCTGGTCTTTGAATGTTGTGACAGATAGAACAGGTCCGAATATTTCTTCCTGGAATACGCGCATTTGGTTATTCCCTTTGAAAATAGTCGGCTGGACGTAATATCCATCTTTAAAGTCTCCATCCATTTGGTTTCTTTCTCCTCCAACAAGACATTCAGCACCTTCTTCTTTACCGATTTGAAGGTAGGAAAGAATTTTCTCGAGCTGCTCGGATGAAGCTTGAGCCCCCATCATGACCTCAGGGTCAAGTGGGTTGCCTGATTTAATGGATTTCACTCGTTCAATTGCACGGTCCATAAATTGATCGTAAATGGATTCCTGGATCAAGGCACGTGAAGGGCACGTACAAACTTCTCCTTGGTTCAAGGCGAACATGACCATTCCTTCAATCGTCTTATCTAAGAAATCGTCATCTTCTCTCATCACATCTTCAAAGAATATGTTTGGTGATTTACCCCCAAGTTCAAGCGTTACAGGGATGATATTTTGTGACGCGTACTGCATGATCATACGGCCGGTAGTGGTTTCTCCAGTAAACGCAACTTTATTGATTCTAGGGTTTTGGGCTAGAGGCTTTCCTGCTTCAAGACCAAAGCCGTTGACGACATTCAACACTCCATCAGGCAAAATATCCTCAATCATTTCAAGGAAGTATAGGAGAGAAGCGGGAGTCTGCTCTGCTGGTTTAAGCACAATAGCGTTACCAGCAGCTAAAGCAGGGGCTACTTTCCAAACAGCCATTAAGAGTGGGAAATTCCACGGAATGATTTGTCCTACGACGCCAAGCGGCTCATGGAAGTGGTAAGCAATTGTATCATTATCAATTTGTCCGATCGAGCCTTCCTGGGCACGGATAACGGAGGCAAAATAACGGAAGTGATCAACAGCAAGAGGAATGTCGGCGTTTAACGTTTCGCGAACAGCTTTACCATTTTCCCATGTTTCTGCTACGGCAAGTTTTTCTGAATTCTCTTCCATACGGTCTGCAATACGGTTGAGGATTAAAGATCTTTCAGCTGCAGAGGTCTTACCCCAGGCATCTTTCGCTTTATGTGCAGCGTCGATTGCAAGTTCGATATCTTCTTCGGTGGATCTGGCTACCTGACAAAAAGGCTGGCCAGTCACAGGTGTGACGTTTTCGAAGTATTCGCCTTTTACAGGGGGAGTCCATTTTCCACCAATAAAATTATCGTAGCGTTCTTTGTACTGAACAATGGACCCTTCTGTGTTCGGAAATGCATAAACCATTGTGTTCATTCCTCCTATATTATAATGATTGAGAGCGCTTACATATAAAGGTATGTAAATGTAAGTCACGTACTTTGAAACTATCACTTTAACAGAATGTTGTCAATTATTAGAAAATAAAGGCGTTTGTACTCTGTTTTTCTGCAGCCTTTACACCATTTGTTATAATAGTTTTATCCAGTGTAGAAAAGGAGAGCGTAAGATGACGACAACGAACAGAATAATGCTTGTTGATGGAATGGCGCTATTGTTCCGTGCCTTTTACGCTACAGCAATGAGCAATTATTTTATGATTAATAGTAAAGGGATTCCTACCAATGGTGTATACGGAATGATGAAACACCTATTTACAGCCGTTAACAAATACCAGCCTACACATGTTGTGTGCTGTTGGGACGTGGGAAGCAAAACCTTCCGTAATGACATGTTTCCAGAATACAAGGCCAACAGAGGGGCACCGCCTGAAGAGCTCATTCCTCAATTTGACTTGGCGAAAGAAGTCGTTGAGTCATTAAATATCCCAAATGTGGGAGAAGTGGGCTACGAAGCGGATGATTGCATGGGTACGCTCAGCCGTTTATACAGCGAGCACTCTCAAGTGTTCCTTTTGACAGGCGATCAGGATTTGCTTCAGTTATTAAAGCCAAACGTACGGGTTGTATTACTGAAAAAAGGTTATGGGAACTATGCGGAATATCATGAAGATTCCTTTGTAGAAGAAAAAGGAATCACGCCTTCGCAGATGATCGATCTTAAAGCTTTGATGGGCGACAGCAGTGATAACTATCCAGGAGTTAAGGGGATAGGGGAGAAGACCGCGCTGAAGCTTCTTCTAAAGTACGAAACCATTGAAGGTATTCTTGATAACTTGGACGAATTGACAAAAGGACAGCGTGCCAAGATTGAACAGGATCTCGAAATGCTCCATCTTTCGAGAAAACTTGCCAGAATTCACTGTGAAGCAGGTATCGATTGCTCTCTGGATGATGCGCTATTTTATATTGATGATGATAAGATGAGCTCTAAATTTGATGATTTGGAATTTAGAAATTGGAAGAAAAATATCCTAGGTCAATAAAGGAACGGGAGCATGAGGTGCTCCCGTTTTTCTTATAAGAGGTCTTTTTTTGGAGAATGATTAAAGCTATTTGCTTTCTTGAAATAGGTAGCTGATTTTTTGTAGAGTCGTTTTTCAAAACATAGTTTAGCTAAAAGCTCTAAAAAATATCGATAATCTTCAAAGTCATTCGATTGCTTTAAATCTGGGATGATTTCATTCTCTAACTTTCGTAAAAAGAAGTCTTCATGCATTGTATTATTCATACGGCACTTTAGAGTGAAAAGCTTATGTTTATATTTTATGTGGTTGTATTTCTCTGCTAAGACTTCTCCTGATGCAAGGAAATCTCTTGATCTTTCAATATCGCCATTGTAATAACAAGTCAAAGCAAGTAAATAGGTAGTATTTGAATTGAGGATATTCTCGTCTGTTTCAATACCGTTGGCCCGTTCTAAATAATCGAAAGCAAGGTCGTATTTTTCCTGATGAATATAAATAGCTCCAAGATTATGAAAGACTCTTCTTTTCTCCAAAGGTTTTAGCTGATATTTAGCCATTTTTAGTAAATTAAGGAAATATCTTTCGGCAATAGTATGGGAATTCATTCTATTGTAATTGATAGCTATAATCATGATGCTATCTATGATCTTAGAGTAATTAAGGCTTTTTTTGTAGCCTTCAATTGCCTTTTCGCCATAAAAATTTGATTCAACAAATTGCCTCGTATGAGAGTAGGTTAAGGATAAATGAAAATAGACTTCAACCTCATTATAGGAAATTTGATTAAGTAAAGAGAGGGCTTTTAAAAAATGGTGAGAGGCTTTTATAAGTTCAAAATTCAGAAAATAATGAAGCCCAATAACTTTATGGTAAAAGAACTGATATTCTATTGTTGAATTTACTTGAATCCCCTCTAGCTCTCTATATGTTCCATTGTCCAAAAGTTGATTCGTTTTTGTCATGCGATGCCTAGCAGCAATCACTTTAAATAAATTTAGTAAATCAATGTTATGATTTTCTTGGAGCGCAATTTCGCATTTATTTTTTAAATGATCCATTAGAGTAAAATCCCGTAATTGCGAAGCCTCATGCCAATCGAGTAAGTTTTGATGAATCTCCTCATCAAACTCTTGGTTAATCTCAATTAGTCGTATACCTAATCGGTCTCCAAGGAGACGATAAATATTTTCACTGGCCTGTATTGTGTTATTTTCGATCTTACTTAAGTAAGAAACAGAGCAAACCCCCTTAGCGAGTTCCTCCAGTGTAAGATCTCTTAGTTTTCGATTCTGTTTAATAAGCGAACCTTTCACTAAAAGCCCCCCTTGCTTGAGACTAATATCTTTAGCTGTATTAAAGTAAGTCTTTTTTCTGTGTTTCCTTATAATTATTCGCTTCTTTGAAGAGCATGGCTGACTTCTTATACATCCTCTTTTCATAATAGATATTGCCTAGCATCACCAGCAGGTTTCTATATTCTCCGTATTGGTTATTTTCTCTTAGAGTAGGGATGATTTCATGCTCTACCTGGTGAACAAATTGATCTTCATGAGTAGTTTCATTGATTGTATTTTTCAAAATGAAGAACTTGTGTTTGAAAAAGGTGATATTGTGCTCTTCTGATTTCTTCTCACCTTCATCAATGTAGTTCCAACAGTCCTGAATATGGCCGCGGTAGTAACTGGTTGAAGCAAGTAAATAAATGGTGCTGATTTCGAAGAATATTTCATCAGTATGAACGTTGAATGCCTTATCTAACATTTCAAAAGCTTCCTCATATCTCTCTTGATTAGCATAAATGAATCCTAAGTTATGATAGATTCTTCTTTTTTCTAAAGATTTCAAATGATATTTTGATATCTTTAGCAGTTTCAAGTAATACTCTTCAGCTAATGGAAATATATTTAGTGCCCTATAGTTAATCGCTATAATCATATAAGTATCAACGATTCTTTCGTAATCCAGTTCATTTAAATATCCATCTAATGCCTTATGAGCATAATAGTTTGATTCTACAGAGGCATGGGTTTGAGAGTAGGCTAGTGCAAGATGGAAATTGACTTCTGTATCGTTATGAGGGACTTTTCCTAAAAGTACTTCAGCCTTATGGAAATGGTATAAAGCTTCCTTAAGTTCGAGTTTCAAGAGGGAGTGAACACCTAAAACTTTATGGTAAAAAAACTGAAATTCTTTATTAGAGTTCGGATAGATATTTTCTAATTCCTTTAAAGTTTTTTCATCTACCACATCATTCTCCATCTTACAGTTATGTCTTGCAAGTATAACTGTATATAAATTAACTAATTCAACATTACGGTTATTTTCTAAAGCTTTTTTATTTTTCTTATAGTATTCTTTCATAAGTGGGAGGTCTCTAAGTTGAATCGCCTCGTGCCAGTTTAGCAAATCAATATAAATGGTTTCATCGAATTCTTGATTTATATCTGTCAGCGCAATGTTAAGGCGTTCGCCTAATAGACGATATATTTGATCACTCGCGTTAATGGTATTGTGTTCAATTTTACTTAGATAAGAAATTGAACAAATTCCTCTGGCCAGTTCTTCCAAGGTCATATTATTCAATTTTCGGTGTTGTTTGATTAATGATCCTTTCACCACGAGCAACTCCTTTAAATCACCTAAGTACACACATTATATCAAAATGTCAAAGGTTACAATCGTTTTCCACTTAAAATCGTTAAAGGATGGGATCAACCATAAAAAAAGCCACCTTTTAAAGGTGGCCTGTGGTAATCGTTTATAGTGTTTTCAAGGCTTCTTCAATTTGAGTGTCGCCTGAGATCGTTTCAAATATTTTGTGGTAAGCATTTGGCTCTTGAAGAGCGGTAATCATAGTTTTAGCTACATCTGCACGTGGAATCTTTCCTCTTTCCACCGTTTCGCCTACCTGAATTTTGCTTGTGCTTTCTTCATGGGTAAGGCCACCTGGTCGAACAATGGTGTAATCCAGCTCAGTAGATCTTAAATAATCATCTGCTTCGCCTTTCATTTCTAAATAATGTTTAAGCTCTTCTGGGCCGCGATCCGGATCGCCTGCACCCATTCCGCTTAACATGATAAATTTCTTAATTCCTAAATTTTCAGTAGCTTTTATTAAGTTGATGGCACCATCACGATCAACTGCTTCCGTTTGGTCAGCACCAGTGCTTGCCCCTGACCCTGCAGCGAACATGACAGCATCCATTCCTTTGACAGCATAGCCTACATCTTGCTGGGTAACATCGGCTAGAACCGGGGTCCCGCCTAATTCCTCTATCTTAGCTTTCTGTTCTTCTTTTCGAATTAAGCCGTAGGGCTCATGACCATCTTCTTTTAAATATTGAATAAGTAAACGGCCTGTATGTCCGTTAGCTCCTGCTACGAGTACTTTCATGAATCAAAACCCCTTCCATATAGTAACTCTCGATGTAATAAATAGCCTTTTTACAGCTTCGTTAAACATCATACTATGTCATGTAACTTGGGAAGGGAAGCAAAGCTCCTGGTAGTTGCAACGGGCACAAATGCGAGGGTTATCTTGCATTGGGAAATGCTCAACAGGTAAAGGACGGTTCTTATCCGAATCTTCTAAATAGGATTTCATTTGTTCCATGCTTGTTTGAAAAAGGTGCTGGACGTTGATCAAATCCTGCTCTTTTAATTGATGTTCAACATGTGTGCCTTCTAATAAGTATTCGTTCCGGATAACGATATCATTAATGGATGCTATATTGTGCTTCTGTTTTAAATAAAGTGCATATAACGCTAGTTGATTTCGGTCTTCGTCTGAAGACTTCCCGGTTTTCCAATCTACGATGATCCATTTATTTTTGCTCAGATCTTTATAGACGAGGTCCATAACTACAAAGATTTTCACACCATCTGCTTTCATGTATCTGAAGCTTTCAGAGTCAATAAATTTCATTTGTTCTTTTTTTAATACATCTGCAAAAGACTGGCTGGCATAGAAGTTTTTTACGGTGGCCGATAACCGATCCGTAATCTTTTTAATCTTAGTATCTGGCAGCGTATTTGTCTGGCTGTAATAGATTTCATGCAGCATTGTGTAATGCTTAGGCCTATGATGCCATAGGTGCTCTTTTCGTGTTGATTCAATAAACCCACGATTGAGATGGTGTCTGATTTCATCAATGACAGCTTCCTCAGAAGGGAGCTGCTTATCAAAGCGGACGTCTTGGATGATTTGATAGATGAGATCATGAACGACACTCCCGAAATGCATTTCTAGATTTGTAATTTTCTTCAGCCGATAGGTTTGCTTCGCCAGAGTGTCTGCGTGACTGAGCCAGCCGTTATGGGAGAGGTAGTAATCATAAGCGTACTTCCTTAAGCAGCTTAACATGGTCTTATGCCTTGATAGAGACCATGAAAAATCAGGATAGGGTTTTATCTCGAACATATAAGAATCCTCCGAATATCACAGCATTTAGTTCATCGTAATTCAATAAATCAAAATCTTCATGTATTTTGTTCAATAGAACGAGCACCATAATCTTTCAAGCTGACTTTTCCGTTAATCACAGCTACACCTTCACTTTCAAGATTCATTCGCTGAATCTCTGCGGATGCTTCATCTTTGATAACAATATTTCCTTGAGCGTTAACCACTCTATGCCAAGGAAGGTTGTATTTTTGGCTCATAGAGTGAAGGATTCTTACTACTTGTCTTGCTGCACGCGGACTGCCTGCAAGACGTGCAACCTGTCCGTAGGTCATGACTTTACCTTCAGGAATATTCATGATAATGTTTATTGTTTTTTCTGTAAAAGGCTTCAAACTAGGTCCCCCTTGTTGTTATCTTATCGTAAAGAAAGAGGGAATGAATAGCGTATCCAAAAGGAAATTTGATACAATCCTTATAAGAAAGGGAGGAGTTTTGATCGAATGAGTATACCAAGAGTGTTGTCTATCGCAGGCTCTGCCTCGCAGGGAAGTGCAGGAATCCAGGCTGATTTAAAGACGTTTCAAGAATTTGATGTATATGGAATGAGTGCTATTACCGCAATCGTCGCCAATAATTCAACCACTGAACAGGGGATTTTTACTCAGCCTATAGAGGCTATCGAAGCACAGATTCATGCTTCCTTAGAACATGTAGGAGCAGATGCGTTGAAGACAGGAATGTTGTTCACTAAGGAGATTATTAAACGGGCTGCTGAGTTGATCCAGGAATCTAAAGTGGAGCATGTAGTGGTTGACCCTGTAATGATTGGGAAAATGGGTTCGCAGCTGCTTGAAGATGAAGCGATTAAGACGCTGATTAACGAATTGGTTCCGAAGGCGACTATCATAACCCCAAACCTGCATGAAGCTGCTAAAATGCTAGAGTGCTCACTTCCTAAGACCCCGGAGGATATGAAAATCATAGCTCGAGATTTATACAGTCTCGGTTCTAAATATGTATTATTAAAAGGAGGAGCTCTTGAAAACTATCCGGCAGTGGATATGCTTTATGATGGTAAAAGCATTGTCGAGTTGGAATCTGAGCGTATTCCTACTGTCCATACAAGTGGAGCAGGTTGTACCTATTCAGCAGCCATCGCCTCAGAGCTTGCAAGAGGGCGTGAGGTAGAAGATGCTGTACGGAGAGCAAAATCATTTGTTACAAGTGCGATTCTTTATTCCTTGTCATTTGATCGTGGGATAGGTTCTACTTATCACGCTGCTCACAGGACTAGGCGTTAATTTATATGAGATGGTTCAAATAACAAAAATTTTCTGAGAATAGAACTGAAGGAAGGTAGAGGATATATGGTTGCTACACATTTATTCATGTTTGGGTCCTCACCCCCTTTTAATGAGCAGCTTGCTTTGAAATTCTCCCAGTGCATAAACGGCGGGAAAATTGGTGTTTTATATTTAGAAAGGGAAGGAGCAGAAGCCTATTTACCAAATTATTGGAAAGGAATCAACTTCTCAAGTATTTACTGTATGACTTTGAAAGAAAAGTATAAGCTTGATGAATTAAATTCTTTAAAGTCATGTCAAGGAGTCATTATAGGCGGTGGTCATACGGAAGCCTATAGAAGCTTCATTGTAGATACAGAGCTGGGTTCCCTTCTGAAGGAGTTATATCGTGAGGGAATCCCGATTGCAGGTTTTTCTGCAGGGGCGTTAATTTGTCCGGAGATCTGTGTGATATCTCCAAATGATAATGAGGAGGGAAGCCAACTTTTAGAAAGAGGGCTGGGGTTGGTAGATGAGTTGATCATTTCCGCTCATTATTTAGAATGGAATGAAGAAGCCAACCTTGAGAAAGCAATCGAACGCACAGAGGCCTCTCTCGGAATCGGAATAGCTGAATATGCTGGAGTTTATTTGCTAAACAATAAGCTGTCAGCTACTGAAGGCTACATACACATTCAATATAATGATTTTAAGCAAACTTTTTAAAGGGAAAAGCTCGTTAGTTAAGAAAAAAGCGCCTGATCAGTTGATCAGACGCCTTTTTTACATAAATTATCCAGAAATGCGGTCGTATTTATCAATTTGTTTCTTACGCTCTACGTCCCAGCGGTTCTCCGGATGTTCTTTACATTCTGTTGTACAAGCAGCATGCTGCTTTTCTTCACATTCTTTACAGCAAACGTACTGACGGTTGCACACCGGGTTACTGCAGTTAATCATACGATCTTCAGCTTTACCACAGTGCTCACACTCAGCAACCACTTTTTCTTCAACCTGGTTGACAGGAACAGAAATACGCTCATCGAAGACGTACATTTTTCCATCAAATAGCTCACCTTTTACTTCAGGGTCTTTGCCGTATGTGGTAATTCCACCCTCAAGCTGGTACACATCTTCAATGCCGTTTTTCTTAAGAATACCTGTCAGCTTCTCGCAACGAATACCTCCTGTGCAGTAGGTCAGAACTTTCTTGTCCTTCCATTGATCTGCATTTTCAGCAATCCATTCTGGGAATTCACGAGAATGGTTAACTTCAGGTCGAATCGCATTGCGGAAGTGACCAATACGGTATTCATATTCGTTACGACCATCGATGACGATCGTGTCGTCACTCTTTAGCATCTCGTTGAATTCTTTAGGCTTTAAGTGTTTTCCGCCGAATGTTTTCGGATCAATATCATCATCTTCGATGCTCCAGTTAACAAGCTCAGGCTTCACGCGGCAATGCATTTTCTTGAAAGCATGGCCCTCATGCTCGTCAATTTTGAAGTGAATGTCAGCGAAACGCTCGTCAGAACGCACATAATCCATATATTCTTCCACTTGTTCAACGGTCCCAGAGACGGTTCCGTTGATTCCTTCGGGGGAGACGATAATACGTCCTTTCAATCCGAGGTCTTTACAAAATTTCAAGTGGTTTTGGCAGTATTCTTCATATTCAGGAAGATCAGCGTACTTGTAATACAACAGAACTCGGTAATCTTTTGAGCTCATTGGTAATTCCTCCTATATTGATATCTATATCGGTTTATATTAATGGAAAACAGTAATGTCCACACTTCATCATATTCGATTTCAAATTAGATTTCAAATGTAAAATTATTGAACATTTGCTATCTCTTTCACTTTTTTGAATACAGAAAGAGAATAGAAGAGGAAGCTGCCATAAGAACAATCAACAAGCCAAACGGGATCCGGAAGTCAGCAGCTGTATACGGCTGTTTATTTAGTTCTAATAGGATTCCAGCGACCACAGAACCAGTCGCGCTTCCAATAAAATGGATTTGTTGTTTTAAGCCAATTCCAGTTCCAATTTGAGCACTGGGTAAGATTCGAGAGATTTCATTGGTTGAACTGGAGGACAGACTTGAAAACCCAAAACTTGTGAACATGTAAGCAATCATTATCATGTAAGGGGATACCCCGGCAAAAAAGAAAAAGATAAGAGCAGAAATCATTAAAAGTCCATGTGCTAAAAAGAGCACTTTTAAGTTTCCATAAGCATCAATCAATCGCCCTACATAAATAGCAGCTATAGCCGACAAAATAGCACCAGGAAAAATGATAAACCCTATTGCTGCTGCCCCTCTGTCATAAACCTGTTCAAGCATAATAGGCATTAGAAACAAAACAGCGAAATGTAAAGTAAAGCCGATATAGCTCATGAAAACGATTCGACGATAAGGTCTGTTCAAAACTAGTTCCGGCTGTATGAAAGGAGTCTCTATACGGTTCAGACGCCACCATAGTAGAGCTGCGGAAATGAGCCCTACTAATAAATATAGGCTGTTAAAGGTAGAGATATACAGTAAAAACATCGTAGCACTCGCACCAGACAATAGAGCTCCTGCCAGATCGAATTGCCCTTTTTCTGACGACTCTTTCGGCATAAAACGAAACAAAACAGGAATGACCAAAAAGACCATGACGGTAACAATGAATAGGTAATTCCAATCTAGATAATCAGTGATTACTCCTCCTGCAACAGGCCCTAATCCAAAACCGAGAGAAGTTGCAGAGGCAATTAAAGCAAATGCGCTCCCCCGGCGTGTCATCGGGATATATCTTCCGGCAAAAACCATTGATAAACCAGGAATAGCCGCTGCTCCAGAAGCCTGGCATAAACGTGCAGCCAGCAGCCACAAATAAGAATCCGCAAAAAAGCCAAGAACAGATGAGAGACTGAATATTAATATACCAATGGTTAATAAGGTTCGAATCGGATAATAATCAGAAAGTCTTGTGTAGGTAATTGTACAAATCGCAAGAACGATCGAATATCCGGAGACGATCCAAGCCCCCTCTGAAGGTAGGAGGGAAAAGTCTTTTAAGATATTTGGTAAAGCTATATTAAACATCGTCGTATTCATCACTACGACGAGTATGGATGCACTCAAAATAAACACCGTACGAAAGTGTTCATTTGAAGGAGTCGGTGCATGTTGCATCTCTTGTCCTCCTTTTACGGCTATTTAGACACTCGAAATACTATACCACAACATTTCCAATTAGAAAATTATAGAATGTTTATCTAAACATAAACCACCTCAGGTCATCCAAATACTGGATGACCTGAGGTGGTGAGATGCCTTATCGATTATTTTAGTTCTGCACCTAGAACGGATTGGAAATGATCAAGGGCCCATTCATGCCCTGGCTGGTTAAAGCTGGCTACAGCGTCTTTATAAATCACGATTTTGTAGCCGAGATTATAGGCGTCCATCGCCGTATGAAGGACGCAAATATCTGTACAAACCCCTACTAAATGAACTTCTTTAATATTTCTTTCTCTTAACTTCACATCCAAATCTGTTCCTGCAAAAGCACTATAACGTGTTTTGTCCATGGAATAAACATGAGGTTTCTCCTCATGTTGTTTGTGGATCTCTTCTATATGCCCAAAGAGATCCCTTCCAGTGGTGCCACGAAGGTTATGAGGAGGGAAGAGCTTAGTTTCAGGATGATACGGATCTCCTTCTTCATGAACGTCAATCGCGAACACGACATACTCTTCATTTTCTATGAATCTCTCTGTTAGTTCCCCGATCCTCTTCTCTATAAGTTGACCCGGTTCCCCGCAAGTCAAAGCGCCACCGTCAGCAACAAAATCATTTGTATAGTCAATGTTAATTAAAGCTCGCTTCATCCTTTACCCTCCTAGTGTCTTTACATCTATCTTAACAGATTTGGAATCACTTGGAATAGCTAGCATTACGATGATAACTCACAGCGGCGGAACTCTTATGATGAGTAACTAGCATGAAGCCCCCGCAAGCTAGTAAAAGAGAGCTTGTAACGAAGAACACTGCGGAAAATCCAAATGCCCCAGAGAGCATGCCGCCCATGGCTGGACCGATAATATTACCAAGGAAACGAATGCTCGTATTATATCCTAATACTTCTCCCTGCATAGCTACAGGAGCTTCCTGACGAATATATGCGGTTCTGACTGGAATGATTCCGCCAATGGATACGCCAAGCAAGAAACGTAAGAGAACCAGCTGCCAAATATTCGTTACAAAGGCGGCTGGAATATAAACAAGTCCTGCCATGAACAACAGGAATATGAGGATTTTTACGTACCCTTTTTGATCAGCAATACGCCCCCAGCGTCTCGCCATCAATAAATTGCCAAGGCCAGCTGCAGAAAAAGCGATCCCGGAAAATAAGGCAAGGTTTTCTGGCCCATGTAATTCTCCGACAAATAACGAAAGAATGGGCTGAATGCTGAAGTGAGCGATTTGTACAAACAGGGAAATAACCATGACCATAATTAATACAGGTTTTTTTATAATGTGAACCAATACCTCTTTTGAACTATAGGAGGTCTGTTCTTTTTCATCTTCCTTTTCTATTCTTTGTTCATGAATGCCTAAAAAGACGATCACTGCAGAAATTCCTACGGTAATGGATACAAACTGAAAGGTTATGGAATATCCGATGAGATCCGCAATCCAACCTCCCAGCATGGGTCCGAGGAGACTTCCGGTAATACTTCCGGTTTGTAAAGTTCCTAAAACCTGTCCTGCCATATTCTTAGGTGTCTGCGTTGAAATTAAGGCCTGGGACATGGGAATAAATCCAGTAAAAACCCCCATGAACAGCCTTAGAAAAAATAATTCCCATACCGAATTTGCAAATCCCATTAAAAAAACTGATAAGGCAAGGCCTGAGGCAGACAAGATTAAAATGTTCTTACGTCCATAACGATCCCCAATCCTTCCCCAGATCGGTGAAAAAATGAAAGCTGTCACAAAGGTAATTCCGAACACCCAGCCTGACCATGTCTGTACATAGGAAGCAGAGTAATCACCAAATTCCTCTATATATAACGATAAAAACGGCAAGACCATTGTGATACTGCCAGCAATGAAAAAATTGGCAAACCACATGATCAATAAATTTCTTCGAGCACGTTGTTCTTGAGTAAGGATAATCATTCACTTCTTCCAATTATTTATTTCGCAACCCTAAATACATGTACCACAACTAAATAGAAGTTAAAAGAAATAAGCTTAAAAAATTTGGCGTATTTTGTCACATTAGTTTCACTGGGTCAATCGAGGGATATGGGGTAATAAATAAATAGCTTGCGAAACTTGTATATACAAATTATAATAAAGTTGTTTGATGTATATACAAGTATGCGTGTACACTATTAATGTAAGCGTTTAAGGGGGAACATACGATGTTTAAGAAATTGTTTGGAAATAAAGAGAAGTCAGTAAGTCTTTCAGCACCAGTTACAGGGGAGGTTGTAGTATTAGAAGAAGTGCCGGATCCAGTATTTTCACAGAAAATGATGGGGGAGGGAGTCGCTGTCGATCCTTCTAAAGGTGAAGTTCTAAGTCCGGTTGATGGAGAAATCGTTCAACTTTTTCCTACAAAACACGCTGTAGGAATAAAAACCAAGAGTGGAGTGGAAATTCTTATCCATATCGGCTTAGAAACCGTAGCAATGGAAGGGGAAGGCTTTGAAGCTTATGTATCACAAGGAGATAAAGTAAAAGCAGGAGACAAACTTATTACTTTTGATATGGGCCTTGTAAAAGAAAAAGCAAAAAGTACGGTCACACCAATCATTATTACGAATAGTGACGATTTTAACGTCGAGCTTAACGCTGAAAAGCAAGTGACAGCAGGCACCACGAACTTGATGACAGTTGATAATAAGTAAGATACATCAGGGAGGGTAATGAATGGACTTAAAAAAACAAGCTGAACAAATTTTAGAAGCCATTGGTGGAAAAGAGAATATTTCGGCAGCAACTCACTGTGTCACCCGTCTTCGCCTTGCTCTAGTGGATGAAGGAATCGTTGATCAAGAGAAACTCAATAACATTGACGCTGTCAAAGGTTCTTTTTCTACGAATGGTCAGTTTCAAATTGTTATTGGTCAAGGTACAGTAGATAAAGTTTATAAAGAGTTTATTGCACTTGCTGGTATTGGAGAGCAATCTAAAGAGGAAGTTAAGCAAGCCACTGCCCAAAAAATGAATCCGCTTCAAAGAGCGATTAAGACGTTAGCGGATATCTTTATTCCTATCTTGCCAGCAATCGTTACTGCCGGTTTGTTACTCGGGATAAACAACATTCTAACTTCTCCGGGAATTTTCTTTGATGAACAATCCGTAATTGATGTCTATCCACAATGGTCAGACATAGCTAATATGATCATCATTATAGCCAATACGGCATTCGTATTCTTACCTGGGCTCATTGGTTGGTCTGCGGTTAAGAAATTCGGAGGAAGTCCAATACTTGGTATTGTCATTGGTTTGATTCTTGTTCACCCGGACTTATTGAACGCATGGTCTTATGGGGAAGCAGTGAAAGAAGGTAACGTACCTGTATGGAACTTGTTCGGTATGGAAGTCGAGAAAATTGGTTATCAGGGACAAGTGTTACCTGTACTAGTAGCTTCATACTTATTAACGCAGATTGAACTGTTTTTACGTAAAAGGATTCCAGATAGTGTGCAATTGTTATTCGTCGGTCCTATTGCTTTGCTTGTAACTGGCTTCCTAACATTTATCATCATCGGTCCAATTACATTTGCTATCGGTAACTGGATCACTGACGGACTTGTAGCTACATTTGATACATTCGCGTGGTTAGGTGGGTTAATCTACGGTGGACTCTATGGAGTGCTTGTTATTACAGGAATGCACCACACATTCTTGGCGGTAGATATTCAGCTGGTCGGTAGTACCGGCACCACTTTCTTATGGCCGATGCTTGCCTTATCCAACATTGCCCAAGGTTCAGCTGCATTTGCCATTATGGCTGCGTCGAAGGACGAAAAGCTGAGAGGGCTTGGATTTTCAACAGGAGTTTCAGCCTGGTTAGGAATTACAGAACCTGCATTGTTCGGTGTTAACTTACGTTTCAAATATCCGTTCATATTCGCAATTGCATCTTCAGCAATCGCTGGGCTTTATATTTCTTCTCAAGGTGTTGTAGCAAGCTCCATCGGTGTCGGAGGAGTACCTGGAATTTTCTCTATTGTAGCTGAGTATTGGCTTGATTTTGCGATTGGTATGGTCATCGTAATTGTGTTGCCTCTTGTAGGAACATTCCTTTACGCGAAACGCAAAAAAGACGTATAAAATGAAGAACGGTGGTGTGTATAAATGATTGAACAACCTTGGTGGAAAAAAGCTGTTGTCTATCAAATCTACCCGAAGAGTTTTAATGACACGACAGGCAATGGGGTAGGTGACATTCAAGGGATTATTGAAAAATTGGATTACTTGAATGAACTTGGGGTCGATGTATTATGGTTGACCCCAATGTACAAATCTCCACAAAACGATAATGGTTATGATATCAGTGATTATTATGATATTCATGATGAGTATGGCACAATGGAAGATTTTGAGGAGCTGCTTGAAGAGACTCATAGCAGAGGTATGAAGCTGATCATGGATATCGTTATTAACCATACATCAACGGAACATGAGTGGTTTCAGGAAGCCCAAAAGTCTAAAGACAACCCTTACAGGGATTATTACATCTGGAAAGATCCTGTGGAGGGGGAAGAACCCACGAACTGGAAATCGAAGTTCGGGGGAAGCGCCTGGCAATTTGATGAAAAGACTGGACAATATTACCTGCATTTATTCGATGTCACCCAAGCTGATTTGAACTGGGAAAATGAGCAAGTAAGAAGTGAACTTTATGAAATGATGAGATTTTGGGGAGAAAAAGGAGTGGATGGCTTTCGTTTAGATGTCATTAACCTTATCTCCAAAAACCAGGACTTTCCGAATGATGATGGAAGTGCGGCTCCAGGCGACGGGCGTAAATTCTACACCGACGGTCCACGTGTGCACGAATACATGCAGGAGATGAACCGTGAAGTGTTCAAACCATATGATCTGATGACTGTTGGTGAAATGTCCTCGACTACAATCGAGCATTGTATTAAATACACCGCACCTGAGCGCAATGAACTTAGTATGACATTCAACTTCCATCATCTGAAAGTGGATTATCCAAATGGAGAGAAGTGGACAGTTGCTGATTTCGACTTCCATGAACTGAAGCAAATCCTGTCCAAATGGCAGGAGGAAATGAACAAAGGCAACGGCTGGAATGCCTTGTTCTGGTGCAATCACGATCAGCCGAGAGTCTTATCACGATTCGGTGATGATAAGAATTATCCTGATAAATCAGCTAAAATGCTTGCGACAACGATTCATATGATGCAAGGAACACCATATATTTACCAGGGTGAAGAAATTGGAATGACTAACCCTGGATTCGAATCTATTGAAAAATATAAGGATGTTGAATCTTTAAATATGTACAAAGAGTTTAAAGAAAAAGGCGTCAATGAGGATCAGATCTTGGAAATTCTGAAGCAGAAATCCCGTGACAACTCTCGTACACCAGTGCAATGGGATGCAAGTGAAAACGCAGGATTTACAGACGGAACTCCATGGATTGATGTCGCTGATAATTATAAAGAGATTAACGCGGAGAAAGTAAAAAATACGGATCACTCTATTTTCCATTATTACCAGAACCTCATTCAGCTTAGAAAAAATTACGATATTATCACTCATGGGGACTATAAACTTCTAATCCCCGAAGATGACGAGTTGTTCGCTTACCTTCGAGAATGGAATGGGGAGCGTTTGCTTGTAGTGAACAATTTCTATGGAAAAGAAACGACGTTTAACCTCCCGGAAGATGTGGATGTTAAGGGCCAAGCTGAAATTCTAATCAGTAACTATGCAGATTCATCTGAAGATTACGCAAAGGTCCATCTACGTCCTTATGAGTCCATTGTTTATCATATAACAAGTCACTGATATACTATGATTGGTGATCAATCATGAAAAATAAATATTTAGTGATTTACAATGAACTAGTCAGGATGATTCAACGAGGTAAGTTTCAACCCGGCAAAACACTTCCGTCTGAGCATGAATTGACCAGCTCTTTCACTACTTCCCGTGAAACCATTAGAAAAGCCTTAAGTTTACTGGCCCAAAATGGGTATATTCAGAAAGTGCGAGGCAAAGGTTCCGTTGTTCTTGATCAAAGTAAGTTTGAATTTCCTGTATCTGGCCTCACCAGTTTTAAAGAACTTTCAGATCAGCTTGGACAAGATTTTCGAACGTATGTCCATGAACTTACTCTGGGACCAGTTAGCGAACCGATGGCGGAGCGGTTGAATTGTGAAGGCGACAGAAAACTTTGGAAAATTGTAAGGTCAAGGGAAATTGCAGGAGAAAGAATCATCCTGGACAAGGATTATATTAGAGAAGATTTGGTTCCTGGCCTGGATAAATCGATAGCTGAAAAATCCATCTACGAATATATTGAAAATCAGCTAGGACTTGAGATCAGTTTTGCTAAAAAGGAAATCGTCGTAGAACCTGTAACCGAGGAAGATGAAATGTGGTTAGACTTAAACGATCACCGGCAAGTGGTGGTGATTCGAAGCTACGTCTACTTAGCCGATGCTACCCTTTTTCAATTTACAGAATCACGACACAGACCTGATAAATTCCAGTTCGTAGACTTTGCCAGAAGAACGAAAAATAGGTAAGACTAGAAGAGTCCCGTTGTTGGACTCTTCTTTTATACCGTCCAGTTTGGCCATTCCAAGATTATTGATGATCGATAAGGCCGTCAAACTGGAGATGAATTTTACACCACCCAGCAGAGGAAAAGGGGATCGATTCATACAAAACAATATATAAGGAGAAAAGTGGCAGGAGCAACGGACACAATCATCCATATTGATTCGTTTATGAAGTGTTAAACTGTTACAATATACTTAATATTAATTAGACGAGGTGAAGGCTTTTGTTCGTGGTTGGAGCGACAAAAAAATTGCAAAATGAAATCAGCAAACCGATTGCTGATGTAGAAGATTATCAGAATGTGCCTGAAATTTACCAATGGCATGCAAATATCATTACAATTAACAGGCGAAAGTGTTTAGTGCTGATGAACAATCAAACAGGTCTTAACTTGACCTTATTCGGCCTTAGAAAGCAGCAGTTCAAGAACCTCGATGATGTTATAAAAGGGTCATTAAATCAATTGTTTCAGTTGTTAGAAATTGAGCAAAATGTTCGTGACCACATGCTGGAAGCAGCTGATCAAATTGTCTATACGAAAACGAAGAGTAGAAGGGTACTTGGGATGATGAACGATTTGAAGTTGATGATCGAGAGTGATGTAAAGGGACACGAATACGAGGATATCGATGCTGTACACGTGAACAAGGAAAACAATAACCATCCTTATTCTGCTTTGAAACATAATGTCCCACATAAAGAGTTTGTAAAATATTTCGAAGATGAAAAGTAGCACGTCATTCGCGTGCTGCTTTTTTAATTATTTGTTAAAAAGAAGGGAATGAAAAACGGATAGGAGAAAGAAATAAGTGATAGGAAGTTCTATGTTTTGTATATACCTCATTGGGTATATTATAATTAGAATAACTTCTAATTTGGAG
The DNA here is from genome assembly GCF_050971765.1 of Halobacillus sp. A1-3. Taxonomy (NCBI): domain Bacteria; kingdom Bacillati; phylum Bacillota; class Bacilli; order Caryophanales; family Bacillaceae; genus Halobacillus; species Halobacillus sp. A1-3. The sequence goes on along the minus strand of NZ_JBPCEO010000001.1, from coordinate 93,737 downwards.
GGTATGTCTATGTTTTTTAAATCATTCTTTGATGAAAATCTAGCTCAAATGTCTTATATGGTAGGATGTCAAAAAACAGGAGAAGCAATCATAATTGATCCAGCCCGTGATCTTACTCCTTATTTTGACACTGCAAAAAAAGAAGGATTTTCCATTACAAAAGCAGCTGAGACCCACATCCATGCTGACTTTTTGTCTGGAGCGCGTGAACTCGCCAATCGTGAAGAGGTTACTTTGTACCTTTCGAATGAAGGAGAAGATGACTGGAAATATCAGTATATTGATGAACTGGATCATCAATTAGTTCATGATCAAGACCATTTTTACGTTGGAAATGTGCGTTTTGACGTCATGCATACACCAGGTCATACGCCAGAAAGTATTTCCTTTCTGCTCACAGACGAAGGTGGTGGATCCGGTGTGCCTATGGGGATCTTTACCGGTGACTTTGTCTTCGTTGGAGATGTAGGCAGACCTGACTTGCTTGAAAAAGCAGCAGGTGCAGAAGGGACTGCTTCTAGTGGAGCAAAACAGATGTTTCAGTCACTAAAAAGATTTAAAGTGTTGCCTGATTATGTGCAAGTGTGGCCAGGACATGGAGCAGGCAGCGCTTGCGGGAAATCCCTTGGCGCCGTTCCTGTATCTACGGTTGGGTATGAAAAAATAAACAACTGGGCATTGCAATATGACACCGAAGACAAATTCACGGAAGAATTACTAGAAGGGCAACCGGAACCTCCGAAATATTTTGCGATGATGAAAAAGCTAAATAAAGAAGGTCCGGCGTTGTTAAATAGTGCTGAAACAGAAACAAAAAGCATCCGCTTATCTCAAAGTGAGGAGTACAAAAACGAGCAATCCATCATGATTGATACACGAAGCTCTGGCGAATTCTCACAAGGACATTTGGAAGGTACGATTAACATTCCTTTTAATAAGTCATTCGCTAACTGGGCAGGCTGGATTGTGGAATATGATCAGCAAATCGCCCTTATTGCAGAAGAAAACCAGGTTAATGAAGTGAAGAAAGCTTTACAATCGATAGGTTTAGATAATGTGGCAGGCTACATCCCTGCACAAGAGGTGGAAAAACAGTCAGGGTTAGAATCGTACCGCAACATCAAGCCAAAAGATTTAGAAGCTGAATATCGTGATCATGATGACTATATTGTGGTGGATGTGCGTAACCAATCCGAATGGGATGAAGGTCACATGGAAGGGGTTTATCATATTATGCTTGGAAAGCTGAAAGATAGCTTGGATCAAATCCCTTCAAATAAAACGCCAATTGTTCATTGCCATTCAGGAAGCCGATCAGCCATTGCAGCAAGTATTCTACAAGCTAACGGATATAAAGACGTCCTTAATTTAGAAGGCGGTTTTGCTGCCTGGAAGGAAATTGAACAACCAGTAAAATCATAATGTAAAAAAGCTCTGCTTCCACAAGGAGGCAGAGCTTTATTAACAACTAAATGGAAAAGGGTGATGAGGAGGCTCGGCCTCTCTATACCAAGTTGGAGATTTTTGTTTGCAAGCCACATGCCACGCTGCTATGCCTGCTAACACCGCATCGGTCGTGTGTGTGGACGTTTCATTTATGGTTGTCTCTGAATTATTTAGCATCTGTGAAGTAAGCCATTCGATAGCCTGTACTCGGCTTTCTATCTCTTTCTTATAACTGAAGGCTATAGCTCTTTTATCTTCAGGCAATCTTGAGGTGAGGGCGACACCAGGATGAACCTCTACAATACTTACTTGATCGCCAAAATGGGAACGCAGCATATGGGCAAGATGCACACCGCGCATCGTTAAATAAACCATACGCGTTAGCGTAGGAGGCATAATGGAACCAGGTTTCATTCCAAGGGATTTTGCGTAAGCACGGAGCGAACGATCGTGTGGACGGTCACCGCCGCCGTCCTGATAGGAAAGGGGCGCATCAATGCCTATATAAATAGGGCCGTTATCTATCTCCTTTTTTATGATGGAGAAGATCTCTTCATCAGATGCACCTTCTTGAAGGTGCTCAAGGTTTAATTGTAGTTTGTTTTCTTTAAGTATAGCGATAACCGTATCTTTATAATTTGATGGACCAGAAAGATCAATACCGATAATTTTCATGTTTCACCTCGCGAATACTGTGGATTAAAAAAAGACCCCTACCATTGGGGTAGAGGCAAAAGTTTGTATAGGTATAGGATTAGGGGAGGTGCTAATTACACATAAAATTAAGATTAAACTTGATAGTAAATGACTTGCGGCTGAGGATAAGCATCTTCAGCGCTATCATGAATTCCAGGTGCAGCAGCTGCAGTCGCTACGAATGCAACAATTCCTAGAACAGCTAAAAACTTCTTCATAAGAGTATCCCTCCTAAATGAGAATGTTTATTTAACAATTGAATTGCTAACCTTAAGTATGTCGAAGATTTTTTGTACATCCGCTTCTTCTCTAATAGATTTGCAAGAACCATTGAGTAGCGGATGATGTAAATATGTTCCTTTTTCTCCTGGAAATAAGGAATCATGACTGTTTCTAAGTGATCGATTAAAGTAGGATCTTCGTTAATCATTCTCTTATAAAAATCATAATGCAACTGATGAGGTTTAGAAGCATATTTTTCAAGCTCTTTTTCACCCTCTTCAATCCATTTAGAACAACCTTCATAGTCGTCAATCCGATAATGTTCAAGGATTAAACTGTGGATTGTTGTGTGAAGATAGGATTGCTTGTAAGTAGTATCAGAATCATTATATTCTAAGCTATTCTCATAGTTATTAATGGCTGAATGATGATTTCCAATCCTGGACTCTAAAGTTCCGATATTAATATAAACTAAATTTAGTTGATTTCGGTTCGAGGTTTGCATAGCAATTTTTCTAGCCGAATAGAAATTCTCTAAAGACTTCGCATAGTTTTTGAGTTTGCTATAATTAATCCCTTGTAGGATGTGACAGTCAGCACTTTTATCTAAGTCATATCTTGCTTGATAAATTTCTAGTGCTTGATCAACGTAGAACACTGAAGCTGAGATATGGTTTGCTTGGCTGGTACTGAGGGCCAATATGTAGTACAAATCACCAAATTCCCAGTCTTTAAGTTCTAGAGCAATAGAAGAACTAATATTTTTTGCAACCATTAATTCTTGAAAAGAATCCTCGAAGTCTCCTTGGTAATACTTTAATAAGCCAGTGATCAAATGGTAGTAAAACTTCATCTCTTCATCAAAAGAATCTTTGTGTTGGCGTATATTTTCCCATGTTTCATAAGCCTTCTTTACATCCAGCTCCAAAAGAAGGTGACGAATACGAAACAATTCAAAGATTATATATAGATGATGGTTATTCAACGTGTCCTCTTGACTACGTAATTCTTCCATTAACTTCTGTGACTTTTCCTTGTTCTTGAACACAAAAGATTCATACCATTCCTTTAATTTTTCCTTAGAAGGATGATTGTAAGAAGAATCGTGAAAATCAAGCCCGAGACGTTCGTAAAGCATTTCTAATACCTCGAACGCTGGAACGGTTTGATCATTCTCAATCTTAGAGAGATACGCTGGCGAGATTATTCCATCAGCCAATTGGTTTTGGGTCAACCCTTGCTTGACTCGATGAAATCGAAGTACTTTACCATATTCCATTTTACACACACCTAGTTGATCAACTGTCGATTTGGAAGAGTGTTTGTCTTTCAAATCTATTTTTAGAATACATGTTCGATTAGGAATTTTCAACTATAAACAGAGGTTTCCCAAGTCAGGAAAAATTGAAGGCTTTAAAGGGGTTTTTACCTGCCAACTTTCACAGGTCATATGAATGAATGTAACAAGCTATTCCTAATCTAGAAATAAATAATTGAGGTGGGGTTAGTATACTCAGATCAAGACTTTTTTGGCTTTTCTGTAGAAAAAGCATTACTCAATCCTGTAATACATAGGCGGATATTAAAGATATATCAATAAAAAAGTGGGACGTTATGTTCTGCCTCTTTTTTCGAAGATAGACGTTTAGTGAGATCTACGAGTAAACACGCGGGTTTAAGGGTATAAAAGGTATAGGATAATTTAATAACCTCAGGATATCGCTTCATAAAAAAACTCGTTGAGAAGGAGGAATTTCGTGTGAGTTACAATGTCACACAAAAACTGATCAAAGATCACTTAGTAGCAGGGGAAATGACCCCGGGATCTGAGATCGGCTTAAAGATCGACCAAACTTTAACCCAAGATGCAACGGGTACTATGGTTATGCTGGAGCTTGAAGCTATGGGGATCGACCGTGCAAAAACAGAAGCTTCCGCCCAGTATGTTGACCATAACCTCATTCAAGAAGACAGCAAAAACCCTGATGACCACTTGTTTTTAGAGAGTGCTGCAAAAAGGTTTGGGCTATATTTCAGTCGTCCAGGGAACGGCGTCAGCCACCCTGTGCACATGCAGCGTCTTGCCAAGCCAGGAAAGACACTTCTAGGTTCTGATAGTCATACATGTGCCAATGGATGTATGGGAATGCTCGCAATGGGGGCTGGAGGTATTGATGTAGCCATGGCCATCGCGGGAGAGCCTTTCTACGTTAAGATGCCAAAGGTCTGGGGTGTCAAAGTCACAGGAGAGCTCCCGGATTGGGTCAGTGCTAAAGATGTTATTCTTGAGATGCTGAAAAGGCACGGAGTCAAAGGCGGGGTCAACCATGTCTTTGAGTATTACGGTCCTGGTCTTAAAAATTTAACAGCAATGGACCGTCACGTGATTGCGAATATGGGAGCTGAACTGGGTGCGACTGGTACTGTATTCCCTTCAGACGAGGAAACGAAGAGATTTATGACCCTTCAAGGAAGAGAAGATGATTGGATAGAATTAAAAGCTGATGATGGTGCTGCTTATGACGTTCATGATGAAATTGATTTATCTGAAATTGGACCAATGGTAGCAAAACCATCGAGTCCTGGAAACGTCGTTCCTATCGAAGAAGTAGAAGGAGAGTCGATCTACCAATCATACATCGGTTCCTCTGCCAATCCAGGGTACCGTGATTTTGCCATCGCATCAAAAATAGTAGAAGGCAGGCATATTGCAGCAGGTGTATCTTTTGACCTGAACCCTACGTCTCGTCAGATGCTGATCGATCTTTCTCAAAACGGCCATATTGCCAACTTTTTGCAAGCAGGTGGACGCTTACACCAAGCAGGTTGTAATGGATGTATTGGAATGGGACAGGCACCGGCAACAGGCCGAAATAGTTTGCGAACTACACCTAGGAACTTCCCAGGAAGGTCAGGTACTAAGGAAGACAGCGTATTTTTATGCAGCCCGGAAACAGCTGCCATTTCCGCTTTACACGGAAAGATAACCGATCCGAGAAAAGCAGACTTTTCCTATCCAAATGTCCAGGAGCTGGACAAACCTACCGTTGATACACGCTTACTAGATGATCCGCTTCCATTTGAAGAAGCTAAAGAAGTCGATCTTGTAAAAGGACCTAACGTTGCTTCCATACCAGAAATGGATGAACTTCCGAATGATATGGAATTACCGATACTCCTTAAAATGGGTGATGACATCTCAACTGATGAAATCCTAGCTGGGGGAGCACGAGTACTTCCTTATCGAAGTAACCTTCCAGAAATTAGCAAGTTTACATTTGAAATTGTAGATGAATCTTATTACGATCGGGCAATGGACATTCGTGATCAGGGTGGTCATGCTGTCGTAGCTGGAACCAACTACGGACAAGGATCCAGTCGTGAACACGCAGCATTAGCTCCGAAATATTTGGGACTTCGGGTCGCTATCGTAAAAGATTTCGCTCGTATTCATTGGCAGAACCTGGCAAACTTTGGAGTGCTTCCACTAACATTCGTCAATGAGTCTGATCTTGATGATCTTGAACAAGGGGACGTATTGGTGTTCAAAGGCTTAAGAGATGGTATTAAGCAATCCAACACTGTAGAAGCTGAAGTGAAAGGGAAGGACAAGAAGATAAAACTTGAACATGCTCTTTCTGAACGGCAAATCGAAATCATGCAAATGGGCGGTTTGATTAATTGGGTGAAAAATCGATTGGAAGGATAAAAAGTAAAAGGCTGCGACCTGCTAACGGTCGCAGCCTTTTATTCTTGTGATTGGGTCTTTAGAGGTGCCAAGGATGTTTCGATTTCATCGCGTTTTTCCTCTAAAAAGGGTGGGAGCGCAAGGCCTTCACCAAGGTGGTCTATGTCCTCATCAGTTGCAAACCCAGGACCATCTGTAGCTAATTCAAACAGGATGTGGTTAGGTTCACGGAAGTAAAGGGATTTGAAATAATAGCGATCAACTAAACCTGAATTTGGGAAGCCGTGCTCTTGAATGATGGATTGCCATTGTTTCAATTCCTCTTCATTTTCTACCCGGAAGGCAACATGGTGCACACTACCACGTCCAGGGCGTTCTCTGGAAAGGTCTGAACGCTCCTCTAAGTGGACTTCTGCCCCTGTTCCACCTTGTCCTGTTTCGAAAACGACGATTCCATCATAGTTCCCAGATTGACGGAAACCCAGTATATCTACAAGTACTTTTTTCGTTTTTTCTGCATCAGGGACGGTTAAGTGAATAGGCCCTAGACCTGTAATTCCACGTTCTTGTGGAACAGGTGCCTTTTCCCAAGGTACTCCTGATTCGACGCCTTCATTGTGTTCATCAGAAACTATCATTAGACGTTGATCTTCATGATCCCTGAAGGATAATGTTTTTCTTCCATACCGTTCTGTAATAGGATCGTGAGCTACTTGGAATTTCTCAAGACGTTCTTTCCAATACTTAAGGGCCTGATTCTCTTTCACACGGAGAGAAGTGGTTGAAATACTATTTGTACCTGGATAGGTGTGGCCGGCACGCGGGATTTCAAAAAACGTCAAGTCTGTGCCAGGGCTGCCTTCTCGATCAGCATAAAAAAGGTGGTACATTGAAGGATCGTCCTGGTTTACAGTTTTCTTGACCAAGCGCATACCTAATACGTTGGTATAAAAATCATAGTTATTTTTTGCGCTAGCAGTAATTGCTGAAACATGGTGAATTCCTTTAAGTTTCATAATCCAACCTCCTATTCGAAATTTATCTCGAATTCAAGATAATTATACTGAATAAATTTGCAGATGTCAATTACTCTTAATTCAAGATAATTTCAGGTTTGTTTTTCAAAAGGGAAAATACTCGTTTTTAAGAATTTTGAATAGTGAGTAACAGGGTCTTGGGTATATATATGGGCAGGAAGGAAATTCAGTAAATCATTAATTTCTATCTCAACTTCTGCGTTTTGCAGTTCCCAGTGGTGATGTAAGATTGGTCCTTTGTACACGTTAGCCCCTCGTACGATCCATAGAGCGTAACGCTCAGTGAGCCAATAAGCTAAAGATCCTTGTTTAGAGGGGGGAAGAGTTTCTTTTACATGGATACGGGAATGAAACTGAGCAGGTTCATATCCTTTATGGTCTCTTCTGCTTAAAAAGGCGAAGTGATCGTTATGTTTTACCGTGCGCATAGAGGCGTTTAAATAGGGGAGGCCAAATAGTGAACGCGCTAAAAAGACCCCTAATCTATGATTGGCGTCCAGCGATATAAAGTACACTCCTGATTCATTATTATATCTAACATAGGTGCGTACATTTAATTCGAGCATATGGTTGCGAACAGGTATTGCGGAAAAGCCACGCAATTGGATATCGTTCATATGGAAAGGAACGATTGCGATCCAAGCCATTCCATCGTAGAGGTCGATTTCAAACTGGCTTGGGATAAAAGGCCTCAATATCTGTGGGGGCACAGGCCAATGCATGAAGACTAAGTCCTCCCAAGACTGCTTCATGATCCAATCGTTATATCTCATGGTATACACCTCTCTTTATACCTATGGTTTACCCATAGTGTTAGAGGAGCATACCGTCTACAACACATTTGCATGTTCCAAAGGGAGTATTACTCTTTCACAAGTGGCTTATGTACCTCCCTTTTAACAATTTCCTTCTCGAGCAATCGAATAAATTCCGTGTCGAGCTCTAATTCCAGGGCTTTTTCGCGGGTGAGGATAAGTTCTTGATAGGATAACTTGTTTACAATCATCAGGAGGCCCCCCTTTTCTATGATTGCATGGTCGAAGCGGTAGCTGCTCCTATAATATCCCCTTGTTGGTTGTACATGGGCTGACAGAATACATCATAATAAAGTAAGCCTTCAGACAAAGGGAAGGCGATCATTTCACGCAGGGATTTTCCGCTTTCGATGACTTTTTTCTTTAAGTTCATTAATGCTATAGTACCTTCATTCACATCTAGTTCATCATCCCGTTTTCCTATCACCGTATTAATGTCAAAATCAGGGTGGGGATTGAACATCCAAGTGTAACGGAGTTCAAGATCACAATGAGCTACGATTATAGGAGAGTTAGCCAAGGCGATTACAAAAGGTTCACTTAGATGCTGCGTAAAAAATAATGAAGGATTGACATGCAGAAAAGAAGCAATTTGAGATGCGACGGCCATGCTGGGATTGCGTGTTCCATTTTCTATTTGGGCATAATAGGCTCGGTCAATATGAGCCCCGTCTGCGATTTGCTGCTGGGTTAGTTGTTGTTCTTTGCGTAGTTGAATTAGCCATCTTCTCATTTTTTTCCACATCCTACTTTACAATATATACATATAAATATTTCGGCCTAGACAAGAAATTTTCCTTGTGGCAGTTTGCAACCAAATAGGAAGAAATCAGGGGTTGAAAAACTTAGCATCCTATAGCTAGGATTCTAGCAAAACACGTTTATTTTTACTAATTGGTCTGCTTTTTTTGCTATAATCAATCAGTACGATAATCTAAGTAAGAAATAGTAAATTTGTTTAGTATAGAAAGAGGTTTGCGCCATGACTTGGGAAATATTAAATATATTAGCCGTAAGTGCCTTTGCATTTAGTGGGGCTATCGTCGCGTTGAATGAACGTTATGATATTTTCGGAACATTTATTTTAGGAATTGCAACGCCCTTCGCAGGCGGGATTATTAGAAATATTGCTTTGGACGTGCCTGTCGTCCACGTATGGGAACAAGGGTATTTATTGTATGTGGCTTTTGGGACGATTGCCATCGTTTATTTTTTTCCTAAAAGCTGGGTGATGTCCTGGGATCGGTGGAACATTTATTTAGACGCCATAGGTTTATCTGCATTTGCTCTTCAAGGTGCCTCATTTGCAATTGAAAATGAATTCCCACTAGGGGGCATCATTTTTGCTTCCATTTTAACGGGAGTAGGAGGAGGCGTCACGAGAGATGTTCTTGCACAAAGACGTCCTATGGTATTGCATCAGGAAATTTATGCGGTATGGGCATTGTTGTCTGGATTACTTATTGGTCTGGGGATTATCAACATCGAGAGTGCCTGGCAAACCTATTTTCTTTTCATAGCAATTATTCTGCTAAGAGTTTTATCTTATCATTTAGGATGGCATTTACGATTTAGAGATATGTATCGATTGTAAGAGAGGTCTGTTAGTAACACCTGAATTAATTATAAGATAATAAAAATACAAACCAAAAAGAGTCCAGAGCTAATGCTCGGACTCTCTTGTTTCATTAATAGCGGAAAAGGTCTCCAGATAAGTAACGTTCCCCTGTATCCGGAGCAATACAGACGACCACTTCACCTGGTTCTTTTCGCTTTGCAACTTCAATAGCTGCCCAGCAAGCAGCCCCGCAAGAGGTACCTAACAGTAAACCTTCTTCTCGAGCTAATCGTCTTGTAACCTCATAGGCATCTTCATCCGTCACTTGGAAAATTTCATCATATACTTCTTGATTTAGGATGTCAGGGATAAACCCAGGGCTTGTGCCGACAAGTTTATGCTTGCCCGGTTTGCCACCAGAAAGAACAGGAGACCCTGCAGGCTCTGCGACATGTACTGTCATCTCTTTAAAGTGTTTTTTCAATTCTTCTCCTGTACCTGTGACTGTGCCACCGGTACCTGCTGTAGAAACGAATGCGGACAGAGGTTTACCCAATTCATTCATGGCTTCAATAATTTCGGTAGCTGTAGTAAAACGGTGAGCATCAGGGTTTGCCTCATTCTCAAATTGCATCGGCATAAAGCTGTTGTCGATCTCCTCTACAAGCTCTTTAGCTTTCTTAATCGCCCCAGGCATTTTTTCATCGCCAGGAGTAAGTACAATTTCCGCCCCGTAAGCTTTCAATAGGTTTATTCTTTCCTGAGTCATCGTATCAGGCATGACTAGAATTGCATGGTAACCTCTTGCTGCGGCATTCATAGCGATACCAATTCCTGTGTTTCCACTCGTCGGTTCGATGATGGTAGAGCCTTTTTTTAATATCCCGTCTTTCTCAGCTTGTTCCATCATATTAAAGGCAGCTCTGTCTTTAACGCTGCCGCTTGGGTTGTACTTCTCAAGTTTCATATAAATATCGGCTCCATCTTCTGGAGCTACTCGGTTTAACTTGACAAGCGGGGTATCCCCAATTAAATCTGCAATATTATTCACAACACGCATCCTGTCACTTCCTTCTTATCGCTTGTTTTGTTAGGTTGATTTTATCATAGCGTAGTTTCACGTTCATCCATCAAGCTTATAAATGAAAGAAACCGCCATTGATGCGGTTCTTTAAAAATTGTCTTCCACCATTTTTTGTGCGAACTGGAAGGAGTCTCTTGGTACCGATATTTTAAAAGCCAGCTGGTTAGAGTTTAAATTAAACCGATCTACACGAACGTTAAAGTTACTGGCTGTTTCCATTTGAGTTACTCCTACATAAATGTTCTCTTCGTTTGGATTAACCACAACCCATTCCGGGAGGTTGTAATTGTCTTTAACAAATTCTAGAACCTTCTTGTTTGGCAATGGCAATTGCCCTAAAGATATTCGTTCTTGCTCCAAGATTAGGTCTCCATTTTCTTGTACAACTGGGTTCAGCTCCACCTTGATTGGAATGGTTTGTTCAAAGGCCTTAATATTTCCTGTAAGAGTTACGTTCCGATCCAATGTTATGGAGTAGTCGAATACGGTTTGAGTTGACAATTCTCCCAAATACTCATTAGCAAGCTGCTCCAAATTCTTTTTTGTGGAAACAATCGTAAATTCTGCATCAGAGCTTTGTTTCTCTTTATCCACATTAACAAGGGTGTAAGAGCTAGGTAAAAAGACAAGAGACAACAGCCATGCAATAATTCCAATATTCACAAGAGCCAGAAGCCAAAAAGAGGTACGCCACTTATTATTTAAAAAAAATCGCTTCATTTTAAGCATTCCACCTGTATCATTCTTCAATGTCGCTTCTAATATATTCTAACACGCGTTCTGCCATTTTTTTATATCCTCTTTCATTTGGGTGGAAATGGTCTTCCTCCCATAGGAGCTCTGTTTCTGCTCCGGTAAAGATATCTCTTACGGGTATGAAAGTAGCCTGGTCATATTCATTAATGACACTTTTACTAATTCGATTATAATCACTAATAATCTGCCCAAGTTCTGGAATGTTATTAAAGTAATGATCGAAAGGATTATAAAGTCCAACAAGATAGATAGAAGCATCAGGGTTCAAATGTTCAACTCTTTGAATAATCCCGTTCAGCTGGGCTTCATAGTCTTTCTGAGCTGAGACAAAGTCTTTGTAATTCAAACTAGTAAAATTGTTTTTAACCACTTTCATGACGTCATTCGCACCAATGGTGATTAACACTAGATCAGCTTCTCTAAGAGAGTTTGAGAGATCCTCAGCTTGCATACGTTCCAGAAGCTGGTCAGTCCTGTTGCCGCGCTTTCCGTAGTTCTCAATATCTATCCTTTCTCTTTGTTCATTACTATTGAACGTATTCTCTAGTATTCCGATATAACCTTCATTGTCCGTTGAGTCTCCCACCCCTTGGGTAAGAGAATCACCTATCGCTACGATGTCCAGATCTTCACGGATAAACATATCCCTGGCACTCTCAATCACACTCGTGAAGACTTCACGGAGACCTTCACTCAATGTGCCTTCTTGTTCTCCGGCTGGAACTTCATCTGGTTCCGTGGTACCACTATCTTTTTCTTCTGCTGGTTCTTTTTTGTTAGAATCTTCTTTTTGAGTAGTGATGGAACCTGGATCATTTTTCGTATTTTTAGGTTCAGGGGAATGTACAAAAACGGCTACGATAAAGAAGGCGATCGTAAAGGAAAGTAATATCGACGCAAGCCATTTCCATCTATTCATTCTGATCACCTCTGGGTAATTGGTTCTAACTTTATTATATGTTGATCCTGCTTATTGTGGAAGATTGAAGAGTTTTATCCCCTATTATACCATTAAAAGTTATACAATAGACATACGTGAAAGGGGCTAGTAACTTGAGGGTAAAGCACAGAATTATTAGAAAGGAGGGGGAGAGCTATGGAAGAGAAATTTTCAGTTTCTGTCCGAGAACTGATGGCCTATGTCTACCGTACGGGGAGTATAGATAATCGTTTTAGAAGCAGTACCTCACTCACAGAAGGAACCATGATTCATCAGGAAGTACAAAATGAATATAAAGAAAGTGATGAAAAAGAAGTTTACTTAGAACACTCCTTTATGGAAGAAGGTGTGACCATACACCTTCAGGGTCGCAGTGATGGAATCCTCACAACGGAAGAGGGCCCGGTTATTGATGAGATCAAGTCAACATCAATGGAGATTGATGAATTAACAGAGGAAACTCACCCTGTCTATTGGGCACAAGCTAAAGGTTATGCGTTCATGTACGCTATTCGACATGATTTAGAAGAAGTTAAGGTTCAATTGACGTATGTTCAAAAGCAGACGAAAGAAAAGAAGCGGTATAAGAAATCCTATACTTTAGTGGATTTAGAAATGTTCATGGATGGTGTCATTAAAGAATACGTGTCCTATGCACGAATTTTATTACATATACGCGAGCAGAAAAACCAGTCCATTCCAGACCTGGAATTTCCTTTTCTTCAGTATCGAAAAGGCCAGAAGAAGCTTGCTGGAAGTGTTTATCGTACCATACAGGAAAAACGTGATTTGTTCGCTCAAGCTCCTACAGGTATAGGAAAAACGATTTCTACCTTGTTTCCAGCTATTAAAACGATGGTTCTCGGGGAGACAGAACGAATTTTTTACCTGACTGCTAAAACCATAACGAGGACGACTGCTGAGGAAGCGCTAATGAAGTTGGAAGAGAGTGGACTGATACTAAGGTCTGTGACACTGACGGCAAAAGATAAAATATGTTTTCAGCAGGAAACCATATGCCAGCCTGACTATTGTGAATATGCAGATGGCTACTATGATCGGATTAATGGGGCAATAATTGATATCCTAATGAATGAAACTCAGTTAACACGGCCTGTGATAGAAGAATATGCAAGGAAGCACAAAGTATGTCCCTTTGAATATTCGTTGGATTTAACAGACGTCGTTGATATCATCATTGGGGATTACAATTATATCTTTGATCCCCGTGTCTCATTAAAAAGACTGTTACCTGAAAATAAGAAAAAAACTGCTCTATTAATTGATGAATCGCATAATCTCGTAGAACGAGCCAGAGAGATGTTTTCAGCATCTATTTATGCTAATGAGTTTCAAAAAGCTTCTGAAGAGATTGCTGAAGAAGATGAAAAGCTTTATCAAGCGGCTCATGCAGTTTATTTAGATTTAATCAAAATTAAAGAAGAAAACCGTGCCCATGAGTTCATGATTGATGAAGTACCAGGAGAATTAGAAGAAAACTTAGAGAGATTTATTAATCGAGGGGAACGATATCTCAAGGGAGAAAATGAAGAGGAACGTTCTGAAAAGCTCTTGGACCTGTATTTTTCCGCTCAGAACTTTTTGAAAATTCACCAGCTGGTCGATGATCATTATCGGTTGATTATTTCAAAAGACAATGGTGATCTAACCCTACGGTTATATTGTCTCGATCCCTCTAAGGTACTGAGTGATACGACGAAGGCTTTTCGGTCAAGCGTTTTCTTTTCTGCGACCCTTTCTCCATTCGGTTATTATATGGATATGTTAGGAGGAAAGAAGGAAGATTACGTGTTGCAGCTTCCTTCTCCTTATGATACTTCTCAAATTGATCTGATGGTATCACCACTTTCTACGCGTTATCGCAGCAGAGAACATACGGCTGACAGACTGGCTGAGCTGCTTTATGATCAAGTTGTTAATTATCCTGGAAACCATTTATTCTTCTTTCCATCTTACCATTACATGGACCTCGTTTTCCGGCGTTTCCAAAAACATGAGAATGTTGAAGCTGTTGCCCAGGAACAAGGAATGGATGAGGAAAGAAGAGAGGATTTTCTTAATCAATTCGTAAGTGGAGGTCATTTAGCAGGTTTCGCCGTTCTAGGTGGTGTATTCTCAGAAGGAGTCGATTTAAGAGGGGATCGCTTAAACGGCGTGGCTGTAATTGGAATTGGACTTGCCCCAAGAAGCTTTGAAAAAGAACTGATCAAAGAATATTTCACGGAAAACGGAAAGAACGGCTATGATTATGCTTATGTGTATCCAGGAATGAATAAGGTTCTTCAAGCTGGTGGGAGATTAATTCGGTCAGAGGAAGATCGGGGGGCGATACAATTGATCGATGATCGTTTCCTTTCGTCGAAATATAAGCGACTTTTTCCAGAAGATTGGGGTAATTATCGAATTATTAAATAAAATGATTTCCCGGGAAATAGATTGAGGAATTCTGTCTTGCAAAATGTAAAAAAGGTCGATTCCTTCATGGAATCGACGCGCTTATAGCTTTTTATACAAGTCATTACAGAAGTTTTTTACATGGATTCTCGTATTTTCGGTAATACCATAAATATAAAAAATCACTCGATAAGAATCACATAATACACCTGCCTTAGAAGGAGGTGTGAATAATGCCATGGATAAAACCAGTAAAACAGAAAGAAATGAAAGAGCTGGATATCAACAACAAGAAGGATGGCCCGCTGTCGATTTTTGATCGTATGCTGGCTAATGCTCCGGACCTTTATGAGGCGTTTATCCCCTTACAAAAAGCTATCGTAAAGACTTCCATTTCGGATGACCTTAGAGAAGCAATTATTACTTTTGTATCGATGAAAAACGGTTGTGAGTTTTGTACAACCAGTCATAAAGAAGTGCTGGCAGGTTATACCGATCAGCTAGATGTTTTGGACTGGCTGGAGAACTACTCTGAAAATGATATGAGCAAAGAGTGGAAAGCTGCCTTACAATATTCTGAGCGTCTAATTGCAAAGCCCGTGGAAGTTACGAGGGATGATATAAAATCTTTAGATGTGTGTGGATATAGTTCCAGGCAGATTGCCGAGCTGAATCAAATCGTTGCTTACACAAGCTATACCAATCAATTATCGATAGGACTCGGACTGTAAGTTTACTTTGGTTAACCTAAGTAAAAATAAGTTGACATTAATAGGCCCCTTTCAGTATCTTAGTAGATAGAAGATATTGTTATGGAGGAATAAAACATGAATCAATCACGTTTATCTGCTTACGATATTACCCTTGGAGCTTTGTTTGTAGCTATGATGGCAGTGGGGGCAAACATTACAGCTATAGCTCCGTTTCTGAACATTTTAGGCGTGCCGCTGACCCTTCAGACCTTTTTCGCTATTTTGGCAGGGCTGATTTTAGGGAGTCGCCTCGGAATGATATCTATGCTTGTGTACACGGCTTTAGGATTGGTTGGAGCACCAGTTTTTGCAGGATTTAAAGGGGGATTATCTGTTTTTATCTCTCCTACGTTTGGTTTTATCCTATCGTTTATCGTTCTAGCTTTCTTTGTAGGAAAAATAGCAGAATCCAACCGTAAGTTTCCTATGTATTTAACGGCTGCTCTTGTTGGAATTGTGATCAACTACTTTATCGGAGTGACCTGGTTCTATGCAGCTATGAATTTCTGGGTTGGTGGAGAAGGACTCAGTTATGTCGTGGCCTGGTCCAGTATGGCACCGTTCCTAATCAAAGATGTTGCCCTGGCTATAGTAGCTGCAGCTTTTGCTTTCCGTCTCGAAAAATCGGTTCTGTACAGAACTCAACTTCGTCAAGCATCATAACAAAAATGCTGGTCCACATTGGGGCCGGCTTTTTTAATGCATATCCATATCTTGCCTGCTACAATACGAGTAACAAAGGAAAGCGGGGTGGCAGGCATGAAGAGAATAGCGTTAGGGTTGATTTACGTGGTGTTCATGTTGCTTTTTGTCGCTTGTTCTGAAGAACCTGAAACGGATAAAGGTGGAGGAGCCTCTGAAAAAGAAGAGGTTAGCGTCCTTGTTAGCGGTTTGAATTCGCCCTGGGACATTGAAGTCAGCCAAGATACTTTTTATATTTCAGAGAGGGATGGAAGTATAGCATCTTGGACGGAAGAAGGCAGCTTAGAGAGAGTTTCAGTAAAAACAGAAAAAGAGATTACTCAAATAGGTGAAGGTGGTCTATTAGGACTCAAGTTGACTCCTGAATTTGAAGACAACAAGCTGGCATACGCTTATCACACTTATGAAGAAGAGCAGGAAGTCTACAATCGTGTCATTCTCATTGAAAAGAAAGAAGATCAGTGGGAGGAAGTCTCAGCCGTCCTGGAAGAAATTCCGGGTGCCCAATTCCATAATGGAGGGCGGTTGGAGCTGGCGACGGACGGAAGTCTGTTCGTCACGACAGGAGATGCACTGAATCAATCTCTCGCTCAAAACCTTGATAGTCTAGCAGGTAAAATTTTGAGAATGAATCCAGATGGTAGTGTACCGGAAGATAATCCATATAAGGATTCGTATGTCTTCAGCTATGGGCATCGTAATCCCCAGGGACTTGCCTGGACCGAGAATGGTGAACTATATGCTTCAGAACACGGGCCTGATAATAGAGATGAGATCAATGTCATTCAACCAGGAAGGAACTACGGCTGGCCATTGATTGTTGGTGATGAAGAGAAAGAAGACATGATTACTCCACTCTATCAAACTGGAAATGACACTTGGGCTCCTTCAGGAGTTGCCATATATAGAGATAAACTTTTTATAGCTGCGTTACGGGGGACGGCTGTTCGAACTCTTTCACTTGAAGGAGATAACCCAGAGGTTGTAACAGAGCAATTTGGTCGTGTAAGGGATGTAGAAGTAGTAAACGATTCTCTTTATTTTATAACAAACAATACAGATGGTAGGGGAACGCCTGATGAGGAGGATGATCGACTCGTCCGTTACTCTCCAAATTAAAAAAGCAGGTGATAAGCACCTGCTTTATGCATCTTCAGATATGAATTTTCCATGTACAAAAGCCATGATGGCAAAGACGACAAATGCAATAAGTAAAACTGTTCCTCCAACAATAAAGAAGATCGTGTTGAAGGTTCGCATCCCGTCAATAGGCTGGGTATAATAAAGCCACATGCCTACGGTAAGACCTAAGACACCGATAAATGAACTCCATACATGAACGGTGGAAAGCTTGGAGTTTTTCGGGATATTAAAGACTTTGTAGTAAATGGCAAAAGCAAAGAGAGAAAGCCAGCCGACAACGAGGATATGTGCGTGAATGGCACTTAATTCAAGTCCGCCGCCACCTGCCATGTGGGATCCTAAAAAAGCTCCGATCAGTGCATAAATTGCTGCTGTTCGTACAAAAAAACGTGTCCGATCCAAATAAATGACCTCCAATTCCTATAAGACCTGTGCCTCTCGTCATTATATCGAAACCTATGCTTTTTTAAAATTAAGAATCTGCAAATGTCGTGAGACGTTCACGAATGGGTACAATTTTTTTGCACTAATTGTGTCATTTGGATTGTCGGTTTTATTGATATATGATGTAAAAAGTAACGATAATCATGAGGAGTGAACGTATGGAACAAAGACGCAAGCGTTTTTCAAAATACTTAAGCGATAACAATATTGATGTCGCATTCATCAACTCGACAGAAAACTTTTTCTACTTAACTGGATTTCATACAGACCCACATGAGAGACTGTTAGGTCTGCTCGTATTTCCAGAGGAGGATCCTATTGCTGTTCTGCCGGGAATGGAAGAGGGGCAGCTTCGTGAAACCGGGTGGTCACATGATGTAGTTGGTTATGCGGACCATGAAGACCCGTGGGCAATGATAGGAGACCTGATGAAAGAAAAAGGGATTACCTCCGTCAAATCTGCTGGGATAGAGAAGCAAGTATTGTCTTACGGTCGTAGTGAATCATTTTTCGGTTTGTTTGAGAAGATTGAGGTCAAAGACGTAGAAGACCAATTAAATGAGATGAGAGTGGTAAAAGATGAGCAGGAAATCGCCATTATGCGCGAGGCGGCAGAACTTGCTGATTTCGGCGTAAAAGTTGGGACGGAAGCTCTACGTGAAGGTATCACTGAAATGGAAGTACTCGCGACGATTGAATATGAATTAAAGAAAAAAGGCGTTTCAGAGATGTCATTCTCTACAATGGTATTATTCGGTGAAAAGTCAGGTCAGCCTCATGGTAACCCTGGTGACCGCAAATTGAAGGCAGGCGACTTTGTTTTATTCGATCTTGGTGTCGTGTGGAAAGGGTACACGTCCGATATTACAAGGACTTATGCTTTTAAGAGCATTTCTGATAAACAGAAAGAAATCTATGAAAAGGTGCGTGAAGCTTTAGAAGCTTCCCTGGCTATCAGTAAACCAGGAACAAGAATTGGAGTTCTCGATAAAACAGCAAGAGATCTCATTACAGAAGCAGGATACGGGGACCTGTTTCCACACCGAATCGGTCATGGCCTAGGAATCAATGTGCACGAATTCCCATCTATGAGTCACTTGAATGATGGTGTATTGAAGGAAGGGATGACGTACACGATCGAGCCTGGAATCTATGATCCTAAAATTGGCGGGGTACGTCTTGAAGATGATGTGCTTGTTACGAAAGATGGATATGAAACGTTGACGAAGACTCCGAAAGAGCTTCGAATTATTGAATAAAAGAGTGAGTGGGCTGTCCGGCGTTGTCGGGCAGTCTTTTTTGTTTTAGTGAGGAATGTTAGTTGGTGTTGCAGCTCGCTCGCTGGAGCTGAATGTTCCCTAGAGTGTGGATATTGTTCCTTTACTGCTGTTTATTGTTCCCTAACGCACCATTATTGTTCCTTATCTAGGTTTAGGAGATATTTTCTGCTTTTTGTCTCTCCATAATACTCCGGACAAGCCCTGACAGCAGCCGCCACGCTACCTTTTTGGACTCAATTCCCGCAAACTTCATAAATCGTGGAGAGTAGTCCACTGGGGGTTAGAGCCGGGAATCCGATTTAGTAAAGCTTCCAGCTGCCTGCGCTGGTTCGACTTTGTCCGTTTAATAGCTGTCACGCTCCTTTCCATACATAGAGTTCTCCTTTAAGAGCTGAATTCCTCTATCAATAAGTCTGACTTCCCTCTAAGCCTCTAGTCTTATAACAAAATATGTCGCTGGCTCATTACCGGAAATTCGCATTCTCGGTAAGATTAAGATAAGAAATGAACGAGGAGGGAAACAAACCATGAAAAAGTTTTTGCTATTCATCGCTGGGCTGGTCGCACTTGGAATCTTACTAGCGAACCTCGGACCTATGATTTTGCTGGGGGCAAGCGTTTGGCTGCTTTATGTAGTATTCAAGCAGTTCATGAAAAGTGACTCCACGGCTGGAAAAATCGCCTGGGTGGTCCTGGGACTGATCATTCTGAGCGTTGCGGTATCTAACATTTATGCCGTTATCGGTTTGGCAGCAGCTTATGGACTTTACCTGATTTATAAAAGCTGGACAAGCAAAACAGAAGGTTCATCCAAGTCTTTTAAGTCTGATGACCCGTTTACCAATTTTGAAAGAGAATGGGCAGAACTAAACAAATAATCACAAAGGAGAGATACTCAATGGCTAACTTGTTTACACGTTTGAAAGATTCGATCACTGCAGATATCCATGAAGCTTTAGACCAGAAAGAACAGAAAAATCCGATTGCGATGTTAAACCAATATTTACGAGAAAGTGAAAAAGAAACAGAAAAGGTGCGTAAGCTAGTAGAGCGTCAGTACCGATTGAAAGATGAGTTCACGCAAGAGTATCAGCGTGCACAAGATATGGCGGACAAGCGTAAGCGCCAAGCGGACATCGCACAAAAAGCAGGGGAGTCTTCTATGTATGAATTTGCTGTCAGGGAACAGCAGGAATACGAGGCACGTGCAGAGAGACTTCAGGTTTCACGCAATGACGCGATTGAACAGCTTGAAACCCTTGAGCAAAAGTATGAAGAGATGAAGCATAAGCTTAAAGATATGCATTTGAAGCGGATGGAGCTGATGGGACGAGAAAATATTGCCCGTGCTCACCACCAGATGAACCAGGTGATCAATGATACAGCGGACAAGCCTTACTCCCGATTCTCGGAGATCGACCGTTACATTGAGGATCTTGAATATAAAGTGGATAGTGCCTACTACCGCAACACTTTTGACAGTAAAATTGCGCAGCTGGAAAAAGATATGAAGAGTACGGAGGAAGTTACCGTGAAATAACAATCATGATATGATAAAAGGCGCAGTATTCTGCGCCTTTTTGATACTATATAATTATAGAGACATGAGAGAGAGGGGGATGACCTGTATGCTTAACCGATTATCAACCGACACGATTAATACGCTTTTAATTATAGGGGTGATCCTCCTCATTATAGAAATTGCTTTTTTCAATGGAGGGCTCGTCTTTTCCGTCCTCTTCTCAAGTCTCCTGATTTACTTGGGGTGGAAAAAGTATCACGTTCTTTGGCGAAAAATTTGCTTTTGGATTGGTGTCATAAGTTTAGTCCTAACAGTTCTTAGTATGATTGCAGTCAGGTTTCTGATCGTTGCAGCGATCATCTTATTTATCAGTAATTATTTTAAGTCAAGAAAAGAACCTGAGTACCTTAATCCTGAGATTACAGAAAGTAAGAAAGAGGTTCCTCATCAAGAAGAACCTATCCTGCGCCAGAAGTTTTTCGGCGACCAATCGACTCCGGATCGTTCCTATCATTGGCAGGATATCAATATCCATGGGGGTTTTGGAGACAGGGTCATTGATTTGAGCCAGACCGTCCTGCCTCAGGATGAAGTCGTCATCTCTGTCCGCCATCTTGTTGGTAACTTAATCATTTATGTGCCTTATGAAGTGGAAGTCAGTATCAACCATAGTGCCGTCATTGGGAGAGCAAGTATTTTTCATTATAAAAATTCCAATGTACTGAACCAAGTGGTTTCCTATCAAACGCCAGATTATGGAACTAAAAAACCTAGGGTAAAAATCATCACCTCATTGCTTTCTGGGGACATCGAGGTGAAGCGGATATGAACATATGGCAAAGACAAGTGCTCACAGCTGTTGTCAGCTTTTTGGTCTTTTCTATCGTGTTATTAGGTTTCACTTTTATGGCGTTTCCGGTGGCCTCTTTAGGGGATTTATGGAGCCGAAAAGTGATTGATTTACCCTATGGTTTTCTTGTACTTACCATCGCTGCAACAGCAGGGCTTGTCGTTGGCGTTTCCCATGGGTGGTACTGGAGAAATCGAATTCATTCTATTGAAATGAAGCTGGATGAAATGGCTAAAGGGAATGAGATTGTTTACGAAGATCCGGAGCTTTTTGAATTGAAACAAATTGAAAACAAACTCAAGCAAATTGAAGACAAGTTCACCAAACAGGCTGAGCTCTCACAGAAACTAGCTACTGAACGAGCAGAAGAGAGAGAAAAAAGCTTGCAGGAAGTGGTTGTCCAAGAGAGAAATCGCCTTGCAAGAGAGCTGCATGATTCTGTCAGTCAACAGCTTTTTGCTGCTTCCATGATGATGTCCGCTATTAATGAAGCTCAGCCTTCCGAAGATGAAGGTACGGCTAAACAGTTGAAAATGGTAGAAAAAATGATTCATCAATCTCAATTGGAAATGCGTGCGCTTTTACTTCACCTTCGTCCTGTAGCCCTTAAAGATAAATCATTGTCTGAAGGTGCTGAGGAGCTGCTTTATGAACTCACCCAGAAAGTGCCGATGGAGATTGAATGGACCGTAGAGCCTCTAGAACTTGATAAAGGACTTGAGGACCAGTTGTTTCGAATTTTGCAAGAATCCATTTCTAATACGTTACGACATGCAAAAGCAGCCACTTTATCTGTCATGCTGATAGAGCGGGACAATAAAATCATTCTTCGTGTTGTAGATGATGGAGTAGGATTCAATGTTGAAGAAGCTAAAGCAAGTTCCTATGGTCTTCAAAATATGCAAGAACGTGCCTATGAAGTAGGAGGAACACTGAAGCTTGTCAGTTTAAAAAATCAAGGAACAAGGCTTGAGGTAAAAGTTCCTTATCGTCAAAAAGGAGGCATAAATGAATGATTACAGTATTGTTTGCTGATGATCATGAGATGGTTCGGATAGGAGTGAGTGCTTATTTGTCTTCCCAAAAAGATATCGAGGTCATCGCCGAAGCGGATGATGGGGGAGAGGCTGTTGAATTAGCGCTCGAACACCGTCCTGATATCATTTTGATGGACTTAGTTATGGAGGAAATGGACGGAATTGAAGCAACGAAGCATATCGTTAAACAATGGCCAGAAGCAAAAATTATTATTGTCACAAGCTTTTTAGATGATGAGAAGGTTTATCCTGCTCTTGAAGCTGGTGCAACAAGCTATATGCTAAAAACGTCCAAAGCAGAAGAAATAGCCAAAGCAATCCGGGCTACATACGAAGGCCAGTCCATCTTGGAACCAGAAGTCACCGGCAAAATCATGACGAAAATGAGAAGACCTGAGGTTAAAGACTTGCATGAGGAGTTAACGAACAGAGAGATGGAGGTTTTAATGCTGATGGCAGAAGGAAAAACGAATCAGGAAATTTCTGATAAGTTGTTTATAGCTCTTAAAACCGTCAAAGTGCACGTCAGTAATATACTAGGTAAGCTTCAAGTTCATGACCGCACGCAAGCTGTTATTTATGCCTTTAAGCATGACCTCGTAAAAAAATGAACCGCACAGGTGTTGTGCGGTTCACTTATTATGAGCGTTTTGTAACATAAGCTTCTGATTGATTCGCATAGTTCAAACTGGGGACTTTTTGTTCTTGTTTCGGCATATTCAAATAAACATAAATGGCTCCTACAAAAAATCCACCCCCGACAATATTGCCAAGAGTGACAGGGATAAGGTTGTGAATCAAACCACTTAATGTCACCAAGGATGTATGTGGGGACGTTAGCGCAATTGAAAATAAGGAGATATTGGCTATGCTATGCTCATATCCAGAAATGAAAAATGTAAAGACAAGTAAAATCATTAAAGCAATTTTAGATAAATCGTCCTTCACTTGCATAGGGAGCCAAACCGCTAAACATACGAGCCAGTTAGCAAGAATGGCACGAAAGAATAGCTGAGAGAATGGGAGATTCATTTTCTTCTCCGCTGTGCTGATTAATAGAGAATGATCTGGATCGATTTGATTAAAAATGCCTGCGAAAAAAATCAATATTGTAAAAAACAAAATCCCCAGTACGTTCCCCCCATAGCAGTAAGCCCATATCTTGAGCGTATCTATCCAATTTGTTTCTTTTTTTAATGTGGATATAGTCATATACATTGTGTTGGATGTGAATAGTTCGGCTCCACCATATATAATCAAACAAAAAGCGATACCGAAGAAGATGGCATTGATGAATGCAGTCGATGCAGCTTGCTGTTCGTAAAAAGGTTGAGCCAGTTTGAAGGACAGGATTAGGGCAAATCCAATGTAGATGCCTGCAAGGGCTGCCCTTATAAGGTAATAGTGGGGTGACTCGTCTACCATCGTCTTTTTACTGCGTGCTTTTTCTACCAGTTTTGTAATTGTTTCTTGTTCCATTATGATCGCCACCTAAGTATGGTTGATTATAAAATATCTATTGTGAAGTATTTCACATGAATAAATATAGTCCTCTAAGGTTAATAATTCAATACTTGTAACGATATTGCCAAATTAAAATTTTGGAAGCGTTTAATATAAAATTAATGATTGATTTTATAAAAAATATCTTGTAATGAAGCACTTATTTTTATTTTGTGATAAATACAAAAAAGTAGGTGAGAAAGAGGACAAGATAAAAGATGATTAATTTCATGTAGATTTTTTTCATAGACTTATACCCCTCTTTGCAAAAAATCGAAAAAAGTCCTACTTCAGCGTATGTAAAAAAGAGTTAAAAGGTTCCATTGTTTTTGTAACGATCTGATTAATTACCCTTTGTTAACGAAGGACTCTGTTACACTTTTCCCTAAGGAAGTGTGCTTGTTTTCTTTTGATTAAGGGAATAACAGAAGGAAGAGGTGATACGAATGAAATGGCAGAATCATTTAGCGGCCAACATAAATTGGGCAGGAGATATTTCCAACTACGAAGAAAAAAATAAAGTAGCCGAGCGTGTAAGTCGGTTTGTAAAAGATGGGGACGTTATCGGTGTAGGATCTGGATCTACGTCGTTCCTTGCTGTGAGAGCAATCGCGGAAAGGGTCAGGCAGGAGAAGCTGGATATTTTGACGATCCCGACTTCCCACGAGGCTCTTCTCAATTGCACTGCGCTTGGACTGAAAACTACTTCTTTAGCAGCTGAACGCCCTGATTGGGCCTTTGATGGGGCAGATGAGGTTGATTCAAACAAGCGTTTGATCAAAGGTCGAGGTGGTGCCATGTTTGCAGAAAAACTCGTGATGGCAAGTGCACCTATGACGTATATTTTAGTAGATGAAAGTAAATTCGTCAGTCGGCTCGGAGAGAAGTTTGCAGTGCCGATAGAAGTGGATCCGCGAGCAGTCCATCTAGTGGAAACAGAGCTGAACAACCTTCAAACGTTGGAGGTTCAGTTAAGAATGGCTAAATCAAAAGACGGTCCGGTCATAACAGAAGCAGGGAATCTTATTCTGGATGCTCGATTCCAGGAAATAACAACAGATATGGAAAGGGAGCTCAGCGCCATTCCAGGTGTAATAGAGACTGGGATATTCACTGGTTATTCCGTGGAAATTTTAACGATCTAAGCCCATTTTCTTGATATTTATTGGTACATCGTAATACTTTTTCTATAATAGAAGTATATCCTTCATTCAAAGGGGAATCACTATGGGACTGCCAAAAAGGATTACTTATCATGACGAACGTTACCCGTTTATTGTACTTGCACCAATAGGCAAGAAGAATAAACAAATTCGCTCCATCGGACATAAATTTGAACGGGGGTTATTTTCCAGGTTAAATGATACGATCGTGGAATTGATTCATGAGCAGTCATGGGACGTAACTAAAATTCGTTGTTATTTAGACGTGACGGGAGAAGCGATTCTTCCAGTTTCACTTCAAAAAGAAGAAAAAGTATATCCTCATTTATTGCGCCCAGAGCTTTTCTTATGGAGTTCATTGCCTGAAGAACATGGACTACCTTTAAAAGATTCTTTTTTATATGACACAGATTTTACTCAATTATCTTCAGAACAGCTCCATGAACATGTGAAAGGAGTACTTGAGGACTATCTGTTTTTAGCGGAAGTGAGTGGTCACACCCGTAATTATTGGTTGAAAAAAATAGGTGAGGCCTTTCACCGTCATCCACTGCTTAAGCTTTTCCATCAGAAAAGGGAAGTAATTGATGCAGTGGAAATAATGAACCAGTCATCCCTGTTGTCTGTATTGAAATATCCGGAAGATATTGCTTTTTGGAGACATAGAGTTGAGATTGTGATGCGGCCTTTCCGATCGCTGCCTTCAAGTTGGATGGAACACGGAAACAAGAAGATTTGCCTACATGAAAAGGAATTGTACTTTGATTCTACCCAGCGAACGATCAATTGCTATTGCGAAACTTGTGATTTCTGTCTGTATTACCACGTTGACGATGACCGGGTGAGCTTTGATGAAGAGTTTAATGTAGAAAGGGCAGCGAAAAGAATCATCACGATCGAGCAGCAATTCAACGATATTGCCTTACAAAATCAACGTTTGCTTGACCAGCTAATTCAAATGCAAAGCTTAAAGAATCAGCTTACGAAAGCGAGAAAACCATTGGAAGAAAGTCTGCAAATTGTCCAAAGGATTGAGAAATACCAGCAAAAGCCGCTGAATTTAACTGAGTATCCGTTATTGCATATGTACCGTCAATTAAGGCAGACAAAGGTTCCAGAACGGGGTTCGCGTTCGGAATTACGATGGTTGTCAGGAGTACATTTAGCACATGTGAAGATATTTAAGGAGCTCCCTGAGTGGTTAAAGCTAGTGCCTGAAAATGTTTATCCAATTACCAGTCACCTTTTAGAAGAGCTTAAACAACAATTAGAAGAAGTTCGGTATGAGGAAGAAGATATTATCATTACCATTAAGGGCCGACCGCTTACGTATGGAACGGTGCAGCAGATTCTTGATTTAATTCATTATTATGGAACGGATTACCCTGCGCATACCTTAGTTCAAATGCTCGCAGGAAAAGCTACTAACAAATTGAGAACCTTACATCTTCACGAAACCAGATGGTTCGGGCTCTTATCCGAATGGCCCGAAAAGCATATTCAAAAACTGTTCAGCCAGCTCGAGAAAAAAGGATGGCTCATGAAACAACAAAAAGGCTACTCCATCAGCGACTTCGCAGAAGAAGTCATGTGAATATATGGTGTGGAAGCGACTATTAATTTTTTAGAAGACCTGCTATTGCAGTGGATCCCCTCCAAAACAGGCCTGGATGCAGGTCTGTTTTTTTATCCTTGGAAAACGCTTGCATATGCTATAATGCCATTAAAAGAGATAATAGAAGGGCAACCTAAAAACTATCTTATTCTAATAATATAGAAGCGATGACAAAGAAATATTTGTATAGAGCCGACAAGTTTAGAGGAGGAGTTAATCATGCAATCCATCTACCACCGAGCCCTTGGAGAAGAATTTCATAATCTCCATCCGGAAATGCAGAAGAAGTACGGATTGACAAGCAAACAAAACTTAATGATATTAGGACAAGGAAAAATGACGGAAATAAGAGGCACTCATCCCGTGATAAGACCGTTCCTGACCTTTTTAGCAAAAGACAATATTGTGTTTGCAGAGCGTGGAAAAGATGTTCCATTCACGCTTGAAAACTATGCCTATGAAGATGAAATGGGGAGAGAAACTGTAAGCTGGATTCGTCGGTTCTTCTTTCCGTTTTCAATTCGAGGCTTTGATGCTGCGATGCGTTATGATGAAGAGAAACAAGCAGTCGTCGATGATTTAGGGAAGTCAGGTTCTTTGCAGACAGAACTCAAATTGCACGTGACACCAGAAGGCGGTCTTTTTATGGAGTCAGAGGATATGTCTTGGCAAGAAAAGTGGAATGTGTCTGGACCTACTACTTCTGTCTATGAGCATTATGATGAACAAGAAGAAGCTTATCGGGTTCATGTGCATGTGGAGCATCCCGTTTTAGGGACCATGTTGATGTATGAAGGTGCTGTTCATACTGAATTTCTGCCAATGACTTATAACAATATTCCTGCACGGGGAATTTTGGATTAAAGGAGGGATCGGGCATGAGTTATCGCGATTCGAAGGATGAAGAGAACGTTCACACGGATTTTAGAGAACAGATGACATACGGGGATTACTTGCAGCTTGATCAGCTTTTGGGAGCTCAGGACCGTTTATCTTCCCATCACGACGAGATGTTGTTCATTATTATTCATCAGGTAAGTGAATTATGGATGAAGCTGATTTTACACGAACTTTGGGCAGCCATCGATGCGATCAATAAGGGGGATTTACAAGCTGCATTTAAAATGCTGGCACGGGTTTCCAATATTCAAAACCAAATCATTCAGGCATGGGATGTACTCTCTACTTTGACGCCGTCTGAATATATTGAGTTCCGTGATGATCTTGGCCAAGCCTCTGGCTTCCAATCATACCAATATCGCATGATCGAATTTGCTTTGGGGTATAAGACTCCGCATGTGATGAAAATTTACGAAAAAGATGAAGCTCTACATAAAAAGCTAACAGAAGCTTATCAATCACCTAGCATTTACGATGTCGCTATTAAAAAGCTGGCTGAGGCTGGGTTTGATATCAATCCAAGTCTCCTGAATCGAGATTATACTGTGATGTATCAAGCTGATGGGTCTGTTGAAGAAGCCTGGAAACAGGTTTATTTAGATGTAGACAAGTACTGGGATTTATATCAACTGGCAGAAAAATTGGTGGATATTGAGGATTCCCTACAGCAATGGCGTTTCAGGCATATGAAAACAGTAGAGCGAATTATCGGACATAAAATAGGTACGGGCGGATCTTCGGGTGTAGGCTATTTGAAAAAGGTCTTAGACCATCGATTTTTTCCAGAACTTTGGGATATTCGAACCCACCTGTAATCTGAATAGACTGAAAGTAACGAATCTGTTAAATCAGTATTACATTTATGTTACAATGGGTTGTGTATAAATAAAAAGAAGAGGGAAGATTATGAGACGACCCATTTTATATATAGCAATTCTTGGTTTGTTGTTGCTTACGGCTTGCTCTTTCATAGCCAGCGCTGACGAATCTGCAGATTCATCGGAATCGACTGCACAGCCAAGCTATGAAGTGACGATGGAAACAGAAATAGTGGAATATGAAGAGTACCATATTACTATTCACTATCCGCAAACATCTAACAATAAAATTAATCAGACCATTATAGATTATGTGAATCAAAGGAAAGCTGCTTTCAAAAAAGAGAGCTACCAGTCTATACAAGAACACGGAAAGGCCAAGTCTCATGAACTGCACATAGACTTTGAAGTTCCTCACCAGGGCTCAAGCTTTTTCGTTGTGAGATTTGAAGAAACGATGGACGTGGGGGAACCCGAGCTCATTCATGATCAGACGGTGATGAATTTTGGCAAGAAGAATGGAAAGCTTATCCAGTTAGATCAATTATTTAAAAATGACCGTGATTATGTGGAGCACTTAACTAAACTCACAAAAGAGAAGCTTAGAGACGATCTTAGTGAAGAAGCATACTATCATACTGAGGTTCAGGAAGTATTGAAAGCAGTATCAACCAATTACGAAAATATTGCATTAACCGGAAATGGTTTGGAAATATATTTGAATCATGCAGTAGCTACACTTCCGGAGAAAGTGGTAATAAGTCAACGTTCGATCAAGGACTTGTTAAATGACAGTTATTCAGAGGCGTTGATGTCTGAAGGTATTAAGCAAGTCAGTCATAAACAACACGTTGACTCATCTCAAGAAACAAAGAAGATTGAAAAGTCGGAGGAGGAGAGTAATTCAGAATCAAAGAGAATTGCATTAACCTTTGACGATGGTCCGCACCCTAAGGTCACACCAAACGTTCTTAAAATATTGGAAAAATATGAAGCAAAAGCGACCTTTTTCATGATTGGGAAAAGAGTTCAATACTTTTCTGAAACAGCAAAAATGGTTGCTGATCAAGGGCATGAAATAGGAAATCATACGTGGGACCACCCGAGGTTGACGAGATTATCGGCTGAAGAAGTAGATAATCAGATAGATAGAACACAAGAAATCATCAAAGAGGTGACAGGGGTCCAACCTAGGATGATCCGACTCCCATTTGGAGAGGTGCCTTCTCAGTTTTCAAGTACACAGCTAAAAATCATTCCATTAGATGCCCATGGAGAAAATTGGCAAGAAAAAGAACCAGAGCAATTGGCACAGGAATTAATTGAAAATGTGGAGAGTGGTGACACGCTCTTGCTTCATGACCTTCAAAGCACTTCTGTAGAAGTCCTTGAATTGGTACTGCATGAGTTGAACAACAAAGGGTACAAAATTGTAAAAGTAAGTGAGTTATAAGACTAAAATAGCAGCCTGCAATTAGATTGCAGGCTGCTATTTTAGTTTTTAATCGGCTTTTGGTTTAATTTTTGTTTAATCCATTTCCCCCATTCCTCAAATTCAACTAAAAATCCGTCATGGCCATAGTCGGTATCTACATGGTAGTGCTCTCCTGATTTAACTTTTTCACTAAAGTGCTTCATTAGATCATAAGGGTATAGGAGGTCATGCTCGAAACTAATCGTAAATACATCGGCTTTGTATTGCTCAGCAGCTTTTTGCCAGCCATTTCGGTCACGGCCGATATCATGATGGTTCATGGCCTCAAGAAGATAAAGGTAACTATTCGCATCAAAGCGCCCCTTAATTTTATCTCCTTGATAATCAAGATAGGACTGGATGTCATAAGAGGAAGAAGTACGTCTTTTACGATCGAACCTTTTCTGGAATAGAGTGCGGCTTCTATACGTGACCATTCCAGCCATTCGCGCAATTTCAAATCCTTGGAGGTGATCATTTGATACATACTCTCCATTGTTGAAGGCAGGATCATCTTTGATGGCCCGTGCTCCTATATGATTAAAAGCAATGCCATAATCACTAAGATAAGGGGTAGCAGCGAGAATGAATAATTGATCCATAAAATCGGGATAGAGTATTCCCCATTCAAATGTCTGCATGCCACCTAGAGAACCTCCTGTTACAGCCTGAACGTGATGAATTCCGAGTTGGTCCAACGCTTGTTTTTGAGCATGAACCATGTCGCGGATCGTTACTGGAGGAAAGTTTAATCGATATTGTTTCTTTGTTTGGGGGTGGATGCTGGCTGGTCCTGTTGACCCGTGACAACCCCCAAGGACATTAAATGTAATGACCTGGTAATGGTCTGTATCGATGGGGGCTCCTTTCCCGATCAGCCCAGCCCACCAGCCGGGTTCTTCTTCTGACCCAAGGGCGTGTTGATTTCCTGTCAGTGCGTGGCAGATGAGGATTACGGGCGCATCTTTAGGTCCATAGCGCTCGTAAGCAAGTTCCACATCAGCCAACCGATCTCCAGACTCGAAAGTGAAATCACCGATGGAAATAGTTGTTAAGTTTTCAGTGCGGCTGGTGGGGTTTTTCAATGACATGTTTTGACTCCTTTCCTGTTTAGACTGATAAGGGCTGCTCATTTAGCTTTTTGCCTGAACGTAAAGCAATCACTGCTTCATAAAGGTTTAATCCTGAAACTATATTGTCTTTCTCACTCTTAACTGGGGTCTTTGACCAGATCAAGTGTGGCTTTACACTTTCTGCCGCTCTGAGCTTATGCTCATCAAGCACAGGGAAATACAAGACATCCACTGTTCCTCCCGCTGATTGAACCACTTGATCGATTTCCTGATAATGCTCAACTTTAAATCCCAAACGTTCAAGTTTCTTAGATTCACGGTCATCATTAGCTCCTCCAACTATAGCGATTACCCTTTGTCTAAGGTCTCCAGATCGATCTAATGAAGAAGCGAGAACATCTTCGGCAGGATGTTTGGAAGTGTTGTATGGTTTCGAATGCCCAGTAGCTTTGTGAATGGCTGCATCCAAGTCTTGTATTAAATCTTCAACAGACTCTAAACCAACGGACAACCGCACCAGCTCTTCTGTCACTCCTGATTTTTGTAGATTTTCGTCATTGAGCTGCTGGTGAGTGGTAGAAGCAGGGTGAATGATTAAAGATTTTGCATCACCGACGTTGGCAAGGTGAGACCATAGGTTTGTATGATCAATCAGCTGACGTCCAGATTCTCTTCCGCCTTTAATTCCAAAAACGACAATCGAACCGGCGCCGTATTGGAAATACTTTTTAGCAAGAGAATGGGTCGGATGGTCTGGTAAGCCAGGGAAGGTTACCCAAGACACCCCGTCATGGTCTTGAAGGTACTCGGCGATTTCTAAAGCTTGATCGGTATGCTTCTTGATCCTCAAATGAAGCGTTTCTAAGCCTTGTAGTAATAAGAACGCATTGTGTGGACTTAAGCATGCACCAATATCACGCAATAGTTGAACTCTTAGCTTAATCGCATAACCGACTGGACCTACATCAATACCGAAGCGGATGCCGTTGTAACTATCATCAGGTTCAGTAAATCCAGGGAATTTCTCATGGTTCCAGTCAAAACGTCCGCTATCAACAACAATACCTCCAATAGCTGTTCCATGACCGCCGATCCATTTCGTAGCGGAGTGGACAACAATGTCTGCTCCCCAGGCTATCGGTTTACAAACATAAGGAGTAGCGAATGTGTTATCGATAATCAAAGGAATATGATGATCGTGAGCCACATCTGCTACAGCTTCAATATCAAGCACGTTCAAACTTGGATTCCCGATCGTCTCTGCGAAGATGGCCTTTGTATTTGGAGTAATGGCTTTTGCAAAGTCTTCAGGATCTGTTCCTTCTACAAAGTGGACATTGATTCCATATTTAGGGAGAGTATGGACGAATAAGTTATACGTGCCCCCATACAAATGGGTGGAAGTGACGATATCGTCTCCAGATTGAGCAATGTTCAAGATAGCTAAAGTAATCGCTGACATCCCTGAAGCAGTGGCGACAGCGGCTGCACCATCTTCCAGCAGCGCGATACGCTGCTCAAGCACATCAACGGTAGGATTCATTATGCGGCTGTAAATATTCCCTGGCTCAGCAAGGGAAAAGAGGTTTTGAGCATGGTCTGTATCCTTAAAAACATAGGATGTGGTTTGATAAATGGGGACAGCACGAGAACCTGTAGAGGGGTCTGGTTCCTGGCCTCCATGAAGCAATAGCGTTTCGGGTCCGAATTGGTGGAAAGGTAACGTCATTGATAATTCCTCCTCAAATATGGTTTCTAGGAGCTCCTTTAGGTAAAAAACAAGAAGAACCAAAAAGCCCTCTTCTTTTATAAGAAGAGGGCCGTAAAAATTAAGTCCTCCTCTTATCTGCCAGATCATTTGACCTGTAGGATTTAGCACCTTTTCAAGCGATACTTGAAGGTTGCCGGGCGTCGTAGGGCCTAGTCCCTCTGCCACTCTCGATAAGAGTATTTGTTTGAATATTCAGCTTTTACTTAACTTGTATGAAATTATAAAAGGAACCATGACTAATGTCAAATCATTTTACAAAATTAGAATGTGTTTACTTGTGATCTGTTATGGGAATTGTCTACCAAGTCTTTAGAGAAGGAGAGTATGAAACAATGAAGGAATATAGTGTAGTACCTAACAAAGATGTAACAGGATGGTTTGTAAAGATAGAGGATGTTTCTCCTACAGACCTTTATGACGAAAGAAATACGGCGATTGAAAAAGCTGAAGAAATCGCTAAGGAAAATAAACCGAGTAAGCTTCTAATTCTTGATCAAAATCATGAAATAGAAGAAGAAAGAAATTATTAAGTTCAAAAACTCCCGTGGCCTCGGGAGTTTTTTTATTTCTACACTTAGTTGCTTGAACCAGACTGTAAATAAAGAGGAAGAGGTGAGTACTAGTTTTCCTATTTACATGATAGGATGGAAGAAAAACGATTGAAAAGGTGAGTAAAGTAAATGGAGCAAAGGTATGATGTGATCATTGTAGGGGCAAGAGTTGCAGGCTCTAGCCTGGCGATTCAATTGGGAGAAATGGGGAAGAGAGTGCTGCTATTGGATAAAGCCTCGTTTCCGAGTGACACTTTATCGACTCATCATATGTCTCATCTAGAATATTTAAGAAAGCTTGGGGTGCTTAAGGAAGTTGAAGCTTCTGGCTTGCGTAAAATCAGCCGGATGCGAACCTATATTGGAAGCAGCTTTGTGGAAGGACCACGTGCTTCTTATACGATTATTCCAAAGCGTGATCTTTTGGATCAAATTCTTTTAAATAGAGCGAATGATCTTCCTACAGTTTCTCTAAGAGAAAATCATTCTGTCCGTGATTTGATATGGGAAAGAAAACAGGTCAAGGGAGTCGTTGTAGAAGACCCTGCCGGCCGAATGAAGTCCATTTCCTGTGATTTAGTTGTTGGGGCAGACGGGAAGCATTCCAATATCGCTTATTGGGTTAAAGCTGAAAAATATAAACAGCAGAATCCTCTTCGGCCGGTTCTTTATGGCTACTATGATGGGGTGAAGCCATTAAAGGAGCCTGCCACGGAAATTTTCCTACATGAAGGAAGGATCGGTTTTCTTTTTCCAATGGAAGAAGGCAGGGATTGTTTAGGGCTTGAAATTTATCCGGAAGAGTTCAAGCAAATGATGAAATCGCCGAAAGAAAGCTTTGAAAAAATGTATCGATCACTTTATGGAATGGACATGAGGCTTGAAGGAGCTGTTTTACGAGGCAAGATCATTGGAACTCCAGGCATGCCTAATTTTTTCAGAAAAGCTTATGGAGACGGATGGGCGCTGATCGGAGATGCGGGGCATAGCAAAGACCCCAGTACAGGGCTTGGTATCAATGATGCATTCATGCAGTCCTTTCTTTTAGCCGAGGCGATCCAGTTGATGGATCAAGGCAAAAGCCGTGGAGAGGCGATGGAAGTTTTTCAACAAGAACGGGATCGGCGCCTAAATCCGGGGCATGATTTAACGCTTAATTATGTTCAGTCTCTTAGAAAATGGACACCAAATGAAATGGCACTGTTCCAGGCAATGGCCGCCAACCCTATGGTTTGGAATAAGCTTGTCCCTAATCTAGCTGAACAATTGAAGCGGGAATCACCGGATATTCCTTTGCTGCATCAATCAATTCAGCTGGAGGCTCAATCTTTTGGTTTCAATCCAGAATCTTGAAGAAGGAAAGGCTCTTATTTGTATAGAATTCTATATAGAGAGGTGAGAGTATATGACATGGTCAAAAGATAAGGCGTTTGAAAAACTGCAAGAAATCTACACTGACCGCGTAATGCAGGATGAAAAAAGACGAATTTTTCAGCAAGTGTATCGACATTTACATGAACATTTAGATGATTTGGCAGTTAAAGGCGGTTTGAAAGAGGAAGCAGAAAAGCAGCTCAAATTCTTTAAAGAATACACATTCATGCCTGGTGACAATTTATTTCAATCGATGCGTTATGTTTTTCTCATTGCTAGAGGTGAAGGTGAAACAGATCCTCAAATTACTCAGCAGCATTTGAATCGAATTTATAAAGCACTTTTTCAGCCATCTGGACTAAAAAATCCGTATATACCGGATTCTTTCTGGGATACACCTCTTGGAGTGGCGTGTTTAATTGCAGAAGAGGGAGTTGAAGCAGTTTATCCGATACTGGATGAAATTCTAGAAGCTGAAAGTGTTTACTAAAGGAAAAAGAGGGGCGATAGCGGCCCCTCTTTTTTAAAGCTTGAAATATGTTCTAATTTGACCGGCGAGTCCCTGATAGCTTTCTACCTCATCTAAATTAAAAAGCATACCTTTAATAATGGCTGGACGAGGGTCGTTTTTTTGTATTTCGTCTAGCAAAACGGAAAGGGTATCGTTTATTTCCCCGCTGGACTGGTCTTCGAGTTCAATTAATCTTTGAATAATTTCATCCAATTCGTATTGATAATAATCCTTGGGGATGACCTGGTCCATGACTGATTCTGTTATGACCGGTTGGTCACCACTCGCCTTGAATCCTTCAACGATATAATCCGTTCTTCTCAACATAGCTTCTGACAGTGCCTTAAAATCAAGTTTCGCATTCTCAATGATGACAAGGTCCATAAAACCTTTGAATATTCCTTGCAAAAGCAAACTAATTTCCCATAGAAACTCTTCTACTTCTTTTCCATAAATCGCTAAAAGATGCCGCTTATAAAAAAGATAGGAGTTAAAGCGGGTCTTCTTTAAAAATTCATCAATATTCTCATTAAAAGGAATAGCTTGTTCCCTAATTTGCATAATGATGAATTCACGGTGCTCTGCAATCTCTTCAAATGTAATTTGCATTTGCCTGATAAACTTAGTTCTTGCATCTAGATCAAGAGACTGTATATCGTCTATTTTTCTTTGGATTCTTTCATAGTAGTAGTTGAAAATTTCTAGAAGGAGGGCATCTTTTGATTTGAAATGGAGATAAAAAGCTCCTTTAGACATCCCGCACTCGTTTGCTATTTCTTGTACGGAAGTAGAGCTAAACCCCTTCTTAGCAAATAGTTTGATTGACTGCTCTATGATGTGAATTGACTTTTGGTCCATATTTCATTGCTCCTTACTTTTTCTATCTCGGAGGTTCATGTATGTTAGATTAACATAAAAGTTTCAAAAGCATTTCCTCTTGACTTATGACCGGTTGGTCATTAGTATTATAAATGGTTCTGACTATACGGTCAATATAGGGAGGAAAGCAGAAATGAAAGGCATCATCAATTTTTCGATGAACAATAAATTTGCTATTTGGCTAATGACCATCATCATTACGATAGCGGGTTTATACTCAGGTTTAAATATGAAATTGGAAACGATACCTGATATTGAACCACCGATTATTACAGTTACCACCGTTTATCCAGGTGCTACGCCTGAAGAGGTAGCGGATCAAATTTCTGAACCATTGGAACAACAGGTTAGTAATTTGAGTGGAGTGAAGACCGTCAGCTCCACGTCTTATCAAAACGCTTCTTCTCTTCAGCTTGAATATAGCTTTGATAAAAGTTTAGACGAAGCAGAGGACGAATTGCAAGAGACTATAGATAAAGCTGAACTGCCTGATGAAGCTCAAGAGCCCTCAGTTTCTCGCTTGAATTTTAACGCTTTTCCAGTAGTGAGCTTTAGCGCAGTGAATGGAGATCAATCACTGGAACAATTAACCACTACAGTTGAAGAAGACATCGTTCCCGCTCTTGAAGGACTTGAGGGTGTGGCAGAAGTTCAAGTATCCGGCCAGCAAGTGCAGGAAGTTCGCATAGATATAAATGAAGATGCTTTAGCTGAACGGGGCATGGATGCTGAAACAGTTACGAATTTAATAAAAGGCGCAGATGTGTCTTTCCCGTTAGGGTTATATAATTTTGACGATACACAGAAATCAGTTGTATTGAATGGTGATCTAACTAGTGTTGAAGAACTGCGAAATCTGGAAATACCAGCGGTTCCGAGTCAATCCGCGCAGGGCCAAACCAGTGAGTCTCAAAGTCAGGGTGCACCATCGGAAAGGCAGGCGACACCTCCACAAGGGCAGACAGGGCAAGGCCAACCGTCTGGTCAGCAAGGTTCCCAAGCACAAGCGGCTATGGCAGAGATCCCTACAGTTCAACTAGAGGAAATTGCCGACATTGAAATTGTTGGGGAGGCAGAATCGATTTCCCGAACGAATGGGCAAGATTCGATCACTCTGCAGGTGGTTAAATCGCAAGAAGCGAACACGGTAGATGTTGTGAATTCCGTGAAAGAAGAAACAGCGAGTTTTGAAGGGGAATTGGACGGAGTTGAGTTCATTTATTCCTTTGATCAAGGGGAACCCATTGAAGAGTCTGTAAGTACAATGCTTAATAAAGCACTATTTGGCGGTTTGTTTGCTGTTATTGTGATTCTTTTGTTCCTGCGTAACTTCAAAACAACCATCATTTCAATTATTTCGATTCCATTGTCCTTACTGATTGCGATCTTACTGTTAAAACAGTTGGATATTACGTTGAACATCATGACATTAGGAGCGATGACGGTGGCTATAGGAAGGGTCGTCGATGATTCCATTGTCGTGGTGGAGAATATTTACCGAAGGATGTCCTTACCTGGCGAAAAATTAGCTGGTAAAGACTTGATAAGATCGGCAACTCGTGAAATGTTTATGCCGATTCTATCTTCTACACTTGTCACGATCGCGGTCTTTCTTCCGTTAGGGTTGGTTGAGGGGACAGTTGGTCAGATCTTCCTTCCATTCGCTTTAACGGTTGTATTTGCACTGCTTGCGTCGTTATTAGTAGCCATCACCATTGTACCAATGCTTTCAGATACTCTTCTGAAAAAATCAAAGGTCAAACAGGTGAAGCATGAAGAGGGTGGAGGACTTGCAGCAAGAATTTACCGTTCTATCCTTACAAGCACATTAAATCACAAAATCATAGCTACTTTAATTGCAATCGGTGTTCTAGTAGGGAGTATTGCCTTGGTTCCACTAGTAGGAACAAGTTTCTTACCAGAACAAGAGCAAAAAATGGTAATGGCCACCTACAATCCAGAGCCGGGGCAAACGCTTGAGGATGTAGAAAGCATCGCTATGGATGCTCAAGAATTCTTTGAAGGGCGAGAAGGGACAAATACGATTCAGTATTCTGTCGGTGGAGAAAACCCGATGAGCCCTGGAGCCTCGAATCAGGCTGTCTTCTATGTCGAATACGCTGACGAAACGGAGAATTTCTCTGAAGAATCCCAGCAAGTCATCGATCAATTGAATGAGCAAACAGACAAAGGAGAATGGGCCAGTCAGGACTTCTCTGGTACCGGCTCAAGCAACGGTCTTGAATTAAGGGTTTATGGCGATAATACAGAGGAGATAAAACCGGTAGTAGCCGACGTAGAAGAGCTTTTATCCGAACAGGATAACTTGCGTAACATTGATTCGAGTATCTCTGAGTCTTATGAAGAATACACGTTAGTCGCTGATCACGAGAAGTTGAGCCAGTTAGGTTTGACTGCCGGCCAGTTAGGCATGGAGCTGAATCAGAATAGAGAACGCCCAGTAATAACAACCGTTGTACAGGACGGAGAGGAAGTCAATGTTTACCTTGAGGTGCAGGAAGAAAAGTATAGTGATATCGACGACTTGACTGATCGTGAAATAAAGAGCCCTACAGGTCAATCTGTTCCTATCAGTGACGTGGTAGAAGTGGAAGAGGGGACAACAGCTGACACCATTACTCGGCGTGACAACCGTGTCTATGCGAGTGTGAGTGCAGAAATCATTGTTGATGATGTCGGAACTGTATCTGCCAATGTGAATGAAAAGGTTCAGGATATGGAAACTCCCGATGGTGTTGATATTACTCAAGGCGGTGTAGCCGAAGATATCAACGAGTCTTTCACTCAGCTTGGATTGGCGATGCTGGCTGCCATTGCCATTGTGTATTTGATCCTGGTCATTTTCTTTGGTGGAGGCTTGGCGCCGCTTGCGATCTTATTCTCCCTGCCGTTCACAATTATCGGTGCGGTATTAGGTCTATTAATTAGTGGAGAAACATTAAGCATCTCCGCCATGATTGGAGCCCTCATGTTGATTGGAATCGTTGTAACAAACGCGATCGTTCTGATCGACCGTGTCATTCATAAAGAAAAAGAAGGATTTTCGACAAGAGAAGCCCTAATCGATGCTGGAATGACACGATTACGCCCGATCTTAATGACAGCTTTGGCGACCATTGGAGCGCTGCTGCCGCTTGCCTTAGGCTTTGAAGGCGGGTCAATTATTAGTAAAGGTCTAGGTGTGACAGTCATTGGAGGCTTGACGAGCTCAACGCTTCTGACATTGCTGATTGTACCTCTGGCCTATGAAGTGCTTAGTAAAATTCGTCGAACGAAAAAAGTCAACGAAGCTTAAAACTTTTGGTAAAATAAGAACATCTCCATCAATTTGGAGGTGTTCTTTTATTTTATAAAGGGAACAGTATATACAACGTGGAGGTGATGGGGATGGAGCACTATGAAGTGACAATTGTAGGTGCAGGTCTGTCTGGAATCACTGCAGCAAGACGTTTGCATAAACAAGGAAGAACAAATTTCTTATTAGTTGATAAAGGCAAAAGTGTAGGTGGACGTTTAGCTACTAGAAGAGTTGCGGATGGTAAAGTTGATCATGGCGCTCAATTTTTCACCGTAAGGACCGATGAATTGGGAGAAGAAGTACAGGATTGGTTGAAAGAGGGGTGGATTAAACATTGGTTTGGTGATCCTTATCCTCGTTATACAGCTGTTGATGGGATGAATGGTTTGGCTAAGCACTTAGCTGAAGGAATTCGTGCATCATTACATACCAAAATCACTCAAATCGTCAAATATCCTGACGGCTACCGTGTGTATGATGACAAAATGAACGTTTGGAAATCAGACAAAATTTTATTAACGATGCCGGTCCCTCAGGTCATGGAGCTGTTAAAGGCGAGCGATGTAGAAGTGGTTGACCAAGAAATGAATAAGCTGAGAAGTATTTTGTTTGAACCTGCCTATGTAGGAATTTATCATTTTCGCTCACCAACGGGACTACCTGAAGATGGTCACTTGGATGAAAATCTTCCAAAGGACGTCGAGCGGGTAGTCGATCATCAGAAAAAAGGCATCTCCAACGACACGATTGTAAGTGTTTATATGAACGGAGATTGGTCGAGGAGATATTATGGTGAAGATTATGTCCGGACATTGATCAGAGAAAAAGTAGATCGCTATTTTGATTGGAAGGATTTAGAGTCTGAACAACTGAAGCGCTGGAGATATGCACAGGCTAAAAAAGTCCTTAAGGAATCCTATTTGGATTTGGCTGGGGATGGTTCCTTAGTCGTGGCAGGTGATGCTTTCTTGCGTGAAAATGACGAAGCAGGACGTACAAGGTTTGAAAGTGCATTTCTCTCAGGTAAAGATGCGGCTGCTTATTTGAGTTGGTAGAAAGAAAGGAGTTTTCTCTAGTTTTAGAGAAAGCTCCTTTTTTGATTAGGAAATCATTAATTGTGTTGGATACTTTTTACAGGGTAGGGCTATATCCAGCTCCATCGTCCGAGCCTCCGACTTTGTCGATAACCATTCATTTCAATGATTGTCTTAGGCTTGGCGGAGACTCAGGACGAACTGAACTTAGTTGTTCATTTATTGAAAGACTAAGTTAAACACTTACCTTTCACTTCTTTCAGCTCGCTTTAGGTTCATATTTTCTAAGACGCTTCATACGCGTAACAGTGTACAACGCTAGCCCTGCCCAAATTAATGTGAAAGAGATAGCATGGACTTCTGTGAAGGGTTCATGATACAAAAAGACACCGATAAACAGCATAATAGTCGGCGCAAAATATTGAAGAAAACCAACCATGGATAAAGGGATTCTTTTGGCTCCAGCTGAGAATAGCAACAGGGGAATCGCTGTAACAACCCCTGCTCCAAAAACAAGCACAGTTGTAAGGGACAGCCAATCCACCTGAACCCATTGACCTGCTTGTTGGGAAAGTAAGTAAATTAAGGCAACAGGGGTAACAATCAACGTTTCGATGGTTAACCCGAACATGGCATTCAGCGGCACCAGCTTTTTCAACAAGCCATAGGAGCCGAAACTGAAAGCTAACAGCAAAGCGATCCAAGGAACAGAGCCAAAATGGACGGTCATGTAGAAGACACCTGATCCGGCTAGGAGAAAGGCGACCCATTGGGCTCTAGAGAATGTTTCTTTCAAAACAATCATCCCTAAGAGAATGCTGACAAGTGGGTTGATGTAGTATCCCAGGCTTGCCTCGACTACATGATTGGTGTTGACGGCCCATATATAAGTCACCCAGTTAATGCTGATTGTGATAGAAGCCAGCGTGATACCAAGGAGACGTTTTTTATTTTGAAGTATAGAGCGGCATTCTTCTACTAATGCGCGCTGTTTCTTCGCAATCAACACAACAATTCCCATGAAGATAAAAGACCAGACAATCCGGTGGGCGAGTATCTCAAACGCGGGAATTTGTTGAACCAATTTCCAATATATTGGTAAAAAGCCCCATAAAATATAGGCGCCTGCTGTATAAACAACGCCTAGTTTCGTTTCATTAACCATGATGATAATCCTCTCAACTATGTATTTAGTTCATATTCTAGTCCGATTCTTCTTTTATGGAAACAAAAATGCTTGAGAGAACAAAAGAGGACGCCCCCTGGAATCCACCCCGACACGAAACGCCTGGAGGAAGGTGATTTTCCTTTCGCAGGACGAGTTATTTATGTCGCAAGGGTGGGCTGGAGGTGGATGTCGCTGACCAGTACAAAAATATACACAGACAGGACCTTTATCATTTCCTAAACAATAAAAAAGCCGGCGAGATCTTCTCACCAGCTTTTTGGGTCTGCCTTTAAACAGGCAGTGCATATCAATTATGGTTGATC
This sequence comes from Halobacillus sp. A1-3, assembly GCF_050971765.1. Taxonomy (NCBI): domain Bacteria; kingdom Bacillati; phylum Bacillota; class Bacilli; order Caryophanales; family Bacillaceae; genus Halobacillus; species Halobacillus sp. A1-3. The sequence goes on along the minus strand of NZ_JBPCEO010000001.1, from coordinate 51,874 downwards.
CTGTTGTTCTTCATTGCTTTTCTTTATGTCCATGTAGGAACGTGGAGTAGGTTCCTCCAGTGATATTTTCATTAGTGGTTGATCAGCTGGACCTTCCACGACTTTTCCATCATAGGAAAAACGCGATCCGTGGCATGGGCAATCCCACGTACGTTCTGCACTATTCCAATCGACTTCACAGCCCATATGCGTACAGGTTGTATCAAGCAGGTGCAGTTCTCCGTCTTCGTCTTTGAAAGCACCTGCCCGTTCGCCTCTCCACTGGACGATTTTTCCTTCACCTTTCTTAAGACGCTCAGGTCGATCAGCGACCAATTCTAGTTTTCCTTCAACTAAGTGAACGGCTACGTCAAAGTTCTGGGAGAGGAATTGTTTCATGCTCGGGTCTGCTTTGAATCTGGAAGGCTTGAATAGTTCATGGAACAGCGACTCTTCTCCACGTACATAATCGCTCAATAATTGAGCGGCCAGTGTGCCGTTTGTCATCCCCCATTTTCGAAAACCCGTCGCGATCAATACTCGATTATTCTTCCTTGTAATCGGTCCGATGTAAGGGACTTTATCTAAGGTAGTCAAATCTTGAGCGGACCATTGGAATAATTTCTCCTTAATGCCGAACGTCTGAGCAGCAAATTCTTCGATAGCTCGATAGTGAAAAGAAGTATCAATTCCATCCCCTGTTTTGTGGTTCTCGCCTCCCACTAGAAGAATAGGCTTGCCGTTGTATTCAGCAGTACGAATCGTTCGTTTCGGCTCATCTATGGATACATACATGCCTTTAGGAATCTCACGTTCTGGTTCAATAGCCATCAAGTAAGAGCGTTCAGCATACATTCGGCTGAAATAGAACCCTTTGCCATCATAGAATGGAAAATGGCTGCATGAAATCGCATATTGGCAGGTCACTTTCGAGCCATTTCCGGTTTCAATCTCAAGCTGCTCGCCTTCTTTTAAATCCGTTGCTTTTGTTCCCTCGAAAATCTGGCCGCCTAGTTCAGTGAATCGGTCAACCAAAGCAGCTAAATATTTGAGCGGGTGGAACCTGGCTTGATCCTTCATGACAAGCGAACTCGTCGTTTCCATATCAAAAGGCAGTGAGTCTGTTAAATCTCCTGGAATATTAAGCTTTTGGTAGGCTTCATATTCGTTTGTGACTTTTTGGGCACCTTTCTCTGTTGTCGAGAAAATACAGGCATCTTCTTTTGTCCAATCACACTGGATGTTGTATTTATTTACGGTTTCTTCCATAAATCCAAAAGCGTTCATTTGGGCCTGGTAATAAAGAGAGGCTTTTTCCTCACCAAAGTGTTTAATTAGCTCATGATAAATCAGTCCATGCTGAGCGGTGACTTTAGCCGTTGTATGACCTGTCGTTCCATTAAGAATACGATCCGCTTCCAGCAGGATCACTTGCTTGCCAGCTTTCGCTAACAAATAGGCTGTCGTAATACCAGTAATTCCGCCCCCGACGATAGCGACGTCTGCAGACGTATTTTCTTCAAGTGAATCGAATGTTGGTAAGTCTGTATCTTCACGCCACATAGGTTCAGGGCGGGTCCATTCTTGTTTATGGTCCATAATTTCCCTCCTCAATGACTCTTTTACTCAGTCTTTCCTCAATAACTATTTTCATGTATTTAAAAGCTGTAAAAATTAACAAATCAAAATAGGCTTAGCATTAATAGCTGGAGAACCAGTATGGGAGTGATCGTTACCAGGAAACCTCTGGGATGAAGTTGGAAGGACGTGCCGAATTTAGTTGAATAGCTAAGTCAGGCGCGCGCTATTGTTTATGAGTAGACATACAGAAGGTTTCTATGATAAGCTCTTCCATGTTTCTTCCTGAATAAGGAAGTCTTTTTTTTTGATAAAACCGTTACCTAGATAACGAACGAGGGAGATCCACTTATGTCATTAACTTTCTATCATATCCAACAGCTATCCCGAGAATTAGGTCAGTATTTGAATCAGGCTTTCGAAGGGGAAGAGATTTCTTTATCCCACTGGTCTGTAATCTTTCAATTGCATTATCATGGGGCAATGACTCAAACAGAATTGAAAAATCGCTTGAATATTGAGGCACCACCTTTGTCACGAACGTTAAGAAAGTTAGAAGAGCTCGGGTATATTCAAAAGCATTCCAGTGCGGATAAACGAACAAATGATATTTACCTTTCTGAGAAGGGGCAGATCCGTTACCCAGTCTGGGAAAAAGCGATTAAGGAGGCAGAAGGCCGCTTGCGCTCCGGTTTAGGAAAAGAAAGAGAGCGCAGCCTGGATCTTCACGTAAAAGAATTGACTGGACTTATTCGTAAAGAAAAGGAGGGGAAATGATGAAGAAAAACCAGGCGTTGTGGACGAAAAGCTTCTTGAATGTATGTTTTAGTAACTTTTTCGTATTCCTTGTATTCTATTTAATGTTTGTCACTCTTCCTATTTACGCGATTGATCAACTTAAAGTAGATGAAGGACAATCTGGGCTTGTCATCACTATTTTCCTAGTAGCGGCTATTTTAATTCGTCCGCTAGCAGGCAAGTGGATTGATACGGTCGGGAGAAAGCCTATTGTTATGCTTTCACTATCTCTTTTCTTCATCAGTTCGTTTCTATATTTGTTTGTTCACTCATTCATACTTATTCTGATCGTGCGTTTTATTCAGGGGCTTGGTTTTGGAATGGGAACGACCGTACTAGGTGCATTGGCAGCAGACGTGGTGCCTGATCAGCGGAAAGGGGAAGGCATGGGGTATTTTGCGATGTCGATGAACTTCGCGATGGTTCTTGGACCTTTTCTCGGGTTGACGATCATTCAGTCGTTCAATTTTGTCAGTATGTTTGTAATTTGTGCAATCTTCGGCGCCATCGCATTTATCTCAGGACTAATGATTAAAAATCCTGTTCCTAATCGTGCAGTAGAAAAGTCACAAAGCGTCCTGCCTCAAGTGAACGGTCTTCTGGAGAAGCCTGTGATTCCGATAGCTCTGACTGGGGCGGTTATGGCTCTCGCCTATTCAGGAGTGTTATCATTCGTTTCGGTCTATGCGAATGAGCTGGGACTTGCTGAAGCAGCCAGTTATTTCTTTGTCGTATATGCTTTAGTTCTTCTTATTTCGCGGCCTTTCACTGGAAAATGGTTCGATCAGTACGGCGAAAACATCATTGTTATACCTTCCATTATTGTGTTTGGAATAGGAATGCTCGTTCTAAGTTTCGCAAATACAGCTCTATTACTGTTACTTGCAGGCGGGTTAATCGGGCTCGGATGGGGAACGATTGTACCGAGCTTTCAAACGATTGCACTGAAAAAGGTGCCGGCACGGGCAGGAGCGGCGACGGCTACATTCTTTACCATTTTTGATATTGGTATAGGAGTCGGTTCCTATTTAGTGGGAGCCATCGCTACAGGAATAGGATTCTCATCACTCTATTTTAACAGTTCATTTATTATCTTCGGGGCCGTATTTATCTATGTATTCCTGCATGGAAGAAAAAGAAGAGCGAGTCCCCAACTACAATCAAAATATAGTAGTTAAGGAGGAGGTCAGTCCCCCTCCTTTTTTGTTAAAATGAACTGAAAACGCTTACAAACTTAAGATAATAGGAAAAGAGAAGGGATAAGAAGGGGGAAGAAAGATGGGGGAAAAAAGGAAGCGCTTGGAGACTTCGATGATCCACAACGAGGGCGATGCTCATGATCTGGGAAGTTTGACAACGCCTATTTATCAAACATCAACGTTTTCATTTCCATCTGCCGCTGTTGGGGAGAAACGCTTTGCGGGGGAAGACGATGGATATGTGTATACACGATTAGGTAATCCTACGGTCACAGCTTTAGAGGAGAGAATAGCGACACTTGAAGGGGGAGAGAGGGGGCTCGCCTTCGCGTCCGGAATGGCTGCCGTGTCAGCTGTATTGATTTCCCTTACGAAAGCTAATGACCATATTTTATGCTCAAATGGTTTATATGGCTGTACATTTGGTCTCTTAAAAATGCTGGAAGAAAAATATAGCATTACTCATGACTTCAGTCTTATGGAGGATGAGGAGGAACTTCGCAGTCGGTTGACGGAAAACACAGCTTGTATTTTTATTGAAACTCCTATCAACCCTACAATGAAAATGGTAGATTTATCGATGGTCGCACAGGTCGCAAAAGAATATGGGATTCCAGTTGTGGTTGATAATACTTTTTGTACTCCTTACTTACAACGACCGCTTGAATTAGGGTGTGATGTTGTTATTCACAGTGCAACCAAATATATTGGGGGCCATGGAGATGTGATTGCAGGACTCGCAGTCGGAAAACAGGAGTTCATGAATTCTGTAGCAATGAATGCTAAGAAAGATATTGGCGGAGTCTTATCCCCGTTTGATGCCTGGCTTTTAATACGCGGGTTGAAGACTTTGCACGTACGTTTAGATCGCCACAGCACTAATGCTGAAGAAATCGCAACGCGACTAAAACAGCACCCTTTCGTTCAGAACGTGTATTACCCAGGGATGGAAGATCACCCCCAAAAAGCGATTCAAGAAAAGCAAATGAGAACAGGAGGCGGCGTCCTCGCTTTCGAGATAAATGGATCGAAATCAGATGCTCAATTCTTCATGGACCAGTTGGAATTAATTAAAATAGCTGTAAGTCTTGGTGATGCAGAAACATTGATTCAGCATCCTGCCTCCATGACCCACGCAGTAGTCCCTGAAGAAGAGAGGGAGAAGATGGGGATCAAAGATACGCTGATTCGTCTTTCTGTCGGTCTGGAAGCAGTTGAAGATATATGGGAGGACCTTACTCAAGCATTAGAAGAATGTAAGTAAATCGGAAAAGCCAGGAGATCTTCCTGGCTTTTTATTTTGGACAATAATCCATTCGGAGTTTATTCATTCGTCTCAAGGGAAAAGAACTACAAGTTTGTTTTATAATGGTGAACGTAAGAAGCACATTAACATGTTTGAAAGGGTGTTTGTATGTTTAAAAAAATGTTTGGTAAAAAAAGTGTTGAAGAGCAGCTTGTAGCCCCGTTGAATGGAAAGGTCGTACCGTTAGATGAGGTAGACGACCCTGTGTTTAGCCAACGGATGATGGGAGATGGAGTGGCTATCGAACCGACTGACGGAAAAGTGGTCAGCCCAGTTTCAGGAGAAATCGTGCAGATTTTCCCTACAAATCATGCTGTGGGAGTTAAAACGAAATCTGGCGTCGAAGTTCTAGTCCACATTGGTTTAGAAACCGTAGCAATGGAAGGAGAGGGCTTTGAAGGCCACGTCAAACAAGGAGACAAAGTAGAAGCAGGAGATCATTTGATTACTTTTGACCCTGAACTCGTAAAGGAAAAAGCGAAAAGCACGATCACACCCGTTATCATCACAAACTTTGATGACATCGTTGAAAACTTTGATCCTTCCTACAGCGACGCTGCCAGTGCAGGGCAAACGAATATCGTAACATTACAAACGAAATAATTTATACGAGAGCCTAAAACGGTTAACAGCTGTTTTAGGCTTTTTTCTTTTCTTTATTGGAAACGAACGAGGGTCTACGGGTATAATGGGTGTAGAAATTTAATGGACCTTTAAAAAATGTACATATGGAAAGGATGAATAGCATGTCAAAAGGAATCATCTGTTTAGGGGAAGCGTTGATCGACTTTATTCCTCTGGATGACGAAAATATTAATTTTCAAAAGAGTCCTGGCGGTGCGCCTGCCAACGTAGCAGTTGGAGCAGCCAGACTTGGAGCTAATTCTACGTTTCTTGGGAAAGTAGGGGATGATGTACTAGGTCGTTTCCTTAAGAAAACTTTGACTGATTTCGGGGTTAATACTGAAGCTATGTATTTAACTAAAGATACGAGAACAGGTGTTGTATTTGTTACTCTCGATGAACATGGTGAACGGAGTTTTGATTTTTATATCGATCCGAGTGCTGACCGTTATTTAGAAGAGTCAGAAGTGAAAGCTGACCTGTTCACTACTCACAACCTCCTGCATTTCGGTTCGATCTCTATGATTGATGAACCTGCAAAATCAGCTACAGCAGCTGCTGTGCGTGAGGCAAGAGAGAATGGATTGATCGTTTCCTACGACCCTAACCTGCGTCTCGGGTTGTGGAAGAGTGCAGACGAAGCGAAGGAAACAATCCTTTCGATGCTTGCTGAAGCAGACGTAGTTAAAATTTCTGAAGAAGAATTAGAGTTTCTCACAGGAGAGACAGATATTGAAGTAGGTGTAAAACAACTGGCCTCTTACAAAATCCCGTTGCTTTACGTAACGATGGGAGCCGAAGGCAGTCATGTGTACAATCAAGAAGGTCACACCTTTGTCCCTGCTATGAAAGTAGATGCTGTCGACACAACTGGAGCGGGTGATGCTTTTGTGTCAGGCATCTTATATCAGCTGAGTGAACGAGCGAAACAAGTGAATCAGTTGGCTATACAGGAACTGGAAGAGATCACCCGGTTTGCCAGTGTTTCAGGAGCTCTTGCCGCATCAACTAAAGGAGCGATGACGGCTTTACCGACAAAGACAGAAGTTGAGAATTATTTGAAATAGGTGGTGCCACATGTCTGAAAAAGATCAACAACTACGAGCGCTAGCATTAGAAGAAATTGAGAAATACAAACAAAAGGTAGAGGCGGATCCCTATCGGCAGAGTTTTCATCATATGCCGCCTGTAGGGTTGTTAAATGACCCAAACGGTTTTATTCAATGGAAGGGGACATATCATCTCTTTTACCAATGGATGCCGTTTGATACAGGCCATGGAGCTAAGTTCTGGGGTCATTACACTTCGGAAGATTTCGTCAACTGGACTCATGAAAAAGCCGCACTAACACCGTCAGAATGGTTCGACAAAAACGGAGTATACTCGGGAAGTGCTGTCTCTCACGATGGGCTTCTTTACCTCTTTTACACAGGAAATGTGAAAGATGAACAAGGGAATAGGGAAACCTATCAATGTCTTGCAGTATCTGAGGATGGCATTCATTTTGAGAAAAAAGGGGTCGTTGTTCATTTGCCTGCAGGCTACACGGCTCATTTTAGAGATCCTAAAGTGTGGAAAAAGGCTGATCATTGGTATATGGTAATTGGAGCACAAAGCGAAAACATGGAAGGGAAAGCGGTGCTCTTACGTTCTTCTAACCTTTACGACTGGGAATTACTAGGGAGTATTACCGGAAGCAATGAAGAACAGCTTGGAGATTTTGGTTACATGTGGGAATGTCCAGATGTTTTTGAACTAAATGGAAAGGACATTCTCATCGTCTCTCCTCAAGGTTTGGAAGAAGAGGGGATGAATTATGCGAATACCTACCAGAGTGGCTACTTTGCAGGCATTCTTGATTATGCTCATCCTAAATTCAATCATGGTCCGTTTCGTGAATTGGACCGTGGATTCGAATTCTATGCCCCTCAAACCACGCTTGATGAAAAGGGCCGAAGAATCTTAGTTGGATGGATGGGAGTGCCTGATCAATACGAACAAGCGCATCCAACTATCGAAAATCAGTGGGTGCACTGCCTTACAATACCAAGAGAGTTGACTTGGAATGGAGAACAGATTATTCAGAAGCCTGTGGAAGAACTGAAGGAAATGAGAGGACCTGTTCTTTTGCATTCGTCAATTACGATTGAAAATGATCAAAAAGCAATCAGAGGAGTGGAAGGGAAACCAATTGAATTGAACCTTGAATTTGATAAGGTAGAGGATCAATTTGCGATTGAACTTTTCCAACATGCTTCACTTAGTTATAAAGAGGGTATACTAACTCTATCAAGACCTCACTTAGAGGATAAAAAGAAAACGGAATTTAGAAGAGTTAAGCTCGAAGATGGTTTGAAGAACCTCCATTTATTCATTGACCATTCATCACTTGAGGTCTTCGTCAATGAAGGAAAGGAAGTCTTTACTTCAAGGGTCTTCCCGCAGCCAGATGAAGAACGTATTTTATTCACCTCACTTGGGACGACCACTTTTTCTATTGAACAATGGAAACTGAACGGGTTTAACTTTTAACTGAGTTTTACTAAGGAAAGCGATCAATCATAGTTTGTAAATCGTTTGAAGGAGTCATGTATATGAGTCAATCTTCTAAGAAAATGAAAGCACATGAGCGGAGAGAGCATATCTTATCTTTGCTTAAACAAAGAGGCTCACCAGTAACAGGCAGCTCATTAGCGGAAGAAATGAATGTAACGCGACAAGTGATCGTAGGAGATGTTTCGTTGCTGAAGGCGAGGAACGAACCGATTGTAGCAACGAGTCAGGGCTATATGTATATGACGGATGTCAAAGAAGAGCTGGCTTACCAAAAGACGATCGTGTGTCAACATGGAGCAGAAAAGACAGAGGAAGAGCTTAATATTCTCGTCGATCATGGTGTTCATGTTCAAGATGTCGTAGTAGAGCATCCTATCTATGGGGATTTGACTGCCCAACTACGTATTTCAAACCGCCGCGATGTAAAGAAATTTATTGAACAGGTGAATTCTACCAATGCTTCATTCCTTTTGGAGCTGACGGGTGGCATTCATACCCATACAATTGCTGCAGACAGTCGGGATGCAATAGAAGAAGCAGTGTATGCTCTGTCTGAGGCAGGAATTTTAATGAAAAATTAATGATAACGTTTTAAAAAAAGAGGTATGCTTTCTATCATTAGAGCATATCTCTTTTTTGAACTGTTGTTATTTTGGTTATTGGTTTTTCTTAGTCCCAGAAAAATGAAATATGATATAGTAAATGAGCAACCCACGATAGTAAAGGCAGGTGATTCCAGATGAATATTATTCCCTATATCTTAACGACAATCTTAATTTTGAACGTTTTGCTAGCATTGGCCATTATCTTTTTAGAGCGACGGGATGCAAGTGCGACGTGGGCATGGCTCATGGTTTTGCTTTTCTTGCCAATCGTAGGGTTCTTATTATACTTAATTTTTGGAAGACGATTAAGCCATAAAGAAATTTTTATTTGGGATAAAAAAAGCCGGTTAGGGTTACTGACAGCTGTCCAGGAACAATTAAAGGCTATTAAAGATAACACGCTGGAAGTGCAGCGAAAAGAAATTGTTCCATATGAAGATTTAATCTATATGCATTTAAAAAACAATGACGCCCTTTTTTCTCAAAATAATGATGTAGAAGTTTTTACAGATGGACAGAAAAAGTTCCACGCCCTTCTTGAAGACATTGAGAGGGCAGAAGACCATATTCATTTACTTTATTACATCATAAGGGATGACAACCTTGGACAAAGGTTAGCAGAAGCCTTGATCAAGAAAGCTAAAGAGAATGTAGATGTCAAAATTCTTTATGACGACATGGGATCACGTCTACTTAGTAGAAAATACGTTAAGAGGATAAGAGCAGCTGGAGGGCAAGTGGAGTCATTCTTTCCTTCATTAATTCCTAAAGTGAACTTGAAAATCAATTATCGAAATCATAGAAAGCTGGTTATTATAGATGGAGAAATCGGTTATATCGGCGGTTTCAATATTGGGGACGAGTATTTAGGATTCAGTAAAAGGTTTGGTTACTGGAGAGATACCCATCTCAAGGTAGAAGGCGATGCCGTTCATAACATGCAGACACGCTTCATTCTCGATTGGAATCAGGCTTCCAGAAGAGACATTGTCTATGAAGATCGGTTTTATCAAGCAAAGTCCAAAGGCGATGTAGGAATGCAAATCGTCTCAAGTGGTCCTGACTCGGAATGGGAACAAATCAAGCATGGTTATATTAAGATGATCATGTCCGCGAAAAAGTATGTGTATATCCAAACACCTTATTTTATACCTGACGACAGTTTGTTAGATGCGTTAAGAATAGCCGTGTTATCTGGGGTGGATGTAAGGTTGATGATCCCCAATAAGCCGGATCACCCATTCGTCTACTGGGCGACTTATTCAAATATAGGCGACTTGTTAATGGCAGGTGCCAGAATCTATGTTTATCAGAGAGGCTTTTTACACGCAAAAACCATCGTAGTAGATGGAAATATTGCCTCGGTTGGAACTGCTAACATCGATGTAAGAAGCTTCCGTCTCAATTTTGAAGTGAATGCTTTTTTGTATCATTCAGATGTAGCGAGGTTATTGGCTGACCGGTTCAATGAAGATTTGAAGGAATCTACGGAATTAACCTACAAGCTTTACCAGTCAAGGTCTAAGTGGATTCGCTTTAAAGAAGCAATTGCCCGGTTGTTATCTCCTATCTTATAAGAAACCATTAATCTTGATATTGAGGAGAAGGTAATAACCTGGTTTTATTATTAAAGTTTTCTTATCCTGAAAACTCAGTTTCGAGGCTTTTGTGTGAAATATGGTGGATGGGAAAACGACTCGCTTTCCGTGGGCATGTGCTGAGCCTCCTCAAACTTCGTTTTCCAGTAGCTCGAAACAATCTTTACCAGAATGGAACATTTGGCGTCTAGCCATTTAAGAAATCTAGTATGGGCAACATCTATTATGAAGTAAATAACAAATTCCAAGTAACAGCTCGAGAACCTCTTATGGCAAGGGGCGTTGGAGAAGGGTGAGACTCCCGCGGGAGAAGGAGCGAGGCGAGATCCCACAGGGCGGAGCCCGAGGAAGCTCGCCAGTTCCCCCGCAGGAAAGCGAATCCTTCTCCAACGCCTCTAAACGTCACAAAAATCTCGAAATCAAGTGTTCCAGGTTATAAATCATGCCACGGTTCTGTTAACTACAAGAGTTAACAAAATAGAAAAGGTGTCTCGGGGGTTTCCCGGGACACCTTTTCTGATGAGAGAGGTTGTTTGGTTTTTGGTAAGGGTTCGCACAGAAGGGCTGCTTTCTGTGCGAAGGGAGAGCATCAAGCACTTTACCAGGGCGCTTGCGCTTTTCTTGTTGTCTAGCTCCTGCGCCTAGCCTCTCGAAGTCATAAGTCAACTGCCTGCGTGAGGTGAGAGGCCCTCACTCCGCCGTTTATCTTATGCTTGTCGAGGCTATCAAGGCGCATGAGTTTTTCTGATTTCTCTGCTTTCTATATTATTGGGAGGAAAGCTTGAGTTTTGTTTTCATCGGTTCCCCGTCGCGGTAAACCGTTAGCTCGACAGTATCTCCAACTTTTGCTTCATTATAGAGATACTCACGCAAGCTCATGAGTGATTCGACTTTATTGCCTTCGATCTCAGTGATGACATCGTACTGACTGAGACCTGCTTTTTGGGCTGCTGATCCTTGCTCTACCCCTTGTATGAGAACTCCTTGGGTTACTTCAGCGGGCAGATTCAATTCTCTTTGTAAAACAGATCCTGGAATTTGACTGACATCCTGAAGGGATACACCCATATAAGGGCGTTCCACTTGGCCATTGGTTTCAAGATCTTTGATGACTGGTTTTGCTACATTCATAGGGATCGAGAAACCGATTCCTTCGACTTCTTCCTTGGCAATTTTCATAGAATTAATTCCTATGACTTCACCTTTAAGGTTGATCAATGCACCACCGCTATTCCCCGGATTGATGGCGGCATCCGTTTGAATAACCTGGGTTTGCCAATCTGGTTGTTGGTCACCGTTCATATCTCTTGGGATACTACGGTCAAGACCACTGACAATGCCTTTGGTGGCTGATCCAGCGAATTCCATGCCTAGTGGGTTACCGATTGCTATGGCTGTTTGGCCGACCTCTACGTCATCGGCGTTTGCAAATTCAGCAACCTTTTCTACATGTTCGCTATCTATTTGTAAAACGGCAAGGTCTGTTAAAGGGTCACTGCCTTTCAATTCGGCTTTTACTTTAGTACCATCACTCAAGATCACTTCTAATTCAGAAGAGTTGGCAACAACGTGATGGTTCGTTACAACAAAAGCTTGATCGCCGTCTTTTTTATAAATGACCCCAGAGCCTGTACCGGCTTTTTGGGTACCCTGGCGAGTCTCCTGAATGTTGCTTACACCTACTACGGCCTTAGAAGTCTCATCTATGGCCTGCGTAACAGCATTCGGATTATCGTCTAGGTTCAATTCGTCAGCTTGGGCTGTTGGTTCGTTTGTATTGATGCTGACGGATATTCCCTTCCATTGGAAAACAGTCGTTACAAGAAATACAGCAATGATTGCGCCTAAGACTCCAAAAGCTAACCCGGAACGTTTATAGCTACGCTTAGTTTGACGGTTATCTTCGTTTAACATCTTAAGCAATAGCCCCCTTATTTAAATTGGTGATGTATGTGATCTCTGCTGTCTGTCTGTACATTTATTATTCTACGGTTCACATATGGAATGACTTTGGAGAAAATGTGGAAAAAGTGTGTAAAACAAGAGCGAATGCTGAAAATATGAGAAAATGGATAAAAGTTCAGTGTGAGGAGGTAGTTTAGATGAACCATACCATAGGGCTTGTGGAAGATGACCCGAATATAAGTAATATTGTTGAGGCTTACTTAAAAAAAGAAGGATATGACATACAAGCTGTCGACACGGCTGAAAAAGCGTGGGAAATATTTGAACAGCATTCCCCAGATCTCTGGGTGCTTGATATTATGCTGCCAGGGATGGACGGCTATGAATTTTGTAAAAAAGTTCGGCAGACGTCTGAGGTGCCGATCATTATTATTTCTGCGAAGGATGATGAAGTGGACAAGATACTCGGCTTGGAACTAGGCGGGGATGATTATCTGACAAAACCATTCAGCCCAAGGGAACTGGTCGCGCGGGTGAAACGCCATTTAAAGCGTTGGCAGGTTATGCAGCCAGATGTCTCATCCTCTAATCAAGAAGATACGATTGAATCAGGTGAGCTTTTACTCAACGATGCTGAACGGAAAGTGTACTTTAAAGGTCAGGACATAGAAGTGACAACGAAGGAATTTGAAATGCTTAAAATTTTGGCCTCTCAGGAAAACCGGGCATTCTCTCGTGAAGAATTGCTCGTAAAAGTGTGGGGAGAGGACTATTTCGGAAGTGATCGGGCTGTTGATGATCTAGTCAAGCGTCTGCGTAAAAAGATGAAAGATCTTCCGATAGAGACCGTATGGGGGCACGGATATCGCCTGAAAAATGAGCGGAAGTCGTCATGAAGTTATTGTATCAATTAAATGCGGCGTTCACCATTTTAATTTTGATCATCATGTCTATTACCGCGTTCTTTATACATTCCCTGTTGATGGATATGTTAATTCAGGATGAGCAAAGACAATTGAAGGCGAGGGCTGAGTTATTAATTGATGTAATTAATGAACAGGGAGCGGATCGTAACCCACAGTTATCTCAGTTGGTACAGGATCGAAATTATCCCATATTATTATTCGACCGCAGCCAGGATCAAATATTATTCAGGACGATGCCTGCTGAAATAGCAAGAACTTGGATGGACCATTATGAGGACGAACTAATTGATGAGGAAGTATGGGAAAGTAAAGGGGAAAAGTATGTCGTTTATGACTTTGCGCTGTCTTCAAGAAGTAATCAGATTCTTGTGATGGCTACTCCGCTTAATGACTTACAGGCTGTGCAGTCTGTTTTTGCTTTCCGAATGATCATAGTGTTCGTGCTTGGATTGCTGCTGGCGATTATCATTAGCTACTTCCTCACACGTCGTCTTGTAACACCTTTAAGCAGGCTGAAAAAGGAAGTAGAAAAAATCCAAAAGAGGCAGTTTGATGATGTGCAAGCGGTGGAAGCTTCAGGTGAAATTAAAGAAGTGGAGCAGGCAGTAAGGCTTATGGCAGAAGAACTTGCAAGATATATTCACTCTCAAAAGCAATTCTTCCAAAATGCTTCTCACGAGTTAAAAACACCACTTATGTCTATTCAAGGTTATGCAGAAGGCATTCGTGATGGAGTTTTTGAAGGCGAGGCCGCCGAGAAGGGCTTAAATGTGATGGTTAGCGAAACAGAGAGATTGAAGAAAATCGTCAATGAGATGATTTTGCTTGCGAAACTCGACAGCAGTAAAGATGTCTATCATCCCGAGCGAACGGACGTCATAGACATCGTCGACCAGTCTACTGTAAGGTTGCTGCCTCTCGCTAAAGATAAAAATATTGACCTTCATGTTGATTTAAGCGAACCATTTTATACGGATATAGACAGTGAGCGTGTCCTGCAAGCTTTCATTAATATTGTCAGCAATGCGATTAGACATGCTGAAAATGAAGTCCACATTCATACTCAGCCAGAGAACGGTTGGTTAACGATTCAAGTGGAAGACGATGGAGAAGGGATATCGGAAGAACTTCTCCCACAGCTATTCGAACGTTTTATTAAAGGTAAAGAAGGGGAGACTGGCTTAGGGCTGGCTATATCTCGCGCAATTATTGAACGCAGCGGTGGGACCATTCGAGCAAGAAATCGAAAGAACCATTCCGGCGCAGTTTTTGAAATCCTCTTGCCGCACAACGAGTGATTTCTCTACTTCATGGTATAATAAAAGCAGAGAACGATTCCATATAGAAAGAAAGGACGTAGCTAATGGAACCAAAACGATGTATTGATTCATTAACCGTAAAAAACTCTCACGTACTTCCTCCTGACACGAACAGTCACGGGACATTGTTTGGTGGGAAATTGATGGCTTATATCGATGATGTAGCTGCTATTGCTGCTGTTAGACACTGCAGAAAACCTGTGGTCACAGCGTCCACCGACTCTGTCGACTTCCTGCAGCCGGTATTCGAAGGCGACACCATTTGTCTCGAAGCCTTTGTTACTTATACCCACAACACTTCAATGGAAGTATTTGTAAAAGCTATTACAGAAAACCTTTTAACCGGAGATCGGAAGGTATGTACAACGGCATTTCTTTCTATGGTTGCTGTTGATGAAAATAACGAACCGACACCGGTTCCGCCGGTATATCCGGAATCTGAGGAAGAAAAATGGCTTCATGATGGTGCGAAAAGGCGTCATGAACACCGTAAAGCAAGAAGGAAAGAGTCTAAAGAACTCGCTGAGAAATTTGGGACGGGTCTTCCTTGGTTACCGGATGAAAAATAACGCAGGAAACTCTACTGCTTTTAGCGGTAGAGTTTTTTCATTTTGTCGTACTAATTTATATAAGTCTTTGAACGCTTCTTCTTCCATTTAAGCCTCATATTAATGAAGATTCAGTTTTGAGACTTTTATGTGGAATATGGTGGAAGGGAAAACGACTCGATTCCGTGGGCATGTGCTGAGCCTCCTCAAACTTCGTTTTTCCGGGGTCTCATCTAGCATGTTCATTCCACAGGAGTCTCGCCGTTTTCCCATCCACCATAAGATATAAAATTGCTCGAAACGATTTTTTTGTAATGAAGCAATTGCTGGGGATTTATTTTAAAGATCCATTATTACTTGTTTTTTTGCTATGAATAGCAAATATAAAATACAGGATTTCTAGAACCTCTTATGGTAAGTGGCGTTGGGGAAGGGTGAGACTCCAGCGGGAGAAGGAGCGAGTCGAGCTCATATTCTCACCTCATATGTAAATTTTGATTATTCACTGAAAATGATTTTCAATACCAATTACTATTTTAATGAAAATGATTCTCAAGTCAATAGTACCCATCAAGTTTATTGAAAACTTTTGATGAAATCCTTTGGCCCAAAATACCATTTGTTTGAAAGAAGGTTCACTGGTAAAGTAATTTTGTATGACTTTGTCTTTATTCAGTTTTAGACAAAGACAGGTAGGGTAAAAGACCCTTAATTGGTAATTATTACAATCTTATTAATGATGGAGGTGGGATCGTTGCAAGAAGTGCTAACTTTCTTGAACGATGCAATGTGGGGATATATCCTTGTGGCTGCCCTTTTAGGACTAGGTTTATGGTTTTCCATAAAGCTTAACTTCGTGCAGTTCCGTTATATCCCTGAAATGATCCGTGTATTATTTGATAAGCGGTCGATGACCGCAGAAGGGAAGAAAGGAACATCGGCATTCCAAGCCTTTACCATCAGTACGGCGTCAAGAGTAGGAACAGGGAACCTTGCTGGTGTAGCTGCAGCTATTACGGTTGGTGGTCCTGGGGCTGTTTTCTGGATGTGGCTTGTAGCCATTCTTGGAGGCGCATCAGCTTTTATCGAAAGTACCCTGGCTCAAATCTATAAGATACCCGATAAGAATCAATATCGGGGCGGCCCAGCTTATTATATGGAAAAGGGTTTGAATAATAGGAAGCTTGGGATCGTTTTTGCGATTACCATTACGTTTACTTATGGACTTGTATTCAGTTCTGTACAATCGAATACGATTCGTCTGGCATTTGAAAGATCTTTTGATATCCAAAAATGGGTGATGGGCGCAATTCTAACGTTTATTGTAGCTGTGATTATTTTTGGAGGGCTGAAACGTATTGCGCAAGTCACGCAATATGTTATTCCAATTATGGCTATCTTCTATATTATTTTAGCGGCATATGTTTTGTTTGCGAATATCGGACAAGTACCTACTATGATCGGACAAATCTTTCAAGGAGCCTTCGGGTTCAGGGAGATTGCTGGAGGTACATTTGGCGGAATGATTTTGATTGGGATTAAACGCGGTCTTTTCTCTAACGAAGCAGGTATGGGTAGTGCTCCGAATGCTGCTGCCACCTCTGAAGTTACTCACCCTGTTAAACAAGGACTGATCCAAACGTTGGGGGTATTTACGGATACATTGCTAATCTGTAGTGCCACTGCTGTTATCATTCTGTTTGCAGGCGAGTATGCGGGTACTAATCTTGATGGTATTCAGCTTACCCAATCAGCCTTTGAAACCCAATTAGGGACATGGGCATCAATCTTTATTGCAGTAGCAATTTTCTTATTTGCCTTTAGTTCTATCATTGGAAACTATTATTATGGTGAAACGAACATCGAGTTTATTAAGAGGAATTCCGGTAACATTTTCATTTACCGTATTGCTGTACTTGCAATGGTTATGTTCGGTGCTGTTGCGGAATTTAACCTCGTTTGGTCTCTGGCCGATTTGACAATGGGGATTATGGCACTCATTAACTTGTATGCAATCTTCAGGCTTTCCTCTGTAGCTTACGACGCCTTGAAGGATTACAGGAGGCAGCGTAAAGAAGGAAAAGACCCTGTCTTCTACCAAGATCATCTTCCCGGTGTAAAAGGGATAGAGTACTGGAGACGAGATCAGGACATCTCTTATGAAAAAGAAGACAGGAAGCAAGCGAATAAGTAAAAAGCAAAAAATCCTAGAGCACAATAAGAGCTCTAGGATTTTTCTTGTGCATGGATTTTTCAGCGATATAGCAGTATAGTGAAAGGCTTGATTTCGAGATAACTTCGGTTCGTAACTGTAAAAGCGTGAGGGATGGCTGGAAAATAACTCGCTTTCCTGTGGGGGAACTGCCGAGCCTCCTCATTCGCTGCGCTCACTGTGGGGTCTCGCCTAGGTCCTTCTCCCACGGGAGTCTCGTCATTTTCCAGCCATCCCTGCTGTCAATAGTTTAACGAACCCTTTAGAATTGAGTTTCAGTATCTAGAGGGTGTTTAAATAAATTCCTCCCAACAACAGAGTGTTAAAGATACTCCTTGAAGCCTGTTCCTACAGTACAAGTACTAATAAGTGTGCTTTGAAGAATCTACTACCTCATAATGGTATTTCCGTTCACTCCATTAATCATAAGGCGGGAGGGGAAATGGTGAGACTCCTAATTTAAAGGTGGAGGCGCCTCGAACAGCGGCGTATGGACTGGACTGAGCTGGAGGAGATAAAGCAAACACGTTGAGCGTTAGCGAATCGATGTTGACTTATCGTACAGAAGCGAGGGAAGTCTCACTAGCCGCTAGGCGCTGGAACTAGATATAACTGGGGAATGGTATGGCTGGCAAGATTCCGCAGGTTGGTAAACCGAGGAAGCTTGCCGTCATCCCCGCGGAAAGCGAGCCATTTTCCCGAACACCTCTCCAGAAAACTAGGTAACGGAAACATCCCCAGCTAAATAAAGCTATTATCTCGAATTCAAGCCTTCAGGGTAAGGGGGTTTTT
Source organism: Halobacillus sp. A1-3 (assembly GCF_050971765.1). Taxonomy (NCBI): domain Bacteria; kingdom Bacillati; phylum Bacillota; class Bacilli; order Caryophanales; family Bacillaceae; genus Halobacillus; species Halobacillus sp. A1-3. Next base: position 33,929 of record NZ_JBPCEO010000001.1, on the reverse strand, counting down.
ATAGAAGAGGGGATTTCGGATTTTTATAAGTTTCTACATATCAATTAATAAAGGCTTTTGTGATATCATGAGGAAAGATTCTTGTTAAAGGATGAGCGAAATGAGTTTATTATCAGTTGATCATATAAGCAAAAGTTACGGAGATAAAGATCTCTTCCATGATTTATCCTTTACGATTGCCAATAACCAGAGAATTGGATTAATCGGAGTAAATGGTACAGGTAAATCAACCTTATTGAAGGTACTTGCTGGAATAGAAAAAGGGGATGCAGGCGACCTTGAGCACGCAAAAGATTTTACCGTGGAGTATTTGCCTCAGGAACCAGATCTAGATGAGGACAAAACAGTTCTCGAGCAAATCTACTATGGAGATACTGAAATCATGAAAGTTATGAGACGGTATGAACAAGTCCTTGTAGAGCTCTCTGAAAAACCTGAAGACCCCGATGTGCAAAATCGGATGCTTGCTCTACAGCAGAAGATGGATGAAACGGATGCGTGGGAAGCTAATACAGTTGCAAAGACTGTTTTATCAAAGCTAGGGGTTGAAGATTACCAGAAAAAAGTAAGCTCATTATCAGGCGGGCAAAAGAAAAGGGTAGCGATCGCTCAAGCCCTTATTCAGCCAGCTGATCTGCTTCTATTAGATGAGCCTACCAACCATTTGGATAATGAAACAATTGAATGGTTAGAGGAATATCTTGCTGCCTATAAAGGTTCTCTTATGGTAGTTACGCATGACCGTTATTTCTTGAATCGTGTTACCAACCTGATTTATGAACTCGATCGAGGAAACCTCTATATCTATGAAGGAAACTATGAGACCTTCTTAGAAAAGAAAGCAGAGCGTGAAGAACAAGAGCGGCAAGCTGAAATGAAACACCGTAATACATTGAAACGTGAATTGGCCTGGCTTAAAGCAGGAGTGAAAGCAAGAACGACGAAGCAAAAAGCAAGAATCCAGCGGGTTGAAGCAATGAAAGAAAAAAGCTTTGACACCAATAAGGAAAACGTAGATATGGCTATTGGCTCAACAAGGCTTGGAAATCAAGTCATTGAGCTTGAAGGAGTTTCCAAATCCTTTGGCAGCCAGTCACTGATCAAAGACTTCAATTATCTTGTCGTTCCGGGAGAGCGATTAGGAATTATCGGTCCTAACGGATCCGGAAAAACGACATTATTGAATATTATGGCCGAACGCGTGAAGCCAGATGAGGGGCAAATTAACATAGGTTCTACGGTTAAGATTGGCTATTATACACAAGATCATGAAGAAATAGATGGTTCGTTAAAAGTGATTGAATACATCAAGGAAGTAGCTGAAGTTATTTCAACAGCTGATGGGGAAGAAATTACAGCAGAGCAAATGCTGGAACGCTTTTTATTCCCGCGACCGCAGCAATGGACGTATATTAAACGGTTATCTGGAGGAGAACGCCGCCGTTTATATTTGCTGAGAGTGTTGATGAGCGAGCCGAATGTCTTGTTTTTAGATGAGCCGACCAACGATTTGGATACAGAAACACTTAGTGTATTAGAAGATTATCTAGACCAATTTCCAGGTGTTGTTATTACAGTTTCTCACGATCGCTACTTTCTCGATCGCGTAGTGGATCGTCTGCTAGCGTTTGAACAAGAGGAAATCAGACGGTTCTATGGAAACTACTCCGAGTATCTGGAAAAACGTAAGGAAGAAGAGAAGGCGATTCAAGTAGAAAAGAAATCAGTTTCTACTCAAGAAGCAACAAGAAGATCGAATCGTAAACGGAAACTTTCCTATCGGGAAAAACAGGAATGGGAAACGATCGAGGATGAGATTGCTTCATTAGAAGAGGAGCTGGAAGAAGTTAGTGAAGAGATTTCTGAAGCTGCCAGCGATTTTGATAAAGTTCAAGATCTATATCAAAAACAAGAAGAACTTGAAAAGCAGCTTGAGGCTAAGATGGAACGCTGGGAAGAATTATCGTTAATTGTCGAAGAAATGGAGAATAATGAGTAGTGGGAGCCTGGGTTACCCCGGGCTCTTTTTTTGTTAAAGTAAGTCAATTATGGAATAATGAATACGGATACAAAACAAAAAACGGGAGGAACAATTATGAAATTTCCAAGTCAAGAGAAACTTGATAAATACGCTGATTTAGCATTGAAGACGGGAGTGAACTTACAAAAAGGTCAGAAGCTGATGATCAACTCCACGATCGAAGGTGCTGAATTCACACGTGTGATTGCTAAGAGAGCTTATGAGATGGGAGCAAAGGATGTACATATTAACTGGGGAGATGACGCTTTAACCCGAATGAAGTATGAATACGTCGATCAGGATACCCTTTCAGAAGTACCTGAGTGGCAGCGACAGCAATACACGTACTTTGCCGAGGAAGGCGCAGCAATTCTATCCGTAAGATCAACAGATCCTGATCTTCTAAAAGGGATTGATGCTGGTAAAGTTGCAGCAGCGACCAAAGCGAGATCAGAAGCGATGTCTAAGTTCCGTCAGTACACGATGAACGACCGGATTCAATGGTCGATTGTCAGTATTCCAATCCCTGCTTGGGCACAGAAGATTTTCCCGAATGAAAACGAAGAAGATGCTGTAGAAAAACTATGGGATCAAATTTTCAGTATCGTTCGCGTTGATCGTGAAGATCCTATAGCTGCCTGGGAAGAGCACAATAAAACATTAATCAAAGCTCGTGAGTATTTGAATAAAAAACAGTACAGCAAGCTGATTTATAAAGCCCCAGGAACCGATTTGGAAGTGGAACTTCCGAAAGGTCACATTTGGAAAGGCGGTCCTGCCAAAACGGAAAAAGAAGGCATTCAGTTCAACCCGAACATGCCAACAGAAGAGGTCTTTACGGCTCCCCATAAGTACGGAGTGAACGGAAAAGTGTCCAGCACCAAACCGTTAAATTATGGTGGTAATGTCATTGATAACTTCACGCTGACATTTAAAGAAGGGAAAGTCGTTGACTTCACTGCTGAGGAAGGGGAGGAGACGATGAAACACTTGCTTGAAACCGATGAAGGTTCCCGTCGACTCGGTGAACTTGCCCTCGTACCACATGAGTCTCCAATCTCTCAGTCGGGATTAATTTTCTATAACACACTTTATGATGAAAATGCTTCTTGTCACTTGGCACTCGGAAAAGCTTATCCGAATAACATGACAGGCGGTTCGGATATGAATGAAGAAGAACTTGATAAAAACGGAATCAACGACAGTTTATCACACGTTGATTTTATGATGGGTTCTGCTGAGCTTGATATTGATGGAGTCTTGGAAGATGGTACGGAAGAACCAGTAATGCGTAAAGGAAGCTGGGCCATCTCTTTTGATGAATAAATAGAGAAAGGCTGCTAAGCATTGATTTAGCAGCCTTTTTTAATGGTTATCTAAGCATAAACAAGCGTTTGATCAATAGCTTTTGGTTCAGTTTTTTCAGGTGGTAGACCTTCTTTAATGAAATACACCTCATACCATTAAAAATACGTATACCGTCCATATATATCGATGATGATTCTTCCGCCCCTCGTAATGCTCATTTAAATAACGCAGCAGCTCTTCAGTGTGGAAAAAGTGGGAGGCTGTCTCTGATAAGAAGAGTTCTTTGATATGACTGTAATACTTCTCCTGACGTATCCAGTGCCTGATCGGAACAGGAAAACCAACTTTCGGGCGGTTAGCCCATTCATCGGGCAGGATCGATTTGGCTGCTTGTCTTAATGCATACTTGGTATCTATTTGGTTAGCTCTTAGAGAAGGGGGAAGGTCACCGGCCACTTCCATCACTTTTTTATCAAGAAAAGGTACTCGCAGTTCAAGGGAATGGGCATTACTCATTTTGTCGGCCTTTTGTAAAATATCGCCCGGCATCCAGTGATTAATATCAACGTACTGCATTTTTGTGCTTTCATTAGCTTTTGCTACTCTCTTATAAGTAGGTGCGAGAATTCCTGATGGTGTCTGATCGTTATAAAACGGTGCTTTCAATACTTTTTTAGCATCCTCTTCAGTAAATACTTTAGCCTGACCTATGAATTTTTCTTCCACTTTTTGACCGCCCTTGGTCAGGAAGTTCGTAATTTTGTTAGAAGGAAGGTTTGAGCTTACTTTAGAAATAACTCTTCTGATAAGGAAGGGTATTTTCTCATAGGCTTTTTGCTTGGAACTGATTTGATACCAGTCATATCCGCCGAATAGTTCATCGGCTCCTTCACCTGAAAGGACAACTGTTACATGCTGACTTGCCAATTCAGCTAAAAAATAGAGTGGTACGGATGAAAGGTTGGCATGGGGTTCGTCCATGTGGTACTGGATTTTAGGAATCTTCTCGAAAAATTCTTCACCTGAAATCAAGCGTTTATGATTTTTTATATTCAACTGCTCGGATAAATCCTCTGCCAAATTGGTCTCATTGAAAATTCCCCCATGCTGTTTAAAGCCAACAGAAAATGTGTTCTCTGGTTTAAGAAATGTCGTCACGTAGCTGGAGTCGATGCCCCCTGACAGGAAAGAACCCACTTTGACATCACTTATTCTGTGATAGCGAACAGAGTCTTCCATGATCTCATTGATGGATGCGACCGCTTCTTTCAATGTCTTCGTATTCTCAGTGTAATTAGCATCCCAATAGCGATGAGAATCTAACCGGCCATTTTTATAGACCATATAATGGCCAGGCGGCAGTTTGTACACACCTTTAAAAAACGTCTCATACAAAGCAGAGTATTGGAATGTAAGAAAAGGCTTAAGGGCCTGCTCGTTAAACTCTTTCATAAAAGTAGGACACGACAAGAAAGATTTTATCTCAGAACCGAATAAGAAAGTCCCATCATCCGTATGAATCGTATAATATAGCGGCTTAATTCCGAAAGGGTCTCTTGCTAAGAACAATTCCTCTGTATCTCTGTCCCATATAGCAAACGCATACATCCCACGAAGCTTCTGAAGAATATCAGCGCCATACTCCTCATATCCATGCATGACGACTTCGCTGTCCGTGTGACTTTGGAATTCATGACCGCGGGCAACTAAGGTGTCTTTGAGACTATGAAAGTTGTAAATTTATCCATTAAAAATTAAAATAAAACGCCTGTTTTCACAAAACATAGGCTGATTGGCATTCTTGCTCATGTCGGTTATGCTAAGTCGGCGGAAGCCTAACCCAACTTTTTCGTCGTTATAATATTCACCATCATCCGGTCCCCGGTGGTGGATTCTTTCCATCATATCCTGAATGACTTTCGTTTCGTAAGGCTGATTTTTATGTACATATTCAACAATTCCACACATAGTTAACCTCCTTATTAATTTAGAAAATTAAGGGGAGCCCTCTCAGTCCTTAACGGGGACTCCCGTCTTAATTAACAACTACCAGCGAACATCGATTCCTTCAAACTGTAATTTTTCATAATCAGTAACGATCGACTTATCCAACCTTACAATGTTTAATGATTTTAACTTAAGGATATCATCTGCATTTCCACGGAAGGAAGAGTATTGAATGTTTAGATAAGTAATCTGCTGCAGTCCTTCCTCAACATTACTTAAATCATCTAATGTCGGTCCTATGAATGTCATTTGGTCTAGATGAGGGATTTCCTTTAATAATTCTCCTGATACTTTTACCTGATTTAACGTCAATTTTCTTAAATTCTTCATAGAACGGAAGACTTCTGGGTCACTTTTCCAGTCATAGATGCCATTTAAGTGAGAAGCGTCTATCGTTAGTTCTTCTAGTTCTAATAAGTCACTTTTTGTTAAAGATTCAAGGTTTTTATCTAACGATTGGGCGATAGATTCGTGGACTAACTGCTGTAATTCAATAGGTTCATCTAATTTTTCAAGATTTTTTGTTGATATTTTGGATGATACTGTTTCAGTTATTAATTGTTCTTTATCCTTTGATAGGTACGTTATAGTTGCTGATGATTGAATATCTCCTAGTTCAATTTTTAAGAAGACGCCTAGTTCCCCTCGTTGAAAATTTTCGATAGAGGGTGGGCTGTTATTAGATAACGTATTTGAGTAAGAAAAGTTATCACCCTTTAAAAAGACGTATTCTCGAGTTTTACCTCGGGTATCGGTTGCTACATTACTCTTGTCAATTTGTGTTACTTCATCCCCCAGATCCCTTAAGGCCGCTTCATTGATTATAGAAGCACTGTCTTTGATTATTTTTTTAATTCTACTTACTATCTCTTCAACTTCATCAGCAGGTGACTCCTCTGGAGCGGGAGGGAGGATATCTTCATGCTTTTGCTCCAGCGTATCCGCAGGATTTTCTAACGGATTTCCAGAGTTGACAAAATAAACGGACCCGCTAATTAACAGGACTACAAGCAGAGCTGACAAAACTTGAGGGACGGCCGGCACCCAGCGACGCTTCGGTTTTTGGCGGTTCTCATAAAAGCGGCGCCGGTCAGCTTCTGTAAATAATGGATCTTTGCTGATTTTACGGTCGATTGCCTCTTTTATCTTTTTATTATCCAAGGGTCCATTCCCCCTCATGCACGTGTTTTTTCAACATTTTTCTGGCTCGTTGCATACGACTTTTGATGGTTGAAATCGGTGTGTTTGTGACATCAGCGATTTCTTGCTGGGTCATATTTTGTTGAAAGGTTAATATCATGACTTCTCTGTATTTAATCGGGAGATTTAAAATAACATTGGCAATTTCATCCCATTGTTCCTTCTGGATCACAGTATTCTCAAGCTGGTAAGGATCTCCCTGATCAAACCATTGATCCTTAACCAGTTTGATTCGGTGAAGAGGAGAGCGTAAATAATCTTTGCAGCGGTTGATCGCTATTCTTATAGCCCAGGTTTTCAGCTGTGATTGTCCATTGAATTGGTCCCACTTCCGGTAAATCAAAATTAATACTTCTTGAAAGAGATCATCAGTGGTGTGGTGGTTTTTTACATACGTATAGATGGTTCGTTTTAATGCCTCGCCATAGTGGTGCATAATGTATTCAATTGCTTCATCATTCGTTAAGTCGACTTGTGTATTTCCGGTCACCGGGCTTTCTCTCCTTTCTCCATTAATTTGACGGTTTATAAAGTGAGATGGTCCCCAATCGGCTCAAAATATTTTAAATGCTTTTTATTTAGGGGAATGTAGAGGATATAAGGGAGGTGGTGGAGTCATGGCTTATGATGTGGGAATCGTTGGAGCAGGCTTCGGTGGATTAACAGCAGCTGCTGAACTCTCGCGAAATGGGTTAAGTGTACTAGTTCTAGAGGCTTCCAACGAGCTTGGCGGCAGTGCAGGTAAGTATGAACGTGAAGGATACCGGTTCCAATCCGGTGCTACGGTCGGGATGGGATTTGAAAAAGAAGGTGTATTTGACAGGCTGTATAAAAACCTGGATCTGAAAACACCAGCGATGACCCTGTTGAATCCAATTATGGATATTCATATGCCTGACCGAACGATCCACTATTATCGTGATCGGCATCAATGGTATAACGAAATTCAAAAGAATTTTCCAGAGGCTTCAAATGAAATTAAGGCATTCTATGAAGAAGTATTTAAAGTTGGAGAAATGGTTGACCGCTTAGTAGAAAAATTACCGATATTCCCACCGAAAACGTTGAGAGACTGGCTTACTCTTCCTTCCTTATTGGATCAGGAATCCACCAGACTTATGCCATTTTTAATGCAAACCGTAGAAGACAGACTGAAAAAATACCAGCTTCATCATCATCAGTTGTTTAAAACTTTTCTTAACGGAGAATTGATGGACAGTGTCCAAACAAGTGTGGATCGATGTCCTGCTTTTCTTGGCTATGCGGCTTTACAAACCTTTCATAAAGGAGCTTATGCAGTCCATGGGGGCCTGGCAACGGTTGCAGAACAATTGGCAGATTATATAAAAGAGCGTGGGAACGAAGTAAAACTTCGGCACCCCGTCCATCTTGTTGATAAAGAGGGTGGAGCCTTTCGATTGCATACAAAACGAAAGAAAATTTATGAAGTCAAAAGAGTAGTGCTAAATAATTCGGTCCACAATTTACATGATACGTTATCTCCAGAATTAGGTAAACATTCCTATATTAAAGAACAAAAGGAAATGAAGCGAGAGTCCTGGGGAGCGTTTATCATTCATGCTGGTGTAGACCAGAGTGTTTTTGAAACCACTGATGTTTTGTATCATCAGTTCATTGATCCACACCATCCTGAAGAATTGCATGACGGCGGTCAGTTTTTAATGTCGCTTTCTGATCCTGCTGATCAGCAAATGGCTCCGGAGGGAAAGAGGTCAGTAACAATTTCTACACATACTTCTATTCACCAGTGGTGGGAAACAGAGAATTACGATGTTGAAAAAGAAAAAATGAAAGAAAGACTTATTCAGACTGTCGACCATTACTTTCCTGGATTCTCGGATCAACTGGACATTGTTCTTCCAGGTACTCCGGTCACCTTCGAAAAGTGGTTACGAAGAAAGCAAGGGAAAGTAGGTGGGTATGCACCTAAGGGAAGCTACAGCTGGCTGAATAGCTATTCCATACGTACAGGTATTGATGGTGTTCTGCAATGTGGGGACACTGTATTCCCAGGAGCAGGGACACTTGGTGTCTCACTTTCAGGCTTGATGGTCGCTAAAGAGCTTACGAAATGATTGAAGACTCAGGAGTTCGGGAAAAAGAAATATAAGAATAGCTATAAAGGAGAGATCGTTGTGCCAGGTCCAGAAAATGAACTCGTTGGTTTCCAAGCTAATCCAAACGAATTTGGCAAATGCGGAAACTGCGGGAAATTATTAACGTCGAAAAAGGAAGAAGAATTGAAGTTATGTAAAGAATGTCAGAAGAGGCATAAAGACAAAGAGATAGAGTATGATGAAGGAGAATAAGTTGAAAATAAAGGATCACGCTCTCAAAACGGGCGTGATTTTTTTATGTCGCAAAAGGTGGTCACGGCAAATAACTACATGAATTCCCCCTTTTAGTAATGGAAGACTCGAGTTGGAGATGATTTCGGTTTGGCGGTTTCCTGTATCAGGACTGGTGGTTGGAGTTCCGGGAAATTGCTCGCTTTCTGTTGTGGGCATGCGCTGAACCTCCTCGATTGAGGGTGGGTGGTTGCTATATTGGTTATTTATCAACACAAAGAATACAAAGTGCAAAGTAAAAAATACAGATAGTGGGTAAACTTTACACTTTACAGCATAATAAGAGCAGTGTTATGGTCTCTAAATGTGCCAAAAACACACGATTACATTTAAAGGAGTTATTTATGAATAATAAACATACAGGGCGAATTGATTGGCCCGTCTTCGCTATCAGCGGAGGATTATTAGTACTTTTCGTATTTCTTGCACTTATTGATATTAGTCTAATTGAAACAATCGTCAACAAGAGCTTTGGCTGGTCTGCTAAATACTTCGGAGCATTTTGGCAAATTCTCATGTTGGCAACATTTTTTGTAGGCATTGGCCTGGCATTCTCTAAATATGGAAGAGTCAAAATGGGAAATATGGAGAAGCCTGAAATCAGCCTATATAAATGGCTTTCCATCATCATGGCTACCTTGCTTGCTGGTGGAGGAGTTTTCTGGGCGGCAGCTGAGCCGATGTACCACTTTTTAACGGTACCTCCACATCAATCAGGAATTGAAGCAGGCACCAAAGCTGCGATTAATCCAGCTCTTGCTCAAAGCTTTATGCACTGGGGATTCTTAGCATGGGCCATCCTTGGTACAATCAGTGCTGTCGTGATGATGTATGGACATTACCATAAAGGCATGCCGATGAAACCTCGGACTCTGCTGTATCCTATTTTCGGTGAGAAGCTCAGAAACAGCTGGCTAGGGACAGTCATCGATGCCTTCTCTGTCATTGCCGTTGCAGCAGGAACCATAGGACCGATCGGATTCCTTGGCCTTCAGGCTAGCTATGGTCTCCAAGAAATCTTTGGAATACCGAATCAGTTCAGCACACAGTTTACGATCATCTTTGCAGTGGTACTGATTTCAACGATTTCAGCAGTAACAGGTTTGTACAAAGGAATTCAATATCTAAGTAGTTTTAACGTGCGTTTAGCCATTGCATTGATGGCGTTTATCGTCATTTTTGGACCGGGAGGATTTATCATTGATCATTTTCTATCCGGCTTTGGTTACTATGTAGACCAGTTCATTCCTATGAGTACATTCCGTGGAGACGGTGGCTGGTTATCCGGTTGGACCGTATTCTTCTGGGGTTGGTTCATCGGTTATGGTCCAATGATGGCTATTCTTGTTAGTCGTATTTCCAGAGGACGTACAATTCGTGAAATCATTGTCGCCGTTTCTATATTTGCACCAGTAATTTCTACGTTCTGGTTTACCGTTTTAGGTGGTTCAGGTATTTTCTTTGAGCTTAATAATCCTGGTTCTGTTTCTGAAGCCTTGAACGCTGCAGGTAACCCGGCAGCAATGTTTGCGATAACAGAGCAATTCCCGTTGGCCTCTGTCATTTCACCGCTGTTCTTGATTTTGACAATCTTGTTTGTGGTAACAACAAGTGATTCGATGTCGTATACCATCGCTATGGCTGTGACTGGGGAAGGAAACCCGAAGAAATGGCTTCGTATTTTCTGGGCAGTCTTAATGGGATCTGTAGCCGTGATCCTTCTTATCACGGGGGACAGTGGAATTACGCAGCTGCAAAACTTTATTGTTGTAACTGCTGTACCTGTATCCATTCTCCTTCTTCCAATGATTTGGTTAGCTCCACGAGTAGCAAAGGAAATGGCAAAGAATCAAGAACTTACTGATAAAAAATAAAACGATTGGCGCTGTGAGGCGCCAATCGTTTTATTTCTGCTTTAATATCGCTCGAACAGGGCTGCCATCTGCTTCATCCATTTTCAATGGAAAAGCCATCAGCTCATAAGACCCTGGAGCGACATGGTCCAGCTGCAATCCTTCCAATATTAATAGGTCGTTCTTATATAAGGAATGATGGGCAGGAAGGTCTTTACTTGTTTCCGGGTCTACCGAAGGAGTATCAACTCCAATCAGATCAATGCCCTTATCGTACAAAAATTCAGCCACGTCTTCACCAATCACCGTGTAAGACGGAGGGAATTGTTTTCGGTCTTCCCAACTCATTGTCCTAAAAAGGACTTTGGTAACTCCATTAAACTGAAAAGATTGAAGATCCTTTTTTCTGATCACTTTTTTGTTCTCCATGTTGATAACTAAAGCTTCGCCGATAAAGCGTTCAGGTGAAAGGTCAGCCACTTTCAATCCCTTGTTGTCGTAATGAAACGGTGCGTCTATATGTGTACCAGTGTGGTTGCTGGCTGTGAACTGGCCGATATTCACAGAACCAGTCTCATCCATGGACATCGTCAACTTATAATAAAACGGTTCGTCTCCTGGCCACTCTGGTGTTTTATTATTTAAATTCATGGAGATATCGATTAGTTTCATATTAGAAACCTCCTTAAGCTATAATACCGCGTTCATTTTTAAATCGTTTATGCTTTTCGTTATCCATAATATCTTTCAGAGTTAAGATTACATCATAAACATCTTCAAATGAGATGTAGAGAGCGATTGGTGCAAGGCGGATGACATTTGGAGAGCGGTAATCAGGGATGACATTTTCTTCTTTTAAGGCTTTACATATACTTGCTGCTTCTGGATGAAGTAAACAAATATGGCCGCCTCGCCGTTCATCTTCCAGCGGATTCGCTAACTGAAACCCATAATCAGGAAGCTCCTGATGTATTAAGTTCATCATCATTCGGGTGAGCGCTAAGGACTTTTCACGGATTAGTTTTATGCCTGCTTCATGGAAAATTTCCAGAGAACCAAGAAGGGGGGCAGAACTTAGAATATGTGGTGTTCCCATCTGAAAAGCACCGGCTGTTTCTGATGGTGTTAATTCATGCTCCATGTCGAATTGTTTCTCTTTTTTTGAACTGAACCAGCCTGCTAAACCTGGTTTCTTGCCTAAATGCTTTTCGTGGACATACAATCCACCAACTCCGCCAGGCCCGCTGTTCAAATATTTATACGTGCACCAAACGGCGAAATCGACGTCCCAATCATTCAGGTGATGGGGAAGAGCTCCTATAGAGTGGGCCAAGTCAAATCCAACGATAATTCCCTGGTCATGCGCCGCCTTCGTAATTTTTTTTATGTCAAGAAGCTGGCCACTTCTGTAAAGCACGGAAGGCAACAGGAGTAGAGAGACTTCTTCATTCATCTGAGCAATAATTTCATCTTCTGATAAGGTATATCCATCCTGACTCTCGACTTGAATCAAATGATCGGATGGCTGCAATCCATGGAGTTCAATCTGGCTTTTCAATGCGTAAATATCAGAAGGGAAATTGAGTTCATCAGCGATAATCTTTGTCCGCTTTCCATTTGGTTTGTAAAAGGAAGCCAGCAGTTGATGAAGATTCGTGGTAATAGATCCTGTATTAATGACTTCATGTGCTTTTGCTCCAATTAATGGAGCCGTCATCTCTCCAATTTGCTCTGACATATAAAACCACGGCTGTTTTCCCTCTGTCCATCCATCAATTCCATAAGTTTTCCAATCATCTACAGAGGTCATCAGTGTTCTCTCAGCTCTTTTTGAAAGCAGACCGAGAGAGTTGCCATCCATATAGTAGGTAGAATCCTTTGTATAAAATTCACTTTTGTAAATTGATAATTCATCATTTCGATCGAGTTGTTTAGCAGTTTCTCTAGTGATTTTAGATTTCGTCATCCAATCCCTCCTGGTTTTATTATAAGGAAGCAATAGAGCCGCTAGCAAAGTTTTTATAAGTTATATGCCTGTGGAATAGCGAAAATAAAGCATCTGTCTTTAATTTGTTTGATTCTTGTGAAAGATGATGCGTGGAAATCCGGTAGTTCGTTCATTCCAACCACTATTCAAGTTGATATTGAAAAAGCGCTGCTAATAATGGCAGCGCTTCTGTTATCCTATCAATTCATGCTTAGAAAGCACAGCTTTAATCATTGAGTATGTGTATTCCTCGGGCAGTCTTTCTTTTAAAGGTTTTAATTTCTTTTCCTCTAAGTCTTCGTAATGGTGCAGGACAGTGTGCTCTTGTTCTTCGTTAAACCATCTACTCCAGTTGAATTCATCGATTTCGCGTGCACGCCGAAATAAATGGCTTTCCACTGTTTGAGGACTTAGTCCGCGTACTTTCGCTATTTCTTCAATTGACTTTTTCTCTTCGTCCCATAGCTGAAAAGATATCACATGACTAGGTCTCTCATCAGCTGGATCTTTTTTAGGTAAAGTGGAGACAGCTGTTCTTCTAGAAGAAGGGCGTGGCTTATTATCTGCCTGCTTGCTCCATGGGCGAATGGAGGCCAGAAACTCCTCTCCATACTTTTCGAATTTCTGTTCTCCGACTCCTTTTATAGCCAGCATCTCTTGCTTATTTTCAGGAAGGTAAGTAGAGAATTCTTTCAAGGTCGCATCTGAAAATATCACATAAGGCGGAAGACCCTTCTCATCAGCCATCTCTTTCCTTAAGGTGCGAAGCTCTTGGAAGTATTCTTCATTGTATTCTGCTTCCTGATGGGTGGTGGTAGCCTCTACTAACATAACCACCGGCTGCTCTCCTTTTAGGACAGACACGGCTTCATTGGATAGCTTTAGTGTAGGATATCGTCCTTGACCAGGCGTCAGATATCCTTCAGCCGTTAAGAAGTGAATGAACCTTTTCAGTTCTTTTTCAGTATAGTTAGACATGATTCCGTAAGTAGAGAGGGAATGAAATTGGAATTGCTTTACTTTCTGATCAGCAGAACCCTTTAATACTTTTGCGGTTAATCCTGCACCAAATCGTTCACCCATTCGTTTGACACAAGATAAGACCATTTGAGCTTCTTTTGTCATATTCTGCTTTTCACCTACATATGTGCAATTTGAACATTTCCCACATGGCTCAGTAGGAATAGGGTCGTTAAAATATTCCAAAATGTACTGCTGCAAGCATGTATGAGTATGACAGTAATTAATCATCGATTGTAACTTGGTGTATTCCTCTATCTTCTTTTCCTCAGATGGAGATTGATCAATAAGAAAACGTTGCAGGTTGATGTCCTGGCTGGAAAATAACAGCGCACAATCGCCTGGCTCTCCGTCCCTTCCAGCACGTCCGGCTTCTTGATAATAGGACTCGATATTCATCGGCATCGAGTAATGTATGACATACCGAACATTAGACTTGTCTATTCCCATTCCAAAAGCATTGGTAGCGACGATCGTTGTGATTTCATCTTGAACAAAGTCCATTTGCGCTTGCTTCCGCTGGTTTTCTGTCATTCCTGCATGATACCTTCCGATAGAAAAGCCTCTCTTAGATAAGAATTGCTCTAGCTGGTCAGCATCTTTTCTTGTCGCTGTATAGATGATGCCGGACTCATTTGGTCGACTTTCCAAGTACTCTTCAACGAAATCACGTTTATCTCTCCCTTTTATAATACGAAAAGATAAGTTATGACGGGCAAATCCTGTGTTGACCACAGAGGCTTCCGGAACATCGATTAAATGTCTGATATCATTGATCACTTCCGGTGTCGCTGTTGCTGTCAAAGCCATAAAGACAGGAAGGTTGGGGATTTGTTTGAGAGTTGGAACTATGGATCTGTAGCTTGGCCTGAAATCGTGTCCCCATTGAGAGATACAATGTGCTTCATCAAAGGCGATCAAAGAGAGCTGCATGCTCTGGATAGCAGAGAGAAAATGGCCGGAATCAAATCGTTCAGGCGCTACATAAACGAAGTGGTAAGAGCCATTGGCCATATCAAAGATTCGCTGTCGTTGTTCTTCTGCTGACAAAGAGCTATTAATATAGGTGGCTGGAATTCCATAAGAGTTCAAGGCATCTACCTGGTCCTTCATAAGGGAAATGAGAGGAGAAATAATGATTGCTGTTCCAGGGAGCGCTAATCCTGGTATTTGGTAACAAAGAGATTTCCCTCCACCTGTAGGCATCACGGCCAATGTATTCTGAGCGTTTAATACTTGGCTTATCGCTTGTTCCTGACCCGGGCGGAAGGTAGAGAAGCCATAATATTGCTGCAAAAGTTGTTCAGCTTTTTCCATCATCTTGAGATCATCCTTTTATTTATGCGTTACTAACGCTACGTCTTTTCTAATCTTATCACGTTTGTTTTTGAATGTTAGGGGAAAATAATCGTTGTGTGAATGAATTAAAGGAGTGATAACATCATGAAAGCCATTGTGATAGAACAATATGGAGGAAAAGAGCAATTAGTGGAAAAAGAAGTGAATCCTCAAAATTTCGAAAACAATCAAGTGCTCGTTGAACTCCATGCTACATCAATCAACCCGATTGACTGGAAACTAAGAGAAGGATACTTGAAAGAGATGCTTGATTTTGAATTTCCAATTATTTTGGGATGGGATGCAGCTGGAATCGTGAAAGAAGTTGGAAGTGAAGTAAAACAGTATAAAAAAGGTGATCGAGTATTCGCAAGGCCCGCGACGACAAGGTTTGGTACTTATGCAGAGTACACAGTAATAGATGAAGATCTGCTTGCTCGACTACCTGACAATATTCCTTTTGAAGAGGCAGCGGCTGTTCCGCTTGCTGGACTTACCGCATGGCAATGCCTCGTCGATTTTGCTGAGATTAGTGAAGGAGACCGCGTCTTGATACATGCAGGCTCTGGAGGTGTTGGACAATATGCTATTCAATTAGCCAAGCATTTTGGTGCTTATGTTGCGACAACAGCGAGCGGCAAAAACCAGGACTGGGTAGAGGAATTAGGAGTCGATCGATTTATCAATTATCGAGAAGAAAACTTTGAAGAGGTTCTGAGTGACTTTGACATTGTCTTAGATACCCTGGGAGGGGAGATACAAGCGAAGAGTTTCAAAGTACTAAAAGAGGGAGGACGGATGCCATCTATCGTCCAGCCGCCTGAGGAATCTCTTGCAGAAAAATATAACGTAAAGGCAGGCTTTGTATGGCTTGAACCAAGTGGTGAAAAGCTCTCGAAACTTGCTGATTTGATGGAAAATGGCAAGCTAACCTCTGTAATTGGCCATCGCTTTCCATTGACGGAAAAAGGATTGAGAGAAGCACACGAAATTAGTGAAAGCCATCATGCAAAAGGTAAAATTGTCATCTCGATTAAATAAAGGAATGGCGCGATGTGATATTCAACATAATAAAACATGAAATCGAGATCATCCAATTTAATTTCGGAAATCTTTAATAGAAGCAAACCACCATATATTATTGAGAAAAACCAAGCCCCATTTATCATGAATGGGGCTTGGTTTTTAAGTCAAATTTTAAATTTAGATTGAGATAAATAGAAAAAGTTATACATTTTATATCCTATTCTTATAAATTAAGAGAAAGAACTAGCTATGTACAACTAAAATATTCTTTATGCTAATTGGCGTTCATAAACAACTTCTTTGGTTTCAAAGTCGAGGGCATCAACTTTCATTTTTAGTACTTGCCCATCATCAGTTCTTTTAGCACCCCAGAGACGGATGTAATTACTAGTGTTATGATCTAAGAAATTCACTTGAACTATTCTCACTTCAACAGCTTCCATTAGTTTATCTTCGATCCAACACTCTTGAAATTTCATCGTCTCTTTAGGTTGGCTTAATATGTAGTCATTCATAATCTTTTCAAATTCAGGAAAATCCAGCTCTTTGTTTTCGATATAAACGTGATTAAAATCGTTAAAATCAGTAATATGGTAACTTGCCTTCGGTTCGTTATTCACTGTTTCTCCTCCTCGTGAACTTGTTTAATAAACAACTCTTTCCCTCGAAGGGTCTGCTTAAAACTAACCTGATAATGTTATACAGATTTAATAAAAAAAGTAATGCAACTATAGATAGATTGAACACGAGCCTTCAAGAATAGGAAGTTTATTTGATAACTCTAAAGTAATTTAAAACCATTCTGTATATCCATAATCTGGATGACCTGAGGGGGTAGTTTGGGTTAATTTTGTGCAAATTTTCTTACAATTTTTGTGTAGTTGAGCTAAACTAAGGGTATGGTTCTATATCATGTTGAATGGGGGAGATGGAGTGCTTAAAAATTATGAAGTAGGATCTTTTTTTGACGAAATGATGGAAGAGACAGGAGCACCGAAGACACATTACCAGTGGTTTCATCAGCTGATCGGTCAATTTTCTGACCAAGAACTAAAAGAAAAGCATGAAACAGCACAACTGAACTTTCTTCGCCAGGGAATTACTTTCACCGTGTATAATCATACAGGTGGAACTGAACGTACGATGCCTTTTGACTTTGTTCCGATTATCATACCGAAACAACAATGGAAAAAGGTCGAAAAGGGAATTCAGCAGCGTATCAGTGCCCTCAATCATTTCCTCGAAGACGTGTACCACGAGCAAAGAATTGTTGAGGCAGGCATCATTCCAAGGGAACTGATTGAGAACAACCCTTATTATTACGATAAACAAATTGGCGGGGTGAACATTCCATTAAATAACCACGTCTTCTTAGCTGGTGTAGACTTGATCAGAGATGAGAATGGGGAGTACCGCGTTCTTGAAGATAACCTGAGAAACCCTTCAGGAATGTCTTATGTTTTTCAAAACCGTTATGTAATGAGGCAAGTATACCCAGAATTGTTTTTCCAGCATTCAATAGAGACATTGGAACATCAGTTATCAGAACTGCATAATGCACTAATCAGTCATGTGCCAAAAAATGCAGATCCTCACAAGACACCGACTGCCGTACTTTTGACACCAGGTATGTACAATTCCGCTTACTATGATCATGTATTCTTAGCTCAGCAGATGGGGATTGAACTCGTTGAAGGAAGAGACTTGATTGTAAAAGATGATGTTGTTTATATGAAAACGATTCGCGGTTTAAAACGAGTTGATATCATCTATAGGAGAATCGATGATGACTTTCTCGATCCGGAAGCTTTCCGTCCTGATTCCATGCTTGGAGTTTCCGGTTTATTAAGAGCTTATAAAAAAGGGAACGTTTCTATTTTGAATGGGATTGGAAATGGGGTAGCCGATGATAAGGCTATGTACGTTTACGTGCCAGACATGATTCGTTTTTATTTGGATGAAGAGCCGATTATTCCAAATGTAGAAACTTACTTCTTAAGTGATCCTGAAAAACTTGAATACGTGCTTGAGAACTTGGAAGAACTCGTCGTAAAAAACGTAGGGGCTTCCGGTGGGTATGACATGTTGATCGGACCTCAATCTGATGAAGACTTAAGGAATGAATTCAGAAGAAAAATCATAGAAAAACCACATCAATACATTGCCCAGCCCACTATTAAGCTTTCAAGAGCACCTGCTTACCAAGATGGACGTTTCTATCCTTGCCATGTCGACTTGCGTGTTTTTGCAATGAGCGGAGATTACACGAACGTGCTGCCTGGTGGTTTATCCAGGGTTGCATTGAAGGAAGGTTCCTTAGTCGTAAACTCTTCCCAAGGCGGGGGCGGCAAGGATACATGGATATTGAGTGAAGGAGGACAACCGAATGCTTAGTAGAGTAGCCGACTCGTTATATTGGATGGCACGAAACATTGAACGTGCGGAGAACAATTCAAGAGTACTTAGTGTTCAGCTGATTCATATGCTGGAAGCATCTGATCAGGAGATTGTGGACCGCGATTGGGCGGAGGTATTGGAGATTTGTGCTTCAGAAGCCGAGTACCTGGACCGTTACGAGCGCTTGGACAGAGATGCAATCATCCAATACTTAACGATCAGTCCATTAAATATGAATTCTCTTATGAATAGTATGGTGTATGCAAGGGAGAATGCCAGATCCACTCGTGACATCATTCCGCACGAGCTTTGGGAAGTACTAAATGAGTTCCATCTAGCCCAAAAGGACTGGCAGGAGATGGCGAATACAAGACAGCATACCCAGGATTATTTGAAAAAAGTAATTAGAACTTCAATGTCAGCCCAGGGTGTTATCGAATCAACAATGAGCCGCGGCATTCCCTATTCTTTTATAAAAGTTGGAAAATGGGTAGAGCGTGCAGAAAAAACGGCTAGAGTATTAAACGTCATTTGCGAAAAGAACCGTAAAGAAGCTGTACATCACACAGACAATTACTATTATTGGCTTACTGCTTTGCAGTACTTAAATGGGTACGATGCTTACATTAAAGAAAATCCTCCAACGATGGAGTCGAGGAACGTCTTAAATTTTTTAATCAAAGAAGCCACGTTCCCGAGATCGATCCGCTATTGTATGAACCATGTGCTTGAAGCAATTCACAACCTGGAGTCTGGAAAGGTCTCTCATTACTCTGAGGATTTGTTCCAAATGTTGAAATTGGTTCAGGATGAAATAAGTGAAACGAATATTGATGAAATGAATATGGAAGAGTTAATGAGATTCTTGGATCATTTCCAAGATCGCTGTCATACCGTAAGTCGAATGTTCTCAGAAACTTACTACTTAATTGAACCAGTCCATGCCAAGTGAACACAGACATCAGGGGGAAATGGAATGAAATTTCAAATTGAACATACCAATACTTTTTATTACGAAAACTTTGTTGATCAAAGCATGAATCACATTCGCTTGAAACCGCGTACAGATGAGTGTCAAAGGTTATTGGCCTACCGGACTGAAATTAGTCCAAATTCACTGATTAAAGAGCATATCGACCTATGGGGAAACCATGTTGAAACGTTTTTTATTCCAGAAAAACACGAACATTTAACAGTAAGAACCATTTCGACGGTAAGTATTCAAAAGAGCCCATTCATCCGAATGATTCATACCTCTGAAGAGATGCTTAACATCTTTCATTCAGAGCTGTTTAAGCATCATTATTTAGCTTATTTAAATGAAACTCCGTACACCTTCTTATATAAAGAACAAATTGAAGAGATCGTGAATGCTGTGGGAGACCCTTCAGACCCGATTCAGTTTTCCATCGACTTGATGGCCTATATTAATCAATCGATTATCTATAATACAGGTATAACGCATGTGAATACAAAAGCATACGAGTCATGGCCGTTAAAAGGAGGGGTTTGTCAAGATTACGCTCACATTATGATTGGAGTATTAAGGTCAAAAGGGATCCCTGCCCGGTATGTTAGTGGATATCTATATGTTGGGGAAGATTCCGCGTTGATCGGGGATGCCGCGACCCATGCCTGGGTGGAAGTGATGGTTCCCGGCATAGGCTGGGTAGGCTTGGATCCGACGAACAACGTTGAAGCGCTTGAGCAGCATATTCGTATCGGAACAGGTAGAGATTATGCTGATGTGAGTCCGCTGCAAGGTGTTTACCGCGGTGGAGGGCAAAACCTGGATGTGAAAGTAAGTGTAACTTTACTTGACAACTAATGAAGCAAGATCCCCCACAGATTGCGATAATCCGTGGGGGATCTTTTTTAATTCTGATAGCTTTCTGAAGCGGATGTCTGCCCTTTAATAAATTGAATAAGAGCTCCGAGTAAGCCTCCGATTATTGCGGGAGCGATCCAGCTTAAGTTTAAATCAAAGAACGGTAGCTGACTAATCCAAGGAGTGATGCCTGACATGTCCATACCAAAAGCGGCAAGTCCATCATATAGTGCCACGAATGATGTGAAAATCACAGCACCTCTATAAACATATCGAGAGTGGTTAAACAGACCTCCCATGAAGGTAAGAGCAACTAAAACGATTGTAATTGGATAAACAAAGACAAGAACGGGTACAGAATAAGCAATAATCTGGTTTAAGCCAATATTCGAAATTCCAAGACTTATAAGGGTAACAACAGTGATTACTACCTTATATGAAAGACCTGAGATTCGTTTAGAAAAGAACTGTCCACAGGCAACAGTCAACCCTACACAGGTTGTAAAGCAAGCGAGTGCTACAATAACTCCTAGTAGGAGCGTACCTGGCTGTCCGTACATAAGCTGCGCAGCTCCTGATAGGATGGCACTTCCATTAGCAAAATTTCCTTCTGTAGCCATCTTGGCACCAATCCAGCCGATAGCTACATAGACGCTTGCTAGCCCAACAGCTGTTACAAGTCCTGCTTTAAGCGTTCGGATCGTCAATTCTTTAGGGTTTGTAACGCCTCTGTCACGGAACGATGTAACCACAATGATTCCAAAAGCCAAGGAAGCTATAGCATCCATCGTCAAGTAACCTTCAATAAAGCCCGCGAAGAATGGCTGACTTGCATACTTTTCACCAGGACTCTGGATGGGACCGTCCAATAGAAAGAAGCTTCCAATCACAAGACCAAGAATAGCCAGGAACAAGGCAGGAGTTAAAAACTGACCGATGCGATCCACAAGCTTGGACGGATTCAGACTTACCAAGAAAACTAAGGCGAAGAATATAATGGAATAAATGAATAAGGTCAAAGGTGATCCATTTAAAAAGGGCACGACTCCTGTTTCAAACGCAACGTTAGCCGCTCTGGGAATAGCAAAGAACGGGCCAATGACTAAATAAACCATTGCGGTGAAATATAAACCAAACAATGGATGAACTCTTCCGGCTAATTGTATCGCTCCATTTTTAACTAATGAAATTGCAGCAACAGTGATGATGGGAAGACCAACCCCAGTAAGGACAAAGCCCGAAATGGCAGCAACATAAGACGTTCCGGATTCAATTCCTAATGATACCGGATAGATTAAGTTGCCAGCTCCGAAAAACAAAGCAAATAGCGTGAAACCGATAAATAAGGTGTCTCTTGACTTCATAGTAAGCCTCCTCTTGGTGTCTATAATATGCGTAAAAAAAGCTCTCCTATCCAAGGATGAGCGGTATGGTCCAATGGCTGAAATATCCAATAATTCGACATAATTCTTTCTTTTTTTCTATTCACCGCAGTAATGTTATCAATGTCGAAAAATTATGTCAATCCTTTTTTAGAATATTTTAAAGGTTATGATTGCCATATAAGTAAACGCTTACAACTAATGATATAAATTTTGGAAATGTCTAAGCATAATACAATATAGTTTACAGATGATAAGTCGGGTTATAGAATATGGCTATATCATTTAACATCGGAAGAATATAACCTTTTGAGATGAGGGATACAATACATGGTTGATTCGCTGTTACTCCAATTCATGTTGATTGGGATATTAGGAGTCGGATCTCAATGGGTGGCCTGGCGTTTTCGTTTACCTGCCATCGTCGTCATGTCCATTGTAGGTTTGCTTGCTGGTCCCGTACTTGGAATAATGAATCCTGAAGAAGATTTTGGAGATTTATATAAACCCATCATTTCACTAGCCGTTGCTGTCATCCTTTTTGAGGGCAGCTTGAATTTGGACTTTAAAGAAGTGAGAGGGCTTGGACGTCCTGTTTTTCGTATCGTCACAATAGGTGCTTTTTTAAGCTGGATTCTTGGTGCACTGGCGGCCCACTATGTTGCAGGACTGTCATGGGCTGTAGCTTTTGTCATAGGTGGACTTTTTATTGTAACGGGTCCGACCGTCATATTGCCTCTTTTAAGACAGGCAAAATTAAAGCCTCGTCCAGCAAAAATATTAAAATGGGAAGGGATCATTGTTGATCCCATCGGGGCGTTACTTGCTGTATTTGCTTTTGAAATCATCGAATTTATCCTTGGAACGGATGTAAATCCATCTGCCTTGTTTACGTTCTTCCTGGCTTCGGTCTTTGCTGTGTTGCTGGGGCTAGCGTGTGGTAAAGGTGTTGGCTGGATGTTCGAAACAGGATACGTTCCGGAGTTTCTCAAATCACCGGTAGTTTTCACTGTCGTGATTGCTTGTTTCACAATTGCAGATGAAGTTACCCATGAAACAGGACTTTTATCTGTTACGGCTATGGGGATGACGCTTGCGAATATGCATATCTCATCGATTGCCGATATGAGGCATTTCAAGGAAAACATTTCCTTATTATTAATATCAACGATCTTTGTTATGTTAACAGCTTCTCTCACGCAAGAAACCTTAGTGGAGATTTTCAACATACAAACGATTGGATTTGTATTATTGATGCTTTTCATCGTTCGTCCATTATCGATTTTTATATCGACATGGGGGACGGATTTATCAAAATCAGAGAAGTTATTAGTTGGGTGGATTGCGCCTAGAGGAATTGTAGCGCTTACTGTTGCTAGTTATTTTTCCAGTATACTCCTTGATTCGGGGTTCGAAGATGCTTCGATTTTAATTTCCATCACTTTTGCGCTAGTGTTCACAACGGTTGTGGCACACGGTTTTTCTATTGGATGGCTTTCAAAGAAGCTTGGACTTTCTATGGAAGGTCCTCCAGGCGTCTTAATTTCTGGTGGCAGTCCCTTTTCTACAGGGGTAGCAAAAGTATTAGAAGAGTTGAAAGTACCTGTGCTCATTGCAGATTCCTCATGGGAGCGATTATCGAAGGCACGTTCTACAGGAATCAAATCCTACCACGGTGAAATATTGTCTGAGCAGACGGAATACTATCTTGATATGACACCGTACGAATATTTAATTGCTGCTACGGAATTGGATTCTTATAATGCTCTAGTATGTACCACGTTCGTACCTGAATTTGGGCGTAACAACCTTTTCCAGCTAAGCTTAAGCAACAGGGAAGGAGACAATCTTGAAGGGCTCGTTCATACTATTGGTGGACGTGTTCTTTTCAAGGAAGGTGCTTCGTGGGAAGAACTAAATGACATGGTTGAAAATGGCTATGTCTTCCGAAAGACCAATATTACAGAACAATATACGTATAAGAAATATCTCGAAAATATTGATGATCATGCTCTTCTACTTTTCATAAAGAAACCTACAGGAAAAATCGAATTTTACAGTTCTGAAGTAGATCTGAGAGCAGAGAATGGAGATGTTGTCGTCTCCCTAACACCTCCAAGTAAGGAATTTGAGAGAATTCAGGAAAAACTTGAGGAACAAAGAAAAGATCCTAAAAAAAATAAATGATTGAAAAAAAGGCTGGGCCAGAAGTGTTTTAGCCATTTTAAAACCCGAATGATGGTGAATTCTTATGATAAGACTTTCCCATCGTTCGGGTTTTTTATTTTAGGATAAGCGCAGCACGTCCAATTATATCCATTGTTTCAGGCGCTGTTCATTATGGTCCAAGCTCTTTTTACTTTCTTTCAGCTAGCTGCTTGTTCAATTCTTTTAGCTCGTTTTCGATTCGCTCAAGCTGGGCTTCTGCGTTGGACACATTGGCTCCATTAGCCTCAAGCTTATCTAAGTCCCCTTGTATTCTTACATAGTCAGATTTTAGAAAGGTAATTTGATCTTGGATTTCCTTTTTTGTCATAGAGCTCACTCCTTTCTTTTATTGTAGAAGGTGTGTCAAGGACGTATAATAGTAGTAATTTTCCTATTTGTCTATTAATTCATTTAGTCCAGGTTCATTTTCCCAGGGGAGGGGTAACGTGTATGAGAGTTATAAAGCAAAGTGATGGAAAGCAATTTTATGAAACAGTGGAAGGGCTATTGATAGACAGGGAGGCAGAAAATAACCTGCCCATAGGTATCCTTCAACGGATGATTGAGAACACTACTGATGAAGAGGCCTATTTATTACATATTGAAGAGGATGGTCTCCCTGTTTACCTTGGAATGTGCACACCTCCTCACTTATGGATTCTTCCCTCTGTGGAAAGTGTAGCTGCTAAGCATATTCAATGTTTAGTCCGCTACCTTTTTGATCATAACTATGATGTACCTGGTGTGCTTGGAGAAGAACAGGCGGTCCATTGGTTTATAGAAGCATGGAAGCGACTGGATCCACCATTAGTAGCAAGGCTTCATATGAGGCAGGGGATTTTCCGTCTTGATGAATTGCAGCCGATTCTCTCTCAAGAAGGGAAGCTAGTCATTGCAGAACATGCTCATATCCCTTTAATCACAGATTGGCTGGAAAGGTTCGGTGTAGAAACGAACGAGCGTCTTATTAGTAAACAGGCTGAGGAGCTTGCTCAAGATATGGTAGGGACACAGAGAGCGCATCTTTGGCTAGTGAACGGAGAGCCTGTTTCGATGGCAAATCGTGCGCGGAAAACTCCGAATGGTGCAACGATCAATGGTGTTTATACTCCAGATCTGCACAAGAGAAAAGGCTACGCTTCCCAAGTCGTATGGGCGCTCACTAAGAAACTTCTAGATCAAGGGTGTGAGTACTGCGCTCTCTACACTGATTTAAGTAATCCAACCTCCAATTCTATCTATAAAAAAATCGGCTACAAATGGATCGGGAATTCATTGGTTTATCATTTTGATTCAAAAGAATCAAGTTCAGAAAGCTGAATAAACAAATATAGAGTATTTGCTGCTTGCATGATGGTATTTATACGAAATGGCTGATATTCCTGCTCAATTCTTCGAGAGAAGCAAATATCCTGTAAAGAGACTCAATTTTCTGTCTAGTATCATTTGTGGGTAGGTCAAAGGTTCGATATGATTTTAAGTAACTAGGCTTTTTCAGCTTTTAGAATAGAACAGGAGGCGTAATTATTTGAATCTATTAAAAGGCTTAGACAAATTAATATTAAAAATAGAAGAATTTATACTTAGTTACGCTGTTATTATTATCGCATTGATGGTGGTAGGAAAAGCTCTCAGCCGTGCACTTTTTAACTATTCACCGCCATTTGCAGATGAGGTCAGTCAAATTGCCATTGTTGTGGCTACATTTATGGGGATTAGTTACGCAGCTAGGAAAGGACGGCATATTAGTATGTCGGCTTTTTATGATCTAGCACCATTCAAGGTGCGTAAAATTCTCGCTATCTTCATCCCCCTAGTAACAGCTATCGTTTTATTTGTACTTACTTACTTTTCAGCATTATATGTCTATGATGTATATGAGTCAGGACGGGTAACATCTGCGTTACAGATGCCGGCTTATTACTTGTACATTTTCATTCCTATTGGTTTTCTCTTGGGAGGCATCCAATTCCTAAGAAATATGTGGATCAATATTAAAGATCGGAATGAAGTCTACCTTGGAACCGATGCGAAAGATTATAACGATCAAACGAAGCATGAAGTTCATGAAGGAACACATTTATAACCAAACAAAAATAAAGATGCAGAAAGGATAACAATATGGTTGCCACTCTATTGACAATCATGGTGGTCCTTCTACTTTTGAATTTTCCAATGATGATACCGCTGATGGCGGCGCCGTTAATTGTATTATTCATGTATTTTCCGAATTTGGACCCCATGATATTAATGCAGCAATTTTCCACAGGAATAGAACCGTATGTACTATTAGCTGTACCCTTGTTTATCTTTGCAGCAGATATTATGACAACAGGGAAGACCTCAAATCGTCTATTGGATTTCATTGGCTCATTCATCGGGCATGTCCGAGGAGGATATGCGGTAACAACAGCTGCTGCCTGTACTCTTTTCGGGGCTATTTCCGGTTCTACTCAGGCTACGGTCGTAGCTATTGGTAAACCAATGAGAGAAAGACTTTTGAAAATCGGGTATAAAGATCCGACGGCTATCGCTCTTATTATTAATTCCAGTGATGTAGCCCTGCTGGTTCCACCAAGTATTGGAATGATCATCTACGGATTGGTGTCAGGAACTTCAGTAGGGGATCTTTTCATTGCTGGAATCATACCTGGGATTATCGTATTTTTAAGCTTTGCGATTTATAGTGTGATTTATGCTAAGACGAAAGATATTCCACTGGCAAAAAAAGCTTCTTGGAGCGAGCGGATGAAGATGACAAGGAAGGCTCTTCTTCCTCTTGGTTTTCCTATCATTATTATTGGGGGAATCTATACAGGTATCTTCAGTCCAACAGAGGCTGCGGGTATGTCTGTGCTTTATGCGTTTATCTTAGAAGTAGTCATTTATCGTTCTATCCACCTTAAAGAATTGCCAAAGATCGCACGTTCTACAGGACTTGTGACGTCTGCTGTCTTCGTATTAGTAGCCGGCGGTCAGGCTTTTACGTGGGTAATTTCATTTGCTCGAATTCCCCAGATGATTACAGAGACAGTATTAGGTACGGATCCAAGTGCTGTCTATGTATTGTTGATGGTAACAATATTCTTCTTTATCGGATGTATGTTTGTAGATCCGATTGTAGTCATACTCGTTTTGACACCGATTTTCTATCCCGCGGCCATGGGGGCAGGCATTGACCCTGTACATTTAGGAGTAGTGATTACTTTCCAGGCGGCGTTAGGTTCAGCGACTCCGCCATTTGGAGTTGATATCTTCACAGCAAGTGCCGTGTTCAACAAACCTTATTTGGAAGTTATCAAAGGAACACCGCCGTACATTATTATGCTGGTGGCGATTTCTATACTTCTTATATTCTTTGAAGAACTTTCGCTTGTGTTATTGTAAGCGGAATTCTATATAAAAAATTGGGAGGTCATTACAATTTTAAAGAAAAAGAGTTTACTGACTGTAGCTATGTTGTTTGTAGTAAGTATTGTTTTAGCTGCTTGCGGGGGCGGTAACGGTGATGAAAACGCAGGAGGCAGTGAGGGACAGACATATAACTGGAAATTTGTAACTGAAGAAGTGGATGGACAAGTTCAATATGAATACGCTGAAGAATTTGCTAAACGAATGAAAGAAAAGTCAGATGGAGCTGTAAACATTGAAGTTTATGAATTCGGCGGCCTAGGAAGTGAAACCGACCAAGTAGAGCAGCTTCAAAATGGAGCGGTAGAAATGGCAGTTATGTCACCAGGTTTTACAGGTAATATGGTGAAAGAAGGCCAAATCTTTGCTTTACACTTCCTTTTCCCGGATAGTGTAGAAAAAACACAACAAATTTTGAATGATAGTGAAGCACTGAATAAAGATTTACGTGCTAAATATGAAGAGCATAGTATTTCACCTTTATCCTACTGGACAGAGGGAGCTATGCAATGGACGTCCAGCAAAGAAATTTCAGAACCAGCTGATTTCCAAAACTTCAAAATGCGTACACAAACCTCTCCATTGATTTTGGAGTCCTATAAAGCCTATGGCGCAGATCCTACGCCGATGAGTTGGTCAGAGCTTTATACAGCGCTTGACCGTGGAACAGTAGAAGGTCAAGAAAACCCTATTTTCTTCATCGGTGACGCTTCTTTCTATGAAGTCCAAGATTATATGACGATTTCTAACCACAACAACTATGTTGCCATGACGACAGTAAATACAGACTGGTATGAAGGTTTAAATGATGAGATGAAAACCATGGTAGATGAAACAGTCACTGAAATGCAGGAATGGGTATTTGAGGAGCAAAAGGCTCAAAATGAAAAATGGTTGGAACAAATTAAAAATGACGATGAAAATCCAACTGAAATTGTAGAGCTGACAGAAGAACAGCGCAAAATGTTTAAAGAAAAAGCTATGCCTGTTCGTGACTTTTATCGTAGTGACGTCTCTACAGTAGATGGTCAAATCTTAGACAAGCTCCAAGAAGAAATAAAAGCTGCAGGTGAATAACGCTTCATAGAAGTGGTAGCTTTACTCTATAGGAACACCCGTATCAAGGCTGATACGGGTGTTTCTTATGTGCCTGTCCATGGTTCTGATTGTTTTCTATAATCGAAAAAAGTAAGGACTAAGACAGCTAAAAACATAATACTCGATAACTTGAAAAGAGTAGCTGTGTTGACAAAGTTATAAATGAATCCGAGGATGAAGGCACTGGAACCAATGCCTAAATCAATGGACGAGTAGTACATCCCGTTTGCAATCCCACTTCTTTCCGTTGTAGTTTTGGAAATCACCCAGGCTTGCAGGGCAGGCATCATAGATCCGAAGCCAATACCGAACAGTGCTCCAGCGATAATCAAGTGAAGGTTTGAACCGGCAAGAGATAGAATCCACATCGCGATGAAAGATATCAGAGAACAGACCATAATCAGTTTCCACGGACCTTTTTTATCAAAATATTTACCCGTCAAAGGCCTGGAGATCGTTGCAAAAACCGCATTGAAAAAGTAGAAAAGGAAGGTTCCTGATAAACCCTGTTCGTTTCCAAAGATAACAATATACGTCACAACGGCTCCATATCCGAAGGTGTTAAGGAACGTGACAAGAGCAGGGTAACGACTTTTTTGCTCAATTAAAGAACCGAAGAAAGAAAATTTCGGTGGATTATTTTGATTTTGATAAACACTGTCAGGAGTGACGAAACTTGTGACGGAAAACAAGACAATTGCCACACCCCCTAATGCTACAGCAATCCAAACAAGAAGATTGAAGGAATAGTTTTGATAAAGATAAATACCTAAACTAGGTGCCATGATCATCCCCACAGTGACCGATAACCCGAAATATCCCATCCCTTCACCGACCCGTCTTCTTGGAACTAAATCAACGGCCGCAGTTCCATTGACAGTTGTTGACCATCCCCATGCGATACCGTGAATAAAGCGGATAATTAAGAGAATGACTACTATTTGGGTAACCGGATACAGAGCAGTCATAATCAGCAAAGATATCGATCCGATCATAACCAATAACTTTCTCGGTTTTGTCATTAACAAATGGCCAATGAAAGGGCGAATATAGCAGCAAAAGCAAAGGTTGTCGTAATCAATCCGATTTGCAGACTGCTTCCCCCAATAGATTCTATGTAGGGAGGAAGGTTTGGAAGGAGCATTTGGAAGCTCATAAAGGTGAATAAGTTCGCTAAAATCAGGAATATAAAGGGCCAAGTCCAAAGTTTTGGCAAAGGCTGGGACATTCTATGAACCTCCTTATTGTAAATAAAAAAATGAACCCGCTATGAAAATCATAGCGGGTCCTTCAAGATACTACAATTATTTAATATCGGCTGCGTCTTTTCTGTCCAGCCATTCATGGTAAAAGTGACTAACGATCGCTTTTATAACAGCATAGGCGGGTATAGCGAAGATCAAGCCTAAAAATCCTGCTAAGCTCCCAGCTGCCAAAATTAGTGTGATAATCGTTAAAGGGTGAATGTTCAATGCTTTTCCCATAACGTTTGGGGAGACGAAATTTCCTTCGATTTGTTGAGCGACCACCATGATTACGGCAACCCAAACGACTAAGACAGGGTCCTGGAAGAAGGCGACAAGGATAGCAGGGATGACCGCAAGAAATGGACCAACAAAAGGAATCACGTTCATAAACATAGCAAACAACGCAAGCGTTAACGAGTATTCTAAATGGATAATGAGGTAGCCGATAAGAAGCAGCAGCCCCACCACTATACTGACGGTCATTTGCCCAAGTATAAAGGAATTCAGCGTATGATCAACGGAGTGAGCTAATTTTTTAAAACTCTTAGCTTTTCGTTTACTCAAAAATTGTGTGATGAAAGGAACGAGCTTATCTCCATCTTTCAACATGAAGAATAGGAAAAACGGAATCAATACTAGGGCAAAGACAAAACCAATTAACTGACTAATCACATTGATAATAATCATGGACGCATCCTGAAGATAGGATTGCAGGTTTTGGATAACGTTTTGTATTGTGCTATCGAACTGGCTAGGAATGATATCTTGATTTTGCTGCCAGTAAGTAACGGTTTCGGTCAGCATGTCTATCATCCGTGGCATATTATTGACTAATCTTGAAAACTGCTGCTGGGCAATTGGTGCAATGAATTGGGTGATTAGAAAACCTACAAAAATAAACAATAGGAATATAATCAAAATCGCTAACAGCCTAGGAATTTTATAGTTCTCTAGGAAGTGAAGAACAGGTCTTGAGATGTAAAATAATATTCCCCCTCCAATCAACGGAAGGGCAATTGCCCCAAGATAAGTGAAGAAAGGAGCAAAAAAGAAGTGAATTTCGTGCAATAAAAGAATGAGCAGG
This sequence comes from Halobacillus sp. A1-3, assembly GCF_050971765.1. NCBI lineage: Bacteria > Bacillati > Bacillota > Bacilli > Caryophanales > Bacillaceae > Halobacillus > Halobacillus sp. A1-3. The sequence goes on along the minus strand of NZ_JBPCEO010000001.1, from coordinate 3,146 downwards.
GAAGCTAAGATCCCGGCTACTAGGGTTTGGAACCATTTTTTATGAATCAAACGTGTCACACCTTTATGTAGATAGAATGATTACCTAAATGTTATTCGATACTTTCAACTGAAATTCCTTTAGAATAAGCAATAATTCAAGAATAGCTAATCACCCAATTTCAATCAACAGATTTACTTTAAAATGAATGATTTATAAACTGAATATAGATTTGTACATAATTCGAGGGGGAGTACACTATGAAAAATGAGCTTTTGAAGAGATTTAAATCTTATGTCACGATCGATACACAATCGAATGAGTTTAGTGAGACAACACCATCCACAACTGGCCAGTGGGAACTAGCTGAAAAACTGGTATCAGAGCTGAAGGGAATAGGAATGGAAGAGGTTACGATTGATGAGAATGCGTATGTGATGGCTACACTTCCTTCTAATACAGAGAAAGATGTACCTGTTATAGGATTCTTAGCCCATGTAGATACAGCGACTGACTTCACTGGGAATAATGTCAATCCGCAAGTAGTTGAGAACTATGAGGGGGGAGACATCAACTTAAATGAAGATGTGGTGCTATCACCTAAAGACTTTCCTGAACTAGAAGAATATAAAGGTCATACTTTGGTCACGTCAGATGGTACGACATTGCTGGGCGCTGATAATAAAGCAGGAATAACCGAAATTATGACAGCGATGAATTACTTAATTCAGCACCCCGAAATCAAACATGGAAAAATCAGAGTAGCGTTTACCCCAGATGAAGAAATTGGACGCGGTCCTCATAAGTTCAATGTGGACAAATTTGGAGCATCCTATGCTTATACCGTCGACGGGGGACCATTAGGAGAGCTGCAATTTGAGAGTTTTAACGCGGCAACGGCCAAAGTAGACTTCTATGGGAATAGTGTACATCCAGGAACGGCGAAAGGGAAAATGGTCAACGCCGTAAAAATGGCGATTGACTTTCAACAGCAGCTTCCTGTTGAGGAAGCACCGGAACATACGGAAAAATATGAAGGGTTTTACCATCTCCATTCATTTAAAGGTGATGTAGAAAAAGCTTCACTAGTCTATTTAGTTCGAGATCATGATAAAGCAAAATTCACTGGCAAGAAGAAAGCAATGCAGTCACTGACTAAAAGGCTTCAAGAAAAGTATGGTAAAGAGCGTGTGAGTATTGAGATAAATGATCAATATTACAACATGGGAGATAAAATTAAACCGGTAAGGCAGATCATAGACATCGCTCATGAAGCGATGGAAAATTTGAATATTGCACCTCTTGTGAAGCCGGTTCGCGGCGGAACGGATGGGTCACAGTTATCTTACATGGGACTGCCTACTCCTAATCTTTTCACAGGGGGAGAGAACTTTCATGGAAAATACGAATATATCTCCTTAGATAATATGGAAAAAGCAACGAATGTTATTGTAGAAATTTCTCGTCTTTTTGCAGAAAAAGCTAAATAAGAGGAGGGTTTTATGGAATATTTGTATAGACTCACCCTAATCAAACGTTTGCTTAAGGAAGAAAATTGGACGGAGGACGACGAAAAGGTAGTGTCTGAACACTTTCACCACTTAAAGAGCTGGACAGAAGCAGGCAAAGTAGTGATGGCTGGAAGAACAACGAATGAGGATGTAAGCCAATTTGGTATTGTGATATTCCACGCTGACAACGCTCAACAAGCAGAGCGACTGATGGGCGAGGAACCGGCCGTAAAGAAAGGAATTATGAAGGGGGAATTATTTCCGTTTAGGATTGCGCTTCAAGGGTAAACTTCCATTAATGAATAACGAAGAACTTAAGTCATCATACTAAGGTATATTCGATTGAAGTGGGCGTTGACCCGTTGACAAAAAGTAGTTGCGTGCTAAGATTGGGATAGAATTTAGCATTCCTAAAGGGGAGTAGCTGGACAATAAAGTCGTCACTTCGGGATAATTCCCCGGCTTTATTGGCAACGAACGTTGTTAGCGAGACCTTTACCCACAGTGGTAAAGGTCTATTTTATTGGTCTTTACCACTATGGTAGGGACCATTTTTTGTTGAAGAAGGAGAGAAGAATCGTGGATGCACAATTACTGATAGAATACGGATGGGTTCTACTTGTATTAGTCGGTCTGGAAGGAATATTGGCCGCTGACAATGCGCTTGTGCTAGCCATCATGGTCAAGCACCTTCCAGAGAAGAAAAGGAAAAAAGCTCTGTTTTATGGCTTGTTTGGTGCATTTTTACTTCGTTTTGGGTCATTATTTGTTATTTCCTTCCTCGTAGATGTATGGCAGGTGCAGGCGCTAGGCGCTGCTTACCTATTATTCATCTCAGGAAAACACTTATATGATAAATGGAAATCGAAGAATGAGGAAGACGATGAGAAAGAGACCGATGATTCAGCTGAACCAGAGCGGGGCAAAGGGTTCTGGGCGACTGTCCTTAAGGTTGAACTTGCTGACCTTGCATTTGCTGTAGACTCGATCCTTGCTGCTGTTGCCCTGGCCGTAGCTCTCCCTGATACAGGTCTCCCTGAGGTAGGAAGCCTTGATGGAGGTAAATTTGGTGTTATTCTTGCTGGGGGTATGATTGGTATTATTATCATGCGTTTCGCAGCGAACTTCTTTGTGAGAATCTTGCATTCTAGACCTGGGCTGGAGATCGCTGCTTTCGTAATCGTCGGCTGGGTTGGTGTGAAGTTAGTCGTGGCTACACTTGCTCACCCGAATGTTCATATTCTAAGTGAGGATTTTGCTCATTCGGCGTTATGGAAAATTATATTCTATGCCGTACTAGTAGCTATTGCAGCTGCCGGATGGTTCTTCTCCCCTAAAAAAGAGTCGAAAGAACAAGGTCAGGCATAATCATCAACCGCAAGAGTTTCTCTTGCGGTTTTTTTATTCAACTATATAGCAGTATTCTGGAAGATTCGATTCCGAGATATCGTGGGTTTGTATATGTAATAGTGTTAGGGATGGCTGGAAAATAACTCGCTTTCCTGTGGGGGAACTGCCGAGCCTCCTCGTTCGCTTCGCTCTCTGTGGGGTCTCGTCTAGGTCCTTCTCCCACGGGAGCCTCGTCATTTCCCAGCCATCCCAGCTGTCATTAACCTCTCAAACCCACCTGGTTTCAGCATTTAGAGTGAGGCTAAA